>CALESJ010000044.1 GCA_937907025.1 uncultured Faecalibacterium sp.
CTGATTCACTAATTTCTACCGTGCAGGTGTCCAACTTGCACTTGCAATTTGCTAATTTTTTTTAAGGCGGGAAATCAACCCGCAAGTTCAAAAAACTTTTTGGGGCGCGACACGCTTTTGCAACTTTTGCATCCCCGGTCATCTATACTCATCATGCGGGGCGAAACCCGCAGGGCCGTACCCATAAGGGGAACGGCCACGGGGCTGGGGGCGCCGGCCGCAGAAGGCAGCGCCGACCCGGAACAGACGGTTACATATGCCCGTGCGGCACACAGCCGAAGCAGAAACCAGCGCACAACACACCCCCGGGCCCGGGAAGGTCGGGGGACGGGACCTGACGAACAGGAACGCGCATTTCCGCTGCCGGCTGCGGTGCCCCGGACCCGGCGCATCGCGCCCTGACTGCCGTCGTGAAACCGGGACGGCCCCGCCCGGACCAACTGTTTCACCGCATCCCCGGCCGGGGACGCGGTTCCAAGATCGGGAGGGGTGTACACGATGAAACGACATCTGCATCTTGCCATAGGATTGAGTTCCGTACTGCTGGCGGTCTGCTGCCTGGCGGGGGCCGGTCTGGCCTGGCTGCGTGCTGCCGCAGGGGCGGTGGTACAGACAGCGCTGCTGTGTACGGCAGCGGAACCGGCACCCGCACAGTCCATCTCCATGGCCACCAGCCGCACCTCTGAATCGGCTTTGCCCACGGGCTACTGGTTCGGTCCCACGCTGCGGACGGACCAGACCCCGGCAGCGAGCCGGCAGCCTGTCTGTCTGACTGTATCGGATGCCGCAGCCTGGAGCCCTGCGCCGCCGGGCACTGCCCGGGCGGGCCCCGGCGGGAGCCTGCCCATCGGAACCATAACATGACCGCTGTACTGTGACCCGGCCGGGCCGGGCGGTGCCGCGGGGAAGGGAAGAACATGAAACGCATCCTGCACACCGCGGTGCTGTGTGTTTTGCTGCTGGCCGGGACCTGCCTGCCCGTGCCGGCGGCGGAAACGCCGGACCCGGCAGCCGAACCGGAATTGTGCCTGAACCAGCAGCTGGAATGCCAGGCGGACGGCACCTATACTTTGAACTTGCAGGCCTGGGCCGAGGCAGGCGCGAAGGCAGCCCCCGGCCCCGATACACAACTGCGCTATACCCTGGCGTCCGAATATGCCATGACGGAAGAACCGGACATCCAGGTCTATGCCATGGACAAGACCCACAGCGGATGGGGACAGGTCAAACTGGACCTGCCCGGCCTGCAGCTGACCACCGATGCAGCGACCGGCACCCTGACTGTGACCGGTTTTGACTATACAACCAACGCCGTGAGCGAAAAGCCCCGTCTGGATTCCGGCGGGCACACCACCTACGGACGAAAGCTGGTGGTGCGATTGTCCGGCCTGAAAGCCGATTACGCCGCCACTTTCGGCGGCTGCGGGGTGCAGGCGGGCACAGGCGGCCTGTATACGGCGGCAGACGGCGGCACACAGCCGGTGTGCCTGGCCGATTTCCCCGCCGCTGCGGCCGATATTCCCCTGCGCTGTACTTACACCCCCGCCGACCAGACCCTGACGGCGGAACAGGAGGTGAACTTTGGATACATGATCAACCCGCCCGGCGGCAATGCGGGCAACATCCCCGACGGCAGCAACAACGCATGGTGCAGTGTGCGCTATACCGTTTCGGATGGGGACGGTCCGGTGGCGGAATACACCGTGCCGGCCGGGGCGGCCATGTCCGGCGGCCGCTGGACTCTCTGGCCCCAAACCTGCCGCACCACCGGCTGTTACACCGTTACCGTGACCCTGTGTGCGGTGCGGGAACCGGTGGGAAAACAACCACCCCAGGGCAGCGCCCGGCGCCTGGTTCTGCAGACCGACGCCCGGGTGAAGACGGCGCGGTAACGCCCGCCCGGCCCTTACAAAAAGCCTGATCAGCCCTTCCCCAACCATGCCGGGCGCCCGGCACGGCGGGGAAGTTTTTTTGTTGCGTTCGGCTGCGGGCCTTGGTATAATAATACCATATGTAAACAGAAAAACGCCGGGGAATGCGCTGGGGGGCGCGCCCCGGCGGGAAGTACATTGAGGAAGGAACGGGGTGCGTTACCGTGCCAAAAATCGACGTCAGCAAATTTATTGAACAAAGCGGCATCCGCAAGGCGCGTTTCGGCGGGTATGAAACCGCCGATGTGCGGCAGGCCATGCAGGCTCTGTGCATCGAATATGAGCAGCGCCTGAACCGGGCCGAAAGTCACGCCAAGGCGCTTTCCCAGCAGAATACGGCGCTGGAACAGCACTGCCAGACCCTGACGGCGCAGAATCGCCGTCTGGCAGAGCAGAGCGCCACTCTGGCAGGCAATACCCAGACCTATTCCCGTCAGCGCACCGAGCTGGACAACCGTCTGGCCAGCCTGAAGGAAAAATACCACTCTCTCAGCGACCAGTGTGCGGTGCTGCAGCTGAAAAACACCGACCTGCAGAAGGAAAACGAGGAACTGAAGGAGAGCGCCGCCCAGGCCCGCGCGGAACTGCGCATCAAGGGCCGGGAGCTGGACGATGAAAAGTCCGCCCAGGTGGCCGCCCGCCGCGAACTGCTGGAAAAAGCCGAGGATGAGGCCGAAAAGCTGGTGGAGGACGCCCGCAAGAAAGCCGAAAAGATCACCGACCAGGCCAATCTGGAAGCACAGGCCACTGCCCGTGCCGCCCGGGAACAGGCCCAGGCCCAGGCCCGCAAGCTGGTGGATGCCGCTGCGGCCGAAGCCAACGAAGTGCAGAACGCCCACCAGCTGCGGCTGAACAGCCTGCGGGAGGAAGTCCGGGTGCTGGAACAGCGCCGGGACAAGCTCATTGAATTTTTGAACCGGATGGCTCAGGAACTGATGCAGGTGGAAGGCACCGCCAAGAGCGAAGGCGCCGCCGCCGAAGCGGAACCCGCGCCTGCCGGGGAGGAACTGCCTGACCTGCATGAAGTGCCCACCCCGCCGGTGGAGCTGGACCTGGGACCGGAGGCCATCGCCCGTGCGGTGGATGAGCTGCGCGCCCAGGCGGCGGCCGATGACGGGGAGGAAGAGGCGGATACGACGGTTGCTGCCGCTCCCGAGGAAGACAGCGTGGCGGCCCGTGCGGCCCGCAGCTTCCAGCTGGTGGAAGAGGACGAGGAAGAATCCGAGGCCCAAGAAACAGCCCCGGCCGAAACGCCCGCCGCCGAAACGCCCGCCGAACCGGAACAGGAGGAGGCCCCGGCCGAAACGCCCGTGGTTGACCATTCCGACCCGGCCCGCCAGACCGGCCCGGCCCTGACCGAAGTGCCGGGGGCCATCTTCTCCTCGCCCATCGTGCGGCAGGAAACCCCCGCCGTGCCCGATGAGGACCCGCCCACTGCCGGCCCGCAGCTGCCGGTCATGCCCAGCTTCGGGGCGGAGGAAGACGAACCCGAGGAAGAGCCCGAGCTGCCCGAACCGGAGGACAGCGACAAGCCCAAACCCCAGCCCGGCGTGGACCGCCGCAAGGCCGTGCGTGCCCTGCGTGCCCTGCGCCGCCGCACCGGCAAACAGTAAACCAGACCGGCGTTCCCTGCGCCGTTCCCGAAAAGACGGGAAAAGAGAAAAGCCACGCCCTGCGGTATATTGCAGGGCGTGGCTTCTTATATTGATAGCAGGGACCGGCTTACTCGGCGGATTCCGTGGTGGCGGGTTCCGGGCCGGGATAGGTGGTGATGGTCACCGTGTTGATGGTGATGTCCTCCTCCGGGCGGAAAGTGTCGGTGCCGTCCTCATTCACGGCGGTGGGGGCGCAGGCCATGGCATCCACCACCTCCATGCCCAGGTACACCTGCCCGAACACCGTGTCGGTATTATCCAGATAGGGCAGCCCGCCGCCGTCTGCGTAGGCTGCAACCTGGCTCTCGGTGTATCCGTTGGCGGTCAGCTCCTCCTGCATGGTCTTGTCCACACTGTTGGGCAGAGCTGTCACAAAATAGAACTGGCTGTTGCCGCCTTCCTGGTCGCCGCCGGAAGCAAAGGCTGCGCACAGGGCGCCGGTGTAATGGCGCAGGTCGGCGCTGGCTTCCAGGGGATACGGATTGTTGTTCCAGATGGTGGAGCCGCCGGTCCCGGTACCGGTGGAGTCGCCCCCCTGCACCGCAAACCCGTACTCGCTGCGCCAGATCACCGTGCCGTCATAGTAGCCGGTGCGGGCCAGCCCTACAAAATTTTCCACCGCCATGGGGGCCGCGCCCGGGTACAGCACCGCCCGCACTTCCCCCAGGCTGGTATCAAAAATGGCAATCAGGTCACCGTCCGAAGGTGCGGTGAACTGCCGTTCGCCGCTTTCCACCACCGGGCGGTCGGGCAGTTTGTGGCCGCTTTCCTCCCCGGAACAGGCGGTCAGGCAAAGGGCCAGCAGCGCTGCAAAGCACGCCGCGGCGCGCAGTTTTTTGGTTCTGGGCATAAGCAGCCTCCTTGGGGGCAATGATCCAAACACAAATTAAATTCAGTATACCACAAATTCCCCTGAAAGCATAGCTTGACGCGGGACAAAAAAACAAGTACACTATAAGCGTACACAGAAAACCAACAGGGTCCCAGGACCCGATGTTTTTTAGGAGAAAACGAATATGGCTGAAGAACTGAACCCCGAAATGCTGGAAGAGGCTTCCCCCGACCTGCTGACGCTGGAGGATGAGGACGGCAAGGAGTGCACCTTTGAAGTCATCGACGTGACCGAAATCGACGGCACCCGCTACATGGCGGTGGTGCCTTACCAGGAAGACCCCGAGTCCCTGGAAGAGGATGCCGAGCTCATCCTGATGCGCATCGGCACCGACGACGACGGCGAATATATGGACATTGTGGACGACGACGAGGAACTGCTCCGCGTCGGCAAGGTGTTTGAAGAGCGCCTGAAGGCAATGTTCGACATCGACGATTCCGAGCTGGAAGAAAACTAAGTGAAAACCCTGCGCGGTTCGATTTGTTGCGGCTTTATATGATCCTACTAATCAAATCTAGGGAGCCCGGATAAGTCCTCTGCTGGATCGCAGACCTCCCGCCCCGTTTCGGCGGCAAGCGGAAGAAGGGAGTGTGAACGCAGCGGCAGGGCACCCACCTGCTCATAACAGTAGGTTTTGATTGGTCGCAGACGGCTGTGCGGGGTATGTTGTGTGCTTGAGCGCCGGGCGGTTCCGCCGCCCGGCGCTTTTTTAGAATTTTCAAAAAATATCATGAGTGTGAAAGGGGAGTGCTTGGCTTGGCCGGTCGTGTTGCGGCAGGGGACAAGCTGCCATTCTTTTTGTATGATACACCGTACAGCGCGCAGAACCGGTTCCGGGATCTGCTGGCCGAAAGTGCCCCGCTGGTGCTGGTGTTCATGAACAATTTCGGGTATCCGGTCACCCGCACCTTTGCGGAGCGCTACGCCGATACCTACGACGGCCTGCGCAGCGGCGGGTTTGCCATGGTGGTGCGGTCCCGGGCGGACAAGCTGGCTGCCAGCATCGGGCCGGATACCTTGCCTTTTCCGCTGCTGTGCGATGCGGACGGGGTGCTGTACGACCTGTTGGACATCCCCCAGCGCAGCGGCGCGCTGACGGCGTACAGCCTGGAAGCCTGGCAGATTTTGCGGGAAGCCAAGCGCAACGGCTACAAGGCCCCCAAAAACAACCTGCTGGAACTGCCCCTGACCCTGATTCTGGACGTGGACGGCACCGTGCTGTTCGCCCATTACGGGTCCAGCCTGACCGACGTGCCCGAGGATTGCGACGCCATGCAGGCCCTGCTGGAAGAGCTGGACCTGGTCCCGGAGGACGACGCCGAGCCGGACGAAGATGTGCCCATCTACACCCCGGCGGATGAATCGCCCCGGATTCCCGGCCTGACCGATGCCGAAGAAAACACTGAGGAGTTCGACCGCACCGGTGTGCTGCGCCTGTTCGACGATACCTTTAAGGACAAGTAAAGAAAAACCTGCAAACCGTTTCCGCCCCTTCCGGCGGGAACGGTTTTTTGTTGCCTGCCTTGCCGTTTGACAGCAAACGGTTTATAATAAAGACTGAATTTTTGTAATATAAGATTGGGGGACGTATCCATGTCTGAATTTATCCCGTTGTCTGTACCGAATTTTGGCGAAAAAGAGGCCGCCCGTGCGGCCGAAGCCATCACCTCCGGCTGGGTGTCCACCAGCGGCGCCCGGGTGGGCGAGTTTGAGCAGGCCCTGGCCGACTATGTGGGCATGCCCCGGGCCGTGGCCTCCAATGCCGGGTCTTCGGCGCTGCACCTGGCCGCCATGGCCGCCGGCATCCAGCGCGGGCAGGAGGTCATTGTGCCTACCCTGACCTTCATTGCTGCCGTCAGCCCGCTGACCCGCTATGTGGGGGCGGAACCCGTCTTCATCGGCTGCAACGATTCCTGGTGCATCGACCCCGATGCGGTGGAGGACTTCTGCGCCAACCACTGCACCCTGAAAGAGGACGGCCTGTACAACAACAAAACCGGCGCCAAGGTGGCGGCCCTGGAAGTGGTGCACGTCTTCGGCAATATGGCCGATATGCCCCGCCTGCTGGAAATTGCCAAAAAGTACCGCCTGACTTTCATTGAGGACGCCACCGAGGCCCTGGGCACCAAGTACGTTTCCGGCCCGCTGGCCGGCAAGTTTGCCGGTACCATGGGTGATGTGGGCTGTTACAGCTTCAACGGCAACAAGATCATCACCACCGGTGCCGGCGGCATGCTGGTGTCCAACCATGCCGACTGGGCGGAACACGCCAAGCACCTGTCCACCCAGGCCAAGAGCGATATGCTCCAGTTCTTCCACGACGAGGTGGGCTACAACTACCGCATGACCAACGTCCAGGCCTGCCTGGGTCTGGCCCAGCTGGAACGGCTGGAAGACTTCATCGCCACCAAGATTGCCCGCTACAACCAGTACAAGGATGCTCTGGACGGCTACCACGGCCTGCGCATCCTACCCTTCAAGACCGAAGCCGAGGGCGTGCGCGCCAACCACTGGTTCTACAGCCTGTATCTGGGCGATACCAAGCTGGACCGGGATACGGTCATCAGCACGCTGCAGGGCCAGAACATCCAGACCCGCCCGGTGTGGGCCCTCATCCATGAGCAGGCCGACTACACCCGCAACGAAGCCTACGGCCTGGACAAGGCCCTGGACCTGCGGGCCAACATCGTGAACCTGCCCTGCTCCACCAACCTGAGCGAAGCCGACTGCGCCCGCGTCATCGATGCGGTGAAGGCGTTGGCCTGAATCTGACTGCATAAAAGGGGAGAACCGCCTTGCTCAAAATCGAAGAACTGTTTGTGGACCGCCACGCCACCGTGCTGGAAACGATGAAAAAGCTGGACGAAACCGGCCAGCGAATCCTGTTCATCGCCCCGGACGGCGTGCTGCAGGCTGTGGTCACCGACGGCGACATCCGGAAATTCCTGCTGCGGGGCGGCACACTGGACGCCCCGGTGGAACAGGCGGCCAACTTTTCGCCCAAAAGCCTGCCCGTGTCCGAGCGCGGCCGGGCCAAAGAGGAACTGCAGAAATACGGTATCGACGCCCTGCCCATCCTGAACAAGAAGGGCGTTATCACCGACATCGTCTTTGCCTGCGGCGTGGACGTGGACAACCGCAAAAAGGTGGACATCCCGGTGGTCATGATGGCCGGCGGCCTGGGTACCCGGCTGTACCCCTACACCAAAATTCTGCCCAAACCCCTGATCCCGGTGGGGGAACAGCCCATTGCGGAAATGATCATCGACCGCTTCCGGGAATTTGGCTGCCACCGGTTCAAGATGGTGGTCAACTATAAAAAGAACATGATCAAGTCCTATTTCGGGGAGATCGAAAAGGACTACGAGCTGGAGTTCGTGGACGAAGAACAGTTCATGGGCACCGGCGGCGGGCTCTGCCTGCTCAAGGGCAAGCTGGATTCGCCCTTCTTCTTCACCAACTGTGATACCCTGCTGGACCTGGATTTCGGGGACCTGTACGCCAAGCACAAGGCCCGGGGCAACCTGGTCACCATGGTCTGTGCCCTCAAACATTACACCGTGCCTTACGGTGTGGTGGAACTGGGCGAGGACGGCGGCATCGCTGCCATGCGGGAAAAGCCGGAACTGAACTTTCTGACCAACACCGGCGTGTATGTGGTGGAACCCCGCGTGGTGGAGGAGATGAAGGAAGGGGAGAACATCGGATTCCCCGATGTCATCGAGCGCTACCGCGCCGCCGGCGAGAAGGTGGGCGTCTACCCCATCAACGAAAGTGCCTGGATGGATATGGGCCAGATGGAAGAGCTGGAAAAGATGCGCCGCAAACTGGAAACACAACGCTGAAAGGAAACAATTATGCCTGTTACGATCATTGCCGAAGCCGGTGTCAACCACAACGGCAACCTGGAAATGGCCAAAAAGATGGCCCTGGTGGCCAAGGAGTGCGGCGCCGACATCGTCAAATACCAGACCGCCGTGCCTGAGCTGGTGGTAAGCAAGTTTGCCGAAAAGGCCGAATACCAGAAGCAGACCACCGACGCCGCCGAAAGCCAGCTGGAGATGATCCGCAAACTGCACTTCTCCTTTGAGGGGCACAAGGAGCTGAAGGAATACTGTGATTCCATCGGCATCCAGTACCTGTCTGCGCCGTTCGACATCCCCAGCGTGCGCTTTTTGGGCACCCTGGGCCTGCCGCTGATCAAGATTCCTTCGGGGGAGATCACCAACCTGCCCTATCTGGAAGAAGTGGCCAAACTGAACACCCCGGTGCTGCTGTCCACCGGCATGAGCACCCTGGGCGAGATCACCGACGCCCTGGGCATCCTGGACGACAACGGCTGCCCCGAGGCCACCGTGCTGCACTGCAACACCCAGTATCCCACCCCCTATGAGGACGCCAACCTCACCGCCATGATCGAATTGTTCGAGCAGTTCGGCCTGCCGGTGGGCCTGTCCGATCACACTCCGGGCTGGGAGTGCGACGTGGCCGCCACCGTGCTGGGCGCCCAGGTCATTGAAAAGCACTTCACCCTGGACAAGAACCTGCCCGGCCCCGACCAGAAAGCCAGCCTGGACCCCACCGAGTTCAAGGCCATGGTGGATGCGGTGCGCCATGTGGAGGCTGCGTTGGGCGACGGCCACAAGCATCTGACCGCCAGCGAGGCCCCCAACAAGGCGGTGGCCCGCAAGAGCATCGTGGCCGCCTGCCCCATCAAGGCAGGGGAAACCTTCACCGCCGACAATCTGACCACCAAGCGCCCCGGGGACGGCATCAGTCCCATGCGCTGGTATGAAGTGCTGGGCCAGACCGCCAAGCGTGACTTTGCGGAGGATGAAAAGATTGAACTGTAATACAGTGGCCCTCATCACCTCCACCCGGGCCGACTACGGCCTGCTGCGCCCGGTGGCCCGCAAACTGGCCGCCGCGGGACGGCTGCAGCTGGTGGTGACCGGGGCCCATCTGTGCGAACGCCTGGGCAACACGGTCACGGAAGTGGAAGCGGACGCCCCGGCGGTGGAGATCGCCGCCCGGCTGCCCATTTTCCGGGAAAAGGACCCCGACGAACCGGTGGGCCAGACCATTGCCCGCACCATTGCCGTGTTCGATGACTATTTTGCCGCCCACCGCCCCGGCTGCGTGCTGGTGCTGGGGGATCGGTTTGAAATTTTTGCCGCCGCCACCGCCGCCGCGGCCCGGCATATCCCCATCGCCCACATTTCGGGCGGGGATGTGACTCTCGGCGCCGCCGACGAGTATTACCGCCACTGTATCAGCAAGATGGCGGCGGTGCATTTCCCCTCCTGTGCCGACAGCGCCGCCCGCCTGGTGCGCATGGGGGAAGACCCCGCCCGGGTGTTCTGCGTGGGCGGCCTGGGAGATGAAAATATCCGCGCTGTGCCCAAAATGAGCCGGGAAGAATTGTGCAATTCCACCGGCTTTGACCTGATGCAGCCTTTCGCCCTGGTCACCTTCCACCCCGAAACCGCCGCCGGCGCCCCGGACCCTGCCGTGCAGTCCGAAGCTTTGTGTGAGGCCATGGAGGCGGTACCGGGCGTGTTCTGGCTCATCACCGGCTCCAACGCCGACGCCGGGGGCGCTGTCTGCACCGCCCGGATGCAGAAATTCGCCGCCGATCACCCCGACCGGGCAGGCTTCATCAACAGCCTGGGCCTGCGCCGGTATCTTTCGGCCATGAAATACACCGCCCTGGTGGCGGGCAACTCCTCCTCCGGCGTGGTGGAAACCCCCAGCTTCGGGGTGCCTGCCGTGAACATCGGCAGCCGTCAGGCCGGGCGCATCCTGTGCCAGAACGTCATCAGCTGCGGCGGGGAGAAAATCGAGATCGAAAGCGCCCTGCGCACCGCCCTGAGCCCGGCGTTCCGGGTGGTGGCTGCGGGAGCTGTCAGTCCCTACCACGGGGGTGATACCAGCGGCAAGATCGTGAAAGTGCT
Source organism: uncultured Faecalibacterium sp. (assembly GCA_937907025.1). Taxonomy (GTDB): domain Bacteria; phylum Bacillota; class Clostridia; order Oscillospirales; family Ruminococcaceae; genus Gemmiger. The sequence continues at coordinate 10,433 of CALESJ010000044.1, forward strand.
GGAAAAATTCGACTTCACCCAACCCAAAACATTCTACGATGGCCCGGTGCCGTCGTTTGACCCGCAGGCGGAACCCTGCCTGTAAAATCCCATCGGGAGGTAGTAGTATGAAACTTCTCATCGTCGGTCTGGGCAGCATGGGCAAGCGCCGCGCCCGCCTGACCCGGGGCCTGCTGGGGGCGGACAACGTCCGCATCTGCGGCGTGGACAGCGCCGAAGCCCGCCGGGAGGAAGCCCTGTCCCTGGGGCTGTGCCAGGCGGCCTACCCCTCCATCGGGGAGGCTGTGGCAGCCGAACACCCGGACGCCGCCCTGGTCTGTACCGCGCCTTTGAGCCATGCAGCCATCATTTCGGAGCTGCTGGACGCGGGCCTGCCGGTTTTTACCGAGCTGAATCTGGTGGACGACGGCTACACCGAGAACCTGGCCAAGGCCAAGGAAAAGGGCGTGCCCCTGTTCCTTTCCTCCACCATGCTCTACCGCAAGGAAACCCAGTACATCAAACGCCGTGTGACCGAATTCGGCCGCCCGGTGCACTATATTTACCATATCGGTCAGTACCTGCCCGACTGGCACCCCTGGGAAAACTACAAGAATTTCTTTGTGGGCAATGCCCGCACCGGCGGCGTGCGCGAAATCTTCGGCATCGACCTGCCCTGGCTGCTGGATGCCTTCGGGGATGTGGAGCACATGACCGTCCAGACCGACACCATCAGCGATCTGGGCCTGCCCTATCCCGACTGCGCCACCCTGCTGCTGCGCCACAAGGGCGGCGTGCAGGGGGTGCTGGCGGCGGACGTGGTCAGCCCCAAGGCGGTGCGCAGCTTTGAATGCTTTGGCGACGGGCTGCACCTGTTCTGGGAGGGCAACCCCAAGGCCCTGTACGAGTTCAAGGACGGGGACAAGCAGCCGGTGGATACCTACGGCAGCTTTGAGCACGACAGCCGGTACAGCGACAACATTGTGGAAAACGCCTATGTGGACGAGCTGGCCAACTTCTTCGCCGTGCTGAAAGGGGAGGAAGAACCCCGCTGGACCTTTGAGAAAGACCGGGCAGCCATCCGGCTGATGGACGCGGTGGCGCAGGCCTGAATGCCGCGCTGCCCCAACAAGAAAGGGCCCTGTTATGATGCTGTTCAACCTGATGGAAATCTTTGCCCCCGCCATGTTTGTACTGGTGGTGGGATTGATGGTGGTTATGGTGATCCGCAATGTGGCCGAATGGTCCCGCAACAACGCTTCTCCCCGGTTGAGCAGCCCCGCCACCGTGGTGGCCAAGCGGGAACACCATTACAGCCACCACAACGGCGGGGGCGGAACCACCTACTACGCCACCTTTGAATTTGAGAGCGGGGACCGCCTGGAACTGCGCCTGCCCGACCGGGAGGCCGGCCTGCTGGCCGAAGGGGACCGGGGCATGCTCCGTTTCCAGGGCACCCGCTACCTGGGGTTTGACCGCCAGTAAGGAAAACTGCCATGACCGAACGGGAAAAAATGCTGGCCGGGGAACTGTATGACTGCGGTGACCCCGAACTGCTGGACCGCTGGCACCTGGCCAAGGACCTGGCCGCAGCCTACAACCGCACTGCCTCCGCCGACCTGGCGGAAAAGGACCGTATCCTGGCCCAGCTGCTGGGCGGGCGGGGCAAAAACCTCTGGATCACCCCGCCTTTCTATGTGGATTACGGCAACAACATCTTCTTCGGCAACAACTGCGAAGTGAACATGAACTGCACCTTTCTGGACGATAACCGCATCACCATCGGGGATAACGCCCTCATCGCCCCCAACGTGCAGATCTACACTGCTTTTCATCCCACCAACGCGGCGGACCGGTTCGGTGCGCCCAAACCGGACGGGAGCTTCGAATTCTGCAAGACCCGCACCGCCCCTGTCACCATCGGCAACAACGTCTGGATCGGCGGCGGGGCCATCCTGCTGCCCGGCGTGACCATCGGGGACAACGTGGTCATCGGGGCGGGCAGCGTGGTCACCCACGATATTCCCGCCAATTCGGTGGCTGTGGGCAGCCCCTGCCGCGTGGTGCGGCCCAATCTGTAAGTAAGGAGTGAGGAACATGGGCACTGTCACCGCCCTGTTCATCGGCCTGGGGTCCATCGGGACCCGCCATCTGAAAAACCTGCATGCCATCTGCGAAAAGCAGGGCCTGACCCTGTGTGCCCACGCCCTGCGCAGCGATTTGAACCGTCCGCTGCGTCCCGGCGTGGCGGAGTTGCTGGCGGCCCAGTTCACCACCCTGGAGGACCCCGCCGCCCTGCCCCGGTATGATATGGCTTTCATCACCAACCCCACCAGCCTGCACGCGGCGGCCCTGGAACTGGTCCGCGGCCGGGCGGGGGCCCTGTTCATTGAAAAGCCCATCTTCTCCGCCGAGGAAACCGGCCGCAATCTGGCCGACCTGCTTCCCGCGGGGCAGAAAGCCTATGTGGCCGCCCCCATGCGGTGGTGCGGGGCCATGCTGGCGCTGAAAAAGCATCTGCCCGACCTGCATCCCTACTGCGCCCGGGTGATCTGCTCGTCCTATCTGCCTGACTGGCGCCCCGGCGTGGACTACCGCACCGTGTACAGCGCCCACAAGGCCATGGGCGGCGGGGTGACCATCGACCTCATCCACGAATGGGACTACCTGGTGGAGCTGTTCGGCAAGCCGGAAAAGCTGTACAACCTGCGGGGCCAGTACTCGGAACTGGAAATCGACTCCGACGATGTATCGCTGTATATCGCCCAATATCCCCACCTGCTGGCGGAGGTGCACCTGGACTACTTCGGCCGGGGGTACCGCCGCAGCATCGAACTGTTCTGCCCCACCGGGTCCGCCGTGGCGGATTTCGGCGCCGGAACCCTGACCCTGCCCGACGGCACCGTGGAGGACTGCCGGGAGGATGTGAACGAACGGTATATCCGGGAAATGGAATACTTCCTGCACTACGCGCTGACGGGGGAGGGCGAAAGCCTGAACACCCCCGCCACCGCCCTGGACGTGCTCAAACTGACTTTGGGGGAACTGTAATATGGAACGTCTGCTCATTACCGTCTGCGGCCGCGCCGGCAGCAAAGGCTTCAAGAACAAGAACCTGAAAACCTTCTGCGGTCATCCGCTGGTGTATTATTCGCTCAGCGCCGCGGAACTTTTTGCCAAGAACCATCCCGAACTGCACATCGACTTTGCCCTGAACACCGACAGCCCGAAACTGGCCGAGCTGGTCAAGGCGCAGTACCCGGAAGTGGTTTTCCTGCCCCGGGGCGAGGAGCTGGGCGGGGACAAGGTGCCCAAGATGGCCGTCTACCAGGACAGCCTGCGCCGCATGGAAGAAAAGACCGGCGCCACCTATGATTACCTCATGGACCTGGACATCACCAGCCCCCTGCGTACCGCCGCCGACATCGAGAACGCCTTTGCCAAAAAGCAGAGCCGCCCCGACCTGGACCTGGTGTTCAGCGTCTGCGAAGCACGGCGCAACCCCTGGTTCAACATGGTCAAGACGGTGGGCGATCATGTGGAGCAGGTGAACAAGAGTGAATTCACCGGCCGCCAGCAGGCCCCGGAAGTCTTTGACGTGAACGCCTCCATCTATGTGTTCAAGCGGGACTTTCTGGCCAGCAACACCGACGGCATGCTCTGGCGGGGCAAGATCGGCGTCAGCGTCATGATGGACACCGGCATCATCGACATCGACTCCGAACACGACTACCGCCTGATGGAAGCCATCGCGGCCCATCTGTACGAAAATTATCCCGACTTCGACGCCGTGCGCCGCAATATCCGCGGCTGAGTGCGTCCTGGCTGCAAAGGAGATTCCATGGAAACGAATATCCGCCGCCGCCAGCGTCAGAACGTGGGGGCAGCCTTCGGGCTGTCCCTCTTGCTGGTGCTGGGGGCGTATTTCCTGCTGGGCTTCGCGCCCTTTGGGGATGATACCATCCTGACCGGCGACCTCAACGGTCTGTATGTGAACTATATCACCGACATGTGGCGCCGTGTGCGCGAAGGCGGCTTCTTTTACAGCTTTTCCAAGCTGTGCGGGGGCAGCACCCTGGGCCTGTTCGCCTACTACATGAGCAGTCCCTTCAATCTGGCCTACCTGATTTTCCCCGTCCGGGCCATCCCTTATGTGGCCCAGGGCGTTTTTGCGGTGCGCACCGCCTGCACCGGCGCTGCCTGCTGCTTCTTTCTGCAGCGGCACTATAAAAGTGCGTCCTGCCTGCTGCCGGTGCTCAGCCTGGGGTACAGCCTGTGTGCCTTCTGCGTGGTGTACAACCAGAACATCATCTGGATGGACGTGGTCATGCTGGCCCCGCTGGTGCTGTGGGCCGTGGATGAACTGGTGGACAAAGGCCGCCACTGGCCGCTGACCTTCCTGGTGCTGCTGTGCATCCTGTTCAACTTCTACACCGCCTGGGAAGTGTGCCTGTTCACCATCCTGTACTTTGCCTACCGCTGGTGGGGCACCGACCACCCCGCCGTGCCGTTGAAGCGCCGCTTCGGTCTGTTTGCCGCCTCCGGCGTTCTGGGGGCGGGGCTGGGCCTGGTGCTGTTGCTCCCCGCTCTGCTGGAAGTGGAGCAGAGCAAGGGCGGCCTGTTTGAGATGGAATTCTCCCTCAAACCCAACTTCCCGCTGTGGCAGCTGCCCTACCGGCTGTTCTTCGGGGATTTCTTCTGGGATGATGTCACCGGCACCCTGCCCAACATCTACTGCGGCGTCTTCTGCGTGGTGCTGGTCATTCTCTTCTTTGCAAGCAAGGCGCCCCGCCGCCAGAAACTGGCCGCAGGCGGTGTGCTGGCTGTCATGGCCCTCAGCTTCTGGCTGTACGGCATCGACCTCATCTGGCACGGCTTCAAGCAGCCGGTTTGGTTCCCCTGCCGGTACAGCTTCCTGGTCAGCCTGTTTTTGATTCTGCTGGCCGCCAAGACCTTGCTGGAAGGCACACCCCGCCCCAAAGCCCTGGCCCTGGCCGGGGTGCTGGGCGCTCTCTGGTGCGTGGGCTACTATTTTGTATCCGGCGAAACTTTCTCGGTGTTCAAGGTAGCGGCCACAGTGCTGGTGTTTGCAGCTACCCTGGCCTGTGTGGTGTGGCTGCACTCTCCCCGCCGCCTGCTGGCCCTGGCCGGGGCCGTGGGCTTTGTGGTGGTGTGCGCGGTGGACATGGGCGCCAACACGGTGCTGGCCCTGCGCAAGTTTGAAAGCTACACCGTCAGCGGGTTTGAGGAATTTTACGACCAGAACACCCAGGCGGTGAACGCCATCCGCGCCCTGGACGGCGGGTATTACCGCATCGAGAAAAACTTCATGCGCACCCTCAACGACCCCATGCTGCTGGGATACTGGGGCATCAGCCATTATTCCTCCACCAAGGCCAGCTCGGCCAAGGAACTGCTGGAGGCGCTGGGCTATGTGAACTATTCCACCTACGGCTGGGGCTCCACCGGCGTGGCGGACAGCCTGCTGGGCATCCGCTACCTGTACAGCGACGGCTCCCGCCTGGTGCCGGGCCAGTATGAACAGCTGGATACCGATACCGAGCTTTCCGTGTGGAAAAATCCCTATGCTTTCCCCATGGCTTATGTGGGCTCTTCCGATGCTTTGAACGTGTCCATCGAAAACAGCGAAAACACCTTTGCCTTGCAGAACGCCATGCTCACCGCCCTGGTGCCCGGCACGCCGGACGCCCTGCTGCCTGCGGAACTGAGCTTCGAGCAGCCGGAACAGGGCATCCTGCTCACCTTCACCGCCCCCTGCGACGGCCCCTGCTATCTGGCCATCCCCACCCTCACCGATATGACCCCGGCGGATGTGGCCGTCAACGGGACCCTGCTGGGCGAGTACTTCAACGGGGATTCCCTGGGCGGCGTGTTCCCGCTGGGCACCTTTGCCAAGGGGGAACAGGTGGAACTGCGCCTGGGCTTTGCGGACAGTGAGGAAGCCCGGGCCGCCATCCAGGTGTACAGCCTGGACGAGAGCGTGCTGGCGACGGCTTCGGCCACCCTGCAGGCCACCGAACCCGCCGACCTGGAAATCCAGGAAGGCGGCCATATCCAGTTGACTGCCACCGGCACCGCCGACGCCGACCTGCTGGTGCTGCCCGTTGCCTGGGAGGATTCCGCCCACTGGAAGCTCACCGTCAACGGGGAAAAGGCCGAAACCGAGTGTGTCTTCGGCGGCTTCCTGGGCATCCGCCTGCCCGAAGGCGAAAATTATGTGGAGCTGAACTATGCCCATCCCGGGGCAGCGGCCGGCCTGGCGGGCACCGTGGTGTGCGCGGTGATTGCCGCCTTCTGGTTTGCCCGGGAAAAACGCCGCGCCGTGCAGGAGGAACCCAAGCATGAATGATCGTGCCATTGAAATGGTCATGGACGCCGGCAAGGCCATGCTGGAAAACGGCGGCGAGGTCTTCCGCGCCCAGGACACCATGGAGATCATGGCCCGCAGCCTGGGGGTCAAGGATTTTCATGTCTATGTACTTACCAACGGTATTTTTGCCTCGGCGGAAGGGGAGGACGGCCCCATCAGCGCGGTGCGCCATGTGCCCCGGGTCAGTATCCATCTGGGCCGGGTGGAGGCGGTGAACGCCATCTCCCGGGAACTGGCCGAAGGCAAGCTGGACCTGGACGGCGCCGAAAAAGCCCTGCACGAAGCCTGCACCATCCCGGCCTACGGGCCCCGGGTGTCGCTGCTGGCCGGTGCGGTGGGCAGCGGCTGCTTTGCCTTCCTGTTCGGGGGCGGCGGGCCGGAGATCGTCACCGCCTTCTGCGCCGGTATCGTGGAAATGCTCATCATGCAGCTGTTCCACAAGGGCGGCGTCAGCAAGGTCTTTACCGATATTGCGGCGGCGGCTGCCTGTACCGCCCTGGCCGTGGCCATGCGCGGGGTGTGGGGCGTCGGGTACAGCCCCAGCGGCGCCATCATCGGCGCCCTGATGGTCCTGACCCCCGGCGTGGCCCTGACCATGGGCATCCGGGACATCATCAACGCCGACTATTTGTCCGGCACCATCCGCCTGTTCGACGCCCTGCTGTGTGCCGGGTGCCTGGCCGGCGGCGTGGCCCTGACCTACATGGTCGCCGTGAATTTCTGGAGGATTCCCCTGTGATGGATCTGCAATTTTTCGGCAGCTGCGTGCTGCAGTTCTGCGTTGCCATGGTGGCGACGGTCTGTTTCAGCCTGGCGTTCCAGGTGCCACGCCGCCACTTCCTGGCCTGCGGCACCGCGGGTGCGGTGGGCTGGGTGGTGTATATCATCTGCACCGCAGCGGGGTTGTCCATGCCCGCGGCCACCCTCATCGCCGCCTTCCCGCTGACCGGCTTTTCCCGCTTTTTCGCCATCACCCACCGGGCCCCGGTCACCCTGTTCCTGCTGTGCGGCATCTTTCCGCTGGTGCCCGGCGCCGGCATCTACTACACCGCCTACTATCTGCTCAACAATGAGCAGGTCCTGTTTGCCAGCAAGGGCATCGAAACGCTGAAGACCGCCGTGGCCCTGGCCATGGGCATCGCCATCGTGTGCAGCATCCCGCTGCCCCGCAAAATCTCCCGCAAACAGTATCGCGGCCCTAAAATGAACTGAAAAAACAGCGGTGTGTTTTGCACACCGCTGTTGAAAATTTCCCGGTTTGTCGGTTTTACAGCCCGGCATTGCCCAGAATCCGGCCCAGATCGGTCAGGATATCGTGGGGCAGCATGGTCATCTGGCTGGTGCGGGCCGCGCAGGTATCCGCCGCCGCCCCGTGCAGCCACACGGCGCACAGGGCCGCCTCAAAGGCGGGCAGCCCCTGGGCCAGCAGGGCCGCCAGCATGCCGGCCAGCACGTCCCCGCTGCCGCCCCGGGCCAGACCCGGGTTGCCGGTGGTGTTTTTCACCATCTGCCCGTCGGGGGCGGCAATGATGGTCCCGGTGCCTTTGAGCACCGCCACGCAGCCGAACCGTTTGGCGCACTGCAGCGCCGCTTTGGGCCGGTCCGCCTGTACTGCCTCCACCGTGGTGTCCAGCAGACGGGCCATCTCCCCCGGATGGGGCGTCAGCACCGTGTTGCTGGGCAGAAAAGGCGTGTCCCCTAAATCCCCGGCGGCCATGGCGTTCAGGGCGTCGGCATCCAGCACTGCCCCCCGCCAGGGGGCCCCGATGCCGCCCAGGGCGTTGAGCACCCGCCCGGCGCTGTCCCCCAGACCGGGACCGGCCAGCAGTACGGCGGGGGTATGGGCGAACCGCTGGCGCACCGCCGCGGCGTCCGCCGCCAGCACCCCGCCGTCGGCGTCGGTGCGGCAGGGCAGGGCACAGCATTCGGGGGTGCGGGTCAGCACCAGTTGGATGACCGGATCCACGCTGGCCAGATACACCAGCCCGGCCCCGGTGCGCAGGGCGCTTTCACAGCACAGGGCCGCCGCCCCGCGGTAGGCCATGCTGCCCGCCACCGCCACCACCCGGCCGTAGCTGCCCTTGTTGCTGTCCGCCTCCCGGCGGGGCAGACGGCGCAGCACGTCCTCCCGGTTGATCTCATGCATACAAAAGCCCCCTTTTTCCGGTTTTTGTGTTATATTTTCATTATACCCCCAAAGAAGCGAAAGGAGCAAGACAATGGTACCCGAACTGGAACGTCTGATCGAAAAAAGCAGCAATCTGGTGTTTTTCGGCGGTGCCGGTGTTTCCACCGAGAGCGGCATCCCGGATTTCCGCAGCGTGGACGGTCTGTATCACCAGACCTTCCGCTACCCGCCGGAGTACATGCTGTCCCACACCTTCTTTGTACAGCACACCGCCGAATTCTTTGACTTCTACCGCAAAAAGCTCATTGTCCACGGGGCCAAACCCAACGCGGCCCATCTGCGGCTGGCCGCTTTGGAAAAAGAGGGTAAGTGCAAGGCGGTGGTCACCCAGAACATCGACGGCCTGCACCAGGCCGCGGGCAGCAAGACGGTGTACGAGCTCCACGGCTCCACTTTGCGCAACTTCTGCACCCGGTGCGGCAAGTTCTACGGGGTGGATTTCATTGAGGAAGCAGGCAAACACGGGGACGGCGTGCCCCACTGCACCGAGTGCGGGGGTCTGGTCAAGCCGGACGTGGTCCTGTACGAGGAAGGTCTGGACGAAGCCACGGTGAACGGCGCCGTGCGGGCCATCTCCCAGGCGGACCTGCTCATTGTGGGCGGCACCAGCCTGGCGGTGTACCCGGCGGCGGGGCTGCTGCAGTATTTCCGGGGAAACGAGCTGGTGGTCATCAACAAGCAGCCCACCCCGGCGGACGCAAAAGCCAGCCTGGTGCTGCACATGCCCATCGGGCAGGCACTGGGGAGCGAAACGGCAAAACAGGAATGAGCGCCGGTTCTTTGAATTTGCACAACCGGCCGTGAAAAAGCTGGTGGGTATGTACAATTTTTTGGGATAATTTTACAAAAAGACTATTGGCTTTTGGGTCTGGTTCTGTTATGATAGGAATGCAAGCCGCATTTGACAAGACATAGAGTGTGGAACAGCAGGGGGGCTGGAAGGTATGGCAAGTGCGTTGACGGATTTTGTGAAAAAGCGTGAATTTCTGGTTTGCATGGACTCAGACGGTTGCGTGATGGATACCGTGCGCATCAAGCACTGTACCGTTTTCTGCCCGGAACTGATCCGTGTGTTCTCGCTGGATGAATATGCCGACATGATCACCGCAGCCTGGAAGGAAATCAACATCACCGGCATCACCCGGGGCATTCCCCGGTTCGAGAGCGTGGTGCAGATCTTCGACCGGCTGAAAAACCGGGGCATAGAAGTTCCCGGCTCGGAGGACATCGCCGCCTGGGTGCGCACCTCGTCGGAGCTGAGCACCGCCAGCCTGCAGCAGGAACTGCTGCGCACCGGCAGCCTGGCTCTGCGCAAGCTGCAGGAATGGAACAATGCCTGCAACCGCCGCATTCAGGCCCTGGAACCCACCTTTGAACCTTTCCCGGGTGTGGAAACCAGCCTGCGCCAGCTGCACGCCGTGGCCGATCTGGCCGTGGTATCGGCAGCCAATGAGTCGGCCATCGAGAGCGAGTGGACCCGCTACGGCCTTTCCCGCCATGCGGACGTCATCTTCGGCCAGGAGGTGGGCAGCAAGGCCAACTCCATCGCCGTGATGCTGGCCTGCGGGTACGAGAGCCGCAAGGTCATGATGGTGGGCGATGCCATGGGCGATGCCCAGGCCGCCGCAGCCAACGGGGTGGCGTTTGTGCCCATCCTGCCCGGCCGGGAAGCCGAGAGCTGGCGCCGCCTGCAGGAGGAAGCCCTGCCCAAGCTGCTGCACGGCACCTTCAATCCTGCCTACCAGAATGAACTGCTGGCAGCGCTGCGCAGCGCTCTGCACGGCTGATTTCGCCGCTTCAAGCAAGGTCCCCGCGCTGGGGACCTTGCTTTTTTTTCAGGATTTTTAGATACAATTCGGGTACAATCCCTCCATATGATAGCGAGTAAGGGGGCTTTTTGGATGAATCGAATCCTGATCGTGGAAGACGAACAGACCATTTCCCGGCTGATTGAGGTCAGCCTGACCCGGGCCGGGTACGAGTGTACCGTGGCCAACGACGGCGTGAGCGCCGCCGACCTGATCCAGGACAATGACTTCGACCTGGCGCTTCTGGACATCATGCTGCCTGGCCTGGACGGGTACGACCTGCTGGAATACCTGCGGCCCATGGGTACGCCGGTCATTTTCATCACCGCCAAATCCAGCGTGAAGGACCGGGTCAAGGGCCTGAGCCTGGGGGCGGACGACTACCTCATCAAACCCTTTGAGGTGGAGGAACTCATCGCCCGGGTGGAGGCGGTGCTGCGGCGCACCGGCCGGGGCGGGCAGACCCTGACGGCCTTTGATGTGACCCTGGACCTGACCGAGCGCCGGGTGACCCGCGGCGGCGAACCGGTGGACCTGACGCCCCGGGAATTCGCCCTGCTGGAACAGCTCATGCGCAACCGGGGCGCGGCGCTGTACCGGGATGTGCTGTATGAGCGGGTGTGGGGCGGCGAAATGGCCGACACCCGCACTCTGGACCTGCACATCCAGCGTCTGCGCAAAAAACTGAACTGGCACGATAAGATCGAAACGGTCTATCGTGTGGGATACCGCCTGAAAAAAGAGTAACGGGTGCGCTGCGGGCGCGCACCGGAAGGGGACCGCGTATGCGATTTTCTGAAAAACTGGTCTGTACCATTCTGCTGGTGGTGGTGACCTTTTTCGCCTTGGGCGGCAGCGCGCTGCTGTACGGCGATTTCCGGGACCGGCTTTCCGCTATGGAAGAGCAGGAACAGAACCGGCACGAGATGCTCTGCTATACCCTGGAAAACCAGATGCTGGCCCTGCACCGGCAGGGCGAAGCTGTGACCGAATCCGGGCTGGAGGAGTACTGCGCCAACCTGCTGGAACCCTCCGAAAACGGTCCCGCCCAGCTGGCGGCCCTGTACCGTACCGGGCACGAAGCCGGGGAAGGGGCGGTGTATTCCTCGCTGCTCGCCGTCTGGGGAGCCAATGTACTGCCCGGCAGCGGGCAGGAGGCCGTTCTGCGCAACGGTGACAGCCTGTGGCGGGTCTACTGTACCGACCTGATGGACGACTGGACCCTGTATTCCGCCTATGATCTGTCGGAAGCCTTCGCGGCCCGGTCCCGCAGCCTACAGCGGTTCCTGCTGCTGGAAGCTGCGGTGGTCATCGGCGCCGCGGCGGCGGCCGCCATCTTCAGCCGCAAGCTCATCCGCCCGCTGGCGGTGCTCAACCAGGCCAGCCAGCGCATTGCGGCGGGGGACTATGCCCTGCGCACCAACGTGCGTACCGACGATGAGATCGGTCAGCTCAGCGAGAGCTTCGACAGCATGGCCGCCGCCGTGCAGGACAAGGTGGCGGCGCTGGAACTTTCGGTGCGGCAGCGGGAGGACTTCATGGGGGCGTTCACCCATGAACTCAAGACCCCCATGACCGGCATCCTGGGATATGCGGACCTGCTGCGCAGCATGCAGCCCGATCCCGCGGAACAGCGAGAGGCAGCCGGGGCCATCTACCATGAAGCCCACCGCCTGGAAAGCCTGGGAGGCAAGCTGCTGCAGCTGCTCCACCTGGACGAGGAAGAACTGACCCTGGAGCCGCTGCCGCTGGACAAGGCGGTGGCCCAGGCGGTCCATGCTGCCCACCCTGCGCTGGAACAGAACGACGGCGCCACTGTGACCGCCGACCCCACCGGATTGTGGGTGCAGGGGGACGCCGACCTGCTGTGCGACCTGGTGCTGAACCTTATCACCAACGCCGCCAAGGCCGGCCCGGGCAAGAATATTGTGGTCACTGCCGAACAGGCGGGCCGGAAAGTCCTGCTGCGGGTGCGGGACCAGGGCTGCGGCATCCCAGCCGACCAGCTGGCCCGCGTCACCGAGCCCTTTTACATGGTGGATAAATCCCGCGCCCGCAAACAGGGCGGCAGCGGGCTGGGGCTGGCCCTGTGCAGCCGCATCGCCCAGGCCCACGGCGGTACACTGACCATTGATAGCCAGCCGGGACAGGGGACTTCTGTCACGGTGGACCTGCAGGCGGCCGAAAAACCGGAACGGGGAGGTGCCCAATGAAGAGAAAACTCAAACGGGGCTGGATGCTGACCCTGTGCGCGGCGGCCATCGTGCCGCTGGCAGCCATTCCGCTGGGCTGGTTCGCCCTGACTGACGCCGCTCTGGTGGGCCAGACCCACCCCCAGAAGGCCCCGTACACCTCTGTCGTGCCCACCGGGGATGACTACTACCTGCTGCGCCAGCTGAACACCCGGGTGGAACTGGCCCAGCGGAGTGCGAGCGGCCCGGTATACTCCGAAGAAGACGGCGTACAGGGAATGTATCTGTCCAGCGCTACCTATTCCGGCAGTATGAACTACGCCGACAGTGATATGGAAACCTACCGGGACGAGGTACTGAAAACGCTGGTGGACGGGGGCGTTCTGCCCCAGAGCTGGTACGACCAGGTGAAGGAAGAAATCGACTACTGGGCCGGTCCCACCTATTACAGCACCGACTCCCTGGGTTTTCTGCGCCTGAAAACCTATGTGGGGGAAAATTCCGGGATCTGCCTGCTGAATCTGGAGGTGGACAGCCGCACCGGCAAGGTGGTGGCCCTGTGGATCAGCGCCCTGCAGCGGCATGAGATCGACCCCGCCACCGCCCTGCCCGCCTGGGTGGAACTGAACGAACTGGACGGGCTGGGGGACTGGGCCGTGCCCACAGGCACCGATTATGAGCAGAGTGGCCTGTACAGCAAAAACGGACAGGCCCTGATGACCTGTGCCACCGGGGAGGATACCAACAGCGATTACGGGAACCTCCGGCAGTTCCTGAGCCTGCAGCTGGGCCCCTGTGATCTGGAGGTGAACGGATGAAATACCTGCGCAGATTCTGGCCGGCCCTGCTGCTGGCCCTGCTTACCGCCTGCGGGGGTGCGTTGTCGGGAACAGCCACCCAGGAAACCGCTGCCACCGCCGAAACCGCCCCTGCCTGGACCATCGGCGAGATGCAGCCGCTGTACAGCGCCAACCAGGCAGGGTATTACCGGACCCAATACCGGCAATGGGAAGATGAATATGGCACGCACGCCTATAACCTGATCACCCGGGTGGACTATGATACGCTGGAAGAAAACGTGGTCTGCCGGAAACCGGGATGTGAACACGACAGTCCCGACTGTCTGGCCTATGTCAATATCCAGAATGCCGACTTTTATGTGGCCGAAGAGGACGGGTCGCTGCTGATCTACCACCGGGTATGGTCGGAGGAGAACAGGGCAGATACGCTTGCCCAATATCAGGAAATTCTCAATGATCCCGCCCGGCTGGAAACGGAATATCCCGGAGAGGCGGGAAAAGCCTATGTGCAGGACTGCATCGACATACTGCAGCAGCCCAGCTATGTGGATCGCATCAGCGCTGATGGGTTGAGCCGGGAACGGCTGGTTTCCCTGCCGGAGGGCGTGAACCCGGATCTTGTATGCCGGGATGAAAATGCCCTGTACGGGATCGTCTGGAACGGCAACCTGGACATATCCACCGTCAATTACGGGGTGCGCATCGGGCTGGACGGACAGGTGGATACCTTTAAAATCCCCGAACCGGAGTATACTACCCTGCTGGGCGGTTGGAACGGCAAACTGGTCCTGCGTCATGTCCGGAGCCCGGTGGATATCAATACCATGTACCTGTACGGCAACTATGACGGTTTTTACGCACTGGAAAAGGCTTCCACCCAGGACTGCTGGCTGTATGACCCCGCAACCGGAGAAGTGGATATGATCCGCCTGCCCGATGAGCGGGTCACACTGCTGTCGGTGGTGGGGGACCAGCTGCTGTACAGCCGCGACGAGATAAACCGGTATGCCCTGTGCAGCTACAACCTGGCAACGGGGGAAACCCATACCTATAACGAAGGCAGCAACCAGATCGCGAACGCGGCTCCGGTGCAGAATGTGGGCGGTACGCCCCATTTTGTGAGCAGCTATGAAAGCGGCAACAGCGTCATGGTGGAACTGTCCACCGGGCTCAGCTGGGACCAGGCTACGCTGGAAGAAATGACCGGCCTGTCCGGGCAGGGATACTTCGTCAGTGGTCCCCTGTGCGAAACCGCCGACGGCAGGCTGCTGCTGGAACTGTACAGCAACGGCAAGCGGAACCCGATTTACACCACCATCCCCAGCCCTGTCACCCCTGAAGAAAACGTGGCGGATGTGCAGGCCTCTTTGCAGGCGGTGCAGGAGTACGAGGAACAGGCGGAACCTTGACGGGTGTACAGACCCGGTGCTATACTCAGCTCAATCATTCCCGGCAGGTCCCGGCGCAAGCCGGGACCGCTGCTTTTCAGGAGGTGTTGTCATGAAGGCCGCGGCCCTTCGCCCCGGAGATTGTATCGGGGTGTTTTCGTCCTCGTCCCCGGTTTCGGCCACCGTGCCGGTGCGGTATGACCGGGGAAAACACTACCTGCAGGACCATGGCTTCCCGGTGGAAGACGGCCTGCTGCGGGGAAAACAGGATTTTTACCGGTCCGGCTCCATCCGGGACCGGGCAGAAGAATTCAACCGCTTGCTCCGGGATGACCGGGTCAAGGTCCTGATGGCGGCCATCGGCGGTAACAACACCAACTCCATTCTGCCTTACATCGACTATGACTATCTGAAACAACACCCCAAAATCCTCATTGGCTACTCCGATACCACCGCCCTGCTGCTGGCTGTCTATGCCAGAACCGGCCTTGTAACCTTTTACGGCCCGGCCCTGGCTTCCTCCTTTGGAGAACTGCCGCCCTATGTAGACGAAACATTTGCCCATTTTGTGCGGATGCTGTCGGCAGGTCTGCCCCTGCCTTATACCTTCCCCATGCCGGAACGCTGGACGGATGAATACCTGAACTGGGCCACCCAGGACCGTCCCAAGACCCCGCAGCCGAATGAGTGGGTCTGTGTGCAGCCCGGCCATTGCCGGGGCAGGCTGATCGGCGGCAACCTGAACACCATGGAGGGATTCTTCGGCACGCCCTACATGCCGGAGATTCGCCCCGGCGATATTCTTCTGCTGGAAGACTCCCTCAAGGATGCCTGCACCATTGAGCGGTCCTTTGCGCTGCTCAAGCTGGCGGGGGTGTTTGACCGGGTGGGCGGTATCGTGCTGGGCAAGCATGAAAAGTTCGATGACAACGGCACCGGCCGCACCCCGTGGGAGATTTTGCAGGAGGTGCTGGGCCCGGACAGCCACCTGCCCGTTCTGGCCCAGTTCGACTGCTGCCATACCCACCCCATGCTCACCCTGCCCCTGGGGTGTGAGATGGAGCTGGATGCCTCCGCCAGGACCTTGCGTCTGCTGGAACCGCCCGTCTGCTGAATCCTGCCCCCAAAAAATCCGCCGCCGAGGCCGCTGCCCCGGCGGTTTTTGCGTTTATTAAGGGAAAAATCCCCAATGTTTTCCTTGTGTTCAAAATGACTTCACGGGTTGTTCATTTTTCGGGCGCATGCTATATTCATGGTCCAAAGGGCCATACCTGAAAGAGAGGATTGTTTTGTATGCAGGAGACCAAGAAACCCCGTGACCCCAAAAAGTCTTTGTGGGTCAGTTATCTTGTGATCTTTCTCGTTGTGATCCTGTTCAACACCCTGGTATTCCCCATGATGCTGCGCGCCGGGGTGCAGCAGGTGGACTACGGCACCTTTTTGCAGATGCTGGAAGACGGCAAGCTGAACACCGTGCAGCTGGATGACGAAAAGATCTATTTCAGTGATAAAGAAAACAACAGTTACGAAACCAACGCCATCGCCCAGGACCTGAAACTGGTGGACCGGCTGGAAGAAGCCGGCGTCAAGTTTGACAAGGTCATCAACGACCCGGGCCCCATCGATACCATCCTGAACATTGTCATTATGTTCCTGCCCATGATCCTGCTGGTCACTTGGATCAGCTTCATGATGCGCAAGCGGATGAACAATATGGGCGGACCCAACGCCATGATGTTTGGCGGCGGCAAATCCGGCGCCAAGCAGTATGTGGTGGAGGAAGGCACCGCCATCAAGTTCGCCGATGTGGCCGGCGAGGACGAAGCCAAGGAAAGCCTGCAGGAGATTGTGGATTTCCTGCACAACCCCAAGAAATACGAATCCATCGGCGCCAAAATGCCCAAGGGCGTGCTGCTGGTAGGCCCTCCGGGTACCGGCAAGACCCTGCTGGCCCGTGCTGTGGCCGGCGAGGCGGGCGTGCCCTTCTTCAGCATCGCGGGCAGTGAGTTCGTGGAGATGTTCGTGGGCATGGGCGCCTCCAAGGTGCGCGACCTGTTCAAGCAGGCTGGCGAAAAAGCGCCATGCATCGTGTTTATTGATGAGATTGATACCATCGGCAAAAAGCGTGACGGTGCTTCCGGCATCGGCGGCAACGATGAGCGGGAGCAGACGCTGAACCAGCTGCTCACCGAGATGGACGGCTTCGACGCCACCAAGGGCGTCATCATTCTGGCCGCCACCAACCGCCCCGAATCCCTGGACCCAGCCCTGACCCGTCCCGGCCGTTTTGACCGCCGTGTGCCGGTGGAACTGCCCGACCTGAAAGGCCGTGAAGAGATTTTGCGCCTGCATGCCAAGAAGGTCAAACTGGGCCCCGACTGCGATTTCTCGGTGGTGGCCCGCATGACCTCCGGCGCTTCCGGCGCCGAGCTGGCCAACATCATCAACGAAGCCGCTCTGGGTGCGGTGCGCCACAACCGGCTGGCCGTCACCCAGTACGACCTGCAGGAGGCCGTGGATACCATCCTGGCCGGTGCACAGAAGAAGAACCAGATCCTCAACGACAAGGAACGCAGCATTGTGGCGTACCATGAGGTGGGCCACGCGCTGGTGGCGGCCATCCAGACCAACAGCGCTCCGGTGCAGAAGATCACCATCGTGCCCCGTACCTCCGGCGCTCTGGGCTTCACCATGCAGGTGGAGCAGGGCGACCAGGTGCTCATGAGCAAGGAACAGCTGCTGGCCAAGATCGCTACCTTTACCGGCGGCCGCGCCGCCGAGGAAGTGGTCTTCGGCTCGGTGACCACCGGTGCCTCCAACGACATCGAGCAGGCCACCCGCCTGGCCCGGGCCATGGTCACCCGTTACGGTATGACCGACGACTTCGACATGGTGGCTCTGGAAACGGTGAACAACGCCTATCTGGGCGGGGATTCCTCCCTGGCCTGCAGCGAAACCACCGCCGCCGACATCGACCGCCAGGTGGTGCAGATCGTGCGCACCCAGCACCAGAAGGCCCTGCAGATCCTGCGGGACAACCGCGGCAAGCTGGATGAGATCGCCCAGTACCTGTACGAAAAAGAAACCATCAGCGGTGAAGAATTCATGCGCATCCTGACCGCCGTGCCCCAGCTGCCGGCCGGGGAAAAGGGCGAACAGCCCGCGGCGCAGAACTGAGCTTTCCCGTATCTGCTTCCATAAAAAAGGACCCCGCCCCGGAAGGTTTTTCCTTCCGGGGCGGGGCCTTTTTGCTGTGGGTCACTGGGCGCCGTGTTCCACGGGGCCGTTGTAATTCATGATGCCGCCGATGTTTTCCACATTGGTGAAGCCATGGGCTTTCATCCAGCTGGTGGCCTGCCCGCTGCGGGCGCCGCTGCGGCAGTACACGAAAATGGGGGTATCGGCTGCCGGCAGATCAATGCCCGGGGTATCCAGCAGGTGCAGGGGCAGGTTGCGGCTGCCGGGCAGATGCCCTGCGGCGTATTCCTCGGTGGTGCGCACATCCAGCAGCACGGCACCGGGGGTGGACTGAAAACGCTGAAAGCCTTCGTTGATATCCGAACGGCGGAACATATCGAAAATACTCATGACAAACCTTCCTTTTTGGTCAAGAGATGGCAAGGCCCGGCCCGGTATGGGTCGGAGCTTTCTGTATTAGTATACTACAAACGGGGCCGCAGTTCTGTGACTGTGTTACCAAAATTGGTACATTTGTTGGCGAACATACCAAATTTTTTAAAAAAAGTGCTACACAAACCGTGCGGAACGTGCTATAATATTTCTAAATTGGCCGCGTCTGCGGCCACTGCCTGTACTTCGCGGGGATGACGCCGCGGTATGCTGCAAGGAGGAATCAAAACTATGTCACACGTCGCGATGCTCGCCCTGGAATTCGGCGATGCGAATGTAGTTGTGACCAGCCTGGTGCTTGTGTTCGGCATGCTGGTCGCACTGTGCCTGATCATCACGCTGGAAGGCAAGATGATGGACCGGGCTGAAAACAAGCCTGCTGCGCCCAAACCTGCTGCGTCGGCGCCCGCGCCTGCCCGCAAGCCTGCGGTGCCTGCCCCTGCCGCTGCTCCGGCCGTGGAAGCCGGAATCCCCGCAGAGGTTGTGGCGGCCATTGCCGCTGCCGTGGCCTGCACCGAAGGCGGTTCTGTGATCCGTGCCGTGCGCCGTGCGCCTGCCGCCGGTTCCCGTCGGGGTAACTGGGGCGATGCCGGTGTCGTGGCTAACACTACGCCGTTCATGGCATAAGGGCAAAAGGTGATGATATGAGCATTATTCAAAACATTTCGGAAATTTTTGCCAATTCCGGCTGGGCCCAGATCTTTTTTGCGGAAGGCGGCTGGAAGTACGCCGTTATGCTGGTGGTGGCCTGCGTGCTGCTGTACCTGGCCATCGTCAAGCAGTTTGAACCGTTGCTGCTGCTGCCCATCGGCTTCGGCATGCTGATGACCAACCTCCCGCTGGACGGCCTGTTCCACATGGAGATCTTCCTGAACGAAACCAACCACATCAACTGGGAGCTGCTGGGCAGTTCCGGCGGCATGGCCGACTACATATACCTGGGCGTCAAGTTGGGCATTTACCCGCCGCTGATCTTCCTGGGTATCGGCACCATGACCGACTTTGAACCCCTGATCGCCCGTCCGTCCAGCCTGCTGCTGGGCGCTGCGGCTCAGCTGGGCATCTTCTTCACCTATATCGGCGCCAAGCTGCTGGGCTTCACCGGCCCCGAAGCTGCCTCCATCGGCATCATCGGCGGCGCCGACGGCCCCACCGCTATCTTCACCACCACCAAGCTGGCGCCCCATCTGCTGGGCTCCATCGCCGTGGCGGCCTACTGTTACATGGCTCTGGTCCCGGTCATTCAGCCGCCCATCATGCGCGCACTGACCACCGAGAAGGAACGCCAGATCATCATGGAACCCCCGCGTCGGGTTTCCAAGACCGAAAAGATCATCTTCCCCATCATGGTCACCGTCATCGTCAGCCTGACCCTGCCTGATGCGGCCATCCTGGTGGGCTGCCTGATGATGGGCAACCTGATGAAGGAATCCGGCGTGGTCGAGCGTATCACCAAGACCGCCGGCAACGAACTGATGAACATCATCACCATCTTCCTGGGCTTCAGCGTGGGTTGCACCACCAACGCTTCCACCTTCCTGAATGTCCAGACCGTGGAGATCATCATCCTGGGCGTTATCGCCTTCGGCGTCGGTACGGCCGGCGGCGTCCTGCTGGGCAAGGTCATGTGCGCCGTCACCCACGGCAAGATCAACCCGCTGATCGGTTCTGCCGGTGTTTCCGCCGTTCCCATGGCCGCCCGTGTTTCCCAGAAGGTCGGCCAGGAATACAACCCCCGCAACTACCTGCTCATGCACGCCATGGGCCCCAACGTGGCCGGTGTTATCGGCTCCGCTGTTGCGGCCGGCATCCTGATCAACATGTTCAGCTGATGCCCAACCTCGCATAAAAACAACCCCCGCACTGCTTTTCCGGCAGTGCGGGGGCTTTTGTATGTCCGGCCGGAAAGACCTGGCACGGGAGCGGGGGAAAATCCGCTTTTTGACGGGTGTAAAATCCGCCCGTTCTCTTTCCTTTTATCTCTATACGGGGTATAATAGATAAAATGCCGAAATATACGGGTTGGAGGGGTTGACGGTGGAAAAAATAAGCTACAACATTCTGCTGGTCCACTGCCATTACCGTCTGGCCGGGGGCGAGGACGCAGTCTTTGCAGACGAGCGGGCCCTGCTGGAACGCCACGGCCACAAGGTCATTACCTATGAGCGCACCAACGAGGGCGGTACCCTCTCCATGGGCCTGGAAGCGGTCTTCAGCTGGAAGACCTGGCGGGAGGTGCGGGACCTTATCCGCAAGGAGCACATCGACCTGGTCCATGTGCACAACACCCTGCTCACCGTCAGCCCGTCGGTCTTCTGGGCCGCCCGGTCCATGGGCGTGCCGGTGGTGCAGACCCTGCACAATTTCCGCCTGTTCTGTCCTAATGGGGTTCTGCTGCGGGAGGGCAAGGTCTGTGAGGACTGCCCCCGCCGCAAAGGCGGCCTTTGGCAGGCGGTGCAGCACCGCTGCTACCGGGACAGCCTGGCCCAGAGTGCCGTCTGCGCCTTTGTGTATGCCTTCCACCGGATGCTGGGCACCTACCGCTGGGTAAATCTCATCGCCCTCACCGACTTTGACCGGGAAAAGTTCCTGGAATTCAACGCCCGGCATCGGGTGTTTGACCCGGCGCGGCTGTTTGTGCGGCCCAACACCGCCGTGCCGGACGGGCCTCTGCAGCCGCTGCTGCCATGGTCCCAACGGAAAAATCAGGTGGTCTTTGCGGGCCGGCTGGAAGAGCTGAAAGGCCTGCGCACCGCCGTGGAAGCCTGGAAACGGCTGGCCGATGACCCTGCCGCCCCCGAACTGCTTCTGGTGGGGGATGGCCCGCTGGAAAGCTGGGTCAGGGAACAGGCTGTGCCCCGGGTGCGGCTGCTGGGCCGCCTGCCCAGAGAGGAACTCCATGCCCTGTTCGGGCAGAGCCGGGCTGTTCTGGCGCCCAGCCTGTGTTATGAGAGCTTTGCGCTGGTTCCGGCGGAAGCTCACGTCATGGGCACCCTGGTGATTGCCAGTGACCTGGGCAACGTAGGAGCCATGGTCCGCCCTGGTGTGGACGGGCTGCGGTTTGCCCCCGGTGACCCCGACGCCCTGGCCGAAGCGGTCCGGACGCTGCCCGCGCTGGGGGAAAAGACCGACCCTGCCGCCATCCGTGCCGCCGCCCTGGCTGCCTTTGCGCCGGAGGAAAACTACTGCCGTCTGATGGAAATTTACCGCGCCGTCCTGGATGGGACGCCCGCACCGCAATAAGGAGAAGACCTGCATGAACCAACTGTATCGCGCCCTGCATATGCCCCCGGCGCGCCTGGTCAAGAAATTGGCCGGATGGAAAGAAATCTACACCATTGCGGTGCGGCCGGTCCCCACCGCCCCGGGCTGCGACCCGCTGCCCGCCCTGGGGGAAGGGGACTACACCCAGCTGCCCACCGAACCGGGCACCTGGTACGCTGACCCGCTGCTGTTTGCCCACGAGGGCGGCCGCTGGCTGTTCTGTGAAGCCTTTGACATGGCCACCGAAAAAGGGGCCATCGCGGTCATCGATCTCACCGACCTGAAAAAGCCCGGCACGCCCCAGGTGGTGCTGAAAGAGGACTATCACCTGTCCTTTCCCACTGTGTTCGAATGGAACGGGGCGGTGTGGATGATTCCTGAAACCGGCACCAACCACAGCCTGAACCTTTACCGCTGCCAACATTTCCCCGATGTGTGGGAACTGGTGCGGGCTTTTCCCACCGGGGACCAGGAACTGGCCGATACCATCCTGCTGGATGTTCAGCCTGAAGAACTGACCCTGCTGTGCAGCCAGGTCAAGGCGGACAACGGCCTGTACACCCGCTACCGCCGGTATACCCTGCAGGTGGACGGGCAGGCCGAAGGCGGCTTTACCCTTGCCGAGGACGAAACCTTCGGACTGGAAAACCGGGAGTATGACCTGGGCGCCCGCAACGCTGGGCCGATTTTCACCTGGGCCGGGCAGAGCGTGCGTCCCGCCCAGGTCAGTACCAAGGTGGATTACGGGGTGTATCTGCAGTTCTGGAACCGCCGGGATGGCAAGGAGCGCCCCCTGTGCGCCGCCATGCCTGCCAATGTGCGCATTGAAGGGCTGGACCCGGATTCGGTCATCGGGATTCATACCTATTGCCGGGACGAGGCCATCGAGGTCATCGACGCCCGGTATCTGGCCAAGGTTGAGCCTGTCCCCAACCGCAAACAGGAGGACTCCAAGTCATGCTGACCATCGCCATTCCCCAGCTGTATTGCGGGGCTTCGGGCAAAAAAGGTGCGTATAACCGCCAGGAAGTGGGTCTGGCCCGGGCCCTGGCGGCCCAGGGCTGCCGCGCCGTGGTGCTCTACCCGGCCGTGGGCGCCGATGCCATCGAAACCGAGGAGCCGGCCCCCGGCGTGAAAGTGCTGTATGTTCCCGCCAAGGCATGGCGGGTGCACGCCTTTTACTCCACCTGGCAGCCCCTGCTGGATGAGCAGGTGGACGCCGTCCATGTGATGGGGGATAACTCCCTGGGGGTGCCGGGGCTGTACCGCTTCTGCAAGGAACACGGCATCTTCTTTTACAGCCAGCTGGGCGCGGTGCGTTCCGACGCCCACAACCCAGCGGTGCGGGCGGTGATGAATCTGCTCTGCCGCCGCAACCTGGCCATCTACCGCAAGACCCCCACCTACGCCAAGACCCTGGCGGTGCAGAACACCCTGGAAGCGTGCGGCGTGCCCTGCGCCGGGGTGCTGCCCGTGGGGCTGGACACCGCCATCATCCCCGAAGTGCGGGGCACCAAGCCGGAACTGCGGGCAAAGCTGGGCCTGGACCCGGACGCCCAGCTCCTGCTGTTTGTGGGCCGCCTGGATACCTACAAGCGCCCCATGGACCTGGTGCCGCTGCTGGCTGCCCTGCCGGAAAACTGGCAGGCGGTGGTCATCGGCAACGGCGCTCTGGCCGGGGAGCTGCGGGGGGAGATGCAGGCCGCCGGGCTGGACCACCGCTGGGTGCACATTCCCAGCGTGCCCAACACCGAAGTACATGCCTACTACCACGCCTGCGATGTGTTTGTGAACTTCAATGACCACGAAATTTTCGGCATGAGCCTGCTGGAAGCCATGTATGCAGGCTGTGTGCCGGTGGCTCGCCATGCCCCCGGCCCCGACCAGATCATCGAGGACGGAGTCAGCGGCTTGCTGCTGGACGGCGACGCCGAAGTTTTTGCTGCCGGGGTGCAGGCCGCTGCCTGCAACGCCGTCATGGGCGAAGCCGCCCGGCGGCGTATCCGGGAACACTTTTTGTGGGACAACAGTGCCCGCACCGTGCTGACCATGCTGCAGCAGGAAGGAGTATACCGGGATGGACAATGACGGCAAGCTGCTGGAACTGGCCCGCAATCTGGTCAAATCTGTCCGTTTCGGCTGGAAATACCGGGGGGTGACTGTGCTGCCCGCCGCCGAAGGCAACCGCCTGGCGGGGGAGGCCCTGCGCCGGGGCGAACCCTTCTGTTTCGGCCGCTGCGGTGCCACCGAGATGCGCACCGTGGCCGAATACCTGCAAAACGGCGGCCGGAACTTCTCCGACCGCATCCGGCGGGAGATCCGGGACCTGTCCGGGGTCTTTCCCACCGACGACGGCACCCTGCGCCGCTTCTGCGAGCTATATACCGACTGCGCCCATCAGGCCGACATGCTGGCCTTGTGGGACGTGGGGGCGGAGCGGGAGGTCATCCGGGGCTGCACCCATACGGCCTTCACCCAGCTGCGGGCCCTGGAACCCTACTATCACGAAAATCCCTGGAGCGCCGCCTTGGCCGGCAAAAAGGTCCTGGTGGTGCATCCGTTCAAACAGAGTATCCTCAGCCAGTACCAAAAGCGGGAACAGCTTTTCCCCGGCACCCACATCCTGCCCGAATTCGCTGCCCTGACGGTGGTGCAGGCGGTGCAGGGCCTGGCCGGGCAGGACACCGGGTACGCTTCCTGGTTTGATGCCCTGGCCGCCATGGAAGCCGAGATGGACGCCGCCGACTACGAGGTGGCCATCATCGGGGCGGGGGCGTACAGCCTGCCCCTGGCCGCCCACGCCAGGGAAACCGGCCATATGGCCGTGCAGATGAGCGGGGCCACCCAGCTGCTGTTCGGCATCAAGGGGCGCCGGTGGGACGACCACCCGGTCATCGGCAAGCTGTACAACGACGCCTGGGTGCGCCCCCTGCCCGAAGAACAGCCCGCTGCCAAGGAAAAGGTGGAGGGCGGCAGTTACTGGTAATACATCCCAAAGGAGAGGTTTATGCGCATCCTGATGATCGGCAACAATCTGGGCATCCAGAGCGGTGTGCAGCGGTATATTCAGAACCTGCTGCTCCACATGGATACCCGGACCTATCAGGTGGATTTGCTGGCCGGACCCTGCCCGCCCAACCAGCAGAGCACCGGCCCGGCCCTGAAAGCCCACGGCGTGCGGTGGTATTCCATCCCGGACGATGATAAAAAGCGTCTGCCCGCCCTGGTCAAGTTCCTGCGCACCCACAAGGGGTATGACATCGTGCATCTGCACACGGCCAGCAAGGTGAACGCCCTGGCCTGCGTGCTCATCCGGCTGCTCTGCCCGGGGGCCAAGCTCATCGTCCACAGCCACATCGTTTACCCGCCCATGAACCTGGTCTGGCGGATGGCCCACGGGCTGTACCAGTGTACCGCCCACTGGTTCCTGGGCTGTGGCGTGGCGGCGGGACGGTTCGTTTTCGGGGACCATATCGACCGGAAAACCAACTTTTCGGTGGCCTGCAACGCCGTGGACCACAGCCGCTTTTATCCCGATGAGGACGCCCGCAAACGGGTGCGGGCGGAGTATCATATCCCTGAAAACGCCCGCCTGTGC
The DNA here is from genome assembly GCA_937907025.1 of uncultured Faecalibacterium sp. Taxonomy (GTDB): domain Bacteria; phylum Bacillota; class Clostridia; order Oscillospirales; family Ruminococcaceae; genus Gemmiger. Next base: position 35,671 of record CALESJ010000044.1, read on the forward strand.
GGCTTTGTGGGGCGGTACAACCACCAGAAAAACCTGCTGTTCCTGCTGGACATCTTTGCCGCTATGGCCAAGGCGGACGACCGCTGGCGGCTGATGATGGTGGGCGGGGGCGAGGACCAGGAGGCCATCGACGAAAAGATCGCCCGCCTGGGCCTCAACGGCAAGGTGACCCAGACCGGCGTGCAGGAGGATATTCCCGCCTTCATGAACGCCTTTGACCTGTTCCTGCTGCCCAGCAACTTTGAGGGCAGCCCCATCACCCTGGTGGAAGCCCAGGGCTGCGGCACGCCCTGCCTGGCCTCCACCAATGTGCCCGATGACGGCGCTGTCACCGACCTGGTACAGTTCCTGCCGCTGGATGCGCCGCTGGAACAGTGGGTCGCTGCGGCGGACAAGGCTGCCGTGGGCGGCCCCCACGCCGACCACTGGGCTGAGCTGGAAGCTGCCGGATATGAGCAGCAGGAAGCCGCCCTGCGCATGCAGGCATTGTATGAACTGCTGGCGGGGGTGGGGAGCAAATGATTTACGCCGAACTGGCGGGCGGTCTGGGCAACCAGATGTTCATTTACGCCTTCGCCCGGGCCCTGGGCCTGCGGTGCAAAGAACCTGTGACCCTGCTGGACCGGCAGGACTGGCGGGACGGTGCCCCGGCCCACACCCACTGCGCCCTGCAGGCGCTGAACATTGCCCCGGATGTGCGCATCCTCGCGGAACCGGGGTTTGCCAAGGCCCATCTGCCACGGCAGAACGCCGCCAAGGCCCTGATGATCAAATACGAGCAGCACGGCGGCATGATGGACAAGGACTATACCGCTTTTGAACGGCGGATGGCCCCGTTTCTCAATGCCCTGGGGCTGCATTTTGCCTCCGAAGGGTATCTGCCTGCGCACCGGGGCAGGAGCAAGGACTTTCTGGCCTGGGGGTACTTCCAGGCGGAAGACTACTTTGCCGACGCCGCCCACACCATCCGCACCGAACTGCGGGCAAAAGGGGACCTGCCCTCGGCGGCCGCCCCTGTGGCGGCGCAGATCGCTGCATCCCCCTGCCCGGTGGCGCTGCACTGGCGCTGCGGGGACTACCGCAAGCCGGAGAATGCAGCTTTGCAGGTGTGCGGACCGCAGTATTACGCCGACGCCTGCCGGACGGTGCGGGAAGCCCTGCCCGGGGCGCAGCTTTTTGTCTTTTCCGACGAGCCGGACTATGTGCAGGTACACCTGGACACCGCCGGACTGCCCGCTGTTTTTGTGCGGGGCAGCTGGCCTGCGGTGTGGGACCTGGACCTGATGGCCCGGTGCCGTCATTTCATCCTCAGCAATTCCACCTTCAGCTGGTGGGGACAGTATCTGGCCGAACCGGCGGGCCGCCGCGTGTTTGCGCCCGACCGGTGGTATGCTTCCGGCAAGCACAGCGCGCTGTACGCCCCGGACTGGATACAGATTCCCACCCGCCAGGGATAAGGGAGGTACGCCATGCGGCGCGACGAACAAACACCCATCCGGTTTTCGGTCATCGTACCGGTGTATAACGTGCAGAATTATCTGTGTGCCTGCGTGAAGAGCGTGGTGGAACAGCCCGGCCCCAAGGACTGGGAGTGCATCCTGGTGGACGACGGTTCCACCGACCAGAGCGGCAAGATGTGCGATGCTTTTGCCGAAACCTGCCCCGGCGTCATCGCCCTCCACCGGGAAAACGGCGGTCTGGCCGCTGCCCGCAACACCGGGCTGGAAGCGGCGAGAGGGGAGTGGGTCCTGTTTCTGGACAGCGACGATCTCTGGCCCGCCGACCTGCTGCAAAACCTGCGGGCGGCCCTGGATGCGGCCCCCGGGTATGACTGGTATGTGGGGCGGTATCTGGAACTGGACGCGGCTGCGCCCAAATCCGAACCCACCGCTCCGCCGCTGCCCGCTTATACACCCGGGCCCTTTGAAAGCGCCGACTATGCCGAGCGCGTACAAAAACTCTATGAGAACGGCAACTGGTCGGTGTGGCGGTTCTGCATCCGCCGGTCTTTTCTGGAAAAATCCGGCGTGACCTTCTGGCCCCAGGTGGTCTGGGCGGAGGATTATCCCTTCGACCTGCTGCTGCTCCATTGCTGTACCCGGCTGTATTTCCTGGATTTCCCCATTACCATTTACCGGGTCAACCGGGCAGGCAGTCTGCTCAACAGCAACCTGCCCAAGCATTTTGTGGGAATTCTGGCCACCCGCAAGCGGTTCCGCAAACTGTTTGCCAAGCCGGGCGCCGGGGGCTTTACCCCCGCCGAGCAGGAGGAAGTCTGGCGCCGGGTGGCCAATGTGTTCTGGCCCCAGGCCAGGGCCGCCGCCGTGAAGGACAAGGAGGTCCGGCACAACTGCGCCGCACTCATGGCCCGCTGCCGGGACCTGTACAACAAGGGCGAGCAGGCATCCGGCCGGGCGGACTGGGTCCTGTTCCGCTGGATGATCACCCTGCTGGGGCCCCGGGCCGGGCTGTGGCTGGCCGCATATCTGAAACACTAAGGAGAACACGCCTTGCGAACCAAACGCACCCTCATCAATCTGGTCTATACGCTGGGACAGAGCCTGGTGCTGCTGCTGTTGGGTCTTGTCACCCGCAAGCTCTTTGTCACCAACTTTGATGCCTTTATCCCCGGCTATTCGGACACCATCAACAATATCTTCAATTTCTTCTCCATCGCGGAGTTCGGGGTGGGCAGCGTCATCAGCTACCGCCTGTACGAACAGATCGCCGCCAAGGACGTTGACCGCATCAGCCGGTATATGTCCCTGTACAAGTGGGCCTACCGGGCCATCGGCGCGTTCATTGCCCTCATGGCGGTGGTGTGTGCCTTCTTTCTGCCCCTGCTGGTGGTGCAGGAACAGGAACCGGACTGGCTCATGGTCTACGGCATCTATGCCATGACCGCCCTGTCCACCCTGTCCAGCTATTTCCTTGTCACCCGGCGCCTGATGTACACCTGTACCCAGCAGGGGTATGTGTGTACCAAGATCGACCTGGGCTTCAACGTGGCTACCAGCCTGGCCAAAATCGCCATCGCCCTGTGGTGCCCCAACTACTTCCTGTATTTCGGCATCCAGATTCTGTTCAACACCCTGGCCAACGTGGTGGTGGCCCGGCGGTACAAGAAGGATTTCCCCGAACTGCACGATGTGAAGGTGTCCCTCTCCGATTTCAAGGAGCTGGGCATTTTCCACGATCTGCGGTATTATCTGGTGCATAAGCTGTCCAATACCATCTACGGCTCGTCAGACAACATCGTCATCACCAGCATGCGGGGCGCGGCCCTGGTTACCCAGACCGGCAACTATTCCACCATCTCCACCAGCGTCAACAATATCTGCAACAAGATTCTGGACTCCTTCGCCGCGGCCATCGGCAGCATCGTCTATGACCGGGACGCGGAGGCCGACGGCCACGCCAAATCGGTATTCTGGGGGCTGGATCTGTTCAGCTATTTCTTCGGCAGCTTTGTGGCGGTGGCCTATTTCTGCCTGTTCCAGTCCTTCATCCGGCTGTGGATGGGGGAAAGTTACCTGCTGCCCATGGCCTATGTGTTCTGGTTCTGTATGAACGAGTACATCGGCTGGAACCACCGCATGCTGGGGTCCTACCGGGCGGTGATGGGCCACTTTGAGGAGGACCAGTGGTTCATGGTGGCCTCGGCGGCCAGCAATGTGATCCTCAGCTTTGCTTTGGTCATTCCTTTCGGGCTGGCCGGTGTGGTGGCCGCCACTGTTTTTGCCCACTGCCTGATGTGGATCGGCCGGGCCCGGGTGGTCTGCCGCCATTACATGAAAGGTTGCGGCTGGCGGTATCTGGGCCTGCAGCTGTTGCACTGGGTCACCCTGTTCTTTATCATGTTCCTCACCGCCTGGCTGTGTGAACTCTGCGGCCACGGCATCCTGCCTTTTGTGGGCAAGGTGTGCATCGTGGTGGTGGTGCCCAACCTGTGCAACCTGCTGTTCTACGGCTGGACCAGCGACGCTGCCTATCTGCGGGGCCGGGGCATGGAACTGGTCCGCAAACTGTCCGGACGACTGCATAAGGGGGATAACGCATGAGAGTCGGGATTCTGTACATCTGCACTGGCGCCTACACTGTATTCTGGCCGGATTTTTTCCAAAGTTTTCAACAGAAATTCCTTCCCGGTGTGGAAAAAACCTACTATGTGTTCACCGATGCCGAGCGCATCGACCGCGACGACGACCCCGCCGTGCGGCGCATCTACCAGAAAGCCTACGAATGGCCGTACAGCACCCTGAAACGGTTTGAGGTCTTCCTCCAGGCCGAGGAGGAGCTGCGGGGCTGTGATTACCTGTATTTCGCCAACGCCAACCTGCTGTGCACCGAAACCATCACCCCGGAGGACGTTCTGCCCCGGCCCGAAAAAGGGGAGGACCTGGTGGTCGCCTGCCATCTTGGCTACTGGCACAAGAAGCCGTTCTTCCTGCCCTATGACCGCAACCCCCGCAGCCGTGCCTATATGCCCTACAACGCCGGGCAGGTGTATGTGGCGGGGGGATTCAACGGCGGCACAGCCCAGGCGTTCCTCTGGCTGTGCCATACCCTCAACGACCGCACCGAGGCCGATCTGGCCGATGGGGTCATCGCCCGCTGGCACGATGAAAGCCAGCTCAACCGCCTGGTGGCGGAGCAGCCCCGGCGGTTCCGGGTCCTGGACCCCGGCTACTGCATGCCGGAGGATGTGGACCAGCCCTTTGCCCCCCACTTGCTGGTGCGCCAGAAGAGCAACTGGATCAATGTGGGGGCCATCAAACACAACGAAGGCCCCAAGCGCAGCTTTGTGCGCCGCAAGTGGGAGGCCGCCTGCGAAAACTACCTACCCTACCTGCTGTGCGCCCGGGATACCCTGCTGGGCAAGAAGGTGGAGGGCGGAAAATAATCTGTGCAATGTCTGAGTAGGCAGGAGGAGATACCGCGTGGATGTATATGCCTTTTGGAAAGCTGTACTGGACCAGAATGAGGAAAAAATCAGAAAGTATTTTCACCAGGATGCCTGCGTGACTTGGCATTGCACCAATGAGCGTTTCACGGTTGATGAATTTCTGGTCGCCAACTGCGAATACCCAGGGGATTGGGAAGGAACGGTGGAACGGGTGGAACGCTTCCGTGACCTGATCGTCACAGTGACAAATGTGCGCGCCAAGGATCGAAGCCTTTCCTGTCATGTGACTTCTTTCTTGAAAATCAAGGAAGATCGGATCGCGGTCATGGATGAATATTGGGCGGACGATGGCCAGCCGCCGCAGTGGCGGCTGGATAAGCACATCGGAACGCCTGTCTGCTGAGTTTCCCCATATACTCTGTACAAAACAAACAGCCCGGATGCTTCTTACCGAAGTATCCGGGCTGTATTATTTTATAAAATTATTCCTCGCTGTCCTTGGCGAAGTCCTGGATCTCTTCCGCGATGGAGTCAGCAGTCAGGCCGTACTCACGCAGCACGTCCCAGGCCGGGCCGGAATGACCAAAGACATCCTTCACGCCGATGCGGCGCACAGGGGTGGGGCACTTTTCGGCCAGCAGGGAGCAGACCGCTTCGCCCAGACCGCCGATGATGCTGTGCTCTTCCACAGTGACGATCTTCTTGCACTCCTTGGCGGCGCGCAGAACCAGTTCCTCGTCCAGAGGCTTGATGCAGGGCATGTTGATGACCCGTACGCTCAGGGTGCCCTGCTTCTTCAGCTGCAGGGCGGCCTTCAGGGCTTCGCTGGTCATCAGGCCGGTGGAAATCACCGCAATATCGAAACCGTCGGTCAGGGTTTCGCCCTTGCCGATTTCGAAATGATACTTTTCAGGGTCATGGAAGACCGGGGTGGCCAGACGGGACAGGCGCAGATACACCGGGCCCGCATGGGCATACGCGGCCTTGACGGCGGCGCGGGCTTCCACGTCGTCGGCGGGGCAGATCACGGTCATGCCGGGGATGGCGCGCATCAGGGCGAAATCCTCGCAGCACTGGTGGGAAGCACCGTCCTCACCAACGGACAGACCGCCGTGGGTGGCGGCAACCTTCACGTTCAGGTGGGGGTAGCCGATGGAGTTGCGGATCTGCTCCCAGGCACGGCCGGCCGCAAACATGGCAAAGCTGGAAACGAACGGCACATAGCCGAAGGTGCTCATGCCGGCGGCTACGCCCATCATATTGCCCTCGGCAATACCGCAGTTGAAGAAGCGGGCCGGATAGGCCTTGGCGAAGACGGCCGTCTTGGTGGAAGCCGAAAGGTCGGCGTCAAACACGACCAGATCGTCGTGGCCGGCATCCGCCAGCTCGACAAGCGCCGCGCCGTAGCTGTCACGGGTGGCGATCTTTTTTACTTCAGCCATTGTTCATACTCCTTCTCCAGCTGGTCATGGGCAGCCTGCAGCTCCGCCATGGCGCGCTGATATTCTTCATCGTTGGGGCCTTTGCCGTGCCAGGCAACGGCATTCTCCATAAAGCTGACGCCCATGCCCTTGGTGGTGTGCATCAGCATGCAGGTGGGCTTGCCGCTGCCGTGGGAACGGTCAAACAGCACAAACGCCTGTTCCAGGTCGTTGAAGGAGTTGCCGTTGCACACGATGGTGTTGAAGCCGAAAGCATCCATCTTCTGGTCCAGCGGCTCGCTGTTCATGATGGCACTGGTGGCGCCGTCGATCTGCAGGCCGTTGACATCGATCATGATGCACAGGTTGTCCAGTTTGTAGTGGGAGGCGAACATGAAAGCTTCCCAGCATTCGCCCTCTTCGATCTCGCCGTCGCCCATGATGGTGTAGACATTGATGTCCTTTTTCTGGGTGCGGGCAGCCAGCGCCATGCCGCAGGCGGCCGAAACGCCCTGACCCAGGCTGCCGGTGCTCATATCAACACCGGGCACGGTGTTCATGTTGGGGTGACCTTCCAGGTAACTGCCGCAGTGGCGCAGGGTGCGCAGATCCTCCACCGGGAAGAAGCCGCGCTCGGCCAGAACCGAGTACAACCCCGGCGCCGCATGGCCCTTGGACAAAACAAACCGGTCACGGTCGGGGTCGTGCGGATTCTCGGGGTCGATCTGCATCTCTTTGAAGTACAGGTAGGTCAGCGCATCCGCGGCCGAAAGGCTGCCGCCGGGATGCCCGCTCTTGGCGGCATGGGTTGCTTCAATAATGCCCATGCGCACGCGGGTTGCAGTCATCTTCAGCTGCAACATATCTTGTTTTAACATAAGTCGCGCTCCTCTTAACAGAAAGATCTCCCGGCCGAACCGGGGAAGGTTTCCGAATCTGTTCCACCTTTATCTTATACCAAACCGTTTTTCCGTGCAATGCCTTTTTTGTCTTTGCGGGTGAAAAATGCGCAAAAAAAGCCAAATTGGGGCACCAAAAATCAACGGCAGGCGCGATAATTTCCAATTATAACACAAAACCCGTCCGCAGAAAAGCCCCCCGGGGCCTCTGCGGCGGGATACGGCACGGTTTTTGTGCTTTACTTTCGGCAAAAAATGCCGTACAATAACATATAACACGCCGGTCGCCAGCGTCCGGCAAACATCATCGGGCAGGGCCGGTGTGCGCCGCGCCGCCCGCAGGAAAAGCGAGGGTACAACAGTGTTCAAAATCGTGAAAAGACGCGAACTGAACCCCACGGTGACCGAGCTGGTCATCGAGGCACCGCTGATCGCCAAAAAGGCCAAGGCGGGGCAGTTCATCATCATCCGCGCCAAAGCGGACAGCGAGCGCATCCCGCTGACCATCGCGGGCTACGACCGTGAAGCGGGCACCGTCACCATCATCTTCCAGGTGGTGGGCGCCGGCACCATGGAACTCAACACCCTGCCCGAAGGCGGGTATGTCCACGATTTTGTGGGCCCCCTGGGCAAAGCCACCGAGATCGAAGGCCTGAAGAAGGTCTGCGTGGTGGGCGGCGGCGTCGGCTGTGCCATCGCCCTGCCTGTGGCCCAGGCTCTGCATGCCCAGGGCACCAAGGTCACCGGCATCGTGGGCTTCCGCGACAAGGACCTGGTCATTCTGGAAGATGAATTCCGCGCCTGCTGCGACGAGCTCATCATCATGACCGATGACGGCTCCTACGGCCGCAAGGGCGTTGTTACCGTGCCCCTGGAGGAAAAACTTTCCGGCGGTGAAACCTTCGACGAGGTCATCACCATCGGACCCCTGATCATGATGAAATTTGTGGTCAAGACCACCAAGCCCCACAACGTCAAGACCATCGTTTCCATGAACCCCATCATGGTGGACGGCACCGGCATGTGCGGCGGCTGCCGCCTGACCGTGGGCGGCCAGACCAAGTTCGCCTGCGTGGACGGCCCCGACTTTGACGGCTTTGAGGTGGATTTTGACGAGGCCATGCACCGCGGCACCATGTACAAGGACTTCGAAGCCCATGCCCGTGAAGAGGCCTGCAACCTGTTCAAGAAGGAGGTCGAGTAAGATGCCCAACATGGACCCCAAAAAGTGCCCCATGCCCAGCCAGGACCCCAACGTCCGCAACAAGAACTTCAAGGAAGTGGCTCTGGGCTATACCGCCGATATGGCCGTGAATGAGGCCAAGCGCTGCCTGCAGTGCAAGAACCATCCCTGCCGTTCCGGCTGCCCTGTGGATATCGACATCCCCGGCTTTATTGCCGAGGTGGCCAAGGGCGATTTTGAAGCCGCCTACCAGGTCATTGCCCAGTCCAGCGCCCTGCCCGCCGTGTGCGGCCGTGTCTGCCCCCAGGAAAACCAGTGCGAGGGCAAGTGCGTCCGCGGCATCAAGGGCGAGCCGGTGGGCATCGGCCGTCTGGAGCGCTTCGTGGCCGACTGGCACCGGGAAAACGTGCACACCCCCGCCGTCAAGCCCGAACCCAACGGCCACAAGGTGGCGGTCATCGGCGCCGGTCCTTCCGGCCTGACCACTGCCGGCGACCTGGCTAAGATGGGCTACAAGGTCACCGTCTATGAGGCCCTGCATGTGGCCGGCGGCGTGCTGATGTACGGCATCCCCGAGTTCCGTCTGCCCAAGGACATCGTCCAGAAAGAAGTGGACGGCCTGAAGGAACTGGGCGTGGACATCGAGTGCAATATGGTCATCGGCAAGGTGCTGACCATCGATGAACTGATGAACGATTACGGCTTTGAGGCCGTGTACATTGCTTCCGGCGCCGGTCTGCCCCGGTTCATGGGCATCCCGGGCGAAAGCCTGAAGGGCGTCTACTCCGCCAACGAGTACCTGACCCGCGTCAACCTGATGAAGGCGTATCTGCCTGATTCCCACACCCCCATCAAGAAATCCAAGGCTGTGGCCGTCGTGGGCGGCGGCAACGTGGCCATGGACGCCGCCCGCTGCGCCAAGCGCCTGGGCGCCGAAACCGTCTATATCGTCTACCGCCGCGGCATGGCCGAACTGCCCGCCCGTAAGGAGGAAGTGGAGCACGCCGAGGAGGAAGGCATCATCTTCAAGACCCTGACCAACCCGGTGGAAGTTCTCGGCGATGAGGACGGCTGGGTCAAGGGCATGACCTGCGTGGAGATGGAACTGGGTGAACCGGATGCTTCCGGACGCCGCCGTCCTATCGTCAAGGAGGGCAGCGAGTTCGAGCTGGACGTGGATACCATGATCATGGCTCTGGGCACCAGCCCCAACCCGCTCATCCGCTCCACCACCCCGGGTCTGGATGCCGACAAGCACGGCTGCATCATCACCAACGGCCCCGACGGCCTGACCAGCCGTCCCTTCGTGTATGCAGGCGGTGACGCCGTCACCGGCGCCGCCACCGTCATTCTGGCCATGGGCGCCGGCAAGGAGGCCGCCAAGGCCATCGACGCCGCCATCAAAGCCAAAAACCAGTAAGCGCGCATACCTGCCGCCAACCGGCGTATACTAACAGCAGGCCGCCGCGCCGCCGTCCGTTCCGGGCGCGGCGCGGCGGTTTTTTTGCGCCCTTTTGCCAAGGAAAGGATTTTTTCCCGCCATGTACAACCATTTTATCCAGTTTGTGGTGCCCCGCATCGGGCAGGCACTCGTTGCGCTGGTGCTGTATCTGAATTTTCTCACCCTGCCCTTCCTGCGTCCCCTGGCCGGGATGCCGGTGCTCTTCTTTGGCCTGCCGCTGGTGCTGCTGGCAGTGCTCGTCTGGGTGGCCCGGGACCCGCTGGGTGTGGGCCTGGCCGCCGCGGCCCAGCTGTGCGGGGTGTATGCGGCAGGGGACCTGGTCACCCTGCTGGCCCATCTGGCCGGGGGCATTGTCTGGCGGGTGTGGCAGCCGGTGTGGCAGGGCGGTCTGCTGGCCTGGGAGGTCACGGCGGTGCTGCTGTTCTGGGGCTGGCGCAAGGCGGTGAAACTGTGCACCACCCGGTATGCCGTCACCACCGCAAAGCCTCTGCCCGGCGGCCGCCTGCGGGTGGTGCAGCTCAGTGACCTGCATCCCGGTACCGGCGCCATGAACCACACCCGCATCCCCGAACTGTACGACAGGGTGGAGGAACTGCACCCGGATGTGCTGGTCCTCACCGGGGATATTTTCGATGAGTACACCTCCCGGGAGGACTTCGACGCGTTCTGCGCTCTTTTCGGCCGGTGGCAGGTGCCCGGCGGCAAATGGTTCGTGCAGGGCAACCATGATTTCTTCCACTACTGGCGCACCCCCAGCTATACCCGTGCCGAGCTGGAAGAAAAGTTTGCCGCTGCGGGGGTGACCATTCTGGAGGACCGCACCGAACGCCTGACCCTGCCCCGGGATACGGTGCCGGTGCGCATCACCGGCCGCCGGGACTGGCTGGACAGCAAGGGCAGCCGTCTGGCCCCCGCGGAACTGCAGCCCGGCGGTCCGGACGGGGTGTACACCCTCTGGCTGGACCATGAGCCCCGGGAACTGCGGGACGCCGCCGACGCCGGGGCGGACCTGATCCTCAGCGGCCACACCCACGGCGGGCAGATCTGGCCTGCGGGGCTGGTGGCCCGGCTGTTCCGGTACAACGAGGTCAACTACGGGATGAAACGTGTGTCCGGTACCTGTACCGCCGTGGTCAGCGGGGGCACCGGTACCTGGGGCTATAAACTGCGCACCGCCGGCCGCACCGAGATCGTCTGTGTGGACATCACGCAGAAAATGTGATATTCTCTTACGGCATCATATCCGTTGCGTAAGCAACCGAATACTGCCCGGAAATCGGGTATACTAAACCACGGAAATCAAAAGAGGGAGATTTTGTATATGAAGATCGTTTTTTACGGTACCCGCGATTACGACCGCCTGTACTTTGAACTGCTGGCAGCCGACCCGGATTACGGCTGCTCCATCCGCTTTCTGGCCGCGAACCTGGACGTGGACACCGCCCCTCTGGCCAAGGGCGGCGATGCCGTCTGCGCGTTTGTGAACAGTGACTGCTCCGCTCCCGTGCTGGAAGCCCTGCACGAGGTGGGCATCCGCCTGCTGCTCATGCGCTGCGCCGGCTACAACAACGTGGACCTGGCCGCCGCCAAGCGGCTGGGCATCACGGTGCTGCGCGTGCCCGGATACAGCCCTGAAGCCGTGGCCGAACACGCCATGGCCCTGGCCCAGGCAGCCAACCGCCGCATCTGCAAGGCCTACATCAAGGTGCGCAACAACAACTTCGCTCTGGACGGCCTGCTGGGCTACAATCTGTACGGCTCCTGTGCCGGCATCATCGGCACCGGCCGCATTGGTGCCGCCATGGCCCGCATCTGCCACGGCTACGGCATGACCGTGCTGGCCTACGACCAGTACCACAACCCCGAGCTGGAAGGCATTGTGCGGTATGTGGAGCTGGACGAGCTGCTCCGCACGGCGGACCTCATCAGCCTGCACTGCCCCCTGACCGCGGAAACCCACCACCTCATCAACGCCGAAACCATCGCCAAGATGCGGGACAGTGCCATTCTGGTCAACACCAGCCGGGGCGGCCTCATCGATACCGATGCCCTCATCGACGCCCTGCGCGCCCGCAAGTTTGCCGGCGTGGGCCTGGACGTGTACGAGGATGAGAACGGTCAGGTGTTTGAGGACTTCTCCGACGACGTGCTGCAGAACGAGGTCGTGCCCGTGCTGCTCAGCTTCCCCAACGTGGTAGTCACCAGCCACCAGGCCTTCTTCACTCGCACGGCGCTGCAGAGCATCGCCATCACCACCATGGAAAATGCCCGCGCCTTTGAGCGGGGCGAAAAACTGGTGAACGAAGTCCGCGAATAAGCATATAATAAAAACAGCCCCTTCCCGCAAGCAAACGCGGGAAGGGGCTGTGCTTTATTGATTTACCAGATGCCGATGATATGCTGCATGCCCAGGCTCACGCCGGTGATGGCGATCCAGCACACAAAGCCCATGACAATGGCCTTGCCGCCGGTGCGGACCATCTTGATCAGGTCGGTGTTCAGGCCGATGGCCGCCATGGCCATGACGATGAAGAACTTGGACAGTTCCTTCAGCGGCTGGAACAGCGAAGCATCCACGCCCGCGGACACGCAGACGGTGGTGATGACCGAAGCCAGCAGGAAGAAGATGATGAAGAAGGGGAAGACCTTTTTCAGAGAGAAGCTGCCCTGCTGGGCTTCGCCGCTCTTGCGGGCCTTGGCGGCACCGATGAGGGCCAGCACCAGGGTGATGGGGATGATGGCCAGGGTGCGGGTCAGCTTGGCGATGGTGGCGCCTTCCAGCGCGTTGGCGCCGGGGTGCATGCCGTCCCAGGAAGCGGCGGCCGCAGTGACGGAGGAGGTATCGTTGACGGCGGTGCCGGCAAACAGGGCAAAGCCCTCATTGCTCAGGCCCAGCTGGCCGCCCAGCCAGGGGAAGATCAGGGCTGCCAGCACGTTGAACAGGAAAATGACCGAGATGGACTGGGCAATCTCGTCGTCATCAGCATGGATGACCGGGGCGGTGGCCGCAATGGCGGAACCGCCGCAGATGGAGGAGCCCACGCCGATGAGGGTGGAGGTGTTGCCCGGCAGGTGCAGGACCTTCTGCAGCAGGAAGGCTACCACCAGCGAGGTGGTGATGGTGGATACGATGACCGGCAGGCTTTGGGCGCCCACCCGGGCGATCTCGGACAGGTTCAGCCCGAAGCCCAGCAGAATGACCGCATACTGCAGAATCTTTTTGGAAGTGTAGGTGATGCCCGGCTGGGTCAGGGTCTTGTTCTTGTAGAACAGCGCAATGACCATACCGATGAGGATGGCGAAGACCGCGCCGCCGATGACCGGGAACAGCTGGCCCAGCAGCCAGGACGGGACTGCGATGGCCAGGCAGGCCGCGACGCCCGGCAGCAGTTTCTTTACATTTTCCATAGGTTGGTACTCCTCCCACAGTTGTTGTTTGATTTTCTCCGTCGACCAGTATAGGGTATTTTTTATATTATGTAAAATTATGATTCTTTATTTATAAATAAACTTGTGTTATAATGGGGTCGGAAGAAAAATTTACCGTTTTCTACGCTTTCTTATATATAAGGAGGAACCGCCATGCTGGACCATAAGGTGGAAACATTTCTCACCCTCTGCCAGACCATGAACTATACCCGCGCCGCCGAACAGCTGCACATCACCCAGCCGGCGGTGTCCCAGCATATCCGCGCCCTGGAGGAGGAGTACGGCGCCCGCTTTTTTACCTATGAGGGCAAACAGCTTTCCCTGACCGAGGCGGGCACCCTGTTCCTGCGCACGGCCGCGGCGGCCCGGCACGATGACCTGCACCTGAAAGAGCTGCTGCGGGCGGAGGCCGGGCGGCGCACCCTGCATTTCGGGGCGACCCTGACCATCGGGGAGTATCTGATGCCCGGACCGCTGTCCCGCCTGCTGCGCACCGACCCGGACCTGCGGCTGCGGATGGTGGTGAACAACACCGACGCCCTGCTGGCCATGCTGGACCGGGGCGAGATCGACTTTGCGGTGATCGAAGGGTTCTTTCCCCGGCAGGATTACGACAGTCTGGTCTATGCCCGGGAGGAGATGCTGCCGGTCTGTGCGCCGTCCCATCCGCTGGCTGTCGGTACCCACCGGCTGCGGGACCTGCTGGATGCCCACCTGCTGGTGCGGGAGGAAGGCTCCGGTACCCGGGAGATGCTCCAGCGCGCCCTGCAGGAGCGGGGACTGTCCCTGGCAGATTTCCCCCACCTGGCAGAACTGGGCAGCCTGAACGCCATCAAGGCCCTGGTGCTGGAAAACTGTGGCATCACCTTCTGCTACCGGTCGGTGGTGGCAAAGGAGCTGGCGGCGGGCACTTTGTGCCTGATTCACCTGTCCGATTTCTCCCTGGCCCATGATTTTACCTTCCTGTGGCAGAAAAACAGCGTCTTTGCGCCTTATTACCGGGAAGTATTCGATAAATTGCAGCAGTAAAAAAATCCCGCCCGTCCCCAACAGGGGCCGAGCGGGATTTTTATGATGGCAAAGAAAAAGCCGGACCAACTGTCCGGCTTTTGATGTGGTGCGCGGTACAGGACTCGAACCTGTGACCTCCTGCACGTCAAGCAGATGCTCTACCAGCTGAGCTAACCGCGCATGTCGACTTGCGACTTACTTACTATACCAAACTCAGAACAAAAAATCAAGCCCTTTTTTCAAAAAAATCCGAAAATTCTGTAAAAACGCGCAGAGCACGGAGAAAATAAACGGTGCAGCGTTTGTTCAAAAGCCGGCCAAAGGCTGTGAAATCTTGCCGCAACAGCGTTTTTGTGGTATACTGTTACGGTTAAAATGGAGAGGTGTAACGAAATGCGCGTTTTGGGCATCGACCCCGGCTATGCCATTGTGGGCTGGGGGGTCGTGGAATATGTGGGCAACCGGTTTGCCCCCGTGGGATACGGTGCGGTGATGACCGACAAGGATACCCCCTTTGAACATCGCCTGGAAGAAGTCTATGACGGAATCCTGGATGTGTGCAAGCGGTATCAGCCGGAGGCCATCTCGCTGGAAAAGCTGTTCTACCAGCACAACCAGACCACCGTCATCGGGGTGGCGGAAGCCCGCGGGGTCATTCTGCTGGCCGCCGCCCAGTGCGGTATCCCCATCTATGAATACACCCCCATGCAGGTCAAACAGGCGGTCACCGGGTACGGCAAGGCGGTGAAAAAGCAGATCCAGGAGATGACCCGGATGTTGCTGCATCTGCCGGAGATTCCCAAACCCGACGACACCGCCGACGCCCTGGCAATGGCGGTGGCCCACTGCCATTGCAGCCGCAGCCGCCTGATGGGCACCCAGCCCCGCTGAACGGTTTACACCTTATTTATAATAGAGATAGAGAGAAAAGGGAAGCACCATGATCTATTGCCTGAACGGAAAAGTCCTGAAAAAGACCCTGGACACCGTCGTCATCAGCTGTGCGGGGGTGGGGTACCTGGCCCAGGTGCCCCTGTCCACCGCCGAGGCCCTGCCCGCCCCGGGCAAGGAAGCCACCCTGTATACGGTCATGTCGGTGAGTGAAAACGACGTGGCTCTGTACGGTTTTGCCACCGAAGACCAGCGCGCCTGCTTCAAGATGCTCACCGGTGTGTCCGGCGTGGGCCCCAAGGCGGCCCTGGCCATCCTGTCGGTGATGAGCCCCGAAAAGGTGGCCCTGGCGGCTTCCTCCGGGGACCACAAGGCCTTTACCGCCGCCAACGGCGTGGGGCCCAAACTGGCCCAGCGCATTGCCCTGGAACTGAAGGACAAGGTGGGCAAGGGCCTGGCTGCCGGCACCGGTTTTGCGGGCAATGTGGCCGCCGCCCCGGCACCCCAGAGTGCCCCCGCCCAGGCTGTGGCCGCTCTGGTCAGCCTGGGATACAGCACCTCCGACGCAGCCGCCGCTGTGGCCCGGGTGGACGATACCCTGCCGGTGCAGGACATCATCAAGATCGCACTGCGCGGCCTGTCCCGCGCCTGAATCCCTGAAAGGAAGGTACCATGGCACAGAATCAGGAATACACCGTTGATCCCAGCCGCCTGGTCAGCCCGGACCTGGGCCCGGCGGAGGTGGAAGAAAACAGCCTGCGCCCCAAGACCCTGGACGACTACATCGGCCAGGACAAGGCCAAAAACAACCTGCGCATCTATCTGCGGGCGGCCCAGCAGCGGGGCGAAGCGATGGACCATATCCTGCTGTACGGCCCTCCCGGCCTGGGCAAAACCACCCTGGCCGGCATCGTGGCCCAGGAAATGGGGGTCCAGGTGCGCATCACCTCCGGCCCTGCCATCGAAAAGCCCGGCGACCTGGCCGCCCTGCTCACCAACCTGCAGGAAGGGGACATCCTGTTCATTGACGAGATCCACCGTCTGTCCCGCCAGGTGGAAGAGGTTTTGTACCCCGCCCTGGAAGACTACGCCCTGGACATCATGATCGGCAAGGGCCCCAGCGCCCAGAGCATCCGCATCAACCTGCCCCACTTCACCCTCATCGGGGCCACCACCCGGGCCGGGCAGCTCACCGGCCCGTTGCGGGACCGCTTCGGCATCCTGCTCAAGCTGGAACCGTACAGCCCGGATGAATTGGCCCGCATCATCACCCGCAGCGCCGGCATCCTGGGCATTCCCATCGACCAGGAAGGCGCCCTGGAGCTGGCCCGGTGCAGCCGGGGCACGCCCCGTATCGCCAACCGCCTGCTCAAGCGGGTGCGGGACTTCGCCACCGTCCAGGGGGACGGCGCCATCGACGGTCCCACCGCCGTGGCCGCCCGCAAACAGATGGACATTGACGAGATGGGCCTGGATGAGCTGGACCGCGGCGTTCTGCGGGCCATCATCGAGCTGTACGGCGGCGGCCCCGTGGGGCTGGAAACCCTGGCCGCGGCCCTGGGCGAGGAGAGCGTCACCCTGGAGGACATCTGCGAACCCTACCTGATGCAGCTGGGCTATCTGACCCGCACCCCCCGGGGCCGCTGCGTCACCCGACTGGCCTACGAACATCTGCATCTGCCGGTGCCCCGCCGCCTGCGTGACGATGAGGACGACGGCCAGCAGACCATGTACTGATACAACGGCGGCCAAGCCCGCCCCACATGCCCGAAAGGAGCCTTGAATCTATGCGCTGTGCCGATACCTGGCAGGACTACGAACTCATCGACGCCACCGGCCACAACCGGCTGGAACGCTGGGGCAAGACCCTGCTCATCCGTCCCGACCCGCAGATCATCTGGAAAAACGAACCCGTCAGCCCGCTGTGGAACCGGGCGGACGCCGTCTATCACCGTTCCGCCAAGGGCGGCGGCAGCTGGGAACAGCACCGCAAGCTGCCCCAGCGCTGGCAGATCGGCTGGCAGGGGCTTACCCTCATCGTCAGCCCCACCGGCTTCAAGCACACCGGCGTCTTCCCCGAACAGGCGGTGAACTGGGCCTGGTATCAGAAGAAGATCGCCGCCGCCAATCGTCCCATCAAGGTGCTGAACCTCTTCGGCTACACCGGCGGCGCCACCCTGGCCTGCCTGGCGGCTGGGGCTTCGGTCACCCATGTGGACGCCTCCAAGGGCATGGTGGCCTGGGCCCGGGAAAACGCCGCCGCCAGCGGCCTGGCGGATAAGCCCTGCCGCTGGATCGTGGACGACTGCGCCAAGTTTGTGGCCCGGGAAATCCGCCGGGGCAGCCGCTACGACGGCATCATCATGGACCCGCCCAGCTACGGCCGCGGCCCGGGCGGTGAGATCTGGAAGCTGGAAGACAACGTCTACGACCTTATCACCCTGACCCAGCAGGTCCTTACCGATGACCCGCTGTTCTTTGCCATCAACTCCTACACCGAGGGCCTGAGCCCGGCGGTGATGGAATACATTCTCAAAACAAATCTGTGCCCGGTCAAGGGCGGGCACACCTGGTGCGATGAAATCGGCCTGCCGGTTTCGGCCACCGGGGGCGTGGTGCCCTGCGGCGCCACCGCTGTGTGGGAAAAGGAATAATAAAGGGGGAAACCTGTCATGGAACCCATGATCAAAGCGCAGGATGTGCGCTTCCGCTATGACCCCGAACGCCCCGACTACGCCGTGGACGGCGTCAGCCTGGAAATCAAGCGCGGCGAGTTCGTCGCCGTGCTGGGCGGCAACGGCAGCGGCAAGAGTACCCTGGCCAAACACTTCAATGCCATTTTGCTGCCCGAAACCGGCACTGTGCTGGTGGAGGGCATTGACACCCGCACCGAGGAAAAACTCTACGACATCCGCCAGAAGGCGGGCATGGTGTTCCAGAATCCGGACAACCAGATCGTGGCCACCATCGTGGAGGAGGATGTGGCTTTCGCCCTGGAAAACCTGGGCGTGCCCAGTGAGCAGATCCGTACCCGCATTGATGAGGCCATGAAGCTGACCGGCATCTACGAATACCGGGAAAAGGCGCCGTACAAGCTGTCCGGCGGCCAGAAACAGCGTGTGGCCATCGCGGGCGTCATCGCCATGCGGCCCGACTGCCTGATTCTGGACGAAGCCACCGCCATGCTGGACCCCCGGGGCCGTGCCGCCGTCATGAATACCATCCACAGCCTGCGGGCGGCGGGCATCACCATCGTGTCCATCACCCATTACATGGAGGAGGCCGCCCAGGCCGACCGGGTGCTGGTCATGAGCCATGGCCGCATCGTCATGGAAGGCACCCCCGAACAGGTCTTCAGCCAGACCGAGCGCCTCAAGCGCTACCGTCTGGACGTGCCCCAGGCCGCAGAACTGCGGGACGCACTGGTGGCCGCCGGGCTGCCCATGCCCGCCAACGTCATCACCCCCGAAGCCTGCGCCAAAGCGCTGTACGATCTGCTTCGCTGAAAAACGGCGCACGCCGCACAATCTTACAAGACCGCAGCTTCACCGGCAAAGGCCGGGCGGCATGCGGAAGGAAGGGAAACGAACGTGTCAGAAATCATTCGCTGCGAACATCTGCGCTATGTATACAACGCCGGCCTGCCCGACGAAACCGCCGCGCTGGACGATGTGAGCTTCTCCATTGAGGAAGGGGACTTCGTCGGCATCATCGGCTCCACCGGCAGCGGCAAATCCACCCTGATCAGCCATTTCAACGGCCTGAACCGCCCCACCTCCGGCAAGATCTATGTAGACGGCCGGGACATGTGGGCGGAAGGGGAAGACCTGCGGAGCTTCCGGTTCCTGGTGGGACTGGTCTTCCAGTACCCCGAATACCAGCTGTTTGAGGAAACCTGCGCCCAGGACATCGCCTACGGCCCCCGCAATATGGGCCTGAGCGAGGAGAAAATCCAGCGCCGGGTCAAGGAGGCCGCCGACTTCACCGGCCTGAGCGAGGACCTGCTCCAGCGCAGCCCCTTTGAACTGTCCGGCGGCCAGAAGCGCCGGGTGGCCATTGCGGGCGTCATGGCCATGGAGCCCCGCATCCTGGTGCTGGACGAACCCGCCGCCGGGCTGGACCCGGAAGGCCGGGATACCATCCTGGCCCAGATCAAGGCCTACCACAAAAAGACCGGCGTGACCGTGGTGCTGGTCAGCCATTCCATGGAGGACATCGCCAAATACGCCGACAAGGTGCTGGTCATGCACAAGGCCGGCGTGGCCATGTACGACACGGTGGAAAACATCTTTGCCCGGGCGCCGGAACTGCTGGAACTGGGCCTTTCGGTGCCCCAGGTCACCCAGATCTTCCTGCGCCTGAAGGAGATGGGCCTGGACATCAAGACCGACGTGTACACCATGCCCTACGCGGTCAAGACGGTGCTCAAGGCGTACAACGCCCGCCATCCGGAAAAGCCCCTGCCGCTGCCGGAAGAAAAAGGAGGGGAAGACCATGCTTCGTGATATCACCATCGGCCAGCACTTCCCCGGCAACTCGGTGCTGCACCGCTGCGACCCCCGCCTGAAACTGGTGGGCACCATTGCCTATATCATCGTGCTGTTTGTGGCCTCCAACCCGCTGGGCATCATCCTGTCCTTGGCGCTGCTGGCCCTGCTGTACGCCGTGGCCAAGATCCCCTACCGCCTGATTCTCAAGAGCCTGAAGCCCATCGTGCCCATCATCATCTTCACGGCGGTGCTCAACCTCTTCTTCATCACCGGGCAGGGGGAACCCCTGGTGCGGTTGTGGATCTTTTCCATCTATAAGGAGGGCGTGTCCTACGCCATCCTCATGGCGACCCGCGTGGTGGCCCTGATCGCCGGTACCAGCCTGCTGACCTACACCACCAGTCCCATCGTCCTCACCGACGCCATCGAATCCCTGCTGCGTCCTTTGCAGAAGCTGCACTTCCCGGTGCATGAGCTGGCCATGATGATGACCATTGCTCTGCGGTTCATCCCCACCCTCATTGAGGAAACCGAGAAGATCATGAACGCCCAGAAAGCCCGCGGCGCCAAGCTGGACAACGGTAAATTCACCGAGCGTATCCGGGCCCTCATTCCCATCCTGATCCCGCTGTTCATCAGCGCCTTCCGCCGGGCCGATGAGCTGGCCATGGCCATGGAATGCCGCTGCTACCACGGCGGCGAAGGCCGCACCCGTCTGAAGGTGCTGCGCTTCGGCAAGCTGGATGTGGAGTGCGCCCTGGCTCTGGCGGTGCTGCTGAGCATCATCCTGTCCACCACCCTGCTGTTCTGAGGAAAATGTCCATGACCGTACTTTTGTGGCTGGCCTACAAGGGCACCCGGTACGCCGGGTTTCAGGTGCAGCCCAACGCCCTGACTGTCTGCGAGGTATTGCAGGACGCCATGGAAGCGGTGCTGGGGTCCCGCCCCGATGTAAAGGGCTGCTCCCGCACAGATGCCGGCGTCCATGCGCGCCGTTTCGCGCTCAGTTTCCGCTATGATGGGACCGTGCCGCTGCGGCGGCTGCCCCTGGCCCTCAACGCCCATCTGCCCGCCGATGTGCGGGTACTGCAGGCGCAGCCCGTGCCGGAGGACTTCCACGCCCGGTACGCCGCCCACGCCAAGACCTACTGTTACCGCATCCGCAACGGGGCGGTGGATGACCCCTTCGACGCCGAATTCACCCACCGCATTCCCAAACCGCTGGATGAACAGGCCATGCAGCGGGCCGCCGCCGGGTTTGTGGGCAGACACGATTTCCTGGCCCTGTGTGCGTCCGGGTCATCGGCCGCCGCCCACGGGGATACGGTGCGCACCGTCACCCGGTGCGAAGTGACCCGGGAGGGCGATGTGTTCACCATCACCGTCACCGCCGACGGATACCTGTACAATATGGTGCGGATTCTGGCCGGGACCATCGTTCAGGCGGGTCTGGGCAAACTGGACCCGGCGGATGTGCCCGCCATTCTGGAAAGCCGGGACCGCCGCCGCGCCGGTCCCACGCTGCCCGCCAACGGCCTGTGCCTGGCGGATGTGCAGTACCCCGGTCTTGTGCCGGAAAACCACGACTGAACGCTGTATGCGTGAAATTTTACGAAAGGGGAAACGCCGATGAGAGCCGAGGATAAGGAACGTCTTGCCCGGCGCCAGCGTATGCTGGCACGGGAACGCGGCGAATCCCTGCCCGAGCCGGAACCGGAACGCACCGAGTCCGAACAGCCGGAAAACCGGACCCGGGAATTTACCAAACCGGACCGTTCCGAACCGAAACAGGCGGAACCCAAGTCCGCCCCCAAGGCGGATAAAACCGAAAAGAGTGAAAAATCCGGCCGGGACGCGGCCGGAAAAACGCCGCTGCGGGCCGAGGGTGTCCGTACCTCCCGCACAGGCAACACCCGCCCGTTCAGCCCCATCCTGCGCCGCCGGGCGCGCCGCCGCCGGATTTTCTGGGTGGTGGTGGTCCTGGCTTTGCTGCTGGGGGCTGCGGCTTTCACCGGGGTGCTCTCCGCGTCCCTCTCCTCTTTGGGGGATGTGATGGACTCGGTCACACTGTATTTCCAGCGCAGCGGCAGCTGGCCGGCGTCCACCGGCATCGAACAGCCCACCCGCATTGAGGAACTGGCCGGCGGCTTTGTGGAGCTGGATAAGGAGGATGTGGCCATCTATTCGGCCTACGGCTCCCAGGTCCGCACCCTGCAGCCCGGCTACACCCGCCCGGCCCTGGCCGTGGGCAACACCCGGTTCGTGCTGTATGACCGGTCCGGGACCGACCTGCAGGTGGAAAGCCGCACCCGCACCCTGTATACCAAGACCTTCACCAATGCCATCATGCTGTGTGCCATGTCCCAGAACGGCACCCTGGGTGTGGTGACCGAATCCGAGCGCTATGCGGCGGAACTGCAGGTCTTCAGCCCCACCATGCGCAGCATTTACAGCTGGAAGATGACCCAGGACCAGGGCACGCCTCTGGTGCTCAGCTTTGCCACCGACAACCATCGGTTCGCGGTGGGCACGGTGGCGGCCCGCAACGGCCGGATGGCCTGCAGTATCTTCCTGATGGATACTGCCAAAAGCGAAACCGGCCCCCAGTATGTGGCCGACGAAGGCAGTTTGCTTCTGCAGCTGCATTGGCTCTCTACGGACCGGGTGCTGGCTGTCTTTGATACCTACGCCGCTGTGCTGGATGCTGCCACCGGGCAGCAGACCGCCCGCTATGACTTCGGCGGCGCCACCCTGCAGGGGGCTTCGGTCAACCGCCGTACCACCGCTTTGCTGCTGTCCACCCACAGCGGCACCCAGCTCATCGTCCTCAACGACGCCATGCAGGTGGTGGGGCAGGGGAACGCGGGCCAGGCTGAGGGCGTGACCTGCGCCGACACGGCCGTATACCTGTGGGGGGCGGATACCGTCGCCTGCTATGACCTGAACGGCACCGAGCGCTGGTCCAATGTGCTGGACACCCGGCCGCTGGCTGTGCTGGATGCCGCTCAACCGCTTCTGTTTACCGCCGGACGGGTGGAGGTCCTTTCCCCTGCCGTCTGATTAAAAATAAAAATACAAACTGTATTACATTTAAAGAGGAAAACAAAATGGATTACTCTATCACGGGTCTGCTGTATGATATCCTGTTTGCCGTTGTGCTCATTCTGACGGCCGTATACGGCTGGAAGCGGGGATTCCTGTCCTCGCTGATGCTGCTGGCCGGCGGCGTGGTGGGGATTTTCGGTGCCGTATGGGCCGCACAGACCTTTGGTCCCGTTATTTACGATCACTATGTGGGGGCTGCCATCGCCGAGAAGGTTTCGGCCGCTCTGGCCGAAAACGGCGGGGATGTGGCCAATGCCGTGCAGGCCCTGACCTTCCTGCCCGAAACCATCCGCGATGCCCTGCTGGGGACCATGTCCGAGATCACCGGCGAGGCCACCCCCCATGTGGTGGAGGTGCTGGAACCCATTGTTCTGCCCCTGATCCAGGTCATTCTGTTCCTGGTGGTGTGTGTGGTCATCCGCTGGCTGTTCCGCGCCCTGGCCTGGGCCATGCGCGGCTGCAATGCCATCCCGCTGGTGGGCAGCCTGAACCGGCTGCTGGGCCTGATCCTGGGTGTGGTGTCCGGTGCGCTGAACTGCTGGCTGCTCTCGTTGGGACTGTGGCTGCTCAGCATGCTCACCAGCGGGCAGGTCGAATTCCTGCGCAGCGCCGTACTGGGCCAGAGCGCTATTTACAGCCTGCTTTCCGGGCTGAACCCCTTTACCGTCTACTATTGAGCGCCGCATGAATAAACCATGTGAACGCTATGAACAATATCTGAACATTCGCCCCGTGCCCTTGCAAAAGCGGCGGCGCGGGGGGATAATGGTTCTTACAGCGGCCGTTTTTTCCCATACGGCCGCCAGAGAGAGGTGAGCGTATATGTTGTGTGTCCGCTGCAAAAAACGTACCGCAGTGGTATTTATACAGCGCATGGAGGACGGCAAGCCCATTCAGGAGGGCTACTGCCTGACCTGCGCGAAAGAATTGCATATCAAACCCGTAGATGACCTGATGCAACGTTTCGGCATGACCGACCAGGACCTGGAAAACATGGAGGAACGCATGGCCAGCTTCCTGCAGGAAGCCGGTCAGGACGGCGCCATGGTCCCCACCGAAGACGGGGAGGACGAGGAGTTCGTGCCCGGCGGCAGCCCGGCGTTCCCCTTCGGTTTCGGCGCCCCTGCCGAAAACAAGGAAGATACCGGCAAGAAGAAGGGCAAAAAGGATAAGGCCCCCCGCCGCAAGTATCTGGACACCTACTGTGAAAACCTGACCAAAAAGGCCAAGGAAGGCCGCATCGACCGCATCATCGGCCGTGACCGGGAAATCTACCGCGCGCTGCAGATCCTCTGCCGCCGCCAGAAGAACAACCCCTGCCTCATCGGTGAAGCCGGCGTGGGCAAGACCGCCATTGCGGAAGGTCTGGCCCAGCGCATTGCCGAAGGCAAGGTGCCGGCCCGCCTGCAGGACAAGGAAATCTATCTGCTGGACCTGACCGCCCTGGTGGCCGGGACCCAGTTCCGCGGCCAGTTCGAGCAGCGGGTCAAGGGCCTGCTCAGTGAGATCAAGGCCGCCGGCAACGTGATTCTGTTCATCGACGAGATCCACAATATCGTGGGTGCCGGGGATTCCGACGGTGCCATGAACGCCGCCAACATCATGAAACCCGCCCTGTCCCGCGGGCAGGTACAGGTCATCGGTGCCACCACCTTCAATGAGTACCGCAAGTACATCGAGAAGGACTCCGCCCTGGAACGGCGTTTCCAGCCCATCAAGGTGGAGGAACCCTCCATCAACGACTCCATCGAGGTCATCCGCGGGGTGAAGGGCTACTATGAAAAGCACCACTGTGTGCAGGTGCCAGACGCCGTGGTCACCAGCGTGGTGCAGCTGTCGGAGCGGTATATCACCGACCGCTATCTGCCGGATAAGGCCATCGACCTGCTGGATGAATCCTGTGCCAGCTGCAACCTGCGCCACCCGGAGATCACCGAGCTGTATAAGCTGCAGCGCAGCATTGCCGACCTGGAGGAAAAGGAACACGACCTGGAAAACCCCGAAGGGGACGATGCTGCCATCGACTACGAGGAACTGGCCAAGACCAAGACCGAACTGGCCCGCCAGCGGGAACGTCTGCCGGCTCTGGAACTGCAGGTCGCGGACATCCAGGTGACCCTGGACGACGTGGCCAAGGTGGTGGAGCTGTGGACCGGCATTCCGGCGGTCAAGATCAAGGAAAGCGAATACGGCCGCCTGCAGGGGCTGGAAGATGCCCTCAAGGCCCACATCATCGGCCAGGACGAAGCCGTGCACAGCGTGGCCCAGGCGGTCAAGCGTGCCCGGGCCGACCTGTCCGGCCGCCATCGTCCGGCCAGTTTCATCTTTGTCGGTCCCACCGGCGTGGGCAAGACCGAACTGGTCAAGCAGCTGGCCAACCAGCTCTTCGACACTGTGGACCCGCTCATCTCCATTGATATGAGCGAATATATGGAAAAGCACACGGTTTCCCGTCTGATCGGGTCGCCTCCGGGCTATGTGGGCTACGATGAGGCCGGTCAGCTGACCGAAAAGGTCCGCCGCCGCCCGTACAGCGTGGTGCTTTTTGATGAAATCGAAAAGGCCCACCCCGATGTGATGAACATCCTGCTGCAGATCCTGGACGAAGGCAAGATCAACGACTCTCAGGGCCGTGTGGTGGATTTCTCCAACACAGTCATCTGCATGACTTCCAACGCAGGCTCCACCGACCGCACCGGCGCCACCGGCTTCAACCGCACCGCCGAGCAGGCCACCCGGGACAAGAGCCTGAAGGCTCTGCAGGAGTTCCTGCGCCCCGAGTTCCTGGGCCGCGTGGATGAGATCATCACCTTCCGCCCGCTGGAGCAGGCCGATCTGGAAAAGATCGCCGCCCTCATGCTGGAGGAATACCGCCCCGGCCTGTCTGCCCGCGGCCTGACCCTGGAATACGGCCCCGAGGCCCTTACCGCCATTGTCAAGGCGACCTCCACCCGCTTTGGTGCCCGGGAATTGCGCCGCACCATCCGCAAGACGCTGGAAGACCCGGTGGCCGAAGCCCTGATCAACGGCAGCCTGAAGGACGGAGCAACTGTGACCCTGGAAGCCGCCGAGGACGGTACCCCGCGGCTGAAACTGCCGTCCTGCCCCCCCTGCCTGATGAGGAGAACCGGATGAAACGACACATGCGGGTCCCGGCGCTGCTGCTGGCGGCGCTGGTACTGACGGCCTGCACCCGGGGCGACATTTCCGTCGCCCGCGGCCCCGGCAGTCGCCTGGAACAGACGCCCGATCTGTCCGAACTGCCCCCCGAAACCGAAGAACCCCAGCCCACCGCGCCCCAGGCTCCCTGGACCGACGGACTGACCCCCGCCCAGCAGAAGTACGGCAGCGCCGGACTTCTGGCCTGGCCCTGCGTGCTGTACAGCATCTATCTGCAGCAGCCCGACGGGCCCGGCTGGAGCGAGGAGGAAATCGCCCGCAGCCAGGAAAACCTGTCTGTGGCGGTGGATTGGATCACCGAACAGGCCGGCGAATACAACGCAGCGCCCACCCTGTATTACGGCGAGGATCTGCTCTCCGTCGTGGACTACGACCCCGGCTTTGTGGGGGGCGAGGACTCGGACGAAGGCCAGCCGTTCTATGAGGATATGGACGCGTTGTGCGGTTCGCTGCGCACGGCGGAACTGGCCGAAACCTACGGGACCACCAATGTGGGGTTCCTGGTGTTTCTGCCGGTATCCGGCTGTTCCTTCACCATGGTCCATTACCTGGAGGACGGGGGCTATTATTTCAACGAATACTGCTGCCTGTACAAGGACAATGTGTTTTTTGACCCCGGCACCTTTGACGGCCCGGCGGTCTATGCCCACGAGATCTTGCATCTTTTCGGTGCACCGGACCTGTACAACGGCAGCAATGACCTGTTTGTCAGCGAAGAGCTGGTGGACTATGTGGCCGAAACCTGGCCGGACGAGATCATGCACGATACCTATGCGTCCGACGGCTCTCTGGAATACGGCTCCATCAGCAAGGAGATCAGCCCGCTGACCGCCTATCGTCTGGGCCTGTGTGATTCTTTTGAAGGCATGGACCGGTTCCCGCTGGTCACCATGGACCCGCCGGGGACCTTCCGCCTGGACGAGGGCACTTCCACCGACCGTTTTGATGCACAGGACGGGGCGGTGGCTGCATAAAAAAGGAGGCAAACCATGGGTGTGCCCGTAACGACGGGTGCCGCCAAGGAAGCACCGGCCCTGCAGCTGCAGGGGGTGCAGGCTGCTGCCGCCGCCGAATGGCGTGTGGGCGATACCCTGCCGCCCCGCCTGTGCGAGGTCTGGATGCTGGTATATGTGATGGACGGCGTCATTGAGGAGATCACCGACGGCCGTCCCACGCTGGTGCGGGCGGGCCGTGTGCTCATCCATCAGCCGGAGGAAACCTGGTCCATGCGGGCCGCGGGGGAAGTCCCCCCTGAGGTACTGCGTGTGGCGTTCGAGGCTTCGGGCACGGCGCTGGACCTGTTCCGCGACCGGCTCATTCTGGTCAATGCGGTGGAAAAGAACGTGCTTCACCTGCTGGCCGACGCAGTCCGGGAAACCTGGCAGCGGCCGGAGCAGCTGGGGATGGACCCCACCCTGCGCACCGACCCGCCTTTCGGTTCGTCCCGGCTGCTGCAGCTGTATCTGGAGGAATTCCTCTGGCTGGCAGCCCGGCGGCTGCGCCGTACCGGACGCAAACCGTCCCCCCGCGCCATGGCCGAACAAAACCAGCGTGCCCTGGTGGATGCTGCCCGCCTCTATTTTTCCGAGCATATCGAAGAAGACCCCAATCTGGAACAGCTCTGCCGCACCCTGGGCTGCGGGCGTGTGGCCCTGCAGCAGGCGTTCCGGGTCCGTACCGGACTTTCGCCCCGGGGCTATTATGCCTGCCTCAAGGCAGAGCGGGCCGGGTCGCTGCTGGCCCAGGGCCACACCCCCGGCGAGGTGGCGCGGATGCTGGGGTACTCCTCCACATCCTACTTTTCCCAGCGGTTCCGTGCCCTGACGGGCCAGACGCCCACCGCCTATCGCAAGAACCCGCAGCCTTTGCATCTGTGCAACAAATAGGCATGGCGAATACTGAAACGTCTATTCTAAAAAATGGATGTTCCGGTATAAAATAAAGGCAAGAAAGCAGCCCGATGGAGGCTGCTCACAACAAAACTACATAAAAAGCAAAGGAGCGTTCATTATGTCCATTCTGGTCAGCGGCGGCGCCGGCTACATCGGCAGCCATACTTGCGTCGAACTTCTGAATGCCGGGTATGACATTGTGGTGGCGGATAACCTCTACAACGCCAGCCCCGTAGCACTGGACCGCGTGAAGCAAATCACCGGCAAGGATTTCCGTTTCGTTGAGGCGGACATGACCGACCATGATGCGGTCGATGCCATCTTCCGTGAGAACCCCGGCATCGAATGCGTCATCCAGTTTGCCGCCTACAAGGCTGTGGGCGAGAGCGTTTCCAAGCCCATCGAGTACTACTCCAACAACCTGGGCTGCACCCTGACCATCCTGGATGTGATGCGCCATTACGGCTGCCATAACATCATCTTCTCCTCCTCCGCCACCGTCTACGGCGACCCCGCCAGCGTGCCCATCCGGGAGGATTTCCCCACCGGTGCCACCACCAACCCCTACGGCACCACCAAGGTTTTCACCGAGCGCATCCTCACCGACTGCTGCAAGGCGGACCCCGAGCTGAATGTGGCCCTGCTGCGCTACTTCAACCCCATCGGTGCCCATCCGTCCGGACTCATCGGCGAGGACCCCAACGGCATCCCCAACAACCTGGTCCCGTACATTGCCAAGGTGGCCGTGGGCAAGCTGGAAAAGGTCCATGTCTACGGCAATGACTATCCCACCCCGGACGGCACCGGCGTGCGTGACTACATCCACGTTGTGGACCTGGCCCGCGGCCATGTGGCGGCTGTCCGTAAGCTGCAGGAAAAGCCCGGCCTGTTCATCTGCAACCTGGGCACCGGCCACGGGTACAGTGTGCTGGATGTCATCAAGGCGTTCAGCAAGGCCTGCGGCAAGGACCTGCCCTATGTCATCGACCCCCGCCGCCCCGGCGACATCGCCGAGTGCTGGTGCGACCCCAGCAAGGCCAAGCGGGAACTGGGCTGGGAAGCCCAGTACGGCATCGAGGAGATGTGCCGCGACAGCTGGAACTGGCAGAGCCATAACCCCGACGGCTACAAGACCAAAGCTGAATAATCCATCCTGAACAAAACAAAGCCGCCGCAGGCAGAACCTGCGGCGGCTTTCTTATGCGTTTTTTTGGAAAGAGGCGAAAACGACGCCTTACAGCGCGGCCAGAGCGGCGCGCAGACGGGTCAGGGTTTCCTCCTTGCCCAGCATGGCGGCCAGATCGGTGCCGCCGCCCGGGGTGCGGGACTTGCCCGAAAGGGCAATACCCAGCGGGTACAGCAGCCAGCCGTTCTTTTTCTCCATCTCCTCGGCCTTCTTGCGGCAGACCTCAAAGATGGCGTCCCGGTTCCAGTCGGCTTCGCCTTCCAGCACCGGCAGCAGGGCCTCCAGGGCTTCCTTGGCGGATTCCGGGGTGGTCTTCTGCTTTTTGTTGCGGTACAGCTCGGCATCAAAGGGCAGCACGGCGTCAAAGAAGTCCAGCTGCGGCGGAATGTCCTCCAGCACCTCGCAGCGGGGCTGCAGGTTGGCGCACAGCAGGTCCCGGTCAATGTCGCGGTGCACGGCCTGATCAATGAAGGGGTCAGCCAGACGGCGGAACTCCTCGGCCGGCAGGGCCCGGATGTAGGCCGCATTGATAGCGCGCAGCTTCAGCGGGTCAAAGATGGCCGGGGACTTGGAGATGCGGGTGGGGTCCCAGATGCGGATCATATCCTGCAGACTGAAGATCTCCTCCTCACCTTCGGGGGCCCAGCCCAGCAGCAGCAGATAGTTCAGCACCGCCGCAGGCAGATAGCCCTTGGCCACCAGGTCCTGGTAGCTGGCGTCGCCGTTGCGCTTGGACAGCTTGTGCTGGGCATCCTTCATAACCGGCGGGCAATGGATGTAGGTGGGAATCTCCCAGCCGAAGGCCTCGTACAGCAGATTGTACTTGGGCGCGCTGGAAAGATACTCGCTGCCGCGGATGACATGGGTGATGCCCATGAGATGGTCGTCCACCACGTTGGCAAAGTTGTAGGTGGGCATGCCGTCGCTCTTGATCAGAATCTGGTCGTCCAGCTCGCTGTTGTCCACCTCAATGTGGCCGAATACCAGGTCGTCGAACCCGGTCTTGCCCTCGGTGGGGATCTTCTGGCGGATGACGTACGGGTCGCCCGCGGCCAGATGGGCGGCTACTTCCTCCTCGGAGAGGTTGCGGCAGTGCCCATCGTAATGGCTCACTTCGCCTGCGGCTTTCTGGCTCTCGTGCAGGGCTTCCAGGCGCTCGGCAGTGCAGAAGCAGTAATACGCCTTGCCCTTGCGGACCAGTTCTTCGGCGTACTGCTTGAACATGCCCATGCGCTGGCTCTGCACATAGGGACCCACAGGCCCGCCGATGTCGGGACCTTCGTCCCAGGTCAGGCCGGTATCGCGCAGGGTATTGTAAATGATATCGGTGGCACCTTCCACCAGGCGGCCCTGGTCGGTGTCCTCAATACGCAGGATAAAGGTACCGCCGTTGTGGCGGGCCTGCAGATAAGTGTACAGCGCAGTGCGCAGATTGCCCACATGCATATAGCCTGTGGGGGACGGCGCAAAGCGGGTGCGTACGGTGTTGGCCATAAAACAAACTTCCCCCTGTATAATAAAGGTTCTCTATCCCTCAGTTTAGCGGTCGAGGGCGGGTTTGTCAACAAAGGAAGGACATTTCAGCCCTCCGGGTCGATCTGAATCTTGTCTTTGGCAAAATCCAGTGCCATGCCGATGAGTTCGTTCCGGGAACGGTTGGTCTTTTTGGCCAGGTCATCGTAAAAGTCCACGATGGACTTGTCCACCCGGATGGTGAACATGACCGGCTCGGTCTTTTTGGAGATTTTCAGGGTTTCCATATTCTTACACCACCTTATAACTCATTATCCGCGCATAAAACATGGAAAAATATGGCTAAAAAATGTTTACATTTCAACATTATTTGCGCTATACTGATAGTATTCGACCCTGTTATGTTCAAAGGAGATGCTTATGGACCGGAATACTTTATCTCCTCTGCTGGAAAGGCTGGCCTGCCGGCTGGACTGCGAATATCTTTCGGACCTGAAATATCTGCGGGTTTCCAAGCGGGTCCTGCTGGCTGAAACGCTGCGCAAGATGCCGGTACAGGCGGCCGGTGTTGAAGAATGGAACGATGCGCTGACCTATCTGACCGGGCAGGCCCCGCAGCCCACGGCCCAACAGGCGCGCGGGGCGCTGCTGAAAGCGCTGGAATCCTCCCTTGACACCCAGGAACCGGCTGGCTATAATGTAGGGGAATAAACCGATGAGGCGAAGGTAAAACCGTGCCGGCGCCCGCAGAGAGCCCCCGATGCTGGGAACGGGGCGGCAGGCCGCACGGACAAATGGATCGCCGAGGGCGGCGGGGAACCCCTGTTGCGGGGCAGTATCCGCTGCCGGCAGCCCCCGTTATCGGGCAGGGACGCAGACTGCGCCCCGTCAAGAGGCCGCGCACCCAAACGGCGCGGCAAGCAAGGTGGCACCACAGGCACTTTCGGCCTGCCCTTGCACAGAAACCACTTCTGTGCGGGGGCGGCTTTTTTTATTCCCCTCCGCCAAGACAAAAGGAGCTGTATTACCATGTCCGAAATCATCAAACGCAAACGCATCCTCTCCGGCATCCAGCCCACCGGCACGCCTACCCTGGGCAACTACCTGGGAGCCCTGCGCAACTGGGCTCTGCTGCAGAACAGCTACGACTGCCTGTATATGGTGGCCGACCTGCATGCCCTGACCGTGCGCCAGAACCCCGCGGAACTGCGCCGCAACACCCGGTCCCTGGCGGCTCTGCTGCTGGCCCTGGGCATTGACCCCAAAGAGCATGTTCTGTTTGTGCAGAGCCATGTGCCCGCCCACTGTGAGCTGAGCTGGATCCTGGCCTGCAACGCTCAGTTCGGGGAACTGTCCCGCATGACCCAGTTCAAGGATAAGAGCGCCAAACATCCCGATAACGTCAACGGCGGCCTGTTCACCTACCCGGTGCTCATGGCGGCGGACATCCTGGTCTATAACGCCGACCTGGTGCCGGTGGGGCAGGACCAGACCCAGCATCTGGAGCTGGCCCGCAATATTGCCGGACGCTTCAATAACGTCTACGGCGAAACCTTCACCCTGCCGGAGGGCTATGTGCCCGCCGCCGGTGCCAAGGTCATGTCCCTGGCCGAACCCACCAAGAAGATGAGCAAGTCCGACCCCAACGTCAACAGCTTTGTGCTGATGACCGACGACAAGGACGCCATCGTGCGCAAGTTCAAGCGGGCTGTCACCGACTCCGACGGTGAGGTGCGCTTTGACGCCGCCAACAAGCCCGGTGTGTCCAACCTGATGACCATTTACGCCGCCTTCACCGGCAAGACCATGGCCGAGATCGAGGCCGAGTTTGCGGGCAAGGGCTACGGCGATTTCAAGATGGCTGTGGCCGAAACCACCGCCGACGCCATCTGCCCAGTGCAGGATGAGCTGGAGCGCATCCTGGCCGACAAGGCCTATGTGGACGGTGTGCTGAAAGACGGCGCCGAGCGTGCGTCCCGCCTGGCCAATCGCACCGTGTCCAAGGTGTACCGCAAGGTAGGCCTGCTGCAGCTGGATAAGTAACGGGATGAAATGGCTGAACAAGACTGTCGGACAGCTCAGCGGCAGGTATGATTTGACCCCTGCGCGCTGGGGAGCCTGCGCGCTGCTGGCTTTGTGCGCTGTGTGCCTGTCCTGGCGGCTGGGATTCGGCGGCAGTGCCGGTGCGCTGGTACTGTTTGTCTGTATGTTCTGGCTGGCACGGCGGGAGTGGGCCAAGCCTTCTCCCGCCTATGTGCGGGGATGGACCGGGGTTTTTGCGCTGCTGTTCAGCGCCGCGCTGACGGCAGCCCGCCTGGTACGCGGCTGCACCGATATCGAAGGGGACCGGCTGGCAAACTACATCGAATGGGAAGGCAAGAAGGACATTTTGCTTCTCCTGCCGCTGGCCGTACTCCTTTGGCTGGTCTTTCTGCAGCTGCAGAGGCTGGCAAAACGACACTCGATAAACGGCATAACCCCCCGCCCGGGCAGTAAAAAGGTATTTGCCATCATCTGGGGATTGATTTTCCTGTGCTGGGTTCCGTTCCTGCTGGCGTTCTGGCCTGCCGGACTGGTGGGGGACGGCGCCCAGGCCCTGGAGGAAGCCCTGGGGCAGGGGGCGCCTTCCGGCAACCATTGGGTGGTGCTGTATATCCTGACTCTGCGGCTGTTTGTCCGCCTGGCCGCTGTGTTCGGCGGCGGGCTTTCGGTGGCGCTTTGCCTGTATGCA
This sequence comes from uncultured Faecalibacterium sp., assembly GCA_937907025.1. Classification (GTDB taxonomy): domain Bacteria; phylum Bacillota; class Clostridia; order Oscillospirales; family Ruminococcaceae; genus Gemmiger. The sequence continues at coordinate 68,930 of CALESJ010000044.1, forward strand.
GTGGCCCAGAGTCTGGCTTTTTCGGCGGCCTGCGCAGCGGTGGTGTACAAGCTCTACACCCTGGGTGTGCCCCGGCTTGCGGTGGCAGCCTGCGGGCTGATGTACGCCTGCTCCGGCTTTTTTGCCACCTACGGGATGGCCGCCTGGAAGGATACCCTCTTTTCCGCCGCGGCGGTACTGCTGAGCCTGCAGCTGTGGGACTTTTCCGCCCACGGGATCAGCCGCCGCGGTACCCTGGCTGCTCTTGCCACTATGCTGTTCTTGTGCTTCTGGCGCAACAACGGCCTGTATGTGGTGGCACCCACTCTGGTGGTGCTGGCAATCGCCTGCCGGGGCAAAGCCCGGCGCCTGCTGGCGGCGGGAGTGGCCACCCTGGCGGTGGTAGTGGTGGTGCAGGGACCGGTGTACGATGCCTGCGGCATCGCCAAGGACTCTCTCAACGAGTCCATCTCGGTGCCGCTGCAGCAGCTGGCAGCCACCATCAATGAGGACCGTCCCCTGACGGAGGAACAGCAGGCAGTGCTGTTCACCATCCTGCCCGAGGAGGAGTGGCGCAGCGCCTATATGCCCTGCCTGTCCGACCCGCTGAAAGGCAATGCACGGCTGAACACCGGCTATCTGCAGGAAAACTTCGGTTCCTTCCTGAAGGTGTGGGCACAGCTGCTGCCTGCCAACCTGGACGTATATGTGGAAGCCTATCTGCTCCAGACCCTGGGCTTCTGGAAGCCGGGCAGCTGGCTGGGATACTACTACGATTACTTTGTGGGCATCCAGGACATGTACGGCCACGGCATCACCGGGGTGGACTGGTTCGAAGCCTGGACCGGGCATGGCCTGGCGGGTGCCTTGCAGGAAACTACCCGCTTCATCAGTTCCGGTACCATGGTCTGGGTGATGCTGGGCGCCTTTTTCTTCTGCCTGTGCAAACCAAAGGGAAAGCGGAAAGGGGACCTGCTGCTGCTCACGCCGCTGGTGTTTTCCTGGCTGAGTCTGATGGTGGCCGTCCCCATTGCCCAGTCTTACCGTTATATCCTGATGCTGCCCGTGGCACTGCCGCTGCTGTGCCTGCTGTTTGTATATGACCGGCCCGCAGAAGGAAAAACTCTTTCCTGATAAGGGACGGAGAGAGGCGGAAAACGCTTGACAGCGACACAAATTTTGGATATAATATTACAACTGGTGCGGCCCCGAAGGGCCGCACAACTTTTACTGTGAGTAAGGAGCTATCCAAAATGGCCAAAGAGGTTATTGTTACCCGCGAGGGATATGAGAAACTGGAGCAGGACCTGGACAACCTGCGTACTGTCAAACGTAAGGAAGTGGCAGACAAGATCAAGGTTGCCCGCGGTTACGGCGACCTTTCGGAAAATGCCGAGTACGACGCCGCCAAGGAAGAGCAGGCCATCGTGGAAGCCCGCATCGCCGACCTGGAAGCTACCCTGAAGGTGGCCCGCATCATCGACGACAATGAGCTGTCCCATGACACCGTTTCCATCGGCATGAAGGTCAAGATCCTGGCCGAGGGCGACGATGAGGACGAAGCCGAGGAATACGACATCACCGGCTCCACCGAAGCGGATATGGACCTGAACCGTATCAGCGATGAAAGCCCGGTGGGCGCTGCCCTCATCGGCCACAAGGCTGGCGACGTGGTGGCCGTCACCCTGCCCAACGGCAGCGTGATCGACTATAAGATCCTGGCTGTCAGCCGCAGCAAGTAAGTCTAACGCAAACAGCGCCGGGCGGGTTCGACCCGGCCGGCGCTGTTCTATTTACAGAAAAGAGGAATCTTCTCATGCAGAACACCCCCGTCAACGCCGCCACCGAGCAGGCTGTGCGCCGCCAGAAGCTGGCGGACCTGCAGGCTGCCGGGCATGACCCGTTTACCATCACCAAGTATCCGCAGGACGCTTTCTCCGCCGACCTGCAGGCCGAATTCAAAGACCTGCCCGCCGAGAGCGAAACCGGCAAGGTCGTCACCCTGGCCGGCCGCCTGATGTCCAAACGTGTGATGGGCAAGGCCAGCTTTGCCCATCTGCGCGACGCCAAAGGGGACATCCAGATCTTTGCCAAGCGGGACGTGCTGGGCGATGAGCCCTACGCCGCTTTCAAAAAGCTGGATGTGGGCGACATCGTGGGCTGCAAGGGCGAAGTGTTCCGTACCCGCATGGGTGAGCTCAGCGTGCGCATCAGCGAGCTGACCCTGCTGTCCAAGAGCCTGCTGCCCCTGCCCGAGAAGTTCCACGGCCTGACCGACCGGGAAGCCCGCTACCGCCAGCGGTATGTGGACCTGATCGTCAACCCGGAAGTCAAGCAGACCTTCGTGCGCCGCAGCCAGATCCTGCGGGAACTGCGCGCCTTCCTGGACAACAAGGGATTCCTGGAAGTGGAAACCCCTATTCTGACCCCCTTTGAGATCGGCGCTTCCGCCCGTCCCTTCATCACCCATCACAACACCCTGGATATGGACATGGTGCTGCGCATCGAAACCGAGCTGTACCTGAAGCGCCTGGTCGTGGGCGGTATGGACCGTGTGTATGAAGTGGGCCGTATCTTCCGCAACGAGGGCATGGACCCTAAGCATAACCCCGAGTTCACCACCATCGAGCTGTACCAGGCCTACACCGACTACCACGGCATGATGGACCTGGTGGAAGAGATGATGAAGACGGTAGCCCAGAAGGTCTGCGGCACCCTGCAGATCGAGTACCAGGGCAAGCAGATCGATCTGTCCCACTGGGAGCGCCTGACCATGCTGGAAGCCGTCAAGAAGTATTCCGGCGTGGACTTCACCACCGTGGCTTCGGATGAGGAAGCCATCGCCCTGGCCAAGGAACACCATGTGGAACTGCCCGAAGTGCCCACCAAGGGCGCCATCCTGGCCGAGTTCTTCGATGCCTTCGTGGAGGACAAGCTGATTCAGCCCACCTTCATCTACGATTACCCCGTGGAGATCAGCCCGCTGGCCAAGCGCAAGCCCAACGACCCGGCTTTCACCGAGCGTTTCGAGTACTTCATCAACTGCACCGAGTTCGGCAACGCCTTCAGTGAGCTGAACGACCCCATCGACCAGAAGGGCCGCTTCGAGCGCCAGGTCGAGGAGCGCAAGAAGCTGGAACCCACCAGCAAGGCCCAGGTGGATTATGACTACGTCACCGCGCTGGAATACGGCCTGCCCCCGACGGGCGGCCTGGGCTTCGGCGTGGACCGTCTGGTCATGCTGCTGACCGACTCCGCTTCCATCCGCGATGTGCTGCTGTTCCCCACCATGAAGCCGCTGGACTGAGAAGCTTTCCCGCATAGCCAATACTAAAAAGGAGCACCCTCCGATGCTGTTCGGAAGGTGCTCTTTTGTTTTGCATGGTGATGTGCGGGCGTGTCAGTCCATCTCCCGCAGCTGCCGCTGCAACAGGGAACCCACAGCCCCGGCCAGCTGGTCGATTTTGCGGATGCGCACGAATTCCCGGCCGTAGATGTTTTTCAGGGCGGGCACATCCCGGTTCAGCCCAAAGAAGACCGCGCCCACCCGGAACCCCTGCTTGCGCAGCGCCTGGACCTCGGCGGCGGTGTCGGCCACGGCGGCTTCATCGCCGTAGTCCCGGCCGATGGGAGCGGCGGAGGAGGGCGGAATCTTCTGGCTGTCGTTGGGGCTGGCGTCGGTCAGGATCAGCAGCAGTTTGTCCTTGCAGCCGGAATCCGCCAGCCGGGCGGCGGCACGCAGGGCCAGGCCGTCCCGGTTCCACCCGGCGGCAAAATAGTCGAAAATCGAGCGGCAGCCCGGGTCCTTGTAGCCTTTCAGCAATTGCAGCACCGTATAGCCCCGCAGGCTGCGGAAGGCGAAAATCTGCAATTTCACCCCGCAGCGGCGCAGGCTTTCGGCCAGGATGTACCCTTGTGCGGCAATGATTTCCTGGCTGTCCAGCCGGGAGGCGGAGGCGTCCAGCAGCAGGTCCACCGAAAGGTCCGGCTGTATATCGTCGGTCTGCCGCAGAAAAATTGCCGGGTCCTGCACACAGGGCGCCCGCCACACCCGCCGGCTGTCCAGCCGTCCGGACCGTGCCCGCACCGGCTGGGGCTGACTGTAGGAGTGCAGGGCATCCTCCAGCTGCTCGCTCAGGCGGCGGATGCTGCTGGCATACAGCTGGCTGTTTTTGGCGTAAAAGTCCAGGTTGCGCTGCCGCTGCCGGGCGGCGTCCTGGGCGAGCTTCCGGGATTCCGGGTTTGGCGGCCGGTTGGGGGAGGGCTCGCCCCGGGTGACCCACAGGTGACAGGTGCGGTGATTGCCGGTGCACAGTTCCTGTTCCAGCGCGGCCAGGTCGTGGTCGTTGTAGATACAGCGCCCGAAACAGGCTTCGATGTACGCCCGGTCCCCCTCGGCCTGCCGGGCCGAAAGATGGTGGGCCAGCAGGGCCTTGCCCGCCGGTCTGGCGTTGGCCTCCCGCAATTGGGAACTGCGCCGCAGGACCAGCTGGTCGGTGTGGCGCACCTCGGTGGGCACAAGTTTGGTCAGCAGGGCGGCGGCTGCTCCTTTCAGGTGCAGGGCATGGGGGCCGTGGGCTGGGGCATCCCCGGAAAACAGGAAAAAGGTCCGCAGCATATCCTGCAGGGCAGCAATGACGCCCTCGGTGTCCAGGGTGCCGGGCAGGGTCAGCGCTTTGGCCAGTTCCCGGGCCCGGGGCGTCAGCAGGGGAGCGCGCCGCTGGACCAGAGGCGCCCAGCGGGCTTCCTGCTGCTCAAACACCCGGTTGTTCTTGGCCATCCACTGCTGGCGGGACATGGTTTTCTGCCGGGCAAAAAAATCCTGGGCATACTGCCGCCGCAGGTCGGTCAGGATCGGCCGCTGGGGCAGTTCCTTTTCATAGACGCAGTTTTCCAGCCCCAGCCAGACCAGCTCATCGAACATTTCCTGGTGCGGGCTGCCCGCATACCCGGCAAAAAAGGCCTCCAGCCGGGGCAGGTCCAGCCATTTGACCACCAGGCCCACCACGCAGTTGAAGTAGAAATTCGGCTGTCCGTCCGGGTCAAAGGCCATGAACGGCGGGTCCACATCATACCGCCCGGCGGCGGCCCAGATGAGATTCAGCGCCCGGCGCTGCTCCGGGCTGTATTGACGCTGCAGCATGGCTTCAGCCCGGGAAGACCTTGGCCCGGTCCAGATTCTTGGGGATGCGTGCAGCAATCACATCCCGGATCAGGGTCTGCTCATAAGGGTCAAAGGTCTTGTTGGTGATGCACAGGTCCAGGGCCGCGGCGGCATCCAGCCCCCGCTGGATCAGCCGCAAAGCGTCCAGCAGGCCGCGCAGGTCCACCGCCCGGGCCGAGATCTCGGCGCTGTCTGCCTTCTTGTTCAGATCGTAGAACAGCTGCACGAATTGCCCGGCGTACCGGGAACTGATCTGCGGGAAATGATGGCGCAGCAGCTTGTTCAGGTCATCCTCGGAAATCAGCGGCAGGTCCAGCACCGCAAACCGGGAAACCAGGGCTTCGTTCAGTTCCCGGGTGCCCGCGTAGCCGTAGTTCATGGTGCCAATGAACCGGGCGGCGTCATCCACCCGGATGAGGTCGTAGCCGGGCACGTCGATGGTGCGCCGGTAGTCCAGGGTGGCATGCAGCACGGCCAGGGCTTCGTTCTTGGCCATGTTGATCTCGTCCAGAACGCCGAACCCGCCATAGCGGGCGCACTGGCAAATGGGCCCGGGGGAAAAGACCACCTTTTCCCCGTTGAAGGTGTCTGACCCGATGAGGTAGGAGGCGTCCATATTGATGTGGAAGGATACGTTCCAGCAGGGCCGCCCGAAAGCCTGGGCCAGGTTTTCGGCCAGGACGTTCTTGCCGGTGGCCTTGGGACCGGCAAGCAGCAGGTTTTCCCCGCACAGCAGAACGGTGGCGGCCCGGTTCCAGACGTCCCGGCCATAGTACCGGTATTGGGGGTCCGGGACCCGCTCGGCCATGCCTTCCGGCACGGGATGCTCAGCGCGGAAGTCCGCAATGCCCTGGATGACGGCCGGGTCCACGCCTTCCTCTTTCAGAAAATCAAGCATAGATACATCCCCTTTTGTCTTAAATATAGGAAGTCCGGGCGGGATTGTCAATAAAAGGATGGAGGTGCAGCCAAAGAAAAGGCCCCCGGCGGGCAATTGCCTTCCGGGAGCCGTGTATCAGGTTGCTTTTCTTATTCCACCGGCAGCAGCACGGCGCTTTCGGCGGGCATGGACAGGGTGCCGTTTTCCAGCCTGGTTTCGCCGCCCAGGGCAAACACGGGCTGTCCGGCAGGGGAGAGGGCGCAGGGGCACTGCACGGCCTTGCCGGAAGGGTTCACCGCCGCCAGAATCTTCTCCCCGCCGCCGGTGCGCAGGTACACCAGCGGGTAGGCGTCGGCCTCGCAGTAAACAAACTCGATGGCGCCGTCCGCCTGCAGGGCCGGGTGTTCCTTGCGCACTTCACACAAGGTCTGCACCGTGTGCCACAGGGAGGAACTGTCGGCCATGCCGTCGGCCACGGTGGGGGCGTCAGCGGTGCCGTCCTGGGCGGTGTACAGTTTGTCCGCCTCGGCAGTGGAGAAGCCGTAGTTCTTGCCGTGGTCCCACTGCATGGGGCTGCGGGAACCGGTGCGGTTGTAGCCGCCCTCCACCGAATCCAGGTGCAGGTACCGCATGGCAATCTCGTCGCCGTAGTATACGAAGGGGGCACCGGGCATGGACAGCAGGAAGGTGAAAGCAATCTTCATCTCCTCCGGGTCCAGCCAGTGGCGCAGGCGCTCCATGTCATGGTTGCCGGAGGGAATGCACATCAGCCCCTTGCCGCTGGTCAGGTGGTAGTTCTTTTCATAGGTATCCACAAAGGCCCGGGCATTGCCCTTGCCCTCCCGGCTGAAGAAGGGATGGTCGCACCGGAACAGGTCCATGTAGTGGGAGCCGCCGAAGTGCAGCAGAAAGTCCATGTGGAAGCCGCCCATCAGGGATTTGTCCGGCTCGCCCCACTCGGACAGCATCACCGCGTCGGGGTACTTTTCGTCCATGAACCGGCGCACCTGCTGCCACAGTTTGATGGTTTCCTTGCTGTCCGGGTCATTCTTCACCAGGGAACCGGCCATGTCGATGCGGAACCCGTCACACCCGCGGGACAGCCAGAAGTCCATCACGTCCATCATGGCCTGCCGGGTGGCCAGTGCTTCGGGGGAGTCCACCGCGCTCTGCCAGGGCTCGGTGGGGTTGGCGAAGCCGTAGTTCAGCGCCGGCTGGTTGGAGAAAAAGTTCACCGCCACGCAGCCGTCCCGGGGGTACAACCCCCGCAGAGAGCCGGTGATGTTGCCGTAGCCCGCCACATCATGCCAGATGGAATCGCTCCAGATGTAGCGCCCGGAATACTCGTTCTTTTCCACCCTGCAGGACTGGGCAAACCAGGGATGCCGGATGGAGGTATGCCCCGGCACCAGGTCCAGGATCACATGCATGTCCCGGCAGTGGGCTTCCTCAAACAGCCGGATCAGGTCGTCGTTGGTGCCGTAGCGGGGGGCTACCTGGCAGTAGTCCTCCACGTCGTAGCCCGCATCCCCGAAGGGCGAAAGAAAACACGGATTCAGCCACAGGGCGTTGCAGCCCAGGGTGCGGATGTAATCCAGTTTCTGGATGATGCCGTTCAGGTCACCGATGCCGTCGCCGTTGGTATCAAAGAAACTCTGGGGATAAATCTCATAGAAAATGCTTTTCTTCAGCCAGTGCTCCATAAAAAAACAGCCTCCCTGTCCTGTTCCGGTATGGCCGGATACGAATTTCTGCTTGCATTATAGCACGTTTTGCCCCGGCGGAAAAGCGCCAAAACCCACAAAAAAATGGGCCGCGGCACCGTCATCTCCGGCCCCGTATGTCAAAACCGTTAAAAATGTGTCAATTTCCCCTTGCGCTGCGGCCCGTTTATGCGTATAATAAAAACATAGCGAAAGGGGATACTGCGCCCCGCCGCCAGGTAAACCGCAATTGCAGAAATTCCGCAACAAAACGGATCGAGAGGAGATTTTTACCATGGGTTTGGGCAAAAAGACCATCGACGATGAAAACTACGCCGGCAAGCGCGTTCTTGTCCGCTGCGACTTCAACGTCCCGATGAAGGACGGCGTCATCACCAACGACAACCGCATCAACGCGGCTCTGCCGACCATCAAGAAGCTGATCAATGACGGCGCCAAGGTCATCCTGTGCAGCCATCTGGGCAAGCCGAAGAACGGCCCTGAAGAAAAGTTCAGCCTGGCTCCCGTTGCTGTGCGCCTGTCTGAAAAGCTGGGCCAGCCCGTCACCTTCGCCGATGACGACAACGTTGTCGGCCCCAAGGCCAAGGCTGCCGTGGCCACCATGGGCAACGGCGATGTGGTTCTGCTGCAGAACACCCGTTTCCGCAAGGAAGAAACCAAGAACATCGACACCTTCAGCCAGGAACTGGCTTCTCTGGCCGAAGCTTATGTGGATGACGCTTTCGGCTCCTGCCATCGCGCTCACTGCTCCACCGCCGGTGTCACCAACTATATCAAGGATACCGCTGTCGGCTACCTGATGGAAAAGGAAATCAAGTACCTGGGCAATGCCGTCAACGATCCCGTCCGTCCCTTCACCGCCATCCTGGGCGGCGCCAAGGTTGCGGACAAGCTGAACGTCATCTCCAACCTGCTGGAAAAGGTCGACACCCTGATCATCGGCGGTGGCATGGCCTACACCTTCCTGAAGGCCCAGGGCTACGAGATCGGCACCAGCCTGTGCGACGACTCCAAGCTGGACTACTGCAAGGAAATGATGGAAAAGGCCAAGGCAAAGGGCGTCAAGCTGCTGCTGCCCGTTGATACCGCCTGCGTGGCTGCTTTCCCGGATCCCATCGACGCTCCCGTCGAAACCAAGATCTGCCCCGTCACTGAGATGCCCGCCGACATGGAAGGCTGCGACATCGGCCCCGCTACCATGAAGCTGTTCGCCGACGCCGTCAAGGCTTCCAAGACCGTTGTGTGGAACGGCCCCATGGGCGTGTTTGAGAACCCGACCCTGGCTGCCGGCACCCTGGCTGTTGCCAAGGCCATGGCCGAAAGCGACGCTACCACCGTTATCGGCGGCGGCGACAGCGCGGCTGCTGTCCAGCAGATGGGCCTGGGCGACAAGATGACCCACATCTCCACCGGCGGCGGCGCCTCCCTGGAATACCTGGAAGGCAAGGAACTGCCCGGCATCGCTGTCATTCAGAATGCGTAATTAACCCGCTTTGCGCGGCGGCTCTGCCGCCGCGCATTTTTGACGGATATAAAACAGGAGGTTTTTCTCATGGATAAGCAGAATCGCAAAGCCGTTATTGCCGGCAACTGGAAAATGAACATGACCCCCACCGACGCGGGCCATCTGCTGGACCACCTGATCCCGCTGGTCGCCGACGCCGGCTGCGAAGTCGTCGTCTGCGTGCCCGCCACCGACCTGTGCGTGGCCGTGGCCAAGTGCTCCGGCACCAACATCCATGTGGGTGCCCAGAACGTTCACTTTGAAAAGTCCGGTGCTTTCACCGGTGAGATCAGCGCCGACATGCTGACCGACCTGGGCGTGGAATACGTCGTCATCGGCCACAGCGAGCGCCGTCAGTACTTCGCCGAAACCGACGAAACCGTCAACAAGCGCACCAAGGCTGCTCTGGCCGGCGGCCTGAAGCCCATCATCTGCGTGGGCGAGAGCCTGGCTCAGCGTGAGGAAGGCGTCACCGAGGAACTGGTCCGCATGCAGGTTAAGATCGCCCTGAACGGCGTGACCGCAGACGAGCTGAAGAACGTCATCATCGCGTACGAGCCCATCTGGGCCATCGGTACCGGCAAGACCGCTACCGCCGACCAGGCCGAGGAAGTCTGCGCCGCCATCCGCAAGGTGGTGGGCGAGCTGTACGGCGAGGACGCCGCCAAGGCTCTGACCGTCCAGTACGGCGGCAGCATGAACGCCAAGAACGCTGAGGAACTGCTCAGCAAGCCCGACGTGGACGGCGGCCTCATTGGCGGCGCCTCCCTGAAGGCCGACCAGTTCGCCATCATCGTGGACGCAGCCACCAAGGGCTGAGCCGGGCGGACATTTCACCCTAAATTTAGGTAAGGAGCAATTTTTCCCATGTCCAAGAAACCTGTTCTTCTTTGCATTATGGACGGCTTCGGCTGGACGCCGAACAACACCTTCGGCAACGCCGTCGCCGCCGCCAATACCCCCAACCTCGACAAGATCTTTGCCGAGTGCCCCATGACCACCATCCAGGCTTCCGGTATGGCCGTCGGCCTGCCTGAAGGCCAGATGGGCAACAGCGAAGTGGGCCACACCAATATGGGCGCCGGCCGCATCGTCTACCAGCAGCTGACCCTCATCACCAAGAGCATCCAGGACGGCGAAATGTTCAAGAACCCCGTTCTGGTCAAGAACATGAAGGCCGCCATCGACGCCGGCAAGGCCATCCATCTGATGGGCCTGGTGGGCACCGGCGGTGTCCACAGCCATGCCGACCACTGGTTCGGCGTGCTGGATATGGCCAAGCACATGGGCGCCACCAAGGTGTACCTGCACTGCATCATGGATGGCCGTGACACCGACCCCCATTCCGGCAAGGGCTTCCTGGCCGACCTGCAGGCCAAGCTGGACGAGCTGGGCATCGGCGAGATCGCCACTGTCACCGGCCGTTACTACGCCATGGACCGCGATTCCAACTGGGATCGTGAGGAAAAGGCTTACGCCGCGTTCGTCTACGGCGAAGGCCGCCATGCCGCCAACGCCCAGGAAGCCATCGACGCTTCCTATGCCGAGGATGTCACCGACGAGTTCGTGGTCCCCGTCATCACCTGCGAGGGCGGCCGTGTTCAGGAAGGCGACACCGTCATCTTCATGAACTTCCGCCCCGACCGTGCCCGTCAGATGACCCGCATCTTCGTGGACGACGATTTCAAGGGCTTCGAGCGCCGCTACGGCCGGTTCCCGGTGAACTACGTCTGCATGGCCGAGTACGACGCCACCATGCCCAACTGCGAAGTGGCCTACCCGCCGGTGGAGCTGAAGAACGTGCTGGGCGAGTACCTGGCCGCTCACGGCAAGACCCAGCTGCGCATTGCCGAAACCGAGAAGTATGCCCATGTGACCTTCTTCTTCAACGGTGGCGTGGAAGCCCCCTACGAGGGCGAGGACCGCAAGGTCATCCCCAGCCCGAAGGTGGCTACCTACGACCTGAAGCCCGAGATGAGCGCTCCCGAGGTGGCCGAAGAGTGCCGCCAGCGCATCGAGAGCGGCAAGTATGACGTCATCATCCTGAACTTTGCCAACTGCGACATGGTCGGTCACACCGGCGTGTTCGACGCGGCTGTCAAGGCCGTGGAGGCTGTGGATGCCGGCGTCAAGAAGGTCATGGACGCTGTGCTCAAGATGGGCGGCGTCATGTTCCTGACCGCCGACCATGGCAACGCCGAGAAGATGGAGAACCCGGACGGCTCTCCCTTCACCGCCCACACCACCAACGTGGTGCCCTTCGCGGTTATCGGCGCCGGCGACGTGAAGCTGCGCGAAGGCGGCTGCCTGGCCGACATCGCCCCCACCATGCTGCCCTATATCGGCCTGGAAGTTCCGGCTGAAATGACCGGCAAGAGCATCATCGTCGGCTGATTTTTCCCTTAGCACCCACGCCCGGAGGCGCACAGCCTCCGGGCGTTTTTGTGTGTCCCCTTGCACCCGGGACGCAAATGGGGTATGATAAAGGCAGGTAAACCCTGTTAAACTGCGCCGCTGCGGCGGCCCATGATAAGAAGGAGATCACCATGCGTTATTGCAAGAAGTGCACCATGCCGGACACCCGCCCCGGCATCACCTTTGATGAAGAAGGCGTCTGCAGCGCCTGCCGTCATTATGAGCACCGCAAGGATGTGGACTGGGACGCCCGCTTCAAGGAATTTGAAAAGTTCTGCGATAAGTACCGTGGCATGAACGGCCCCGGCGGCTACGACTGCGCGGTGGCGGTTTCCGGCGGCAAGGACAGCCATTTCCAGGTCTGGATGCTCAAGGAAGTCATGCACATGAACCCCATCCTGTTCAGCGTGGAGGATAACTTCCCCATGACCCAGGCCGGTATCCATAACCTGAAGAACATCAGCGAGGAATTCGGCTGCACCATCATCAGCTGCAAGCCCAACATCAAGGTCCAGAAGGTCCTGATGCGCAAATTCTTTGAAAAGTACGGCAAGCCCACCTGGTATGTGGACCGCCTGATCTACACTTTCCCCCTGCACATGGCCGCCAAGTTCAACACCCCCATGCTCTGCTACGGTGAGAACGTCAGCTTTGAGTATGGCGGCAATGCGGACAAGGAAACCTACTCTGCCATGGACCAGATCGAGAACGGCGTGGCCGTGGGCATGCCCATGGAAGAACTGCTGGGCGACGGCGTCACCGAGAAGGACCTGAGCCTGACCCTGGCCCCCTCCGCCGAGGAGCGCGCCAAGCTGGACCCCTTCTACCTGAGCTATTTCGTGCCCTGGAACAGCTATAAGAACTACCAGATTGCCAAGGCCCACGGCTTCCATGACCTGACCCATGAATGGGATCGCACCCACCATGCGGAAAACTACGACCAGATCGACTCCCGCGCCTACCTGGTGCACTCCTGGCTGAAGTATCCCAAGTTTGGCCATGCCGCCGCCACTGACTATACCGCCCGCTATATCCGCTACGGCATGATGACCCGTGACGAGGCCATCAAGATCATCAAGGAGCGGGACGGCAAGCTGGATCCGCTGTGCGTGCGGGACTTCTGCGATTTCTGCGGCTACACCGAGAGCGAGTTCTGGGCCATCATGGACAAGTTCTACAACCGCGATCTGTTCGAGAAGAACGAGTACGGCGAATGGGTCCTGAAGCACCCCATCTGGGAAGAGAACGCCTGAACCGGAAGGAGCTGACGTTTCCATGGTCAAACACATTATTCTGTGGCAGCTCAAACCCGAGCTGACCGCTGACGAAAAGGCCAAAGTCAAGGCGGACATCAAGGCCGGGCTGGAAGGCCTGGCCGGGCAGATCCCCGGCCTTGTGGAGATCCATGTGCAGACCGAAGGCCTGCCTTCCTCCAACGCCGATGTGATGCTGGATTCCACCTTCACCGATGAAGCCTCCCTCAAGGGGTATTCGGTCCATCCCGCCCATGTGGCCGTGGCCGACGGCAAGGTCCGCCCCTACACCGCCACCCGCACCTGCCTGGATTACCAGGTGTAAAAGAAAAACAAAAAAAGCCGAAACGCTTGCAAAGGCGTTTCGGCTTTTTGCTTTTTTGTCGGGTTCAAACGTAATAAGGATTGGGCTTTGTGAGCAGAATAATACAGTCAATCAGCCAGCCGATGCCGAACAGGCCGAAGGTGACCAGGTACAAAATGCCCAAGGCAATGCGTCCTTCATAAAATTTGTGCGCGCCCAGATAACCCAAGAACAGACACAGGACAAAAGCAACCCATTTGTTTTTGGGCGTTTTTCCCAGAACAACCGGTACCGTGTTTGTATTGGTGTTGGTGTTTGTGTTCTGGATAATGATAGATGGCTGGGCGGCAGAAACGGCCGGTTCCGCTTTGGGAACAAAGGCTCCGCAGTTAGGGCATTCGGTGACACAGGGGTCCGCAATCTCGGTGCCGCAGCTGGGGCAGTAGCGCTTGGTGGGAGCCGCCTGACCGCAGTGTGGGCAGAATTGCCCCTCATATTCTTTTCCGCATTTTGTGCAATACATAAAAACCTCCCGAAAATCGTTTTCAAGGTCATATTACACCTGATAAGGTGTAAAGTCAATACATTCAATCGGGTGTGAATTATAGTGCCTTTAGAGAACATTAACTCTGGAGGAAAGCAGATGTATCGCTATCGCCGCCTGAAAGATTTGCGGGAGGACGCCGACAAGACACAAAGAGAAATCGGCGCATTGCTGGGAACCACGCAGCAGCAGTATGCCAAATATGAGGCGGGAATACAGGAAATTCCGACCCATCATCTGATCACACTGGCGGACTATTACAAGGTCAGTCTGGATTATCTGGTGGGGCGGACGAAAGATTGAATCGGTACGGCTCGTAACGGCGGAAGACCCGCCCTCTTGCAAAGCCCTTCCCGGTATGGTATAATCTCCAATATCTGAGCAAGGCAACGGCGCCGTGCATACAGGCTTATTCTGTATGCACGGCGCTTTTTTATTGGCAGAAAGGAAGGACCCCTCATGGATAAACTGCCCCGCTATGTAGATATCGATTATTCCAAGTACGCGCCCGACATTCCCGAAGACAAGCTGGAAACCTACTACGGCCTGCCGCAGAAGGTGCAGTTCTGCAAGGAATGTGTCATGAGCAACCAGAAGCCCAACTCCTGCTATGAGTTTGAGCACACCATCCATTCCATCAAGAAGACGATGGTCATTCAGGATGACGGCGTCTGCGATGCCTGCCATGCCTGCCACAACAAAGCCAACGGTCACATCGACTGGGCCCTGCGGGAGAAGGAGCTGCGGGAACTGTGCGATGAATACCGCAAGAATGACGGCTCCTATGACTGCCTGGTCCCCGGTTCCGGCGGCAAGGACAGTTTCTACGCGGCCCATCTGCTCAAGTACAAGTACGGTATGCACCCGCTCACCGTGACCTGGGCACCCCACATCTATACGCCCTGGGGCTGGGACAACATGCAGGCCTGGATTCATGCAGGGTTTGACAACTATCTGTGCACCCCCAACGGCATGACCCACCGTCTGCTCACCCGCCTGGCTACCGAGAATCTGTTCCATCCCTTCCAGCCCTTCATTCTGGGCCAGAAGCAGCTGGCCCCCAAGATGGCGGCCAAGTTCGGCATCCCGCTGGTCTTCTACGGCGAAAACGAGGCCGAGTTCGGCAACCCCATCGCGGACAACAACTCCGCCCTGCGGGACGAGCATTTCTTCGCCGTCAATGACTATGACCACATCTACCTGGGCGGCGTGAGCCTGCGCCAGCTGGAAGAAGATTACAAGATCGACAAGGCGGATCTGGCCATCTATCTGCCCTCCGAAACCTCCAACCTGGAAAAGAACCATGTCCAGGTGCGGTATCTGGGCTACTACGAAAAGTGGCATCCGCAGGGCGCCTACTACTACGCGGTGGAGCACGGCGGATTCCGCCCCGCCCCGGAACGCACCCAGGGCACCTACTCCAAGTACAATTCCATCGACGACAAGATCGACGACTTCTTCTATTACACCACCTACATCAAGTACGGCATCGGCCGTACCACCTACGATGCCGCCCAGGAGATTCGCAACGGCGAGATCACCCTGGACGAGGGCAAGGCCCTGTGCAAGAAGTTCGACGGTGAATACCCTGACCGCTTCGAGAAGGAAATCTTCAAGTACCTGTCCATCGACAAGAAGCACTTCCCCTGGGCCAGCCAGCTGTTTGAGCAGCCCCGCATGGACCGCGACTACTTCATGCACCTGGCCGACCGCTTCCGTTCGCCCCATATCTGGAAGTATGAGGACGGCATCTGGAAGCTGCGCCACACCCCCTACGAGGGCGACAGCGAAGTGCTGTGGGGCGACCCCAAGGGCACCCATCACGAACAGTAACACAGGGAGCATACCATGGAAAAAGGGCATAAGAAAATCCGGCTCATTGCCCGGCTGGATGTGAAGGACGAAAACCTGGTCAAGGGCATCCAGCTGGAAGGTCTGCGCAAACTGGGCAACCCCAACGAGTTCGCCCGCCGCTACTATGAGCAGGGCATTGATGAGCTGCTGTATATTGACATCGTGGCCAGCCTGTACAACCGCAACAACCTGTCGGGCATTGTCCGCCGCACGGTGGATGAGGTCTACATTCCGGTGTGTGTGGGCGGCGGGCTGCGCAGCGTGGAGGACGTGCGCGCCATTCTGTCCATGGGCGCCGACAAGGTGGCCGTGAACACGGCGGCGGTCAAGCGTCCCGAACTCATTACAGAGATCGCAAAGGCCTTCGGCAGCCAGTGCATGGTGCTGTCCATCCAGGCCAAGCGCAGCCATTCCATGCCCAGCGGCTGGGAAGCCTACTATGACAATGGCCGGGCTCATTCCGGCTATGATGTGGTGGAGTGGGCCAAGCGAGGCCAGGAACTGGGGGCAGGGGAGATCCTGCTCACCAGCGTGGACTGCGAAGGCCTGCGGGATGGCATGGACCTGGACCTGATCCGGGCTGTGACCAAGGCTGTTACCGTGCCGGTCATCTGTGGCGGCGGTGTGGGCTGCGGGGATGACATTGTGGACGCCGCCGAAGCCGGCGCCGATGCCGTGGCCTGTGCTTCGGTGCTGCACTACGGCCAGGAAACGGTCCAGGAACTGAAAGAGGAGATCCGCGCAGGCGGGGTGGAGGTGCGCGCATGAAAGTGACCATCATTGACTACGGCCTGTCCAACCTGCTCAGCGTGCAGCATGCCTTTGCCCATTTCGGCGCCGAGGTCTGCCTGACCAGCCGCCCGGAGGACGTGCTGGCCGCCGAGGCCCTGGTCCTGCCCGGCGTGGGCGCGTTTCAGGACGGCATGGCCGGGCTGGAGCGCCTGGGCCTCATCGAGCCCATCCGGAAAAAAGCAGGGGAGGGAACTCCGCTGCTGGGCATCTGCCTGGGAATGCAGATGCTGTTTGACGAATCGGAGGAGTTCGGCGTGCACCAGGGCCTGGGGCTCATCCCCGGCCGGGTGGTGCGCATCCCGGACACCGATGTGGACGGCAACCCCCAGCGGGTGCCCCACATCAGCTGGCAGAAGCTGATTCCCGCCGAGCATCTGGACCAGGAAACCGGCTTTGCGGGCACCGCCCTGGAAGGGGTGCACCCGGGCCAGGAATGCTACTTCATCCACAGCTATGAGGCAAAGCCGGCTTCGGAAGAATACCGCCTGGCAGACACCGTTTACGGCGGCCGGCGCATCTGTGCAGCCGCCCGGTGCGGGTCGGTTCTGGGGGTGCAGTTCCACCCCGAAAAGTCCGGTCCCGTGGGACTGGAGATTTTGCGCGCTTTTGCCAAACTGCCGAATATCTGATTCCGGACGTGGGCTTTACCGGAATTTTACGCAACAAAAATGCATAAACCGAAGATTTTCGGCGTTCTATCCATTCACAAACGGCCGGAAGTGTTGTATAATCAAACAAGCAGTTAAAAAATTAACTGCTTGTTTGACAATGAACAGAAGGGGTGTCTACGTTTGAAGAAACTGATCCTGGTTACAAGCCCTCCGGCCTGCGGCAAGACCTTTATTTCCCGCCAGCTGGCGGCCGCGCTCAAGCATGTGGTGTATCTGGATAAAGACACCCTGATCCCGCTGTCCAAACAGATTTTCGCGGTGGCTCATCAGCCCTACGACCGCAGCAGCATCTTTTTTGAAAAATATATCCGTGACCTGGAATATCAGGTGACCCTGGATCTGGCCATGGAAGCGCTGCTGTATGACGATATTGTGTTGATTAATGCGCCTTTCACCCGTGAGATCCGCGACAACGAATATATTGCCAACCTGCGCAAAGAGCTGGCCAAGAAGGAAGCCGAACTGGTGGTCATCTGGGTGGATACCGACCCGGAAGTCTGCCACCAGCGCATGATCGACCGCGCCAGCGACCGCGACATCTGGAAGCTGAACCATTGGGATGAGTACATTCTGGGTGTCAATTTTGATGCTCCCACCAACCTGAAGCTGGATGATCAGCCCGATTCCCTGCTGATTTTCCACAACTCTTCGGACGAGGAATTCAAGCAGAGCATGACCGAGATCGTGGCTCAGCTGGAGGCATCGGTGCAGGAAGGCCTTCATCCGCACACCAACTGCCGCCTGTAAACAGCGCAAAACTGCATATTTGCAAATCATTCCGGCAGCCCGCCGGTCCTGTGGACCGTGCGGGCTGCCGTTTTGTTGTTTCCGGGCCGGAAAAAGCGCTGCGCCGCCCAAACCAAACCCCGCGGGCATTGCTTTTTGGAACAGGAACCACTATAATGTATCTTGTACAAATGTGCAATTCTGTTGTCCGCAAGGGGGATGACCATGACCAAGGATCTTCTGGTGGGTTCCACCGGTTTTGTGGGGGGCAACCTGATGGCCGCGCATACCTTCGCCGCCGTCTGCCATTCCACCGATATCGCCGCTCAATACGGCACCGCACCCGACCTGTGCGTTTACGCCGGGGTGCCTGCGGCCATGTTTCTGGCCAATGCCGACCCGGACGCCGACCTGGCCGTGATGGCCGCCGCCCGAGAAAATCTGCGCAAGATCGCACCCAAAAAGCTGGTGCTGATCTCCTCCATTGCGGTGTATGCCGACAGCCGGGGCAAAGATGAATCCGACGCTCCCGATTCGGCGGACTTGCCTGCCTACGGCCGCAACCGCCTGCAGCTGGAACACTGGGTGCGGGAAGACTTCCCCGACGCCCTCATCGTCCGCCTGCCCGCCCTGTACGGCAAGGGCCTGCGGAAGAACTTCCTGTTTGACCTGCACACCATCACCCCGGCCATGCTGCGTCCCGAAAAATACGAGGAGCTGGCCGCCGGCAGTGACCTGGTCAAAACCAGCTACGCCCTGGCGGACAACGGGTTCTATAAGCTGGTGCCGGGGGCGGATGCCGCCGCCCTGCGGGAATTCTTTGCCGCCAATGATTTCAACGCCCTGGCTTTCACCGATTCCCGCAGCCGTTACCAGTTCTACAACCTGGGCCGCCTGTGGCAGGACATCACTAAGGCGCTGGACGCCGGGCTGATCCTGCTCAACCTGACCACCCCGCCGGTGAGCGCCGAAGCGGTATATGCCGCCGTCACCGGCCGCAGCTGGCACAATGAGCTGAACAAACCGCCCTTTGATTATGACCTGCGCAGCCGTCATGCCGACCTGTTGGGCGGGGCAAACGGCTACCTCTGCACCGAGGCCGAGGAGCTGGCCGACATCTGCGCCTTTATGAAACACTGGAACTGAAAGGGGCTTACCATGCCTTCCATTCAACTGGCCGTCAGCAACATCGCCTGGAACAAGGCCGATGACGAACGGATCTATACCGCCATGAAGAACGCGGGTTTCACCGGGCTGGAATTGGCCCCCACCCGCATCTTTCCTGAGCAGCCTTACGACAACCTGAGCTCGGCCGCCCTTTTCGGCGGATACCTGTACAACCGCTGGGGCTTCACCGTGCCCAGCATGCAGAGCATCTGGTATGGGCAGACCGGCAATATCTTTGACGATGCCCAGGCCGAAGAGCTGCTTTCCTACACCGAGGAAGCCTACAACTTCGCCCATGTGCTCAACTGCCCCAGCCTGGTCTTCGGCTGCCCCAAAAACCGCAGCCTGCCCGAAGGGGCCGACCCGTCCAAGGCCGATGCCTTCTTTGACAAGGCGGGCCGCCTGGCCGCCCGGTACGGCGTGCGCCTGGCCATTGAGGCCAACCCCACCCGGTACACCAACTTCCTGACCCGCACCGCCGACGCTTTTGCCCTGGCCAAGCGGCTGGACAATCCCGGCCTGGCCGTGAACCTGGACCTGTCCACCATTCTGGAAAACGGCGAGCGCCTGCGGGATTTCATCCCCGACCTGAACTGGGTCAGCCATGTACACATCAGCGAACCGGGCCTGGAGCCCATCCAGTCCCACCCGGAACACAAGGAACTGGCCATGATGCTCCAGGCTGTGGGGTACCGCGGATTTGTTTCCATTGAGATGCGCAACCCCGGCGATACCGACACGGTACTGCGCACCATTGATTACATTGCGGAGGTGTTTGCATGAATCGTCAGCCTTTTGACGTTGCCTATACCATCACTGAATTTTCTCCCCGCAGCAGTGATTACTGCCTGCTGATCCCGGTTATCAACGAAGGCTCCCGCATCCTCACCGAGCTGGGCCGCGCCCAGAAAGCCGGCGTGGACAAGATGGTGGACATCATCCTGTGTGACGGCGGCTCCACCGACGGCAGCATGAAGCCCGCGACCCTGAAACTCTACGGCGTGAATACCCTGCTGGTCAAGACCAGCGAGGGCAAACAGGGGGCCCAGCTGCGCATGGGCCTGCATTTTGCCCTGGCCCGGGGATACAAGGGCTTTTTGACCATCGACGGCAACAACAAGGACTCCATTGAGGATGTACCCCGGTTCATCGAAAAGCTGCGCCAGGGCTATGACCTGGTGCAGGGCAGCCGCTTCATCAAAGGCGGCCGGGCCATCAATACTCCGCCGTCCCGGTACCTGGCCGTGCGCCTGGTCCATGCGCCTGTCATCAGCGCCGCGGCGGGGCAGTGGTTCACCGATACCACCAATGCCTACCGCGCATACAGTCGGGAATACCTGACCCACCCGGAGGTGCAGCCCCTGCGTCCCATCTTTATGGGATACGAGCTGCTGGCCTACCTGAGCATCCGGGCTTCCCGCCTGGGCCTCAAGGCCTGTGAAGTGCCCGTGACCCGGGCCTACCCAGCCAGCGGCCGCACCCCCACCAAGATCAGCGGCTTTAAGGGCAACAGTGACCTGCTCAAGGTACTGTTTGCCGCCGCCATGGGAAAATACGACCCGAAGTAAACGACCGATAATATACAAATTGTATATTGTTCGGAAAGGAATCCGCCATGAACTACGATAAAATTATCCTGGGTGCGGGTCTGTACGGCCTGTATGCGGCCCAGAAATGCGGTGCCGCCGGCCAGCGGGTGCTGGTGCTGGAGCGGGACCCTGCTCCCTTCATGCGGGCTACCTACATCAACCAGGCCCGGGTGCACATGGGGTATCACTACCCCCGCAGCTACTCCACCGCCATCAAGAGCGCCCATTATTTTCAGCGCTTCTGTCAGGATTACAGCTTTTGCCTGCACACAAAGTTCGACCAGGTCTACGCCACCAGCGCCCACTTTTCCTGGACCGATGCGGCGGCCTTCCGGCGGTTCTGCGCGGCGGCGGACATCCGCTGCGACGATGTGCCCCCCACCCGATACTTCAATCCGGGCCTGTGTGATGGTGCATTCCTGACCACCGAGTACACCTACGACGCCCAGGTGCTGAAAAAGTGGTTTCTGGAACAGCTGGCCAGGCTGCCCAACGTGACCATCCTGTACAGCCACAAACCGGATTCCATCAAAGAACACGGGGATATCTGGCAGGTAAAGGCAGGGGACGTGCAGGCCGAAGCTCCGTTCCTGCTCAACGCCACCTATGCGGGCGTCAACGATGTGCACGCCATGCTGGGACTGCCGCCCTTCCAGATCAAGTACGAAAAGTGCGAGATCATTCTGTGCGAGGTGGCCGAACCCCTGAAAAATGTGGGCATCACCGTGATGGACGGGCCTTTCTTCAGCCTGATGCCTTTCGGCCAGACCGGCCTGCACAGCCTGACCAGCGTGACCTTTACCCCCCACGAAACCAGCTATGATTCGGTGGCCACCTTCCCCTGCCAGCAGCGCAGCGAGGGCCACTGTGCCCCGGGCAACCTGTACAACTGCAACGAGTGCCCGGCCAAGCCGGAATCTGCCTGGCCGTATATGAGCCAGCTGGCCCGCAAATACCTGAAAGAGGAGTACGGCTTCACCTACAAGAGCAGCCTGTTCAGCATGAAGCCCATCCTGAAAGCCAGCGAAATCGACGATTCCCGCCCCACGGTGGTGCGGGTGATGCACAAGGCTCCCACCATGATCAGCGTGCTTTCGGGCAAGATCAACACCGTCTACGATTTGGATGAGGTATTGGACGTATGAACCAGGAATCTTTGAGCGAAAAGCTCAACAAAGAAAAAAATTTCATCTCGGCGGTGGTGTATCTGCGGGGTGACGCCGACCGGACCCTCCGCTTTTTCCAGACCCTGACCAATGAGCTGGAAGCCCACTTTGCCCAGTATGAACTGGTGGCGGTGGACGACGCCGCCGACCCGGCGGTGGTGAAAGCCCTGCGGACCTGGGCCGCCGACCTGCCCAAACCCCTGACCATCCTGCACATGAGCCTGCACCAGGGGCTGGAACCGGCCATGAACGCCGGGTTGGATGCGGCCATCGGGGACTATGTCTATGAGTTCGACTCCACCGAGATGCCCTATGACGCCTCCCTGATTTTCGAGGCCTACCGCACCGCCCAGCAGGGCAGCGACATCGTTTCGGTCTGCCCCAAACAGACCCGGGGCGGCAGCGGACTGTTCTACCGCATTTTCAACGCCAATTCCCACAGCGCCTACCGCCTGCGCACCGATGCTTTCCGCCTGGTCACCCGGCGGGCCATCAACCGGGTGCATGCTTCCAGCGCCCACCTGCCTTACCGCAAGGCGGCGTATGCGGCTTCCGGCCTGAAGATGACCGACCTGGAATTTGACGGCCGCCTCACCGACAAGCCCGCCGGACGTTTCGCTCTGGCGGCTGACAGCCTGGCTCTGTACACCGACGCCGGGTTCCGCCTCAGCGCCGGCATCGCCCTGGCCATGATGGTGCTGGCCCTGGCGGAACTGGCCTATACCTTTATCGTCTTCTGCACCGGCCATCCCATCGAGGGCTGGACCACCACCATGTTTGTGCTCACCCTGGGCTTTGCCGGGATGTTTGCGGTGCTGACCATCATCATCAAGTACCTGTCCCTGCTGGTGGACCTGACCTTCAAGCAGCAGAAATACCTCATCGAGAGCATCGAAAAGATCCAGAAGTGAATTACCGTGCCTTTGGTGCCGGAAAGGACCCCTCATGCCGTTTTCCCGCCTGAAAAACCGAATCAACCTGTCCCGCCGCGCCTTCTGGGTGTGGGTGGCTGCGCTGGTGGTGGTGCGTCTGGCACTCACCGGCTTCCAGCAGGCCTACACCTGGGTGGGCGGCGCTCCTTTGGACGATGAACTCATGTTCCGGGCCGCCCAGTCCATCTCGGCCGGGCAGTGGCTGGGTGCGTACGATTACCTCACCCTGTCCAAGTCCATGTTCTTCCCGGTGTGGCTGGCGTTTCTGAACGCTCTGCACATCCCGTACCTGCTGGGCGGGGTGGCGCTGTGGTGCGCCGCCGCGCTGTTCGCGGCCTTCGCCTTCTCGCCTTTGTGGGAAAAATGGCCTGCGGAAAAGGGCCGGGTCGTGACCCTGGGCCTGTTTGCGGCCCTGGCGTATCTGCCCACTTCCTGGGCATCCTACACCCTGCGCGTCTACCGGGACAACATCTTCCCGGCGCTCTGCCTGCTGGCCTTCGCCGGGTTCTCGGCGGCGGCGCTGCGGGTGCTGCGCACCGACCGTACCCCCTTGTGGCCCTGGCTGCTGGCGGGCGGGGCGGGGCTGACCGCCGGATACCTCAACCGGGAGGACGCCGGGCTGTTCCTGCTTCCCTTCACCGTGCTGGCTACCCTGGGCATGCTGGGGGTGGCGGTTCGCCGCCGCCGCTGGACCCGGGTGCTGGTGCAGGTCCTGCCTTACGCCATGCTGGCGGGGGGCATTGGAATCTTCTGCGCCCTGAACCAGGCATATTACGGGGTGTTCACCCTGTCCGATTTCTCCGGCGGCGCCTTCGCCGACGCCATGGGCGCCATGAGCCGGGTGGCCACCGAGGCCGAGGACCCCATGCTCAGCGTGCCCGCCGATGCCCGGCAGAAGCTGTATGAGGCGGTGCCCGAGCTGGAACCCCTGTCCTACTGGCTGGAGGAAGACCCCCAGATGATCAACGACTTCCGGGACCCCGAACTGGAGGACTACCGCGCCGGCAGTTTCTATTGGGCTATCCGCAGGGCGGCCCAATACGAGGGCATTTACGATACCGCTGCAGGCGCTGAAGCGTACTGGCAGACGGTGGCGGACAAGGTCAATGCCGCCTGCGAGGACGGCACCCTGCCCACCCGCAGCGGCCCCCGCAGCGGCACCACCCAGCCCATCCGGGCAGAGTATGTGCTGCCCACCCTGCAAGAAAGTGTCCGCAGCCTGGGCTGGGTGCTGACTTTCCAGGACTGCGCCCCCTACGAGAGCCAGCGGTCCATCGGCACCCCGGAAGACTTTGCCCAGTGGTCCGGCTATCTGCACTGCGGCCTGAACGGCGCCGCCGAGGCGGGCAAGGATACCCCCTATTACAGCCCCAACCAGAAGCTGGTCTTCGGCTTGCTGGGGGCGCTGCGCCTGGTGTGGGCCTTTGTTCTGCCGGTGTGCTTTGTCCTGGCGGTGCTCTTCTGGCTGCGTGCCCTGCCCGCCAGTGTGCGGGCCGCCCGGAAATGCTTCACCGCCCTGGTGCCCTGGACTTTACAGACGATGATTCTCTTCATGGCCGCGCTGCGCTGCGGCATGATCGCTTTTGTGGAGGTGTCCAGCTTCGGCATCGGCACGTCCACCATGTATCTGGCAACGGTGCAGCCGCTGCTGGTGTTGTTTGTGGCCCTCAGCTTTGTGGGGGCTGCCCGGCAAAGGAGGAACCTGAATGCCGCTGGATGATCTTCTTATCGTGGGCGGCGGTGCGGCCGGACTGATGGCCGCCGGGGCCGCCTGTGCCCGGGGGGGGTCGGTCACCGTGCTGGAGCACAACCCCAAAGGCCCGGGCCAGAAACTGCTCATCACCGGCAAGGGCCGCTGCAATGTCACCAATGACTGCGACCCCCGGGAATTCATGAATTATGTACGCCGCAATCCCCGGTTTTTATTCTCCTGCCTGCATGCGTTTCCGCCCTCGGCGGCCATGGACCTGTTCGAATCCCTGGATGTGCCCCTCAAGACCGAGCGGGGCCGTCGGGTGTTCCCCCAGAGTGACCGGGCTGCGGATGTGCTGGCCGCTCTGCGGCAGTATGCGGCACAGGCCCGCTTCGTCAAGACGGACGCCGAAGAATTGCTCCTGGAAGACGGCGCCTGCAAGGGCGTCATCGCCGGGGGCAAGGCCTACCGGGCCAAACATGTACTGCTGGCCACCGGCGGCGTGAGCTACCCGGTCACCGGCAGCGATGGCAGCGGCTATCGCCTGGCCGAACAGGCGGGGCATGCCATCGTGACGCCCCAGCCAAGCCTGTGCAGCCTGGTTTCCCCGGACCCCAGCTGCCGCAAACTCATGGGCCTGTCCCTGCGCAACGTCACCCTGACCCTGCTGCGGGACGGCAAACCCCTGTTCACCGAACTGGGCGAGGCACTGTTCACCCACTTTGGCCTGTCCGGACCGCTGGTGCTCTCCGCCTCCACCTACATCGACGATATTCACGCCCACCGGTATGTGTGCGAGTTCGACCTCAAGCCGGCCCTGGATGAAAAGCAGCTGTACGACCGCCTGACCCGGGACTTTGCCGCTCTGGGCGGCCGCAGCGCCCAGGGAGCGCTGGAAAAGCTGCTGCCCCATTCCATGCGCCCGGTGGCGGTGGAAAAGTGGGGCGTGGACCCAGCCACCCGTGCGGCCCAGATCACCCGGGAACAGAAGATGGACCTGGTGCGGCTGTGCAAACACTGGGCTGTGCCTGTCACCGAGCTGGGTGACCTGGAACACGCGGTCATCACCGCCGGCGGTGTGGACGTGCGGGAAGTGGACCCCAAGACCATGGCCAGCAAACGCTGCCCGGGATTGTATTTTGCCGGGGAGATTCTGGATGTGGATGCCCGAACGGGCGGATATAACCTGCAGATCGCCTGGGCCACTGCCCAAGCTGCGGCGGCCGCAGTAACGGATGCCAACTAATATAAAGGAGCGTTGTTCTCATGATCTCTGTTGCCATTGACGGCCCGTCCGGGGCCGGCAAGTCCAGCATGGCCCGCCGCCTGGCGGCCGACCTGGGCTATACCTATGTGGATACCGGCGCCATGTACCGCGCCATCGGGCTGTATGTCCGCCGTGCCGGTGCGGATACCAAGGACCCCGCCGCGGTGGAAGCCCTGCTGCCGCAGATTCAGCTGGACATCCGCCTGCAGGACGGCGCCCAGCACATCCTGCTCAACGGCGAGGATGTGACCGAAGCCGTCCGCGCCGAGGATATCGGCATGGCGGCGTCGGATGTGTCCGCCTATCCGGCGGTGCGCAGCTTCCTGCTGGACACCCAGCGGAATCTGGCCGCCAGCCGGGACGTGCTCGTGGATGGCCGGGACATCGGCACCGTGGTGCTGCCCAACGCCACCGTCAAAATCTACCTGACCGCCAGCGCTGACGCCCGGGCCCGCCGCCGTCTGGCCGAACTGCTGGAAAAAGGCAAGCAGACCGATTATGCCACCGTTCTGGCCGACATCGAGCAGCGGGATTATCAGGACACCCACCGCGCCGTGGCCCCGCTGCGCCAGGCGGAGGATGCCATCCTGGTGGACACCAGCGACATCGGCATTGAGGAGAGCTTTGCCCTGCTGAAAAAGACCATCCTTGCCCACATCTAAGACAAGCCTTCCTGCATAGGAATGTAAAAAAATTAGGAAATGGTGAACTTATGCTATTATACTGGATCCTGCTGCCCCCGGCCTGGGTGCTGATGCACATTGTCTACCGGGTGGAGGTCGTCGGCCGCAACCGTATTCCCCGCGGGCGTCCCATCGTCATCGCCCCCAATCATATTTCGGACCTGGACCCGGTGTTCATCCTGGTGGTGGTATTCCGGTTCCGCCGTTTCCGCATCCTGGCCAAGCAGGAGCTGTTCCGCAACCCGCTGATCGGTTGGTTCCTGCGCTGCATGGGTGCGGTGCCCATCGACCGCGGCCGGGGGGATATGGAAACCGTCAACAAGGTGACCGAAGAATGCAAGAAGGGCACCGGCGTGCTCATCTTCCCCGAAGGCACCCGCAGCAAGGACGGCAAACTGGGCAAGCTGAAGAGCGGTGCCTTTGTCATTGCCGGGCAGGCGGGGGCGGATATGGTGCCCTGCCGCATCATCTACGATACCCCCAACCACCGCATGCGCCCCTTCTGCCGCATGCGCATCTGCTTCGGGGAGCCTATCCCCGCCGCGGACCTGCGCATCACCGACCCGCGCCACCAGGTCAAGGAACTGCGCGCCCTGCGCAGCCGCCTGACCGATGACCTGGAAACGCTGTACCGGGAAAACAGCTTTGAACCGGCAGAATTGCCGGCGGCCGACCCCGAATCCGGCACCGAAACCGGAACCTGAACACAGGAGAACGCAACATGGAAATTATTCTGGCCAAGACGGCCGGCTTCTGCTTCGGCGTGAACCGGGCGGTAAAACTGACCTATGAACTGCTGGACAAGGGCTGCAAGGTGGCCACGCTGGGCCCGCTGATCCACAACCCGCAGGTGGTGGCCGATCTGGAGGCGAAAGGCGCCTTGACCTGCCCGGATGTGGACGCCGTGCCTGATGGATATGAGGTGGTGATCCGCAGCCACGGGGTGCCCCACAGCGTGTATGAAAAAATTGGAACACGCGGCCTGGCGTTTCATGATGCCACCTGCCCATTTGTATCAAAAATCCATAAAATTGCCGAAGAAGCGGGCAAAAATGGTGCGCTTCTTCTGGTGACGGGGGATGCTACGCACCCGGAAGTGCAGGGAATCGTCGGCCATACAAGCGGCGAAGTGCGGGTTTTTGCGAATCTGGACGAACTGGAAAGCATGCGCGAAATTCTTGCGCAGCAAAAATCCATTTATGTGGTGGCACAAACCACTTTTCGGGTCCAAAGTTGGGAAAGTTGCAAGGCTTTTCTAAAAAAGTGGTGTACAAATGCCAAAATATTTGATACAATATGTAATGCAACGTGGGCGAGGCAACAGGAGGCGGAGGACCTCAGCCAAAAATGCGATCATATGATCGTCATTGGTGGTCATCATTCCTCCAACACCCAGAAACTGTTGCAGGTCGCTGCCAGGCACACCAACGCCGTTACGATCGAGACAGCTGATGAACTTGATCGTGCATGGCTCAAGGGAGCCGAGGTGGTAGGCGTAACAGCAGGGGCTTCCACGCCATCGTCTATAATTGAGGAGGTACTTAACTGTATGAGTGAAGAAATCCGTGACGACATGAGTTTTGCCGAGATGCTCGAGGCTTCCGAAGCAAAGCCGCTGTTCGCAGGTAAGATCGTTAAAGCCAAGGTCATCAGCGTTAGCCCGACGGAGTGCGTCGTGGGCATCGACGGCTCCAAGCACACCGGCATCGTCAAGCTCAATGAGATGACGCATGACCCCAACGCCAAGATGGAAGACCTTGTTAAGGTGG
The DNA here is from genome assembly GCA_937907025.1 of uncultured Faecalibacterium sp. GTDB lineage: Bacteria > Bacillota > Clostridia > Oscillospirales > Ruminococcaceae > Gemmiger. The sequence goes on from CALESJ010000044.1 coordinate 97,006, forward strand.
ACGACGAGCTGGATCTGGTTGTTGTGAAGACCAACGACCAGGAAGGCGTTGACACCCTTTCCCGTGTTCGTTTTGAAGCCCAGAAGGGCATGAAGGACGTTTCCGAGGCTGCCGAGAACGGCACCGTCATGGAAGGCGACGTCATGGAAGCCAACAAGGGCGGCGTTGTTGTCAACGTCAAGGGCGTGCGCGTGTTCGTGCCCCGTTCTCAGGCCACCATGCGCCGTGACGAAGACTACACCAAGCTCGTCGGCCAGCATGTCCGCCTGGTCATCACCGAGTGCGCCGGCCGCAAGATCGTCGGCAGCATCAACAAGGTGACCGCTGAAGAAAACAAGGCCAAGCGCGAAGAGTTCTGGAAGAACGTCGAAGTGGGCAAGCACTACACCGGCGTTGTCAAGAGCCTGACTTCCTACGGCGCCTTTGTGGACATCGGCGGCGTGGACGGCCTGTGCCACATCAGCGAGCTGAGCTGGTCCAACCTGAAGCATCCGTCTGAGGTCGTCAATGTCGGCGATACCATCGACGTGTATGTCAAGAGCTATGACCCCGAGAACCAGAAGGTTTCTCTGGGCTACAAGAAGGAAGAGGACAACCCCTGGGAGAAGCTGAAGAACGAGTATCCCATCGGCAGCGAGTTCACCGCTCCGGTTGTTTCCATCACCAAGTTTGGTGCCTTCGTCCGCATTCTGCCCGGTGTTGACGGCCTGGTCCACATCAGTGAGATCTCCAACGAGCGCGTCAACAAGGTCAGCGACGTGCTGAAGGTCGGCGACGAAGTGCGCGTCAAGCTCATCAACGTTGACTTTGACCGCAAGCGCATCAGCCTGTCCATGAAGGCCTGCGAGGGCGAAGTGGAAGCTGAAGGCTCCGACGCTGAATAATCTCTGAACGATCCCAATGGGAGGCCTGCCTGGTAACAGGCGGGCCTCTTTTTGGTTCACGGGTGCATCATGCAGAAACTTATAGACCTCATCAGGAAATACTATGAACAGCTGTCCTACCTGTTTTTCGGCGGGCTGGCCACGCTGCTCAACTTTATCATCCTCAATATCTTCCAGGCAGCGTTTGGTGTCGGATTTGCCACCGGCGTGGGCAACATTCTCAATAATGCCATCTGCATTCTGTTTGCCTACTGGACCAACCGCAACTTTGTGTTCCTGAGCAAAAGCCACGGAGCTGCCGCCTGGCAGGAATTCACCAAGTTTGTGGGCTGCCGTATTTTCACCGCCGTGCTGGACCAGCTGATCATGTGGGGCGGCGTGGGCGGTCTGGGTCCCATGATTACCTTTGTTTCCCCCGAACTGTGGGCCAACATTGTCAAACTGTTCTCGCAGGTCGTGGTGATTCTTTCCAACTACGCCTTTTCCAAAATTCTGATTTTCACCAAGAAAGCGCCGTGACCCGTGCGCAATAAGGAGGCATTTCCATGAAAAACAACGTTCGCGGCGGAGGGCTCCGCCTTACCGGCCTGATTCTGGGCATCATCGCCACCGTGTGCGGTGTTACCTCCATCATCTTTGCAGCCACCGGGCTGCACCAGGCACATCTGTGCAAGCACTGCGGAAAGGGGGCTGAATACCGGTGAGCCGTTATTCCAAAGAACAGCTGTTCTCGGTCGTTGACCACACCCTCCTCAAGCCCGAAGCCACCTGGCCGCAGATCCAGAAGCTCTGCGATGAAGCCATGCAGTACCACACTGCTTCGGTCTGCATCAACACCTGCTATGTGAAGCAGGCCGCCGAGTATATGGCCGGCCGGGTGCCGGTATGCTGCGTGGTCGGCTTCCCCCTGGGCGCCATGGACACCGCCAGCAAGTGCTTTGAAGCCCGCACCGCCATCGAAAACGGCGCTTCCGAAGTGGATATGGTCATCAACATCGGCCGCCTGAAGAACCGCGAGTATGACGCCGTGCGTGAGGATATCGCCGCCGTCAAGGAAGCGGTGGGGGACCATTGCCTGAAGGTCATTATCGAAACCTGCCTGCTGACCGATGAGGAAAAGATCAAGATGTGCGACATCGTGCCCGAAGCCGGTGCCGATTTCATCAAGACTTCCACCGGCTTCTCCACCGCCGGTGCCACCTTCCACGATATTGAGCTGTTCGCCAAGCATGTGGCGGGCCGCTGCAAGATCAAGGCTGCAGGCGGCATTTCCACCATTGAGGATATGGAAAAGTTCCTCGATCTGGGTGCCGACCGTCTGGGCACTTCCCGTGCCGTGCGTTTGCTGACCGCCGAATAAAACAAAGAAACCGCCTTCCCGGATTGTGTTGCCGGGAAGGCGGTTTTTCTTGTGGAAATGTGGAAAAAATCAGCCGAGCCGCATCAACGCCCAGCCGACGGCAATGCACCCGGCACTGATCACCAGGCAGACCATGGCAGGGCGGGCGCGGTCGGGGGCCGGGGCCTCCTTGGGGCGCAGCAGGCTGCTGCCGGCCCAGATCAGCCAGGGGCTGATCGCTGCCAGGAAAAAGTATCCGCCCAGGGTTGCCGGGGTCACCGCAACTTGTGCGGACTCCACGGCTGCGGCCTCTCCGGCAGAAGGAGCCAGCGTGGCCAGAACGGACAGACTGTTGTTGAACAGGTGTATCAGCATGGCATACAGCAGATTGCCGCTGCGCAGGGCGGCCCAGGAAATGGCGATCCCCAGGATGGCGGTGGGCAGAAAGCGCACCGGGTCCAGGTGAAATGCCCCGAACAGCACTCCACACAGCACCACCCGGCCCCAGACCGGCATGGGCTGCATGTGGTGGAGCAGATACCCCCGGAACAGCATTTCTTCACAGAACGCCGGTGCCACAGCCACCAGCAGATACCGCACCGGAAGCGGAACCTGGTTGAACAGGTCGGTGATGCCGGTGCTTACCTCGGTCAGCTGCTGGGGAACAAGAAGCATGGTGAACATTGATACCAGCATGACCAGAACATAAGTACCCATCCACAGCAGCAGTGCACCGCCCACACCCCGCCAGGCGGGGCGATGGAAAGAAAACACCTGCCGCCAGGGGGCGCGGAAGACCGCCGTCCCCAGCAGCGCCAGGGCCAGCAGCGCCAGGGCCAGCAGACCCAGTTCGGTCCACAGCAGGCCCACCATGCCGTACCGGTATTGCAGCGGTGCGGCAAGGAAAATCAGGAACAGCAGGGCCAGAACATAGCCGCTGACGGCAGCAATCAGATTTTTGGGGGACGTGCGCATGGCAGAAACCTCCTTCAACGCTTGCTTTGCATTTTCAGCATGCCATGCTTTGCCAAAACTGTCAAGCACACTTTGCAAAAAGCCGGGGAAAGCGCCCGTGCATTGCGGGCAGGGACGGTTTGTGGTATACTGACTTTGTATATCGTGAAACGGCGGAAAGGAGGTGCGCGCATGGCTCTTGTACGCAGGGCGGCTGCGGCGGCCCTGGCCCTGGCTCTGAGCCTGACCGGCTGCAGCGGCTTGCCCGGCGGCGAGATTGAAAGCCTGCTGCGCGCCCCCCGCCTTTCGGGCCAGACCAGTGCCGTGCAGAAAGCGCTGAACAGCTATCTGGACGGCGTGGCTACGCTGAAATATCCGGCCAGCGGCGATTTCCTTTCCCCGTTTCTGTTCGGGGACTGGGACGGCGACGGCACCCAGGAAGCCGCGGTGCTGTACACCGTGGAATCCGGCGGTGCCAATGTCTGGCTGGCCATTCTGGAACCCACCGATTCCGGCTGGCGGGTATCCCAGCATATCGAAGGTCTTTCCAGTGAGGTGGAAACGGTCAGTTACGCCCACCTGCGGGATGCCGAATCCCTGCAATTGCTGGTGGGGTATGACAGCGCCCAGGGCGACCGGTATATGGTGGTCTACCTGTACAACAGCGATGAAACACTGCAGACCGTCAACAAACAGAGCTATACCGACATGCTGGTGGCCGATGTGACCGACGGCGGCGACGGCACCGAGGACCTGGTCCTGGCCCTGCCCACCGAAACGGAAAACGGCGGCATCAATCTGCAGCTGCTGACCTACACCGGCGGTGATACCTTCCTGGCCGCCCAGACCCTGGCCGTGGGCGAAGGCTATTACAGCGGCTGTGCGGGCCTGCACGCCGGGGTGGGGGAGGACGGCGCCTCCTATCTGGTGGTGGATGGCTGGACCGGTTCGGCATCCAGCCTGGCCTCCAGCATCATCATTTACGATGCGGAAAGCGGATTCTTGAAAACCTATAATCCGCCCGGCGTGGCCGATGTCTTCCGCGCCACCCAGCGCTATGACACCGACCTGCTGAGCATGGATGTGGACGGCAACGGCACCATTGACATCCCCACCGAGGTGGCGGACGGCGGAACCATCCCCGAAGAACTGGCCAACCAGCTGCAATTCCTGCTGTGGAAGGACTATGCCACCCCCGAGGGCGGCAACAACATTTTCGGCGTATACGACAGTGAACAGCACTTTTTCCTGCGTCTGCCGGAATCCATGCACGGCAATGTATCCCTCAAATCCAACGCCGACGGCAGCGGCTGGATCATCTGCAATCTGGCCGGGGATGTGATGTACTGCGAACTGCGGGTCATCGACCCCGCCGAAACCGATCTGCGCACCGATAAATACAGCCGGGTGGCCACCATCGGCAGCCGCCAGCTGCAGGCGCGCATCCTGACCGAATATTACGGTCTGACGCTGGATGATGTTCTGTCCGGTGTGACCGTACTGCCCTGAACCAAGCAAACTTCCTTGCCATTGAAAGGAGTTATGTGTATGAAACGAGTCCTGGTTGTGGAGGACGAAAACAGCATCCGCGAGATGGAGGTGCTGAACCTGCGCATGGCCGGATGGGAGGTGCTGGAAGCCCCCAGCGCCGAGCGTGCCCTGGAACTGCTGCACGCCAACCCGCCCTGTGATGCGGCCCTGCTGGACCTGATGCTGCCCGGTATGGACGGGCTTTCCCTGTGTGAAACCATCCGGCGGGATGACCCGGACATCGGCATCATCATCGTGTCTGCCAAGGGACAGGAAACCGATAAGATCCGGGGCCTGTCCATCGGCGCCGACGACTATATCACCAAGCCCTTCTCGGTGTCTGAACTCATCGCTCGGGTGGAGGCCCTGGCCCGCCGTGTTCACCGCAATGCCGGCGACAGCCGGGACGGCTCCGGCCCCGACCAGCTGGTCAGCGGCAGCTTTGTGCTAGATGAAAAGAGCCGGGTGCTGTACAAGGCCGGCAAACCCATCGACCTGACCCAGGTGGAGTTCCAGATCATGGAGCTGTTTTTCCGCAACCCCGGCGCGGCCCTGGTGCGGGAAAAAATCCTGGAAGGCGTCTGGGGCAAGGGCTACTACGGCGATGTGAAGATCGTGGATGTGAACATCCGCCGTCTGCGCATGAAGATCGAGGACGAGCCCAGCAGCCCTACCCATATCCTGACGGTCTGGGGATACGGCTACCGCTGGAGTCCCTGATTGTTCACCTTCGCATGCGCCTGAAGAAAGGGGGGACCCCGCGTGCAAAGCATCACCAAGCGCTGGCTGCGGGGCAGCCTGCTCATCACGGTGCTGATCCTGGCCCTGGCCGAGGGCCTGTTCCTGTATTTCTGTTACCAGAACCTGTACGGCGGCATTGAACGTGCCATGGAAAGCCGTTTTTCCACCTTTATCGGCCGCCTGCAGGCCACCGGTACGGCCGGCGACAGCGACAGCAACGCTGCCAGCCGCGCCCAGTCCCTGCGGCGTACGGTGGAACAGTTTGAGGAAAAAGACAAGTTTGAATTCATGCTGCTGGACCAGAACGGCGTGGTGCTGGCCACCTCCAGTGGTACCATCAACGAAAACCTCACCGAAGGGGTGGACTACTACCACGCCCTGGTCAGTTCCGACGGCGTGGGCCGGGCCATTTTCCGCACGCCGGATGGGGAGCGGGTCATGGCCGTCACCGAACTGGTCCCCTACGATGCAGGCAACATCACCGCCATGCGCCTGGTCACCAGCCTGACCCTGGCCGACCGCCAGTGGTGGAATATGGTGCTGATTTCGGGCGGCGTGGTGCTGGTGGCCCTGGCCTTTGCCCTGTGGAGCGGCCTGTTTTTCATCCGCTCCATCGTGCGGCCACTGGGACAGGTGGAGGTCATCGCCAACCGCATTGCCGGGGGCGATTTGCAGACCCGTTTGCCCGATACCCGCTATAACGATGAGATCGGCCGGCTGTGCCATACCATCAACGAGATGGCCGAACACCTGACCGAAACCGACCGTATGAAAAACGAGTTCATCTCCTCGGTGAGCCATGAACTGCGCACACCCCTGACCTCCATCAAGGGCTGGGTAGAAACCATTGCGGCCCTCAAAGACCCCAACGATGAAAACTACCGCAAGGGTCTGGAAGTCATCGGGGCCGAAACCGACCGCCTGTACGCCATGGTGGAGGAACTGCTGGACTTTTCCCGCCTGCAGAACGGCATCAAGCTGGACTGCCAGGTACTGGACATGGTGGCCGAAGCCACCGACGCCGCCCTGTTCGTGGAAGGCCGTATCCGGCAGGAGGGCCTGCGCCTGGTGTATGAGGAACCGCCCGAACCTTTCCCGGTGTGGGCGGACCCTGCCCGTCTGCGGCAGGTGTTCATCAATGTGCTGGACAACGCCATCAAGTATTCGCCCCCCGGCGGGTCCATCTTCCTGACCCTGACCAAGGACACCTCCAACGTTACCGTATCCATCCGGGACCAGGGCCGGGGTATCTCCCCCGAAGACCTGGAAAAGGTCAAGGTCAAATTCTTCAAAGGCAAAAACTCGGTGCGCGGGTCGGGAATCGGCCTGGCGGTGGTGGATGCCATCGTCACCGCCCTGGGCGGCACCACCGACATCACCAGCACGCTGGGGCAGGGCACCACGGTGCTCATCACCTTGCCGCTGTACCGCCCCGGGCAGGAACACCTGCACGAACCCATCTGAAACCAACAAAGGAGACATTCTGTCTTATGCCCCAAGAATCGCGTCCGACCGAAAAATTCCGTACCAGTGTGGGCGGCCAGGCCCTGATGGAAGGCATCATGATGCGCGGCCCGAAAAAAATCTGCTGCGCCGTGCGCCGTCCCGACGGCACCATCGACCTCACCTATGAGGATGTCCACACCCACTGGTACAACAAAGTCCCCCTGGTGCGCGGAATCTGCAACATGGTGGAAAACCTGTGCAGCGGGTACAAGTACCTGATGCACAGCGCCGACATCGCTATGATCGAGGAGGAACAGGAGGCCGAACAGTCCCGCTTTGACAAATGGCTGGATGCACACACCGGCCCCGCCTTCCAGAACGCCCTCATGACCATTTCGGCCCTGCTGGGTGTGGTGCTGGCGCTGTTCCTGTTTCTGTATCTGCCCACCTTCCTCACCGGACTGCTGGCCAAGGTCATTCCCATGGGCCGGTGGCCGCGGGTCATCCTGGAAGCTGTCTTCAAGCTGGCCATCTTCCTGGGTTATATGTTCCTGTGCACCCGCACCAAGGAGATTCACCGGGTCTTTGCCTATCACGGCGCCGAGCACAAGACCATCGCCTGCTATGAGGCCGGGGAGGAACTGACGGTGGAAAATATCCGCCGCCACACCCGGTTCCATCCCCGCTGCGGTACCAGCTTCCTGATCTTGGTGCTGCTCATCAGCATCGTGCTGTATGCGGTGCTGCCCTGGACCAGCACCGGCATGCGGGTATTGTACAAGCTGGCCATGCTGCCTCTGCTGGTGGCCATCTCCTATGAAATTCTGCGCTGGTCCGGCCGTTCCAACTGCTGGCTGGCCCGGGCCGTGGCGGTGCCGGGTCTGTGGCTGCAGCGCCTGACCACCTTTGAACCGGAGGACGACATGATCGAGGTGGCCATTGCCGCCGTCAAGCCCGTCCTGCCCGACAACCCGGAGGAGGCCGCCTGGAACCGTGAGTGATTTGCCGCTGACCGGCCTGCTGCCCCGGGAGGCCTTGCGGGCGGTGCGCACCGCGCTGGAAACCGCCGGTGTGCCCGATGCCGCCTTTGACGCCCGGGAACTGTACCGGCTGGCGGTGGGCTGTGACCCCCGCCTGGACAATACCCCTCTGACCCCGGAACACGCCGCGGCGCTGGCGGCCCTGACCACCCGCCGCGCGGCCCGGGAACCCTTGCAGTACATTCTGGGCCAGTGGGACTTTCTGGACTTCACGCTGGAAGTGGGCCCGGGCGTCCTCTGCCCCCGGGCGGACACCGAGGTGGTCTGCGCGGCCGCCGTGGAGCTGCTGAAAAAGGCGGGCGACTCCGAACCCGTGGTGCTGGACCTGTGCGCCGGCACCGGCTGCCTGGGGCTGGGCGTCAAGCGGTTTGTGCCCGGCGCCCGGGTGACCTGTTGGGAAAAAAGCCCCGAAGCCCTGCCGTACCTGCGCCGCAACGCCGCCAACGCCCTGAAGGGGGCCGAAGTGGCTGTGCGGGAGGGGAATGTGCTCACCGGCTGGCGGGAGGTGCTTCCCGGTAGTGTGGACCTCATCGTCAGCAATCCGCCCTACCTCACCGACGCCGAAATGCACGAACTGATGCCCGAAACCGCCCGGGAGCCGGCCATGGCCCTGGGCGGCGGCGCGGACGGGCTTGCGTTTTACCGCTGCCTGACCGGACCGTGGAAGACCGTGCTGCGCCCGGGCGGCTGGCTGGTGCTGGAGATCGGGTACGAGCAGCGGCAGGCTGTGCTGGACCTGGGAAAACAGAACGGATGGATCAACGGCAGCTGCCGGCAGGATTACGGCGGCAACGACCGGGCCATTCTGCTGCAAAAGCCGGGAAATCCAACCTGAAAGCCCTATAAATCGGCCTGCAAAAACACAACAAATAGTTGTAATTCTATGCCGGAAAGGGTATAATAAGGGCATACGATTCATCTATAACAAAGGCGGGGGAACATCCCCCTGAAAAGGAGAAATACAATGGCAGCCAAGAAAGAAACCAAGACCACGGCGGCTCCCGCCGGTGACAAGAAGGCCGCGCTGGAAACCGCGCTGGCCCAGATCGAAAAGCAGTTCGGCAAGGGCGCCGTCATGAAGCTGGGCGCCAACGTCACCATGCAGGTGGACGCCATCTCCACCGGCAGCCTGGGCCTGGATATGGCCCTGGGCATCGGCGGCGTGCCCCGCGGCCGTATCGTGGAAGTGTACGGCCCCGAATCTTCCGGTAAGACCACCCTGGCCCTGCAGATTCTGGCCGAAGCCCAGCGCAACGGCGGCGAAGTGGCCTTCATCGACGTGGAACATGCCCTGGACCCGGCCTATGCCCGCGCCCTGGGCGTGGACATCGACAGTCTGCTGGTCAGCCAGCCGGATACCGGCGAGCAGGCCATGGAAATCTGCGAAGCCCTGGTCCGTTCCGGCGCCATTGACGCCATCGTTGTGGACTCGGTGGCTGCCATGGTCCCCAAAGCCGAAATTGAAGGCGAAATGGGCGATTCCCATGTGGGTCTGCAGGCCCGCCTGATGAGCCAGGCCCTGCGCAAGCTCACCGGCATCATCGGCAAGACCAACACCGTCTGCATCTTCATCAACCAGCTGCGTGAAAAGGTCGGCGTGGTCTACGGCAGCCCCGAAGTCACCACCGGCGGCCGTGCGCTGAAATATTATTCCTCCGTGCGCATCGACGTGCGCCGCATCGAGGGCCTGAAGGATTCCAACGGTTCCTTCATCGGCAACCGCACCCGCGCCAAGGTGGTCAAGAACAAGGTGGCGCCCCCGTTCCGGGAAGCCGAATTCGACATCATGTTCGGCGAAGGCATCTCCAAGGTGGGCGAGATCATCGACCTGGGCGTCAAGCTGGGCGTGGTCCAGAAGAGCGGCGCCTGGTTCAACTACGGCGATGTGCGCCTGGGCCAGGGCCGCGACAACGCCAAGCAGTTCCTGAAAGACAATCCCGCGGTGGCCGAGGAGATCGAGAAGATCGTGCGGGAGAACGCTGACCGCCTCATCGCTGCCGGCAAGAAAGGCACCGTCAAGCCCATCGAGAAGGTCGCCACCCCGGTGGCCGCTCCGGCTGCGGAGGAAGCTGCTCCGGCCGCTGCCAAGACCACCGGCAGCGAGATGGACCTGGATATTATGGTTGACGACTGATGCCGCAGCTCACACAAATTTCCGAAACGAAAAAAGGGCGATACGCGCTGTTTTTTGACGGCGAGTTCGCCTTTTCCCTGGATGAGGGAACCTTTGCCGACGCCGGCCTGCACAAGGACGACGCGCTGGAACCCTGGCAGGTGGAAGAACTGCGCAAAAAGAGCGATACCCGCCGCGCCCTGGACAAGGCCATGGACCTGCTGGCACTGCGGGACCACGCCGCCGGGGAATTGTACGATAAACTCTGCCGCAAGTTCGACCCCCACAGCGCCGCCGCCGCTGTGGCCAAAGCGGGGGAGCTGGGCCTGCTCAACGACGAGGACTTTGCCCGCCGCCGTGCCGCCGAGCTGCTGCGCAAGCGCAAGAGCCGGCGGGAGATCCTGATGGATTTGAACAAAAAGGGCATCGACCGGGAAACCGCCGCCGCTGTGGTGGAGGACCTGGGCGGGGAGGCGGACGAGGACCCCGACCTGGCCAGCGCCCGGGCGCTGGTGGAGCGGCAGTATGCCTCCAAACTGGCCCAGGGCAAGGAACCTCAGGTGGCGGCCGCTCTGGCCCGCCGCGGGTTCTCCCACGCTGTCATCCGTACCGTCCTGCAAGAAGCCCGGGACGAATAATCACAGATAAAAGGAAACGACCATGACCAAGAATATTGCCATCATCTCGCTGGGCTGTCCCAAAAACCAGGTGGACGCCGACGTCTTCTGCCACGCGCTGATCAAGGCCGGACACCAGACCGTGGCCGACCCCGCCGAGGCGGACGTCATCATCGTCAACACCTGCGGGTTCATCCAGTCCGCCAAGGAAGAGGCCATTGAAAACATCCTGATGGCCTGCCAGTACAAACAGCAGAATCCGGACCTGAAGGTCATCGTGACCGGCTGCCTGGCCGAGCGCTACAAGCAGCAGATCGCCGCCGAAATGCCCGAAGTGGACGCGGTGGTGGGCATCGGCTCCAATGCCGCCCTGCCCGCCATTGTGGAGCGGGTCTGCGCCGCCGGGGCCGACCGTCTGGAAAGCTACGGACCCAAGACCGATATGCCTCTGGGCGGCGCCCGGGTTATCTCCACCCCGTCCCATTACGCCTACCTGAAAATCGCCGAAGGCTGCAACAACCGCTGCCGGTACTGCGCCATCCCCATGATCCGCGGTCCGCTGCGCAGCCGTCCGCTGGAGGATTGCGTGGCTGAAGCCCGCTGGCTGGCCGGGGAGGGCGTCCGGGAACTCATCGTGGTGGCCCAGGACCCCACCGCCTACGGCGAGGACTGGGGCAAACCCGGAGCCGTCTGTGAACTGCTGGACCGCCTGAACGAGATTGACGGCATCCGCTGGATCCGGGTGTTGTACGCCTACCCGGAACGCATCACCGACGAGTTCATCGCCGCCATGGTGCGCAACAAAAAGGTGGTGCCCTATCTGGACCTGCCCATCCAGCACTGTGACGACCGGGTGCTCAAGGCCATGAACCGCCGCGGCGGCCGCAAGGAGATCGAGGACGCCATCGCCCGCCTGCGGGCGGCCATCCCTGACCTGACCCTGCGCACCACCCTCATCGCCGGTTTCCCCGGTGAAACCGAGGAGGAGTACGCCGAACTGTGCGACTTCGTCAAGACCGTCCGGTTCGACCGCCTGGGCTGCTTTGCCTACTCGGCGGAGGAGAACACCCCCGCCGCCACCATGGACGGCCAGATCGATGAGGATGTGAAACAGCGCCGGGCCGAGCACATCATGGAGATTCAGGCCGATATCAGTGCCGCCGCCATGGCTGCCAAGGTGGGCAAGACCCTGGAGTGCATCTGCGACGGGGTGGACGATGAAACCGGTATGTATCTGCTGCGCACCCAGGCCGATTGCCCGGAGATCGACGGCAACGTGCTGACCCCCGCCGATACCCCCCTGACCCCCGGCGAATTTTACCGCGTGACCATCACCGACAGCGACACCTACGACCTGTACGGCTATGTGGAATCCGAGGAGGAATAAATCATGAATCTGCCCAACAAGCTGACCCTGCTGCGCGTTGTTCTTGTGCCCGTGTTCATGGTGTTTGCGGCGTACGGCCGCATCGGCACCGCCGAGTACAACCCCACCGCCCATCTGGTGGCGGGCATCATCTTTGCGGTGGCCAGCTTCACCGACTTCCTGGACGGCTACCTGGCCCGCCGCGATAACCTTGTCACCGATTTCGGCAAGTTCATGGACCCCCTGGCCGATAAGATGCTCACCACCGCCGCTTTCATTTACATGCTGGTGGACGGTCTGTGCTCCCCTGTGGTGCTGGCTGTCATCATGTTCCGCGAATTCGCCGTGGCCGGTGTGCGCATGATCGCCGCCGGTTCCGGTACCGTCATCGCCGCCAATATGTGGGGCAAGGTCAAGACGGTGTTGCAGATGCTCACCGTGCTGTTCTACTACTTCGTGCCGTTCTTTATGGGTGATTCCGACATGATGGCGTTCGGCCTCATCACCCAGGTCCTGTGCTGGCTGGTGGCCCTGGTCACGGTGATCTCCGGCTGCATCTACCTGTGGCAGAACCGCAGCTGCTTCATGCAGGCAAAATAAGAGGCTCCGGCCCTTGCGCCGCCGCGGCGGCGGGGCTATAATGGTACAGCAAGGAAAGGTCCCGAAACATTCCCGGAAAGGAAGCTCCGTTATGCAGATCTTTAATACCCTGACCCGCCAGAAGGAAGAATTCATCCCCCAGACCCCCGGGGAATACCGCATCTACGTCTGCGGGCCCACGGTCTACAACTATATCCATGTGGGCAACGCCCGCCCCATGATCGTCTTCGACACCCTGCGCCGCTACCTGGAATACATGGGCAACAAGGTGTACTACGTTTCCAACATCACCGATATTGACGACAAGCTCATCGCCAAAGGCCAGCAGGAGGGCGTTTCCATGCAGGAAGTGGCCCGCCGGTTTGAGGCGGAGTACATCAAGGATTCCGAGGGCCTGAACGTCAAGGAACCCACTGTGCGTCCCCGTGCCACCGAGCATATCGGCGAGATCATCAAGATCGTCAAGGACCTGGTGGCCTCCGGCCATGCCTACCCCGCCCGCAACGGCGACGTGTACTTCCGGGTCAAGTCCGACCCCGGCTACGGCAAGCTGAGCCATCTGAATCTGGATGATCTGGAAAGCGGCAACCGCGCCCTGCGCAGCCAGATGGATGACGACCTGAAGGAAGACCCGGCGGATTTCGCCGTCTGGAAAGCCGCCAAGCCCGGCGAACCCTACTGGGACAGCCCCTGGGGCCACGGCCGCCCCGGCTGGCATATCGAGTGCAGCGCCATGGCCCGCAAGCATCTGGGCAAGACCATTGACCTGCACTGCGGCGGCCAGGACCTGATCTTCCCCCATCACGAGAACGAGATCGCCCAGTCCGAGTGCGCCAATGGCTGCACCTTCAGCCGGTACTGGATGCACAACGGCTTCTTGAACATCAACAACCAGAAGATGTCCAAGAGCGCCAACAACTTCTTCACCGTGCGGGAGATTGCCGACAAGTACGGCTATGAGCCCATCCGGTATTTCATGCTCACCGCCGGCTACCGCATGCCGCTGAACTATACCGTGGAGCTCATCGAAAGCTGCAAGAGCTCTCTGGAGCGCCTGTACACCTGCCGCGATAACCTGGATTTTGCCATCGAGCACGCCCACGGCACCGACACCACCCTGGCCGAGAAGGCCAAGGCGGCCAAGGAAAAGTTCATCACCGCCATGGATGATGACCTGAACACCCCGGACGCCCTGGCGGCTATCTTTGAGTTCGTCAAGGAGATCAACACCCTGTCCGACGCTTCGGACAAAGCCAGCCTGCAGGCGGCCGCCGATATGTTCGACGAGCTGACCGGCGTGCTGGGCCTGGTGTACAACCGCAAGACCTCGGCCATCCCGCAGGAGGTCACCGACCTGGTGGCCGAGCGCACCGCGGCCAAGAAGGCCAAGGACTTTGCCCGCGCCGATGCCATCCGTGCCCAGCTCACCGAGATGGGCTGGAGCGTGGCCGACACTGCCCAGGGTCCCCAGATCAGCAAGCTGTAATCAGATAAAACACATTCAGGAATGGGCAAGCAAAGGCACGTTGAAGTGCGGCTCATTCCTGATTTTTGTATCCGGCCTTTTGCGGCCATACGGAAAGAGTTTTATGTACAAAGAACGTCTGAAAAACAAGACCGAGTGGAGCCTGTTCTGGCCCGTGCTGGCCGCTGCCCTGGTGGTGCGGCTGGTGCTGGCGGCTGTGACCGAAGGCTACACCTACGATATGTCCTGCTTCATCTCCTGGGGAGAAAAACTCCTGCAGGAAGGTCCGGCCGCCTTTTACAGCGCGGACTATTTTGCCGATTACCCGCCCGGCTACCTGCCGGTGCTGGCGCTGGTGGCGGCGGTGCGGAATCTGTTTGGGGTGGAGGGCAACTCCGCCGTGGGCCGGGTACTGCTGGCCCTGGTGCCCTCCCTGTGTGACTGTGGCATTGCGGCGCTGGTATACCGGGTGGCGCTGCGCGGCGTGAAGGACTGGGCCCAGGCCTGGCGCATGGGAACCTTTGCCGCCTTCTGCCCTCTGCTGCTCTTTGCCACCGGGGTGTGGAAACAGGTGGATGCCGCCTTCGTGCTGCCGCTGCTGGGCTGCTTCTGGCTGTTGGAGCGCCGCCGCTACCTGCCTGCGGCTTTCCTGTACGGCGTGGCATTGGCCATCAAACCCCAGGCGCTGCTGGCCGGTCCGGTGCTGGCCCTCTGCTTTGTGCTGGGCGTGGCCGACGCGGTCGGGCAGGGGGGCAAGGCGGTTGCCCGGGCTGTGGGCCGCATCTTCGGCGGTGCAGTGCTGGCATTGGTGGTGCCGCTGGCTACCGGGCTGCCTTTCTACGGACCGGTGCGGCTGGTCCCGGCGCTCATCGAAAAATACATCACCACCACCTCGGGGTATTTGTACGCCTCCGTCAACGCGTTTAACTGGTTCGCCGCTCTGGGCGGCAACTGGACGCCGCTGGATGACCCTCTGTTCGGTCCTGTCACCTGGGGTATGGCGGGCGTTTTCAATATCGTGCTGGTCACGGCAGCTGTGCTGGTGCTCGGGGTGCTGGCCTGGCTGGCTGACCGCAAAGCCCCCCGGGAAACCCGCCGCTTTTCGCCTTTGCTGCTGGCGGGATTTTACCTGGCGGGGGTGTTTACCTTCGGCCACTGCATGCACGAGCGTTACCTGCTGCCCGGTATGCTGCTGGTGCTGCTGGCTGCGGCCCGCTGGAATGACATCCGGCTGTATGGGGCGGCTTTCGGGCTGTCCCTCACCGGCTTTCTGAACCTGGCCGCCGTCTATACCCAGGTGGGCACCGATGACGAGTGGCTCACTTCTGCCACCAGCCGCCTGTTCACCCAGTTGATCAGCTTTGCCGAAACCGCTGCCTTTGTGCTGCTGGCGTTCACCACCTGGACGCTCTGCCGCCATGGGCTGGTATCGCCCCTGAGCCGGAAACTCCGTCATCCGGGGACCCGTGCCCTGAACGTGGGCCGGGCTTCCCAGGGCAGTGCGGTCCCGGCGCCGCAGCCCCGGTGGACCCGGCGGGAAGTCGGGGCCATGCTGGGTCTGACCGCTGCCACGGCGGTGCTCAGTTTCACCTATCTGGGCAGCCTGACCGCGCCCCAGAACCCGCTGGATGCCGCCGACACCACGGTGAACCAGACGGTGACGCTGCAGGCGGACGCCGCCGAACTGTGGATCTATCCCGGCATCAGCCGGGACGGCAGCCTGACCGTCAGCCTGAGCAGCGGGATGAACCTGTATACCCAGGAATTGAGCTACTCCACCGTGTTCAGCTGGGAGTCGGTGTCCATGCAGGTGCCGGCGGGAACGACCCTGCAGATCACAGTGCAGGATGCCCAGGTCTTTGAGATGGCTCTGCGCACCGCCGAAGGCGCCCTGGTGCCGGTGGAAGGCGGGGGAGAACTGTTCGACGAACAGGACGCCGTGCCGGATGCCATCAGCCAGCTGAACAGCATGTACTTTGATGAGATCTACCACGGGCGCACCGGGTACGAGATGCTTCACGCCATGCCGGTGTATGAAACCACCCACCCGCCCCTGGGCAAGGACTTCATCATGATGGGCATTGCCCTCTTCGGCATGACCGGCTTCGGCTGGCGGTTTTCCGGTACCCTGTTCGGGGTGCTGCTGGTACCGCTGGCCTGGTGTTTCGGCCGCCGCCTGACCCGCCGCCCCTGGGCGGGGGCGCTGGCCGGGACCCTGCTGGCCCTGGACTTCATGCGCTTTGCCCAGAGCCGCATTGCCACCATTGATATTTACGGCACCTTCTTCATCCTGCTGGGTGCCTACTTCATGCTGTGGTACTGCCAGAGCGTGCTGGAAAAAGGCGTCATGAAATCCCTGTGGCCCATGGCCCTGGGCGGCCTGGCCTTCGGGCTTGGCTGTGCCTCCAAGTGGACCGGCATCTACGCCGGGGCGGGGCTGGCCGTGCTGTATCTGGGGGTGCTCTATGCCCGGTGGAAACAGCACAAGCCCGGTTTCTGGCGGGAGTTCCGCACCGCCGCCCTGGGCGGGGTCATGTTCTATGTGCTGCTGTCTTTCGTCATCTATCTGGCGTCCTATCTGCCCTATCTGTGGCGGGACCCGTCCTTCGGGCTGAAAGACTGGTGGGACTGCCAGCAGTATATGTTCTGGTACCACTCCACCCTCAAAGCCACCCATCCCTTTGAGAGCCGCTGGTATACCTGGCTGCTGGGCCTGCGCCCGGTGTGGTATTACCAGAACACCCACCTGGCAGCCGGTTTCAAGGCCAGTATTGCCGGGCTGGGCGGCCCGGTCATCTGGCTGGCGGGGCTGGCGGCTATCCTGCTGCTGTTCTGGCGGCAGATCAGCGGCCGGGGCACCCGGGCCGGGGCAGGCGTGCTGATTCTGTACGCCACCCAGCTGGTGCCCTGGATGCTGGTGACCCGCTGCACCTTCCTGTACCACTACTTCCCCAGTTCCATGTTCTGCCTGGCGGCCATTGTGCTGGTGCTGGGCGGCGCCCATAACCAGAAACTGGCCAGGCGCATCGGTGTGGGGTTGACGGTGGTTTCGCTGGTGCTCTTTGTGTGGTATTATCCGGCCTTGTCCGGCCTGCCGGTGCCGGAACTCTGGGCCCGCAGCCTGGAAATCCTTCCCAGCTTCGGCTTTTATTGATGCAACGAATCTGAAACGGCGGTTCCTGCCTGAGGCGGGGACCGCTTTTTTGCAATTATTTCTGATTGTAAACACTGGCCCGGCTTTGTTGGCGGGGCCCGGCGGGGTGTGGTATAATAAACCTCAAATCATGGTTACAAAAACACAAGGGGGGAAATGACCGCATGCCGGATATTCTGGTGGTGGATGATGAACGGGAGATCGCGGACCTGGTGGGGGTGTATCTGCGCAACGAAGCCTTTACGGTGCGCACCGCCGCCACCGCTGCCGAAGCACTGGACGCTATCCGGCAGTCGCCGCCCGACCTGGCCCTGCTGGACGTGATGCTGCCCGATATGGACGGCTTTGCCCTGTGCCAGCAGATCCGGCGGGAGCATCTGTTCCCCATCATCATGCTTACCGCCCGGGTCCAGGATATGGATAAGATCACCGGCCTGACTCTGGGGGCGGACGATTATATCACAAAACCGTTCAACCCGCTGGAACTGGTGGCCCGGGTCAAGGGGCAGCTGCGGCGGTACATCCGTTACAACCCCGCCGGCGGCGCTGCGCCCGCCGACCCGGAAGAATACGACCTGCACGGGCTGACGATCGCCAAAAATTCCCACAAATGTACCCTGTATGGCAAAGAAGTGCCCCTGACGCCGTTGGAATTTTCCATCCTGTGGTATCTGTGCAGCCACCGGGGCAAGGTGGTTTCCAGCGAGGAGCTGTTCGAGGCCGTCTGGGGCGAAAAGTATCTGGACAGCAACAACACCGTGATGTCCCACATCGCCCGCCTGCGGGAAAAGCTGGGCGAAGCGCCGCGGCATCCCAAGTTCATCAAGACCGTGTGGGGGGTGGGGTACACCGTTGAGTAACTTTCTGAAAAAGCAGCGCCGTTCCCGCAAACAACGGGCGCCCTACTACGGCCGCAGCCCCATGGGGATGCTGGCCCTCTACCTGTTGGCCATGGTGGGGGTGGTGCTGGGTACGGCTGTACTCTTCTTTGTGGGGTACGGGCTGTACCGTTCCATTCAGGACCTGTACTGGACCAGCTTTGAAGACGCCCGCCTCTTTCCCATCCAGATGCTTCTGCTGGGGCTGTACAGCGTGGCCAAATTTGTCCGGGACACCGCGCTGTTCCTGGTCTGGATGCTGCTGGCCGTTGGCTGGATGGGGGTGACCTATCTCTTCCTGCGGTGGAGCCAGCAGGACCTGAGCAAGGTCATTGCCATGGCGGACCGCCTGGCCGACCCCAGTAAAGGGGAAATCGAGCTGCCGCCCGCCCTGGCGGAAGCGGAAGCCCGGCTGAATCTGGCCCGGCAGAAGGCCCTGACCAACGCTGCCGCCGCCCGGGAAGCGGAACAGCGGAAAAACGATCTGATCATGTACCTGGCCCACGATCTGAAAACCCCGCTGACCAGCGTTATCGGTTACCTGACTCTGCTGCAGGACGAACCCCAGATCAGCCCGGAATTGCGGGCCCGGTACACCGGCATTGCCCTGCACAAGGCCCAGCGGCTGGAGGACCTCATCAACGAATTTTTCGAGATCACCCGGTTCAACCTTTCCCACCTGGAACTGGACAAGCAGCCGGTGGACCTGAAGCGGCTGCTGGAACAGGTGGCCAGTGAATTTGAACCCGTGTTCCAGGAAAAAGGCCTGCGCTGCACCCTGGACCTGCCCGCCGAACTGCGGTGCGAAGGGGACCCGGACAAGCTGGCCCGGGTGTTTGATAACCTGCTGCGCAATGCCGAGCATTACAGCTTCCCCGATACCTGCGTGCAGGTGCAGGCAGAGCAGGGGGAGGATGAAGTCACCCTGCGGTTCACCAACGCCGGGCGCACCATCCCGCCGGAAAAGCTGGACCGGCTGTTTGAGCAGTTCTTCCGGCTGGATTCCTCCCGCGGGACCTCCTCCGGCGGGGCCGGGCTGGGCCTGGCCATTGCCCGGCAGATCGTGCAGGCCCACGGGGGTACCATCCGGGCGGACAGCGCCGACAACACCGTGACCTTCACGGTGACGTTGCCCACCGCCGCCGCATTGCCCGCTGCAAGAAATTCGTAAGATTTTCGCATAAAAATCGCAACCGTCCCGCAAGGCGGTCTGCAAACAACCCGCGCCCTGTTTTGCTACCATAAAGGAGCAAGGCAGGGCGCTTTGTGCTGGCAAAATCTTTTGCGTCCTGCAAGGAGGAATCCCTATGCACGCACGCAAAATTCTGGTGTTTTTCGGCGGCTGCTCCACCGAGTATGCCGTTTCCTTACAGTCGGCGGCCGCCGTGCTGGAAAATCTGAACCCCGCCCGCTGGGCACCGGTGCCGGTGGGCATCACCCGGGCAGGGGAGTGGCTGTACTATACCGGGCCCATACCGGCCATTCCCGCCGATACCTGGCACCAGGACGCCGTCCACTGTGCCCGCTGCACCCTGAACGCCGCCCGGGGTGCCAAGGAGTTGTGGCTGGCCGATGGTCGCCGCATTGCCTTTGAGGCGGCATTCCCGGTGCTCCACGGCAAAAACGGGGAGGACGGCACCCTGCAGGGACTGCTGGAACTGGCCGGGGTGCCGGTCATAGGCTGCGGCTGCCTGGCGGGTGCCCTGTGCATGGATAAGGACCGGGCCCACAAGCTGGCTGCTCTGGCCGGGGTGGAAGTGCCCAAAAGCGCTGTGTTTCTCCGCGGCGCAGCCCAAAAGGACATCCTGGCCGCTGCCGAAACCATCGGCTGGCCGGTGTTCGTCAAGCCGGTGCGGGCCGGCTCCTCCTTCGGCATCAGCCGGGTGGAGGGCCCCGACGGTCTGGCCCCGGCGGTGGAGGAGGCCTTCCGCCACGACGACGAGATCGTGCTGGAAGAAACCATCCCTGGTTTTGAGGTGGGCTGCGGGGTCATGGGCAACCCCGGCGGGCCGCTGACGGTGGGCGCTGTGGACGAGATCGAACTGGCCCCCGCCGACGTGCTCTTTGATTATACCGAAAAATATACCCTCAAACATTCCGCCATCCACTGCCCGGCCCGCATCCCGGACGCCACCGCCGACCGCATCCGTGCCGCCGCCAGGACCGTGTATGCGGCCCTGGGCTGCCGGGGCTTTGCCCGGGTGGACCTCTTCCTCACGCCGGAGGGGCGCATCGTCTTCAATGAGGTGAACACCATCCCGGGGCTGACCTCCCACAGCCGGTTCCCGGCCATGATGCGGCAGGCGGGCTATTCCTTCCCGGCCTTGCTGGACAAGATGGTGGAGCTGGGGGTGGAAGCATGAGCCCCGCGGACCTGTACCTCACCGCCGCCGGTTCCCGCAAAGGCAACCTGATCCTGGTCAACCGGGAGCACCCGTTGCAGGGGGAACTGATCCCCGACCTGGTGCCCCTCACCGGCGGCTGGCCGGACCAGCACCTGGACCGCACCGCCGCCCGGATGCTGGCCGCTGCCATCGAGGCGGTGCACGGGACGGGGCAGATCCTGCCGGTGTCCGGCTGGCGCAGCCAGGAAGAGCAGCAGGCCATCTGGAATGATACCTTCCGGAAAGAGGGCGCCGACTTCACCGCCAAATATGTGGCCCGCCCCGGATGCAGTGAACACCAGACCGGCCTGGCCGTGGACCTGGCCCTCAGCGCCGACAACATCGACTTCATCCGCCCGGATTTCCCTTATGACGGGGTGTGCGGGGCCTTTCGCAAGGTGGCGGCCCGGTACGGCTTTATCGAACGCTACACGGCGGATAAACAGGACAAAACCGGCATTGCCGCCGAACCCTGGCATTTCCGGTATGTGGGGGTGCCCCATGCCCGCATCCTCACCGATGCAGGCATCTGTCTGGAGGAATACCCGGCCTTTCTGCGGGCAGCACCCCGGGTGGTCCGGCTGGAAAACGGCCGCCGGGTGCAGGTGAGCTATCTGCCCTATACCGGCACCGACACCACCCGCCCCGCCCCGGGACATTGCTGGCAGCTGTCCGGCACCAATGAGGGCGGGTTCATCCTGACCGCGTGGGAGGGGCAGCTATGAGCAGACGGAGCATCCCGGCGCTGGACTGGTTCCGGCTGCTGGCCGCCGTGCTGGTGGTGGCCATCCATACCGGCCCGTTGGCCTCCTTTTCCCCGGCGGCGGACCTGTGGTTCACCCGGATTCTGGCCCGGGTGGCAGTGCCGTACTTTGCCATGCTCAGCGGGTACTTTCTGGCCCGGAACCATTGGCAGGGCACCGGGCGGCTGTGGCGGCATACCCTGGGGCTGTATGCCGCGTCGGTGCTGCTGTACCTGCCCCTGAACATCTACGCGGGCAACCCCGTCACCGGGCGGGATCTGCTGCTGAACGGCACCTTCTATCATCTGTGGTATCTGCCGGCCCTGCTGCTGGCGCTGCCCCTGGCCCGCCTGCTGGCCAAGGCCGGCCGGACCGGGATGGCAATGGCCGCGGTGCTGTATCTCATCGGACTGGGCGGGGACAGTTATTACGGTCTGGCAGGGCATCTGCCGGGACTGGGCGCCGCGTATGAGGTGGTTTTCTCCTTCTGGGATTACACCCGCAACGGCCTGTTTTTCCTGCCCCTATTTCTGCTGCTGGGGGCAGCTTTTGCCGCCCGCTCGGTGCCCGGTGCCCGGCAAAGTGCCTGCCTGACGGTGGCTGCGTTGGGTGCCATGACGGCAGAAGGCTTTGCTCTGCACGCGGCCAACATCCCCCGCCACGACAGTATGTATCTCTTTCTGCCCCTGACAATGTGGGGGCTGTTCGGCCTGCTGCTGGCGGTCAACGCCGGGCAGGACCGGGCGGTGCGCCGCACGGCCACCCTGGTGTACATCCTTCATCCCTGGTGCATTGTACTGGTGCGGGCGGCGGCCCGGTTCCTGGGCCTGTGGGAGCTGCTGGTGGAAAACTCCGCCGTCCATTTCGCGGCGGTGGTGCCTCTCAGCGTGGCCCTGTCCTATCTGATGCAAGCCGTCACCGCCCGCCGGCAAAAACTTCCGCCGGATGCCCGTGCCTGGCGGGAGATCGACCTGGCCGCCCTGCGCCAGAATACCGCCCTGCTGCGGGAAAACCTGCCTTCTTCCTGTACTCTTATGGCGGTGGTCAAGGCGGACGCTTACGGCCATGGGGCCGTGCCGGTGGCCCGGACCTTGCAGCGGGAGGGCGTCCGCCTCTTTGCGGTGGCCTGTCTGTCGGAAGGTATCCAGCTGCGCAAGGCGGGCATCCGAGGGAAAATTCTGATCCTGGGCTGGACCGACCCCGCCCAGGCCCCGCTGCTGCGGCGCTGGAATCTGTGCGCCACGGTGGCGGATGCGGACCACGGCCGGGCCCTTTCCGCCCGGGGCGTGCCGGTCCGGGTGCATCTGGCGGTGGATACCGGCATGCACCGGCTGGGCATCCCGGCGGAGGAAACCGGGACCCTGGCGGAACTGTTCCGCCTGCCCAACCTGCGGGTGGAAGGAGTGTACAGCCACCTGTGCACCTCCGACGGCACGTCCGAAGCCGACCGGGCTTTTGCCCGCAAGCAGACCGAAATCTTTGTGCGCACCCTGACCCTGCTCCGGGGGATGGGCCTGGACCCTGGCCTGACCCACCTGCAGGCCAGTTATGGCATCCTGAATCCGGCATGCACGGCGGGCCATACCTTCGGTGCCGCCCGGCCGGGCCTGATTCTGTACGGCGTGGGCAGCGATGACACCCCGGTGGAACACCCGCTGCCCCTGCGGCCGGTACTCAGCCTGCGGGCGCGGGTGGCGGCGGTGCATCAGGTCCCGGCAGGGCAGGGGGCGGGGTACGGCCTGGCTTTTACCGCCCGGTGGGACACCTGCCTGACCGTGCTGGCCATCGGCTATGCCGACGGCCTGCCCCGGAACTACGGCGCCCAGGGGGGCGTGGTGCTGCTTCATGGCGCCCGCTGCCCGGTGGTGGGGCGTCTGTGCATGGACCAGATGCTGGTGGACGCCACCGACCTGCCCGCCGCACCAAAGGCGGGGGAGATCGCCACCCTCATCGGCACCGACGGCACCGAAACTCTGCGGGCGGAGGAGGTGGCGGTGGCCTGCGGTACCATCACCAACGAGCTGCTCTCCCGTCTGGGCGGGCGGCTGGGCCTGCTGATTCGGAACCCGTAAAACAAAGCGCCGGGCACTTCCCCAAACAGGGAGGCGCCCGGCGCATATTTATTTGAGAATCAGGAGTCGGAATCCAGTTTCAGCACGGCGGTAAAGGCCTCACTGGGCAGGGTCACGCTGCCCAGCTGGCGCATCTTCTTTTTGCCGGCTTTCTGCTTTTCCAGCAGCTTCTTTTTACGGGTGATGTCGCCGCCGTAGCACTTGGCCAGCACGTCCTTGCGCATGGCCTTGACCGTTTCGCGGGCGATGATCTTGCCGCCCACCGCGGCCTGGATGGGAATCTCAAACAGGGCGCGGGGGATGTTCTCCTTCAGCTTTTCGCAGATACGGCGGCCCTTGGCGTAGGCGTTGTCGCTGAACACGATCATGGACAGCGCGTCCACCGGCTCGCCATTGAGCAGGAAGTCCAGCTTCACCAGGTTGGACTGGTGCCAGCCCTCCCACTCGTAGTCGTAGCTGGCATAGCCCCGGCTGCGGCTCTTGATGGCGTCGAAGAAGTCGTACACAATCTCGCCCAGGGGCAGCTGGTAGTGCAGGTCCACACGGGTTTCGTCCATATATTTCATGTCCACCAGCACACCGCGCTTCTGCTGGCACAGGTCCATCAGCGGGCCCACATAGTCGTTGGGGGTGTAGATGTGGGCGTTCACGAAGGGCTCCTCTGCCTTTTCGATGCGGGTGGGGTCGGGATAGGCCGAAGGATTGTCGATGATCTCCACCGTGCCGTCGGTCAGGGTCAGCCGGTACTGAACACCGGGGGTGGTGGTGATCAGGTCCAGGTCAAATTCCCGCTCCAGGCGCTCGGTGATGATCTCCATGTGCAAAAGGCCCAGGAACCCGCACCGGAAACCGAAGCCCAGCGCCGCGCTGGTTTCGGGCTCAAAGCTCAGGCTGGCATCGTTGAGCTGCAGCTTTTCCAGTGCGTCCTTCAGGTCGGGATACCGGGCGCCGTCGGCGGGGTAGATGCCGCAGAACACCATGGGCGTCACCTTGCGGAAACCGGGCATGGGCTCGGCGGTGGGGTTGTCGGCCAGGGTGACGGTATCGCCCACCCGGGTATCCCGCACATTCTTGATGCTGGCGGTCAGGTAGCCGACTTCGCCGGCTTTCAGGCAGTCGCAGGGGGCCAGGGCGGTGGCGCCCATGTGGCCCACCTCCACCAGCTGGAACTGGGCGCCGGTGTGCATCAGCTTGATGGTGTCGCCGGGGCGCACAGAGCCCTCAAACACACGGATGTAGACGATGACACCCTTGTAACTGTCGTACACGCTGTCAAAGATCAGGGCTTTCAGCGGGGCGTTCTCGTCCCCCTGGGGGGCGGGAATGTCCTTGACCACCCGTTCCAGCACGTCCCGGATGCCGATGCCCAGCTTGGCGGATACCCGGGGGGCGTCCTCGCAGGGCAGACCGATGATGTCCTCCACCTCTTTGGCGGCGGTGTCGGGGTCGGCGCTGGGCAGGTCGATCTTGTTCAGGATGGGGACCACTTCCAGGTTGTGGTCGATGGCCATATAGCAGTTGGCCAGGGTCTGGGCTTCCACGCCCTGGCTGGCGTCCACCACCAGCACCGCACCCTCGCAGGCGGCCAGACTGCGGCTGACTTCATAAGAAAAGTCCACATGGCCCGGGGTGTCAATGAGGTTGAACATATAGGTTTTGCCGTCGTCGGCCTTGTAGTGCATGGTCACGGCGCGGGCCTTGATGGTGATGCCGCGCTCCCGTTCCAGCTCCATGTCATCCAGAATCTGATCTTCCATGGTGCGTTTGTCCACACTGTCGGTCAGTTCCAGGATGCGGTCGGACAAGGTGCTCTTGCCGTGGTCGATGTGTGCGATAATGCAGAAATTGCGGATGGAATCCTGTGCCATTAACCTTCCTCCAAGTTGTTCCAGATGCTGACCGGCTGCCCATCCTGCATGTACAGGCGGGGGACCCGGCGGGAAATGCCGCACACCACCTCATAGTTGATGGTACCGGCTTTTTGCGCGATGGTATCGGCGGTGTCGGCGCCGCCCGGACCGAAGACGGTCACTTCGTCGCCCATAGCGGCTTCGGGAATGTCGGTCACGTCAATGACCGTCTGGTCCATGCACACCCGGCCCAACACCGGGGCCGGCTTGCCGTGGACCATCATCACCCCGCCCCCGGCACTGCCGGACAAAAGGCGGGGATAGCCGTCGGCATAGCCTACGCTGACGGTGGCCACCCGGCGGGGCGATGGGGCTGTGTAGGTGCGGCCGTAACACACCGACTGCCCGTCCTGCAGGGTCTTGACCTGGGTGATGACGGTTTTCAGGGTTATCACCGGGCGCAGGGCATCAAACTGTACCTGGGGGCTGGGGTTCAGCCCGTACAGGATGATACCAGCCCGGGTCATATCGGCCCGCCATTCGGGGTGGCGCAGCTGGGCGGCACTGTTGGCGCAGTGGGTGGTGCCGGTTTCGAACCCGTCGGCCCGCAGTTCTTCCAGGGTGCGCACAAACAGGGCATGCTGCTCGTCGGTATAGGTTTCGTCGTCGGGCTCGGTGCTGTCCGCCACCGCAAAGTGCTGGAACACCCCGGTGATGCGCAGCCCGGGCAGGGCGTAACAGCGCTCCATTTCTTTCAGGGCCTCGGCAAAGCCGGAACGCACCGCAAACCCGATGCGCCCCATGCCGGTGTCCACCTTCAGGTGGCAGTCCACCGTGACCCCGGCTGCCTCGGCTGCCTCGGAGAGAGCAACTGCGTACTCGTAGGAGAACAGGGCCTGGGTGATGCGGCTGTGGGCCAGGTCGGCGGCAAAGGCCGGGGAGGTGTAGCCCAAAATCATGACCGGGCGCACGATGCCGTGGCGGCGCAGATGCCGCGCTTCGCCCAGGCAGCTCACGGCGAACCCGGCCACACCGGCAGGCTCCAGTGCCCGGGCAACGGCCACCGCACCGTGGCCGTAGGCGTCTGCCTTGACCACGGCGCACACCGGCCCGCCCACCTGACGGCGGATATATTCATAGTTGGACCGCAGGGCGTCGAGGTCGACCTCGGCCCAGCAGTGCTTTTCAAAACGGGATGTATTCAACCCTACCACCTCGGTATCTTCGGGATGTCTGTTTCTGGCCATATATCATACTATTATACCACATGTACCCATGTTTGAGAAGTATACCGGCGCCGGGAATCAGACCTGAAAATACTGTAAAAGAAAACGAGAGAAAACAAGAAAAAACGAGAGAAAACGAGAGCTACAAAGGAATAAATGAAAAAACGGTCCAAAAACCGTTGACTTGCACCCCAAGGTCTGTTATAATCACTCTTGCGCTAAAAAACGTCCATCCGGGCGTTCCAGATAACCCCTGCGGAACCCAAACCCAAAGGGCGCGTGAATATGTAAGTATGGAGGATTCAGATTATGAGTACTACGCTCGCTAAGCCCGCTGAGATGGCCGACCGCAAGTGGTATGTGATCGACGCCGCCGGCAAGCCCCTGGGCCGCGTTGCCGCCCAGGCTGCCGTCATTCTGCGCGGCAAGAACAAGCCCACCTTCACCCCCAACGTTGACTGCGGTGACCATGTCATCATCATCAACTGCGACGAAGCTGTCCTGACCGGCAAGAAGCTGGAAAAGAAGTTCCATCGCACCCATTCTGGCTGGATCGGTGGCCTGAAGGAAACCCAGTACAAGACCCTGATGGCTGAAGCCAGCGACAAGGCTATGACCTACGCTGTCAAGGGCATGGTGCCTTCCAACACCCTGGGCGCCAAGGCTATGACCCGCCTGCACTGCTACAAGACCGCAGAACACAACCACACCGCCCAGAAGCCTGAAGCGGTCGAATTCTAAGCAAGGAGGCAGCGAAAATGTACGAAACTAAAGAATATTTCTACGGCACTGGCCGTCGTAAGCATTCCGTTGCCCGCGTCCGCGTGTACAACGGCACCGGCAAGTTCACCGTCAATGGCCGTGAGCTGGACAACTACTTCGGCCTGGATACCCTGAAGCTGCTGGCTCGCAGCCCCATGGTTCTGACCGGCACCGAAGGCCAGTTTGACGTTGTCGTCAACGTGGTCGGCGGCGGCTACTCCGGCCAGGCTGGCGCTATCCGCCATGGCCTGTCCCGCGCCCTGCTGCAGTTCAACCCCGAGCTGCGCACCACCCTGAAGAAGGCTGGCTTCCTGACCCGCGATCCTCGTATGAAGGAACGTAAGAAGTACGGCTTGAAGGCTGCCCGTCGCGCTCCCCAGTTCAGCAAGCGCTAAACTTTATCAAAACGCTTCAAAAAGCTCGGAAAACCGTTGTTTTCCGGGCTTTTCCTTTTGTATGCTTTAGCGAAATGAGAACCCCCAGCTCTGCTGGGGAGAGTAAAAAAGCTTTAGCTTCAAGCGTCGAGCGAAGCGAGAAAAAATCAACAACTTAACTATTGTCAGGAAGTTGATCTTAGATAAACAGCGCCCGTTTACGGGCTGTGGGGCAAGTGATGCGAGTGGCAGATTTTTCAGTGCCTCTTGAGAGGCTTGCCGGTACGATGCCCTTCTAGGGCTTACACAAGCCCCCGGCTTAGCCGGGGGTCATGACTTCCAGAAGCCATAGAAAAAATCAGAAATGAGGTGAAGTCATTGAACACGCAAATCATCGCCATCGCCAACCAAAAAGGCGGCGTTGGCAAGACAACCACCTGTGCCAACTTGGGCATCGGGCTGGCGCAGGCCGGAAAGAAAGTGCTGCTGATCGACGGGGACCCGCAGGGCAGCCTGACCATCAGCTTGGGAAATCCCCGGCCAGACAAGCTGCCTTTCACCTTGTCCGACGCAATGGGCCGCATCCTGATGGATGAGCCGCTGCGTCCTGGTGAGGGTATCCTGCACAACCCGGAAGGCGTTGACCTGATGCCCGCCGACATCTAGCTTTTCGGTATTCTCGTGAAGAAATGCGGGGATTGCTGACAGGAAAGAGCAACGTGGAACGGATGCTAAAAATGGACGATGAGTTGAAGTGCGGAAAAGAAAAGGACCACGGCCAACGGTGAGTTGACCGTGGCCTAAAAGCGTTCGCAGAACGCCCAGCCGCAGAATGAAATTCTGCGTTCATGGGGGGATTGGGGGATATCCTCAACAAGCAGCGCCGGAAGCCGAATGGCTATCCAGAAGCATTGCTTGCAAATTACTGAATCTTTGTTTGGATGTGATGTTTTGCCTGTGAATGTGAAGCCAACATAACAAAATAAAAACAGATGAGAAAGAGTGGCAGTAACCATACCCCAATCCATTGCCCGAGAATACCGAACACGGCTGGTGCCAACATAATCCCCAGATACGAAGCTGCCATCTGTATTCCCATAACGTTTTGAGAAATATTTTCTCCAAAATTCTCAGGGGTTAAATAGTTTAAGTTTGGAAATAACGGCCCGTTACCAAAGCCAATCAAGAAAAAGCCTAAAACGGATGTGGTCAGGAAAGGCATAAAGAGCAAGAAAATTCCTACCCCAAGAACAATTTGCCCCAATCGAATAATTTTCCAGCTATGTAGCCGCACAGCTAATAAACCAGAACAAAATCGTCCAAGCGTAAGGCCAATATAATATAACATAACTACTTGAGCCGCGCTGGCAATCGGCATATTTTTATTTTCAACTAGAAATGTACTGCACCAATTCCCACAGGTATATTCTATTCCGCAAGATGTTATAAACATAAAACAGATTTCTTTGACTCCTGGTATCCGGACCATTGTGCGAAAAGAAAGAGCAGATGCGTGGCGTACAGAAGCAGAAGATACCGAAATCTCAGTTTTGCCCCAAAGAGTTATTGTGGCTATCAATAATAGTAGAATTGCAAATTGAATACTGGCGGCAGTTTGGTACCCGATGCGCCAGTTTCCTTGTGATCCAATAATTTTTGATAAGATATATGGGCTGGCCGAAACACCTACGCCGTAGAAACAGTGTAAAAAGCTCATGTGTATTGCGGAATAATGGAGGGCAACGTAATTGTTAAGTGCAATATCGATTGCTCCTGCGCCTAATCCAAGTGGTAAGGCACAGACGCATAACAAGTAAAAGTTATTAGAGAAGGAAAACAGCAACAATGCAATTGCCGTTAATGCCGTACTAAATATACAAATAAATCCAGTTCCAAATCGAGCCAGCAGCCGGGAACTTAAAAGACTGGAAATAATAGTTCCGCAGGATATTATGATTGTTACAAAACTTCCATAGGAAATTGGCAAAGTCAGTTCAGAGTAAATGGCTGGCCAAGCTGTCCCAAATAGTGAATCAGGAATTCCTAAACTAATAAACGCAATGTAAATAATAACTAATAAGAGCGTCGCCATTTCATATCTCCTTGTTGTTCAGAGTGGCTTGGCTTATACATTATGTCTTTTTGTGCGACTTTTGGCATCGCCGATTTTAAGAACAATTGTACAACCAATCATAAGCAGGAACATGACTAGTAAGAAATTTGGAAAGACAGAGATCCCAGCAAAGGTAGTTACTACACTAAATAAAACGGGCGTCAGCATAACACTGAGATAAGAAAATGCGATTTGGATGCCGATTATAGATTGCGAAGCTTCTTTACTGTATAATTCGGGAGTAAGATGTGTAATATTGGGGAAAATAGGACCATTGCCAAGTCCAATTAAAAACAGCCCCAGAGTTGCTGCCATTACGCTGTTTTGCATCAGCAACAAAACAACAGCAATAAATATAACCGCTTGTCCAGAAAAAATAATTTGCCAATCAGAATATTTTATGGTAAGCACTCCAGATAAAAGCCGACTTAAAGTCATACCGATAAAATAGAAGGTAATCAGGGCGGCAGCAGTATCTGCAGGTATTCCCACGCTTTCGGCTAAAAATGTACTTCCCCAAATCAAGCAGGTGGATTCCAAAGCACTGATTCCGATGAATACACCACAGGATGCCCAGACCTTTTTTCGCTTCAGCATCTGTGACAAAGACAACACCTGAATAGGTTTCTCTTGTGGATTTGCCTGATTTACCCTTTTCCATATGGGAAGGCTAATTATGGATAGAGCCGCAATAGTAAGTTGGATGAAAAAGACTGTTTTATAGCCACCTCGCCAATTCATATTGTCTGATAATGCAAGGGACATTAAATAAGGGCTGACAGTAACCCCCACTCCGTAAAAACAGTGGAGAAAATTAACTTGCATAGAATTGTAGTGTAAAACCACATAATTATTCAATGCAGTATCAATAGAGCCCGCACCAATCCCTAATGGAACCGCACAGATACAAAGCCATAAAAAATTTTGTGAAAAAGAAAATCCAAGCAGCGCAATCGCAGTGAGGCTTGTTGAGAGTACCGTTACACGTGGAGTTCCTAACTTCGCAATAACATGTGCGCTAAATAAACTCGAAAGAACTGTTCCACATGAAATGATTACCGAAACTAAGCTGGCGTAGGAAATAGGAACAGATAAATCACCATAAATAGCTGGCCATGCAGCACCAAGAAGAGAATCGGGAATCCCCAGGCCAATGTAAAAAATATAAATAAAAACAAGCAGAATTGTTGCCATATATGCACCCCTCCATGTTCTAAAATAGAATTCTATCACAACAAATCAAGCACTTATATGGCTTTTTTACTCAAATCGTGGTAATATTTACTCAAACACGGGAGGGACATCCTATGGAACAATTAATACTTGATCATATGCTAAAAGAGGAGTTTTCTTTTCCAGATCTTTCATTCCCTATACAATTTTATATTGATGACTTGAATCAATGGCCCGATGGGCAGGTGCCGCTGCATTGGCATTTTGGATATGAAATTTTTTCTGCTTTCAATCAAGAAGTGATGATACAAGTCGGAGAAAAACGCTTGACACTTTTGCCCGGAGAAAGCATTTTGATTGGAAGCGGACAATTACATAGATACAGTTTGACTGATTCAACTCAGGAATGTTTGTGCCCGAACATTGTCTTTGCAGAAAATGTATTGGCCCCATTGACAAGCACAATTTTCCAGAAATATTTTTACCCGCTACTCCATGATTCCAGTTTACCGTATATAACGTTATCGCCATGTGTACCTTGGCAAAAACAAATGTTGTCGTGCTTATTCCGTGTTTATCAAGTTCTTGGTAGCGAAGCAGGTCAAGATGTGCTGGATTTCAGCATTTTATTGCCAAAACAAAGTCATTCAGATTGTCCGGAATTGGAAGTGCATCAGAGTTTATTTGAATTTTTCAAGATACTGTATAACAATCAATCCGAATTCTCTCGTTCAAAGATTCAACCACTGGATTCTAAGACACAAATTCGGATGCAACAAATGGTTCAGTATATTCAAAAGCACTTTTCCGAAATGATTTCCCTTGAAGCTCTGGCAGCATCGGCCAACATCAGCCGGAGCGAAGCTGGCCGATGCTTCCAAAAGTATTATGCTGATACGCCAATGTCTTATTTGATTCGCTATCGTTTGCAGCAGGCTCAAAGACTATTATTAACCTCTACACTATCTGTTAAGGAAATCAGTTGTAAATGTGGATTTTCCGATAGCAGTTACTTTGTCAAGGTCTTTCGAAAGCATATGAAACAAACTCCTTCTGAATATCGAAAGACGTATACTATGACAGAGGAACGTTGAACTCTCTGTGCAAGCTCATCATTGATTTGCTTCTGGATACGTCTGTCGTGGGCCTTCAAATGCCAAATAATCCTATGGACAATTAATGACAAAGTCGCCCGAGCAGTTTCTATCTGCTCGGGCGACTTCTCTCAGCTATGTTTTCCTATTGTACCTGTTCATGGGTTCCCTGCTAAACAAACTTCATATATAATGCTCCATTTATTTCGTCTTTTCGTTCAGGAATGAAATCATCCTATCGAAAGCATCTTTTGCAATGGGGTCAGTACGTTCTGCCGAAACAAAACAGTGCGGTTTTGTAAGTCCGTGTTCTATATACGGGTCGATATGAAGATGCTCGCAGCCGAGTTTATTCAGTTCCTCGTGCATTACTTCCATATCGTGTCTGTATTCGCTGCCAAGTAATACAGCGGCGGGGTAATTTGCAGTAAGGTTTTGAATATTATCGTATTGCTTTATTTCTTCTTCCGAAAGATAGATGCTTCCTTTGACATAGTTTCCTATAATTATTTTGGTTGCCAAAGAAAATGCTTTGTAGTCGAGGGGGGCGTCGTCTATCACAACTGCCTTTACCTGTTCGGGTTTCAATGCAGGCGTAATTCCAAGCAGTTCCGCATATTCAGGATTGGTTATGATACTGCCGAGCTGGCTGGCCATGATAGCTCCTGCTGATGAACCCATAATTACGACATTGTCCATATTCAGGTGATATTCATCGGCATGTTCTTGTATATAGGCAAACGCTTTGTTCGCTTGAATCAGCGGAACCGGAAACCGATAATCCGGAACGAGCGCGTAATCCACATTGACGATATTGTATCCGGCGGCGCAGATGTCATCCAAAAGATAGGTCGCTTCTGTTGCCGCCAAAGGGTCGCCCATGTTCTTGCTCCCGGCAAAGAAACCGCCACCGTGAAAATAAAAGAGCGTAGGACGATCGACATCTCTGTTTTCATCGGGATAGGTTATGTCGAGAAAGCCATTCGGATATTCACTATCATAATTAATTTCGCTGATCAGATATTGTCCGTTGTCCTTCTTCCCGTTAACGGGATCATAAAACGGTTCATATGAATTGATCGGGTTATCGCCATACGATAATTTTTGAAGCATCCCGATCACGGTTTGGGTATTATTTGTGGCGACAAGGTAGAGTGTCAAGAGCAAAGCCATTAGCACTCCACATATTGATAAAAAAATCTTTAGTCCCTTACGGTTCTTTTTGAAAATTTTCTCGTTCATTTGTAGAATCTCCATTATTTCAATAATAATCGCAGCTCGGCCATTCTGGCCCAAGACTTTCCATATGATTTCTATACACTTCTACACCCTAAGATAGAATTTTATCACAAAGAACGGATTGCTTATATGGAATTTATCTTCAAGTCGTGGTATTATTTACCCATACAGTCGGGGTGAAGCTACGGAACAGTTCATGGTGTTTTGTTGTACGTTGTCTTAGTGCTTGTAGTAGGCTGTGTAATTGTTGGGGGGATTTGTTGTATTCGGCGGTGTTAAAAACTGTGAGAGTAAAAGGATGATTGGATTTAGAAACAGGAGCCGATAGCATAAGTCACCATAGTAAGGAAATTCATAAGAAAGGCGGGCTGGATGTTTTGCCGCTTCCAGCCCGCCTTTGCTGTTTGATGACCTTCTATCCTTTACACGCCCTCCACAGCCCTGAGCTGCCGTGGATAAGAAGCAGAAAAGAAGCAAGGCGCCTCGTAGATTTTGGCTGAAGTTGTGAAAACTCATGCCTGAATGATTGTAAAATGTACGGTTCTGTGTTATTATTGCCTCGGAAAAACGCGCAAACCGAAGCAACCAGAACACATTTGCCGCACCGGAGAAAGTTCAGCAAGCGCTGATTTATCTTTTGCCTTTACAGAAGCTGCCGACCCGCTGGGCCGGTGGCTTTTTTATTTTTTGTTGCGGAAAAAGCGCAAAGCGGGACCAAAAATTGCCCGAAAACCTTGTCGAAGACTGTGCAAAAGCCCGATAATAGGTGAAAAAACAGGGAATTGTATGGACAAGCGCCCCAAAGTGAAGTATAATAATCCGGAACAATTGCCGGGATACCATGCCCGGCCAAAACCCGAACAAACGCTTTTCTGCGGCATCTTTGCCTGCGTACAGGATGCCGGCCTATGCGGCAGGCCTTTTCTTATGCGCCGGAAAAGTTGTAAACATCCGGTGCCATTCCTGAAATGGTGCCGAAGCCAAAAAGGCAGGAGCTTGCATGTTATCAGTCAAAACCCGTGAACATATCCGCCGCCGTCTGGAAATTGTCGGCCCCCGCTGGGCTGTGCTTTTGTGCGGGGCCGTATCGCTGGGGGTGTCGCTGGCAGTGGTCAGCGACAGCCTGCGCATTGTGGAGATCAGCGATACCCACGGCCAGAGCGGCGTCATCGTCACCTGCGCCACCGATGTGAACACCCTGGTGGATCAGGCCGGTCTGACCGCCCCCAGCAGCCAGGACGAGCTGGAAATCGTGGAAAGCAACGGCCGGGACCGTATCCATGTGCTGCGGGCTTTCACGGTGCCGGTCACGGCAGACGGCACCACCACCGACCTGGTGGCCACCGATGAAACGGTGGGGGAACTGCTGGCCGAATCCGGCATCGAGGTGCGGGACCAGGACATCGTGGAACCCGCTTTGGATGAAAAACTGGAGCGTGGGGATTCCGTGACCCTGCATCGGGTGGAGTATGTGGAGTACACCACTGAGGAGGCCGTTCCCACTGAAACCGAATACCGGCAGACCAGTCTGTTCTACCGCAACCAGGATAAGGAAACGGTGCTGGAACAGGGTCAGGACGGCCTGGACCAGGTGACCTGGCGGGAAATCTGGGTGGACGGTGAGTGTACCGAAACGGTGGAAGTCGGCCGGGAAACCCTGGTGGAGATGCAGCCTACCGTCATCAAATGCTACGGAGAAGGGGTGCCGGTATCCATCTTCAACGGCCCCGAAGTGGTGGACGGTGTGCCTGTGGAGGGCGTTTCCGCCGTGTACACCGGCAAACGCTCCACCGGCTATTCGGCTTCCCTGACGGCCAAGGGTGCTTCCGGCCAGAAGCTGACCTACGGTACCGTGGCCGTGGACCCCTCGGTCATTCCCTACGGGACCTTGCTGTACATTACCTCCGATGACGGCAGCTTTGTGTACGGCTATGCCTACGCCGCCGATACCGGCACGGCCATGATGGCCGGTCACGCCTTCGTGGACCTGTATTATGAAACCTACGATGAGGCCGTGACCAGCGCAGTCATCCCGGTGACGGTGTACGTTATCGACGATGACACCGCCGCCGCCTACAAGGAAGAGAACGACGCCATCCGGGAAGCGGATCTGGCGGAACATCACTGATACATTATATAATAAAGTGAAATAAAAAGGTGCGGCCTCGCCCGGCACAGGTCCGGTGCGAAGCCGCACTTTTGCGTTTGATTTTGTACCGAAAGCAGGGCGAAGGCTCAGACTTCCACCCGGCCCACAAAGGCGGTTTCGGCAGGTCCGGCCATCTGCACAGCGTCGTCGGCATCAATGGTGATGGACAAGGTGCCGCCCAGCAGTTCCACCTGTACCGCCTCGTTTCGGGGGCAGATGCCCCGCAGGACCATGGCTGCCACGGTGGCGCAGGCGCCGGTGCCGCAGGCCAGGGTTTCGCCGCTGCCGCGCTCCCACACCCGCATGACCAGGTGATGGGGGTCCCGCACATACACGAACTCGGTGTTGGTGCCTTCGGGGAAGGCGGGGTGCTTTTCAAAGGAAGGACCGATCTCCGCCAGCGCCGCGCCGGTGGGCAGGGTGCCCAGGTCCGGCCATTCCACGATGCAGTGGGGGTTGCCCATGCTCACACAGGCCACATCCCAGCTTTTTCCGGCGGCCACCAGGTCGGCATGGACCAGCGGCCCGCTGCCCAGACCCACAGCAGGCAGGGCATCCGGGGTGGCATCAAAACGGCCCATATCCGCCTGCCACATGCCCTCCCCCAGTCGGCGTAGGGTCTTGCGCCCGGCCATCAGGGTATCGATCTCGATCACATCCTTGGGCATGCCGTGCTCGTACAGATACTGCGCCACGCAGCGCACTCCGTTGCCGCACATACGCCCTTCACTGCCGTCGGCGTTGAACATCCGCATGGTGGCGTCGCCCCCGGCCAGCACCGGCGGGCAGATGCAGATGATACCGTCCGCACCGATGGAAAAGTGGCGCCGGGACAGTTTGCGGCTCCATTCCGCAATGTTTTCCGGCAGGCCGCTCTCCCGGCAGTCCAGATAGATGTAATCGTTGCCGCAGCCGTGCATTTTGGTGAAATCCAGTTGCATAAAAGGCCCTCCTGTTATGTCTTTCCCTCTATCATATCGCGTTTGGGGCCGCCGTACAACCACCGGGCCAAAAAAACTGCCCCAGCGCTTGACAACCCGCATGGGATACGATATAAAATTACATGAAGACTTGCATTCTGCCCACAGCATGGGCAACCATAGATTGAAGGAGAGTTTAGAATGGAATCCGAAGTTTTTGAACGCATCCGCGAGTATCTGGCTGACCAGCTGGATGTGGAGCCTGAAAAGATTACCCCCGACAGCGACATTGTGGAAGATTTTGGCGCCGACAGCCTGGATGTCATCGATATGATCACCACCCTGTCCGATGAGTTCGGCGTGGAGATCCCCGACGAGGACATCGAGAATTTCCGTACCGTGGGCGATGTGGTCAGCTATGTGGAGGAACGTCTGTAATCTCCCGTAAAATTGTAGAAAGTGTGAGGAAGAGCAATGGCAAACGATAAGAAAAAGATGGTCGAAGCGATCACTGCGCAGGAAGTGGATTTTGCGCAGTGGTATACCGACATCTGCACGAAGGCCGAACTGGTCGAATATTCCAGCGTGAAAGGGTTTGTGGTGCTGCGCCCCTATGGCTACGCCATCTGGGAGAACATCCAGAAGAATCTGGACGGCCGCTTCAAGGCCACCGGCCACGAGAACGTCGCCATGCCTATGCTGATTCCCGAAAGCCTGCTGAAGAAGGAAGGCGAGCTGGTCAACGGCTTTGCCCCCGAAGTGGCCTGGGTCACCACCGGCGGCAGCGAACCCCTGGAAGAACGCCTGGCGGTGCGCCCCACCAGTGAAACCATGTTCTGCGACCACTTTGCCCATGTGCTGCAGAGCTACCGCGATCTGCCCATGCTGTACAACCAGTGGTGCAGTGTGGTCCGGTGGGAAAAGTCCACCCGTCCGTTCCTGCGCACCCGTGAATTCTGGTGGCAGGAAGGTCACACCATCCATGAAACCGCCGAGGAAGCCAAGGCCGAAACCGAGCAGCAGCTGAACTGCTACGCCGATTTCTGCGAAAACGACCTGTGCATCCCGGTGCTGAAGGGCCGCAAGACCGACAAGGAAAAGTTTGCCGGCGCCGAAGCCACCTACACCATCGAAGCCATGATGAAGGACGGCAAGGCCCTGCAGAGCGGCACCAGCCACTACTTCGGGGACAAGTTCTCCCGCGCGTATGACGTGACTTTCACCGGCCGGGACAACACCCTGCAGTATCCGTTCCAGACCTCCTGGGGTGCTTCCAGCCGCCTGATCGGCGCCATCATCATGACCCATGGTGATGACGACGGTCTGATCCTGCCCCCGGCCATCGCCCCG
The DNA here is from genome assembly GCA_937907025.1 of uncultured Faecalibacterium sp. GTDB lineage: Bacteria > Bacillota > Clostridia > Oscillospirales > Ruminococcaceae > Gemmiger. Next base: position 134,582 of record CALESJ010000044.1, read on the forward strand.
GTGCAGGTGGTTATCGTTCCGGTGGCCGCCCACAAGCCCGGCGTTACCGAGAAGGCCCAGGAACTGGCCGCGGCCATCGGCAAGTATGCCCGCGTCAAGCTGGATGATTCCGACAAGGCTCCCGGCTGGAAGTTCGCCCAGTGGGAGATGAAGGGCGTGCCTCTGCGCCTGGAAGTGGGGCCCCGCGACATCGAGCAGGGCCAGTGCGTGCTGGTCCGCCGCGATACCCGCGAGAAGCAGTTCGTCAAGTTCGAGGACCTGGAAACGGCTATCCCGGCCGCACTGAAGGCCCTGGCCAAGGATCTGTATGACCGTGCGCTGAAGAACCGCGAAGCCCGCACCGTCAGCGCCACCACCATGGAAGAGGTCAAGGCCAAGGTGGCCGAAAAGACCGGTTTCGTCAAGACCATGTGGTGCGGCGATCTGGCCTGCGAGGAAGCCATGAAGGAGCAGGCGGGGCTGTCCAGCCGCTGCATGCCCTTTGAGCAGGAACATCTGTCCGATGTCTGCCCGGTCTGCGGCAAGCCCGCTAAGACCATGGTCGTCTGGGGCATTGCGTATTAAGAGTTTGCTTCTGGCAGCGCCCGCAGGGGCGCTGCTTTTTGGTTCGGGACCTTACTGCCCGGACCGCTGATTTCGCCGGAAAGGTCGTAGCCGCATGTTTTTGCTTGTGACACTGGGGGTATACGCCGTCGGGCTGGTGCTGACTGCGGTCGGCAGCCGGCTGGCGGGACGCTGCGCCACCTGGTGCTGTGCCCTGTGTGGGCTGCCCATGTGGGTGGTATCCGGCACGGTGGCGGCCCTCAGCGTGGCCCTGCCCCAGCTGGTGCTGGCCTTTCTGGCGTCGGGACTGTCCATCACCGCCATGGCGGTGGGGGTGGCCCTGGCGGGCGCTGTGACCGACCTGGGTCTGGTGCTGGCCCTGTGCCTGCTGCGCCGGTCGGTCACGGTGGACAGGGGAGAGTTCTGCCGCAAATGCGGGATACTGCTGGCTGCCTGCGTGGTGCTGGAACTGTACGCCGGTGACGGTGTGCTTACCCACACGGGGGCAGGGCTGCTCATGGCCCTGTTCGTCCTCTTTGTGCTGGAAAGCATCGTGTATCAGTACCGCCTTGCCTATGGCGAAAACCTGCAGCCCATCGGGGTAGGGGCCCGCCGGCTGCCCCGCAGTGCGGCCGTCCCCGCCATGCAGACCATGGCATTCCCGGCCATGAGCCTGCTCAACAGTATGAAAAACCTGGCAGGGATGCTTTTTGGCGCGGCTCTGCTTACGGTGGGCGCCTGGGCGCTGCTGTACAGTGCCACCGTGCTGGCCAACCTGACCGGCACCATCCAGGCGCTGTGGGCGGCCACCCTCATCTCCTTTGGCTTCAGCCTGCCCCTGCTGGCCGAAGTTTTGCACCATCCCTTCGGTTCTTTGTGGAAAAAATTCGCGGTGCGCTGCCGGGTGCATCCCCCGGCGGCCCTGCCCATGCAGATGCTGAACAGCGCCATTCTCAGCCTGACCTTTGTGCTGCCCTTGTGCAGCCTGACCTACCGCCAGCATCTGCCGGTGGGCGCTCAGTTCCGCCGGTATGATATGCCCGCCTGCCTGGCCCTGGGCTTGACCTTGCTGCTGCCTGCTTTGTTCAAAAAGCGGCTGTATCGCTGGCAGGGGGCTGTTTGCCTGGCCGTTTATATCATCTATGTGGCGGCGGTGCTGCTGGCCCCTCTGGCCGGTGCCTGAGCCTGCCCGCCATACAACAGAAAACGCCCCGGAAACCTGATGGCTTCCGGGGCGTTGTTTTGTGTTTTACAGGGATTTCTGCATCCAGTAGGCGTCAGCATAGCGGCCGTCGGCGTATTTCATGTTGTGGGGCAGGGTGCCGCAGAGCACGAACCCCAGCCGCTGATACAGGGCGATGGCAGGTTTGTTGTCCGCCACCACCGTCAGTTCCGCCTGCTCGTACCCGGCGGCTCTGGCCTGTTCCAGCAGGGCAGTCATCATGGCGGTGCCGATGCCCTTGCCGCAGAATTTCTGGTACAGGGCGATGGATACCTCGCACCGATGGGCCACCCGCTGGAAAGGACCCACCGATGCCAGCGCGCAGCTGCCCACCAGCTGGCCCTCATAAAAGCCCAGCAGCATCAGGTCCCGGGGCGAATCCAGCCGCCCCTGCAGGAACTGCCGTTCCTGTTCCGGGGTGAAGCTGCTTTCCCCCGGTTCCCGCAGCAGGTACGGGGTTTCGGCGGTGGTGGCGTCCAGGCAGGTCAGCATCGCCTCGGCATCTTCCGGGCCGGCGCTGCGGATGGTCAGAACGCTGCCGTCCCGCAACGGGACCACCTGTTCAGCAAAAACCATAAGACTGTGCCTCCTTTTATTCGGGGCGTCCCACCGGCAGGGTAAAGGTGAAGCGGCACCACTTGCCGTGCTCGCTTTCGGCCTTGATCTGGCCGCCGGACAGGTTGATCAGAACCTTGCAGATGTGCAGGCCCAGACCACTGCCCCGGGTGTTCAGCCCGCGGGAACGGTCCTCCTTGTAGAAACGTTCAAACACAAAGGGCAAAGCTTCGGGGGAGATGCCTTCGCCGGTGTTTTCCACTTCCACCACCACCATGTTGCCGTCCCTGCGGACCGAAAAGCGGATCACGCCGTCGGGCGGGGTGAACTTGATGGCGTTGTCCACCAGATTGTAGACCACCTGATGGATCAGGTCCGGGTCGGCGTACACCAGCTCCTTGGCCGGTTCCAGCCCCTGAATGTCGATCTTGCCGTCCTCGATGCGCTTCTCGTCCGATAGGACCACATCGGTGATGGTGTCCCAGATGTTGCAGTTCTTGGCCTGGAATTTATACTCGCCGGATTCCAGCTTGGTGATGTCCAGCATGTTCTGTACCAGCCGGGCCAGGCGTCCGGTTTCTTGGGAAACAATGCCCAGATAATGTTTGTACTCCTCGGCGGGAATGGTGCCGTCCAGCATGCCGTCGATAAAGCCCTTGATGCTGGTCATGGGGGTGCGCAGCTCGTGGGCGATGTTGCCCATGAACTGGCCCCGGGCGTTGTCGATGGTCTGCAGCCGGGCCGCCATGTTGTTGAAGGTGGTGGCAAAATCGGCCAGTTCCTCGCATCCGTCCACCGGGGCACGGGCAGTGAAATCACCGCTGCCCAGCTGCCGGGCGGCCTCGCCGATCTGCTCGATGGGGGCGCTGATCTTGCGGGCAAACAGGATGGAAATGGCGCTGGCAAACAGCAGGATGCCCACCGCCGACACCAGGAAGATGCTCAGCAGGTCGGTGACATACTGGTGCAGCGCGTCCATGGAGGTAGCCACAAACAGATATCCGTTGCCGGAAGGTCCTTCGAGGCGCCGCCCGGCGGTGTAGTATTTGGTGCTGAACACCCCGTCCAGGGTGTCCTCACTGTAATAGTCCACGCCGCTGTCCAGCACGTCCAGCACGTCTTCGGACACACATTGCCCGGTCAGATCGGCAGCCTCGGTGTGCAGGATGATCTGGCCGTTGGAGTCGGTGATGAAGATGACCGCATCGGAGGAGGTATGGAACAGCTCAAACCCGCTCTCGATGTTTTCTTTCAGCGCTTCATCGGTGATGGGCTGGGTCACGTCGCTGCCCTGGGCCGCAAACCGGTTGCTCAGGGCGGTGGCGCCGTCCAGCACGCTGGTCAGAGCGCTCATCCGCTCGTTGGAAAAATAGGCGATGGACAGTGCGCTCTGGATGCCGCACATCAGTGCCAGGCTCAGCAGCAGGACCAGCGCCATGCTCGTGAACAGTTCACGGCTGATCGTTTTGCGATGCACTTTTATTCTTTCACCTCAAACTTGTAGCCTACGCCCCAAACGGTCTTCAGGCACCACTGGTCGGAAGCACCCTCCAGCTTTTCGCGCAGGCGCTTGACGTGTACGTCGATGGTGCGGGAGTCGCCGTAATATTCAAAGCCCCACACCTTGTCCAGCAGCTGGTCGCGGGTGAACACCTGGTTGGGATGCCCGGCCAGGCAGGCCAGCAGTTCCAGTTCCTTGGGCGGCGCGTCCACCACCTTGCCCTTGACCTTCAGCTCATAGCGGTTCATGTCCAGATGCAGATTGTCGAAGCTGTACACGCCCTTGTCTTCCTCGTCGGGGGCAGCGCAGCGGCGCAGCACCGCCTTGATGCGGGCGGTGACTTCCTTGGTTTCAAAGGGCTTGACGATGTAGTCGTCGGCGCCCAGTTCCAGGCCCAGCACCTTGTCGTAAATTTCGCCCTTGGCGGTCAGCATGATGATGGGAGTCTTGTGCTCCTGGCGGATGCGGCGGCAGACTTCCCAGCCGTCCATATCCGGCATCATCACGTCCAGCAGGACCATGTCGGGGTGAATTTTATCAAATTCCTGCAGGGCCGTCTTGCCATCATAGGCCAGCGTCACCGCAAAGCCCTCCTTGACCAGATACAGCCGCAGCAGTTCGCAAATATTTTTATCGTCGTCCACGACAAGAATTTTCTCATTTGCCATTCCGGAATACCCTCCCAAACATAATATGATTTTATTATACGGGGCAAATGTTGAAAAATAAAGAAGAAACCACAATTTTTTCCCTGTTTTGGCAAAGGAAACGGCAAAGTTTCGGCCGTGGCCTTCCGCAACGGGGAGGCATATGGTATACTGGACCCGAAGAATCCGCCCCACACACAGGAAAGGAGCGATACAAAATGGCCCAGAACTTTGTCTGGCAGGACCGCAAGCGTATTGCCTTCGGTCTGCCGTTTACCTTTACCACCTATCACCTGACCCCGGAAAAACTGCTTATCCGCAGCGGTATCCTGAATACCAAGGAGGAAGAAATCCGCCTGTACCGCATCATGGATGTGACGCTGCAGCGCTCTTTGTGGGAGCGGCTGTTCGGCCTGGGCACCATCCACTGCTGCTCGGCGGATAAATCCACCCCGGAATTTGACATCCGGTGGATTCCCCATGCAGCCGACGTGAAGGAGCAGCTCTCCGATATGATCGAGGCAGAACGCCAGGCCAAGCGGGTGAGCAGCCGGGAATTTATGACCGATGAGGATGCGGACGAGGAGATGCCGTGAGGCAGCTTTCCCCGAAAGACAGAACAGGCGGCGGGCAGGAACCCCGCCGCTTTTTGCTGCCCCGGCCCCTTGCCTGTTGGGGTCGGGACGTGTATAATAAACACTGGTATAAAATGCAGTAGTACGCCAAAGGAGCGAATCGTAATATGAAACTCGGTATTGGAGGGGACCGGCCTGATTTTATAACTTCTTATATCTCTCCAAAAGCCGATAAAGCCTGATATTACAAGCATTTTTAGAAAAATCAGCCGCATATAAGTCCATGTCTTTCCACGCACTTCCACACGGAAATGGCGTAAAAATGGCGTAAAGCATATGGACGATACGACAACGATCAGGAAAGCACACTGCTACAAATAATTCGTCTATACCCTGTTCTGCGCAGAACGAATGAAACAGCCATCACCGACTTGATTTGCGGTGATGGCTGTAGCTGTATTTATAGTATTAGTTGCTCTGCGGACATCAGAAATCGATTACCCATCTTTCAACCGAAAAGTTAGCCGTATAAAACCTCAATCTCTTTCTCGGCCTCAAATATTGTTTTTGCGTTAAAAATTGGGGCATTCTCAAAGTTCGACACACAAGCGTCTCTGGATGCAGCGGTTACTTTGAACAAGACAGAAGATGTGCCAATATTGGTTACTTCCAAAGTATATTGATTTTCCTCAACATATCCAGAAATCATATACCGCTCACCGCGATAAAAAAATTCGATTTCCGGATTGTAATACAGTTCATCTATAAAAGATTGAAAGGACTTTCCAATCATCGTGTTATCCTCCTGTAATAATCCAGATAGGCCTCAATTATTTCCTGACTCACATTTTTGAAATATTTTCGATAACGTGAAATTTCTTCTGGAGTCATCAGCCGCCCCTTTTGCCTGTTATCAATACCAGGTTTGGAAAACTCATGTATATGAAATACACTTTTTCCACTTTCGGACAATCCGCTTTCAAAATGAAACCCTATTTCTTTGGTAATACGATGCTTAGCATCGTATTCTCGGTACTGTCGAAACACGCCGTTCTTATCTAACAGTATATATGCCTGAGAAGAATGGGCTTCTGCGGGCATATTAAAGCTATTTCTTTTATTGACAGGTTCGAGAATTTTTACTCCTTCGATGCAGTCAACAGTTTCATATTGATACGGAACAAGATTTCCCAATGCAAAAGTGCCTCTGCCACCCATATCAACGCACCACCTTTCTGGATGAACGGTAATCCACACAAACAAGGTTGCCTTCCATCTCGGGAAAGGGCGTTCCGAAACAGATAACTGTTTTCGGAGCAAGTTTATTCAGCATGGTCTCGTATCCACGCATGAACGAAAGATTTGATTTCCTGCATCCAAGCGTGCTGACGGCTACAATCGCATTTTGCTCTACTCCATCAAAGCAAAAATCATAACTGCGCGGTGTGCTCCAACTAATCGTAGGAATTACCGTCAATCCTTTACTCTGCCAAAATGCACCAACCCAACGGTTTTTGGCGACATTCTCAATTTGACGCCACAGATCCATATCGGCATAGGTGGAAAAATCAGGACTGAGAAGAAATGCGTACTGAGAGTATTTCGCCAATGTGCGTTCTGGCTGTGTATAGATTCCTTCAAACCGGTAATCATCCACAAAAAAGTGAACACCGCTTTTTCGATTTATCTCGTTGTCCCTGCTTCTGGTATCAGAACAAGCAATTAACGAGATTGACTCTGTGTTAAGCTCTTGTTTGTGGATCAGAGGGATATTCCAGCGCCCTCTCCCAGTAAAGCTGTTTCGCATAAAAAGTGGATTTTTTCTCATGGATTTTGTTGTCATCGGTACTTTAGCGTCCTTTCTGCGGCGGGTGCCGCTTCTTTGTTTGTTCTGCCAATAGACTTTCAGCGCAGAATATGCTAAAATAACCGTGTCCAATGGATATGTTTAACATATTCTGTATGAAAACACATCTGTTCGCTGCGCCAACAGCTTACGGGTGTGTTTTTATTTTTGTATTCACCACCTCCATCAAGCCACCTCTCGAAACAAATTCAATAGAGTGACCTCATAGTTGGTATAGCTTGTCCCTCCATATTGCAACCATTTTTGATAATACGAATAAGCGTAACAGGCTGCTTCATAGCTGACTTCGAATATGGATGCAATTTCCGCCGGATCATGTAATCTCAGCTTATGAACAAGGACGGGGGGAACCAAGGCATATTTAGCGAAGAATTTCACCTCTTTTTCCGCAAGTTCACTATCTTCGCTGTGATCTAAAACAATGTGCCCTATTTCATGAAAGATGGTATTGTTTATGCGTCCATACTCCCTTTGGTCATTATAATAAATAAACCATTCGCCGGTGTTTTTTTGGACGCAGAATCCATCTTCACTTTTTTTGAACAGCAACCAACGCTTGCTTTCTGAAAATGCAGAATACGGCACAACTGTAATTCCCATTTTCGTAGCCAATTCAAAGCCGTTTACCGGCACACAGGAAACATTATACCGTACAAAAAGGTCTACCACAATCTGCTTAATTTCCTCATAGCGGGCATGTGACAATGAAATTCCCAAGATTACTCCTCTCCGAACAGAGCGTTGATTAACTCACGCTTTTCCTGTTCTGTCATATTTGATGCATTTCTTGCAATCATTCGGCGGATTCTCGAATGGTTGAACTCGTCATTTTCAATACCCAGCAAAAAGTCGGAAGTCGTATGAAGTGCAGTTGCAATATTGGCCAACATTTCCGGCTTCGGTTCCCGATCACCAGAAATATAGCGGGATATTACAGCCTCAGTTACACCAATCCTTTCAGAGAGTTCCTTTTGCGTCATTCCTTTTTTCTGGAGGGATTCAGCTATCCGCAGTCCCAAATCCTTGCCCATTCTGACACTCCTTTCAAAGTTGCTCTTTCAAGCCGTAAATATAGTATACGCTAAACTTGCCATTTTGTCAAGTTATGTTGCCAAAAAAAGTGCAAGGAGGTCCCACGAACATTTGTGCGCCATCCTCAATTCCTGTATTTCAAAGCGGCCACCGCTGGAAACTTCCTGCGGTGGCCGCTATTTACTGTTTACTTTCAGGAAGGAAAATAGGTTTTCTGCGCTGCGTACACGAGTGAAACACGGGGGGGCATGTATTCTTTCGAGTACAGCATTGCAGGCTTGTCATGCGTTATTTTTCTTCGGTATCAGACGCGACAGGCCGGAAATCTTCCTGCACACCTTCGTTCAAGTCAAAACACATGGTCTTTGCATCAGCGACCCAGAATCCGCGCACGCGGTACCGTTTTCCCGGAATCCAGCTTTCTCCCGTAACCGCACGCAGAGGCTCCAACAGGTTTTTATTGGCGATGGTCACAACACCTTTCTGCTCACCCTTGGGCTTGGAAAATTTGAAGCCCTTCGGCTCGTTGCTCTTGCACATACGGATTGCAAACACCTTAGCCTTGGCATCCAGCAGACACAGAACGTAGGCCGGATACCCCAAATCTTCCAGTACCTTTTTCGTGAAAGTCACGCCATTCTGGTTCAGAAACATATCAGGATATGCGTTGATATTGGAATCAATCGTTTCAAAATTCAAAGCAGAAAAATCGAAATTCATAAGAAAACTACTTCCTTTCATTTTTGAGCGGTTTGTGGTTCTTGTATCATTTTCATAAATTCCTGCCGATCTGCGAAAGACCAGCGCGAATCTACAATCAGATACCCCTTGAATAATCCATCTTTTATGCGGGTTACGATAAAACGGTTGTCCAGCAGACGCAGTTTTGCTTTTTTGGCTGTGCTGTGCCCAGCTGCAAGCAGATTTTGTACTTTTAGCCAATCCTCTTTTTTGATAATCGCTGTATGGTGATTTTCCTTGAAGTACATATTCAAATCCGTGTTTTTCACCGACCTATGCGTCCTATAATCTTTCGTATAGGTTTTCTGCATAAGGGCATCACCGCAGTATTTCTCATTTTTGAGGATGTTGCGAACTGTGCCCGGAAGCCAGGTTTCCTTACCCATTGGGGATTTCACACCCTGCTCTGTCAGAGCAGCGGCGATTTCTGAGGGCGAGGCCCCATCCAGACAGCTTTCGTAAATATACTTGACAATCTGTGCTTCGGTAGGCTCGATTACAAGCCGCCCGAAATGATCACGATAAAAGCCAAGGGTGTTTTGAACAGAGAATTTGTAGATGCCCTCCGCCATACGCCAGCGAATTCCCGCTTTGATCGCTTCACTTTTCTGCTGGGACTCCATTTCAGCCAGTGCGGACAACAGCGCAATCAGCAGATTGTTCCTGCCATCCCCGGTATAGGTAATACCCTCGGTTTCAAATTCTACGGACACGGGCGGATTCAGAGCCGAAAGCGTCCGCAAATTGTTCAGTATATCAACAATGTTTCGGCCAAAACGACTGATGCTTTTGGTAAGAATCAGGTCAATTTTTCCAGCTACTGCATCGGCTATCATTTTCTGAAAACCCAGGCGCTTTTCTACGGTGGTTGCACTGATTCCTTCATCCTGATAGATTTCTACCATCTCCCACTCGGGATTTGCCTGTATCCGCTTGGTAAAATGGTGAATCTGCATCTCAAAGCTGCCTACCTGCTGTTCTTCCTGCGTGCTGACCCGGCAATATGCGGCTACGCGCAGTTTGGGTGTTTTACTGGAAATTTCCATGCGCTTTTTGGGAGGTATAATGATAACACCGCTGCCTCCCTGATTTTGCGCAATTTCTTCATGCATCTGCTTCCGCTTTTGTTCTCTGCGCTCAGCTCTGCTGCCAGCTTGTCGAACCGCCGCTAATTCTTCTGGATCAAGCGGTTTTGCCATTTTGTGCCTCCTGCGCAGATTTTATTGGACAACAGTTAAACTGCATCGGCACGACACCCCCCTTTTTCCCGTGAATCTGTGTTGCATATTTCACATCACCAACCTTTTTATGAAAGTTATAAGCATCCGGCATAGCCGGAGTGCTCCCACGAAAAAAGCAGCAGATCATCTCTGCTGCTTCTTGAGATTCGGTATTCAGTCATATCTACCCAAGTTAAGCAGGTAAAGTCCCTCGCGCTTGGCATATTCATAGGTTTTCACGGCACCGCCCCAGCCGTGCGTGATATAGCAGATCGCATAAGCTGCATTTCTGACCATATACCGATTTCGCTGTATAATCGCCGCCTTAAAGTGATATTTTTCAAATCCCTCTGGGTAGATAATATCGTCAAACAGCTCCCGGTTCTGAATGTTAAAAGTAAGATATGGAATAATCAAAAATGAACGAAGGGAAGGAAATTCTGCTTTCAGATCATGGATTGCTCTGGCACACTTCCAGTCAAAGCCGCCCATGCCCCCGCAGAGGAAGTCGGTCACTCCCATAGAAATTAGCTGTCGTGCAGCATCCATAATTGCCTCTTGCCCCACACCGTAGCACTCTCCGTGTCCAATAAATAATGCTGTGTGTTCTTTCATACGCACCTCCAAAAGTTACACATAGCCTGCAACGACGGCAGGCTATGTATAGCCTAAAGTAGTATGCGTAGCCTATATGGAGAATAAAAATCAATTATCCTTTAGATTGGATAATTTGAAAGTGCGGGGTTCGATAGGCTATGGCAGCAACACAGTCACCGTTATGCAGGGCTATTATAAACAGAATATTGCAAATCTGCGAGGAACGGGGTTTAACCATCAACGCCTTGGCATCAGAGGCCGGTTTGCCGCCATCGTCTATCAAAAATATTCTCTATGGCAAAAGCAAAAATCCCAAAATCGCCACCATAAAGATCATCTGTGATGGAGTAAACATTTCTCTAAAAGATTTTTTTGATACCCCGGAATTTGATATGCTGGAACAGGAAATCAAATGACAGTGCGTAACAGACCGTTACGCACTGTTTTTTTATTCCCTGTATCTGCCCCTGCACGGGACAGATACAGGGAGGACACATTGTTACAAAGATTTGAGCGTTTCAATAAACTGGCTCATGCTGACTGCACCGCCGGGCAGATTATCCCCATCCCGGAATACCATGTAGTAGCGGTATTGGTTTCCGGCTGCATTGCGCCATGCACGGCCCAATTCGATTTTGTCGCGACTGTCATCATTTTTCAGGTGATCGCCCTTTGTTTCTACCAAAATGACCTTTCCGCCGTTGGTCATGAGCATAATATCCGGGTAATGATTGATAAATCCGTTGATTACAAACCCCTGCCGCGCAATATTTCGATGCCACCAGCGGATATTGGGCAGCGCAGTCAGTTCCATAACCAGATCCTGCTCCAACTGGTTCATATCTTCCTCGGCCTGATAGAGCGATCCGCCAAACATATCTGTGCTGCTGACAGGATGAATCACGCTGGGCAGCTGGTAAGACGGCCTGCATACGATCCGTTCCGTTTCCAGCCATTGGATAAAGGTCTCTTTGTAGTGCTGCGTTAGAAGCTGCTCAATCTTTCTGCGGATTTTTTCAGCGTAGCCCAGCGGCGCTTTTTCCATCGCCGCAAGCTGCGCCTTGTCCATATCATCCACAATGCGCTCAACATAGGCGGAAAGCTCCCCGGCATCCACCATGTTCAGTTTGTTGAGCTGCCGCAGCATCATTGCCTTGCACTGGCGTACCCGGCTTTCCGGCGGAAGGTTATTGAAATACTCTTTGAAATACCGCTGATCCGCACTGGACATTTTAAATACTTTGGGCAATCCGCCTTCATTCTGGCGCACATCCACTTTGACGATTTCATCATCAGCGGCAGCAAAGTCAATGTCGTAGGGTTTGCCTTTCAGGGTAAAGCCTTCGGCCAGCTGCTCTTTTTCCAGTAGTTCAAAATCTCCATCGGTAAACAGCGTCTGGGGAATCACCTGAAAGAACTGCGGAATCATCAGCGTGGCAATGTCCTCCTGAAACTGCGGCTGCACATGGAATGTCGTCACCTGTTCCCGCACCTCCCAGGGAAGATTTTGTGTCTGTGGGTCGCTCCCGCCCTGACGGATTGCGTCATTGTAGGCGTTGCCTGCCTGTTCCGCTTCGTCCAGCATGGTATCAGCTTTGGGGGTAATTTCCGGCTGTTCCTGCTGCTGTCTGCGGCGTTCCAGTTCTTCGCCGATGGATTTCCCGTCCAGCTGGGAAAAATCGTCCTGTGCCTCTGCCAGTTCTGCGGGCACTTCGGGAATGACCATCTGCACCGGATCGGGAGACACCGGCTGCTGTGGGGCAGGCTCGAACAGACGGCAATCACGCTCGCTAAACCCGGCATTATTCAGTCCTTTTACAATGCGCTGCACCGTATCGTTAAAGTTGGCGGAAGATGTGAGCACATAGGACATATTCAGTGCGGGCTGGGTGTGCTGGCAGGTATGGGGCAGGCGGAGAATCCGTCCCAGAATCTGCTCCACATCTACCTGACTGGTCTTATTGGCAAGAGAGGCCAGAATATAGGCAAAGGGACAGTCCCAGCCCTCTTTCAGGGCATTGACGGTGATGATGTAGCGCACCGGACACTCCGGGGAAAGCAAATCCACATTTTTCAGTTCGTTCACATCGGCGGTGCGAATGGCAATATGTTCGGCGGGGATTCCCGCGTTTTTCAGCTCGTCCCGCAGTTTTTCAAAGGTGGCTGCGTCCTCCTTGCCCTTGGGCTGCGCCTGAAACAGGGCAATGGGGCGGATGTATTTCCCGGTTTTCTGATATTCCGCCTCGGCTCGTTTTTCCAGATTCCGGCGCAGATCAATGGTGTCAATGAGAACCTCTGACTGCTTGTCCCGGTTATAGACGATCACCGGCAGCTTGACCATGTGCTCCGCTTTCAGCTGCACCGCATCCACATAGGAGATGATGTTGCTCTCCTTTTTGGGGGTGGCGGTCAGATCCAGCACAAAGCAGGGATTAAAATTTGTCAGCATTTCCAGACTGAGACTGGAACGGGCATGGTGGCTCTCGTCCACAATCACCAGCGGGTTGAGCTGATTGATGATCTGAAACAGGGCGGTTTCGTCAGCGTCCTGAATGGGATTTTCCGGCTTGCCCAGCACTTTGGCGAACTGCGCCAGATTGCTGTTTTCCTGATAGGCTTTCAGCCCCTCCTTGCCCCGGCCACGGAAGGAGTCGTAGGACAGCACCATGATGGAAAGCTGCTCTGTCACGGAGGTGGGATTGAAGTTCTGCCCGTTTAACAGTTCCTGCTTGGTGTATACCTCCACCCGGCTGCCGAAATCCACATCAATTTTCTGGCGGTAATCGTGATTGGAGTCTTTGAGGCTCTTGACCGTCTGGGTCAGAATTGCGTCGGAGGGTACAAGCCAGACCACCGCTTTGGTTTTGGTGACGGGCAGCGCATCGAACACCGGGCGGATAGCGTTGCAGGCAAGGAATGTCTTTCCGCCGCCGGTGGGCACCTTGAAGCAGAGATTGGGCACACCGGGGAGAATATCCTGATAGTGTCCCAACGAAGGGGCGCTTTTTTCCTGCCAGAACAGGCGGAATGCCGCCGCATAGTTTCGGGTTTGGTTCAGCAGCTGCAAATAGCGGGTCAAATCCGCAATGACTGCTTTCTGATAGCGTTTCAGTTCCATGCTGTGACCCTCCTTACAGTCTGGTAATGTCGCGAGGTATTTTCTTGAACACAATGCCCATCTGGGCCAGCTTTTCTTCCCCGATGGCGCAGCGATCAGCGTAGATCACTGTGCCGTCCGCCTTTTGGGTGAGGGTAGCAAGGAAAGCGTAATCCAGCACCGTGATCCGCTGGGGTTCGTAGTAGAAATAATAAGCGGTGTGGTTGTGGCTGCCCAGATAGTAGGCGTTTTCCCCGGCAGGTGGAGCATAGGGGGCTTTGGTCTCCATAAACCAGATGTATTCCCGGATTTTCTCCGGGGCTACTTCCTCATTCAGATTTTCGCCGATGAGCAGGGGCTGGCCCAGATCGTAAAAACTGAAACTGCCGCCGGTGCCCTCCACGGCGTTTTTGCCCTCGCCGTAGCCCTGAATCACCCGCTTGACCCGCTCGGCGGTGATGCTGTCGGCGTAGTCCATCATTTCCACCAGAATGAATTTGCGGTTGCCACCGTCGGCCTTGTTCATGTTCAGCACAGCGTGGGCGGTAGTGCCGGAACCGGCGAAGGAGTCGAGGATGATGGAATCTGGGTCAGATGCAATTTGTAAAATGCGTTCAATCAGCCGTGATGGTTTTGGTGTATCAAATGGCATATCTCCGCCGAAAATGGCTTTAATTTCCTTCTTTGCGTCTTGTGTATGACCAACTTCTTCGTAGGGCCAGTAGGTCTGAGGAACAACACCATCTGTTACATCCTTAAGGAATCTCTTTAACCGTGGGACCCCATCTCCATTTTTTCCCCACCAAATTTTATTTTCTGCGACTAATTCCAGAAATTTATCTTCCGAGAAGCGCCAATATGATCCAGCAGGAGGTCCACTAATTACATTTCCCGCAGGGGTCGTTATCGAATAAAGACCCTTACTATAATAGTTTCTTGCGGCAAGATCGCCAGATGTCCACGGTCCACGAGGATCATTATCTGGATTTTTATACGCTTTATTTTGCTTCTCGGTTCTGGGCATCTTATGTGGAAGCCATATATCAGCGTTTTTGGCAAAAACCAAGATATAGTCGTGATCTTCGGAAAAATGTTTCGCCGTGCTTTTAGGCGAAAAATTCTTTCTCCATATAACGGTTGTAATAAAATTGTGCTCTCCAAAAACCTCATTACAAATAGAGCGCAGATTATAAAATTCCACATCATCAATACTGATGAAAATAGCGCCATCTTCCGCTAATAACCGATGCAGTAACTTCAAGCGGGGGTACATCATACACAGCCACTTGTCGTGCCGGGAAAGATCCTCGCCCTCTTTTCCCACCACTTCACCCAGCCATTTTTTGATCTTGGGGTCATTCACATTGTCGTTATACACCCAGCCCTCGTTGCCGGTGTTGTAGGGCGGATCGATATAGATGCACTTTACCCGCCCCTCATACCGGGGCAGCAGGGCTTTCAAGGCCTCCAGATTGTCACCCCGGATGACCATATTTTCGCTGCCATTGTCGGCGTCCATCTGACCATTTTCATCAAAGCTGTACCGGCGCTCCAACACCCGGAACGGCACCTCCTGATGGTGGTTGATCACTTTCTCTTTTCCAATCCATTCCAGTGTCGGCATGGTGAAATCCTCCTAAAACTATGTGCGTGAAAGACCTGTCCCGTCTGGGCAGGACTAAATTTTCCCCATATTGTTCATCGTCATCCGCCGGATACGCGCCAATGCTGTTTACGCAACCAGCGTTCTTACCGCATCCAGAATCTGCTCATAGGTAATGTCCTGCGCATAGGCGAATTGCTTGCGGTATTTTTCCCACATGGCCCGCAGCTGGGGGCTTTCCTCAATGTTGCGCAGGATTCCCGGCACATCGGTGATCTGTTCTGTGGTGCCGCGGTGGGCAGCTGTTGCCCGCAGTGCCTGTGTGAATACGTCCTTGTCAAATTTCTGGGTGGAGGCCAGTATGTAGGCATCATAGAAATCTCTGGGGCGAGTGTTGAACACGCTGCGCCGCAGGATGGTTTCCACCTTCTCGGCCATAACGGTCTCGATGTTGTAGGCCCACAGTTCGTAAGACTTTTCCTCCTCAAAAATCTCGGCAAACTGATAGGGCACCGCGTGGGGTGTGATGGCATCTCCGGTGGACACATCGATGCTCAGCGGCGTAAGCAGCGTTTCAAATTTCGCGGTCAGGGCGACCCGATAGCCGCCGTAAATATCGTCCTCCCGGATGGGAGAAATCGTACCGAACTCAAAAGTCACTTCATCGTCAGAGGGCATGGCACAAATTTCTTCCAGCGCGGAGCGAATTGCCTCCGGCGTTAAAGGCAGATTTTTTAGGGTAGTGTCCAAATCCATCGTTGCACGGTTGTCCAGCCCCACAATGGCCGCCACCAGCATACCGCCTTTCAGGACAAACTTCTCTTTGTAGGCAGAGGCGGCAAGGCGAACCAGCAGCCGTTCAAACATATAGTTCTGCAAAATTACCTGGGCAGGGATATTTTTCTGTTTGGCAATATTTCGGATTTTTGCCTTCAAACTCATGGCTTTGCTCACAACAGCACCTCCAAATACTGGCGCAGGACATTGGCAACCCGCATCTGCTTTGCGTAGGAATTCAGCTTGTTCAAATCCTTTTTCGGGCTGGCCGCATACAGCTTCAATGCCGTCAAAAAAGTTTCTGTTCCCAGTTTATTGCGACTGCGGACACAATCGCAGATGGTGCGTTCCAGATCGTAGCAGGGCACCAGATTCCCGGCAGGCGTTTTTTTCTCTGTCCGGCCCAAGGCAAACAGCTCAGGCTTGATATAGTACACCTTGCACTCCGCCTTGATTGCCGCCGAAGGGATGCACCCGGACGGAGCAGTGATCGTGTGTTCAAAGGGAGTGCGGTCAGAAATGCCGTGAAGGAACAAGGCCGTCTCGTGGGAGAAAACAATCTGAGCCGACCGCCTACTGATAGACAGCAGTTCATCTTCCAGCTCGTCCGGCAGAATGTACTGTCCTTTTACAATACGATGGATTTTATTTGCTTTGCACAGCTTATAGAGCATGGCCTTGGATATGCCGCGCTGCGCCGCAACTTTCGTTTCAATAATCCCACCATGCTCTTTGGCAATAGCAGTGAGTTCGGCAATATAGTTCATGCAGTCACCTCGCCGTTTCAACACACCAATATTATACTTGCCGTTATGATGATAGTCAACGATACATTCAGAGACATTTAAAAAATAATGTTCTTTTAATTACGATTAAAGTCAACGAAGGACAAAGGGTTTGGGATGTTCCCAACAAGCCAAAATCGCCGGGTGTACGGACACCGGCTGTGCTTGCTATTCTCCCTATCCTCATGATTCCCTCTTGGTTTCTGCACAAAATCCCAGGTTTCTACATAAAGCAGGTATACAACCGCCGGTATGAAGTGATTGCGAAGTAATTGCTTTTTACCGGCGGTTTTCACAACTCCGCAGAGTTGTGCAGCCCCTTCTTTGAATATCAGATTTCCGGCAGAAGATACCTGTTGCAGGGTGAAGAAAAATTTTTTTGGAGTACCCCCCAAAGCGGCCTAAAAATGTCCGTTGTAAAGTGAAGGGCAATTTGTTTCTGCCCTACTATCCCTCAAAAATTTTTGAGGAGGCCCCTGTTTTCTGCATAAAAAATGTCCGTTGTAAAGTGAAAGGGTTCTAAATTCTTTTTACCGTGGGTGCCAAGTTTTCGACAATGAATGTCCGTTGTAGGGTGAAAGGGAAAATTTTTTCTTGAAGTACCCCAAAAATTAACAAAACTTGTCCGTTGTAGGGTGAAAGGAGGATTCCACATGACCAACCGCACCAGACCAATTCGCATTGAAATCTGCGTGACCGAGCAGGAGCGCCAGTTGATTCGCCACAAGATGGCACAGCTTGGTACAAAAAACATGGGGGCATATGCAAGGAAGATGCTCATTGACGGTTACATCATCAAGGTGGATTACACCGAACAAAAAAAGTTGGCAGCTGCCGTCAGCCGGGTTTCTGCTAACATCAACCAGATTTGTCGCCGCATCAACCAGACCGATCACTTCTACGCCGAGGATGTAGCCGAATTAAAGGCGAAACAGAAAGAAATCTGGGAACTACTGAAACAGGCACAACAAGCTGAACTATGATCTCCGCATTGGGCTTATCCGTGTACGGTTTTTCCGTATACGGCTTTTCAGTTCATGGATTTTGCACCCCTCAAGACCGTACCCTAACCGGATTTCTTGGCCGTGGATATTCAGACGGTCATCATGTATGAAATTCATACCCTAATCAATAAGAAAAAATCAACTCTCAAGAAAATCATCCATCAATCCAATCAATACACAGAATGGATAGATGGGATAGGAGGATGTATGAAACCGTTATTCTACAAGTTCACCACGGAAAGTCCGGCAGCCTCATATATACCGTTTCCACGCTTTCTAATGGACGATTGCTTTGCGGAACTCGGCAACGATGCAAAGGTGCTGTATACATTGATGCTGGACCGCGCCAGTATATCCAAGGTCAATGACTATACCGAAGATGACGGCACCATCCGGCTCTATTTTACAGTAGAGCAGGCTCAAAAGAAGCTGCACCGCAGCCGCCAAAGCGTTACGCGAATCTTTCAGCAGCTGGAAAACAGCGGTTTAATCTGCCGAAGGAAACAAGGTCTTGGCAGACCGGCAGTGATAACACTCAATTATCCGGCCAACGCCAAGCTCATTACAAAGAAGGAGGTAGCACTGTATGTGGAGGAAAATATGTGCGCAGAAACCGATTGATCGGCAGCCTGATGGCACCTTACCCCGCCTTACACCCAAGCAGGCCCGCAGCGTCCGAAGGCTCGTCAAAGGATGCTGCAATTACGCAGACGGCAGCTGCCTGCTGCTGGATGACGGCGAAGAGCAGGTCTGTCCGCAGAGCATCAGTTACAGCCTGAATTGCCGGTATTTCCGTCACGCAGTGCTGCCCAGTGACCCAAATCTTGAAAATGAGATTTTACGCCCCCGGGGAAGCAGGCGCTGTCAAATTTGCGGTTCTTATTTCATTGCCGGTTCTGGACGTGCCAAATACTGTGCCGACTGTGCAGCCAACGTACATCGGAAACAGAAAGCCGCCTATGCCCGAAAACGGCGGTCGAGAGTAGACAAATAACCTCGTAAAAGCCGCTTATTTGTACGGAATTTCAGAAGCAGTACAAAGGGGCCGGGGGATTTTCCCTCTATCCCCCAAAATAGCCATTCAATCTGTCTACATAAAGGAGGATGCAGCATGGATAATCGTATGGAAAAAGTACCAATCCACTTGAAGATGACCCTCACAACGAGGGAGGCCGCCGAATACAGCAATATTGGGATCAACAAAATTGACAGTATGCTGCGCTCGCCCAACTGTCCATTTGTTCTTTTCGTAGGCACAAAAAAGCTGGTGAAACGGAAGGAATTTGAGGAATATATCAGTCAGAAGCTGGTGATCTGATTTTTCTGACAGGTTCAGGAAAATCATGGGCAATGCACCTTGAGAAAAAGAGCATTATGTGCTATCATTATCGTGTAGTGGTGTGCTCTTTTCCTTGGCATGAAAGGAGTACATTATGGGAAAAAACCTCAAAGGCAAAGAGTGTGGCAAAGGCATCTACCAAAGAAAGGACGGGTTGTATCACGCACGCTTTGTCGATAAATCAGGGAAACGCCACGAAAAGTATTTCCAGACCGTTCCCGAAGCAAAAAACTGGATTGAAGAAGCAAGATTTGCCGACCAGCACGAGGACATTTTTGTGCCGACGGAAACAACGGTTGACGAATGGTTTGGCTTTTGGATTGAGAATATTGTGGGCGATTTAGCTCCCAATACCCTGCGTAACTACCGGGAGCGATATGCACACAACATCCAGCCAGTCATTGGCCGGATGGCAATTTCCAGTGTCAAGCCCATGCACTGCAAGAAAGTGCTGTTACAGATGGATGCTGTCTATGCAGGTTCCACCATCCGTCAGGCGTATATCACAATGGGAACCATGTTCAAGGCTGCAAAAATGAACGATGTGATCGCCAAGCATCCAATGGACGGCGTGCGGTATACCAAGCCCGTTCGTGCCGTGGATGACATCAAATTTCTCACCCGGCAGGAACAAAGCCTGTTTCTTCAAGCTGCCAGAAATTCGCACAACTACTACCAGTACGCCTTGATTTTGGAAACCGGTCTGCGTACCGGAGAACTGATCGGTCTGACTTGGGATGCAATCGACTTGGAAAAGCGAACCCTTACAGTTAATAAGACGCTGGAATTCCGGCATGGCCTGCACACATGGCGAGCTGGGCCGCCCAAAACGCAGCACAGCTACCGCACCATTCCACTCACGGACCGTGCCTGTGAAATTCTGCAATCTGTCTGGGATAGCCGGGAGAACCGGAAAGAATCACCGCTCCTGTCACAAACCCTGGAGTATATTGACCGGCGCACCGGCTCCATCGCAAAACTTGTCATGCGTGACCTTGTATTTATCAACTGGCGAACGGGAGAGCCAGCCAAGAACAGCTCCTATGACACACATCTTTACAAAATCTGCGATGAGGCAGGAATCAAACGCTTTTGTATGCACGCGTTACGCCATACTTACGCCACAAGAGCAATCGAAAGCGGGATTCAGCCAAAGGTATTGCAGAAATTGCTGGGACACGCCAGCATTAAAACCACCATGGATCGGTATGTCCATGTGACCACCGATTCCCTTGATCAGGCTGTTCGGCAGTTTGAGAAAAATCGGGTTTCCGATGAAAACGCATGAAACTCAACGCGTAAATGGCGTAAAAATGGCGTAAGAGCCAAAACGCCAAACCCGAAAACCCTTGAAAATACGAGAAAAATCAAAGGAGAATGATCATATATGAAATTAGGTATCGTCGGCCTGCCCAATGTGGGCAAGTCCACTCTGTTCAACGCCATCACCTCCACCCGCAACGCACAGGCGGCCAACTATCCCTTCTGCACCATCGAGCCGAACTCCGGCATCGTGGCCGTGCCGGACCCCCGCCTGGACAAGCTGGCCGAGATCTGGAAGACCGATAAAAAGACCCCTGCCACCGTGGAGTTCGTGGACATTGCCGGCCTGGTCAAGGGCGCGGCGTCCGGCGCCGGCCTGGGCAACAAGTTCCTGGGCCATATCCGGGAATGTGACGCCCTGGTGCATGTGGTCCGCTGCTTTGATGATGACAACATCGTGCATGTGGTGGAGGACGTGAACAAGCCCGAGAGCGTGGACCCCATCCGGGACATCGACGCCATCGACCTGGAACTGATCCTCTCCGACCTGGAAATGGTCAACAACCGTCTGGGCCGCCAGCAGAAGGCCGCCAAGACCGGCAACAAGGCCGCTGCGGCCGAAGCTGCCTGGCTGGCCGACCTGGCCGCCCATCTGGAAGCCGGTCAGCCTGCCCGCACCTTTGCCTTTGATGATGAGGACACCGCCCAGCTGGCCGCCCGCAAGGAGCTGGGCCTGCTGTCTGCTAAGCCGGTGATCTACGCCTGCAACGTGGGCGAGGATGACCTGCTGGGCGGGCTGGATTCCAACCCCTACTACCCGCTGGTGGTGGCCCGGGCCGAGGCCGAGGGCGCCCAGGCCATGCCCATCTGCGCCAAGACCGAGGAGGACATCGCAGATTCCACCCCCGAGGAGAAGCTGGCGTTCCTGCAGGAGATGGGCATTGAAGCCACCGGTTTGGACAACCTGATCAAGGCCAGCTACAAGCTGCTGGGCCTCATCAGCTTTTTGACCGACGGCAAGAAGGAATGCCGCGCCTGGACCATCAAGGCGGGCACCAAGGCACCCCAGGCTGCCGGCAAGATCCATTCCGACTTCGAGCGCGGCTTCATCCGCGCCCAGGTCATCAGCTACAATGAGCTGGCCGAAAACAACTTCGATTACGCCGCCGTCAAGGCCAAGGGCCAGCAGCGCACCGAAGGCAAGGAATATGTGGTGCAGGACGGCGACATCATCGAGTTCCTGTTCAATGTCTGATAAGGAGGAAAACGCACAATGGTGATCGGCATTATGGGCGCCATGCCCGAGGAAGTGGCGCAGCTGTGTGAAAAGCTGTCCGACGTGCAGAAAGAAACCTACGCCGGGGTAGAGTACTACCGCGGAAATCTGGCGGGCAAGCAGGTGGTTGTGTGCTGTGCCGGCATGGGCAAAGCCAACGCCGCCGCCACCACCCAGGTGCTGGCCGGCCGCTACGGCGCGGATAAGATCATCTTCTCCGGCATTGCGGGCAACATGACCAGCAAGATCGGCATCGGGGATGTATGCGTGGGCCGCACGGTGGTCTACCATGACGCCCAGAACGATATGATCTGCCAGAGCGCCCCCTTCCTGCAGGAGTTCCCCGGGGATGAAACCCTGGTGAACGCGGCCATGCAGGCCTGCGAGCGCTGCGGCGTCAAGGCCATTGCGGGCAAGATCGCCACCGGCGATACCTTTGTGGGTGATGCCGAAACCAAGCGCCTCATCGAGGAAAAATGCCATCCCGACTGTGTGGAGATGGAAGGTGCGGCGGTGTCCCAGATCGCGGCGCGCAACGGCGTGCCCTGCGTGATCTTGCGCGCCATGAGCGACAACGCCGACGAGGACGGTTACGAAGTGCTGGTGGTGCGGGATTTCAGCATTGCCGAGTATGTGCGTACCGCCACCGCCATTGTGGAAACCATGATCGAAAGCCTGTAAGGCAGACAGGATAACAACAAACCCTCCCCGGAACCAAAACCGGGGAGGGTTTTTCATTCTCTTATTTTTCCTATACAGGGGAATTACGGATTCAGGATGGTGCGCCAGTCCAGATCGCCATGTTCCAGGCCATGGATCAGCACTTCGGCGGTGGCGATGTTGGTGGCTACCGGGATGTTGTGCACATCGCACAGACGCAGCAGGTTCATCTCGTTGGGTTCGCCGGGTTTGGCGGTGATGGGGTCGCGGAAGAAGAGCAGCATGTCCACTTCATCGCAGGCAATGCGCGCCGCAATCTGCTGGTCGCCGCCGTGTTCGCCCGGCATAAAGCGCTGTACTTCCAACCCGGTGGCTTCGGAAACCAGCCGGCCGGTGGTGCCGGTGGCGATCAGACGGTGCGATGCCAGAATACTGCGGTAGGCAATGCAGAACTGGACCATCAGTTCCTTTTTGGCATCATGTGCAACCAATGCAATCGTCATAAAAAACCCCGCTTCCCTCATGCCGACGGCATGATGAACAACTTATCAGTATCATACGGTGATCTGCCCCAAAGGCGGTCAGCCGGTATAGGTCAATGGAATCCGCTTTCCCAGAATGCGGCCCGCCATGGCGGCCCCGGCTTTCTGGGCGGCACAGCCCTCAGGCAATGCCTCCCCCTGGGCCCCGGCCAGCTGCAGTTCCCGGCTTTCGGGAATCACGGCCAGCAGCCGCACGCCCACCGTGTCAATGCACTCGTCCAGGTCAAACACCGGTGCCCCACGGGCGAAACTGCGGTGGTTCACCCGGTTCATGACCAGGCGTACATTGTCCTGGGGATGACCTGCGGCAATCAAGGCATCGGCCACGATGCGCCCGTCGCGCAGGGCCACCGGGTCGGGCGTCAGCACGATCAAGGCCTGCTCCGCCAGTTGGGCGGCAGCCTGGAACGGCGCCCCCATACCTGCGGCGGTATCAAACAGGATAAAATCAAAGTAGCCGCGCATGGCCAGGATCAGGGAGGCCAGCGGCGCAGGGCGGACCTCGCCGCCCTCATACGGTGCGCTGATGACCGACAGCCCCGGATAGATGGGGCTCTGCACAATGGCCTTATCGCCCTGGCAGCGGCCGCACAGCACGTCCTCAATATCGTACACGGTCTTGCCGTATACGCCTGCGATCAGATCCACGCTGCGCAGGCCGGAATCCAGCTCAATCAGCAGCACCCGTCGCCCCTGCCGTGCCAGCTCGGCGCCCAACAGGACAGAGGTCGTGCTTTTGCCGGTCCCGCCCTTGCCGGAACAGATCATGATGGTTTGTGCGTTCACGTCAGCGGGCCTCCGGTCGTTTTTGTGGAAATGATGCAGTGGATACCTCCCCCTGTATAGGTCAGTATTTCACTATACATGGGGGTATCCTTTATTATTCTAGCACAAGACAAGACCCCCGACAACTGTTTTTTTGATAAAAATTGGACAATTTTTTTGCACACAATCACGGCGCGCCGCCCTGCTTCTGCACGGCGGCGCGTTAACTTTTGTACAAAATGATGGATTCTGTTTGTTGCACTTTACCCAAATAAAGCGTCGGCAATGGCCCGCATGATGGGGGCCGCATTGGCGCCGCCGCCTCCGTATTCCAGCACAACGGCCACCGCATAACGGGGCGATTCGGCCGGAAAGTACCCGATGAGCACCGTGTTGGTGTAGTAGCTGCCGCCCGCCATGTGCTCGGGCCGCTGGGGGCTGCCGGTCTTGCAGGCCAGGGTCACCGGGGCTTCCCGCAGGGCCGAAAGGGTCTGGGACATGCGCACCATCCCCTCCCGGATGGGGGCGAACACTGCTTCGCCGCCCGGGGCTTCGGCTATGGTGTAAGGCTCGAACTGCCAGACGGTCTGCCCGGCGGCGTCCACGGCCCGGTCGGCAAAGTGCAGGGCGGGACGCTGTCCGTCATCGGCCAGTGCCGCCGCGTAGGCCGCCAGCTGCAGGGGCGTTACGGCGGTGTTGCCCTGGCCGATGGCTGCCTGCAGGGCCAGTCCGTCCTGGTAGTTCCCGTCGGAAGTCCAGGTCAGCCGCCCCGCCGCCGCGGGCAGCTCGGCCCCGGTGTCGGCGGCCAGCCCTAGCAGTTGGGCGGTGGCGGAAAAGGCATCCGCCCCCAGACGGCGGCCCACGTCATAAAAATAGATATTGCAGCTGTGCTGTAAGGCCGTCAGCAGACTGACCGGGCCGCTGTGCCCCAGCTGCAGGCATCCCGGCTGGTAGCCGCTGTAATACAGATACCGCCCGGTGCAGTTCACCGTGTCCTGTACCGTAATGAGCCCAGCCGCCAGGGCACTGGCCGCCACGGCGGGCTTGAACGCCGACCCCGGCGCGTACAGCCCGGCACACACCCGGTCCAGCAGGGGAGCGCCGCTGTCCGCCGCCAGGGCGGCGTAGTCGCTGCGCCAGGTGTTCAGGTCATAGCCGGGCCAGCTGGCCGCTGCCAGCACGCCGCCGTCGGTCACATCCACCACCACGGCGGCTCCGGCATTGCATTCCCGGCCGGACCCCGCCCCGGCGGTGGTCTGCAAAGTCTGGATCCGGTCCTGCAATGCGGTTTGCACCGTCTTTTGCAGCGCGCTGTCCAGGGTCAGGACCAGCGTGGCGCCCGGCTGCGGGGACTCGGCCAGGGTTTCGGTGCGGGTGCCGTCAAACCCCGCCGACACCCGGATGCGCCCGCTCTGCCCCCGCAGCAGGGCATCATACACCTGCTCCAGACCGCTCTGACCGATCTCGGCGTTCATGGCCACCCCGGCCTCCCGCAGAGCGTAGTCCCCGGCCTGCCATTGCTCGGTGGTGATGGGCCCGGTATCCCCCAGGGCGTGGGGCAGCAGGGTCCCGTCCGGCCAGGTCCGGGTCCCCCGGGCCACCAGCCGCACCGCCCCGCTCTGGGGCAGACCGGCGGCATACAGGGCAGCTGCCTGGGTGCTGTCCAGTCCTGTGGCCACAGTCAGCTCCCCGGCGCTGGCGGCAGAAAAAAAGGCGGCGAGCTGTGTTTCCACATCCTCGCCGCTTTCGTCGGTCAGTTGATAGTCCCGCAGAATCGTCAATGTCTGCTGTAAGTCGGTGCCTTCCGGGGCCGGAAGACAAAGATTCAGGTTGTACACCGTATCGTCCCGGGCCAGCACCGCGCCGTTCCGGTCCACGATGTCCCCCCGCGCCGCGGGCAGCTCCACGCTGTAACTGGTCTGGCTGGCTTCCGCCACCTTCTGGGCGTAATGGTCGGCCATCACGAACTGCATCCAGAAAAGCCGCACCGCAAACAACACAAACACCGCCCCGCCCACCACCAGCAGTGCGGTCAGCCTTTTTTTGCTTGGCGTCGTTCTGCGCCGTTTGCTCATGATTCTCACCCAGCCTTCTGCCAGTTATTATACACAGCGGATGTCAGGAATGCAACCTTACCCGCCCGGCACAAAAAAGACCGCCCCCGCCGTGCTGCCTGTGTCCTGCAAGGGAGCCTGCTCGGTCAACCCGGTGGCGTCGGCAGTGGGGGCTTCGGCCAGCGTGCCCACCCACACCCCGTCGGCGGTGGCTGCCACAGCTCCCGGTTCCAGGCCGCTGTGCCGGGGCAGGCCGGTCAGTACCAGCCCGGAACCGCGGCGCTGTACCACCCCGCAGCCGTCCCCGGCCAGGACGGCGGCTTCGCCCAGCCCCCGCCCCACCGGGTCCACCGCACTGCCGGTGGTGGTGTTGCCGCTCACCATCCCGGCCAGGCGGCCTTCCTCGTCCAGGACCGGGGTCCCGGGGGCCAGCTGCCCGGCCAGCGTGATGCCGCCGTCCGGGCTGCGGGCCACCACCCGCACCGGCTGCCAGCCGGTGGATTGCGGGGCGGCGGGACTTTCCAGCAGCGCCCGCAGCGCTTCGTTCTCCGCTTCCAACCCGGCCGTGGCCGCCAGCTCGGTGTGCAGCGCCCGGTTGCGGCTGCGCAGTTCCTGCATCCGTCGGGTGTAGCCGGGCACAAAATGCTCGGCCAGCAGGGCGTCTGTCTGTTCCGGTATCCGGGCCAGCACCGCCCACACCGGGCCCAGGCGTGCCCGCAGCCCCCAGACAGCGGCCCCCAGCAGGACCATCGCTGCCAACATGGCCAGTCGGCGCCGGCGGCGTTTCCGGCTGTGCCGTCCCCGCGAAAGATCCAGCCCGTCCCCCATGCTTATCCCTCCCCGGTGTGTTGCTCTCGGTCCAGCATATGCCTGTGGCCGGGGCGCTAGACTTTGCCGGGGTTTTTCCTGTATAATAGCCACATAGGTCACCGAAGATAGAAGGGAAGGTACAAGTATGTCCTATCGTTTGTTTGTGCTGGATATTGACGGCACTCTGCGCCCCCGCAGCTGCAACTGTGTGCCCCGGGCTACCGCCAGAGCGGTCACCGCCGTGCAGAAAGCCGGTGTCAAGGTGGCCATCGCCACCGGCCGCGGCCGGGTCAGCGTGCCCAAGGAGCTGCTCAACGGCATCCGCCCGGATTACTGGATCTGCTCGGCGGGAGCCGATGTGCAGGACGCCAAGGGGATCCGGCTGCAGGAGGTGCGTATGACCTCCGAACAGATGTACGCCCTGGTGGATTTCTGTGAAAATTACGAATACCCCCTGCGGTTCATCTTCTCCGATGGCAGCTATGCCTATCTGGGATACGAGGAGTTCCTGGAATGGAGCCGTACCCACAAGATCGGCATCGACCTCAAGGACGGCATGGACCAGGACCGCCACCTCATCGACATGCCCTTTACGGCCTTCGGCTGGCTCCCCCGGGAGGCTGCCGACCGCTTCCAGGAAAAGTACGGGTATCTGGGGTTACGCTTCCTGTTTGACGGCGATACCGCCTGTGATATTCTGCCGCCGGAGGTGGACAAGGGCCACGCCCTGACCGCCCTGCTGGAAACGCTGGGCCTGACTGCCGCCGACTGCGTGGCGGTGGGGGACGGCGATAACGACGTCGGCATGCTGCAGGCCGCCGGGCTGGGAGTGGCTGTGGAAAACGGCAGCGAGGCCGCCAAAGCGGCGGCTGCCCGCCTGTGTGCCCCGGCGGACCAGGGCGGTCTGGAAGCCCTGTGCCGGGAGCTGTGGCCCCAGGCTTTCGGGGAGGCGCCGGTCCATGGCTGAGTATACCCATGTGGGGCCGGGTCTGCCGCCGCTGCACGGCGATCATGCCCGGGTGTTGATCCTGGGCAGTTTTCCCAGCCCCAAAAGCCGGGAACAGGGCTTCTATTATGGGCACCCCCAGAACCGGTTCTGGCCCATGATGGCCGCCCTCACCGGCAGCCCGGTACCGGAACATGATGACATTCCGGCAAAAAGACAGATGATTATACAAAACGGATTAGCCATCTGGGATGTCATCCGCAGCTGTGACATCATCGGCGCCTCGGATGCCTCCATCCGGAATGTGGAACCCAACGCCCTGGCCGACCTTATCGCCCGGCTGGGGGTGGAGCGGGTGGTCTGCAACGGCAGCACTTCCGCCCGGCTGTACCGCAAGTATGCCCAGGCGTCCACCGGTCTGGACTGCGTGGGTCTGCCCTCCACCAGCCCGGCCAACGCCTCTTTCCGCCTTTCCCGGCTGCAGGAGGTCTGGGGCCAGGCTCTGGGCCCCTACCTGCCCGCCCGGCTGTGACCAAACTGTAAACAAACCGAAAACTTTGCATGCACACGCCCGTTTCGGTTTGCATAGCGCCTGCCTTTGCATTATAATGAAGCTATCATCACCCTGGGGAGGAACGCCGATGAACAAATGGGAAGAAGTGCGCCGCCGTCCGGTGCTGCCGCTGTATCTGGCGGCTCTGGTCTGGCCGGTCGCCGCGTTGATTCTGCCTGTATATACCCTGTGGGGGTTGCTGGTCACAGTGGTCCTGAGCGCAGCGGTGTATCTGGTGGCGGCGCGGCTGTGCCCCACCCGTATCATCCGGCGGGAAGTGCCTTTCTCCACCGGCAGCGAGGACACCGACGCCATGCTGAAGGGCATTGCCCAGAATCTGGACGCCCTGGCAGAGCTGAACCGGGCCATCCCGGATGCGGATTTGTCCCGCCAGCTGGACCGGATGGAAAAGGCCGGCCGCGCCATCGTGGCCGAAATCGAGCACGACCCCAAAAAGGCACCCCAGGTGGACCGGTTTGCCCGGTACTATCTGCCGGAAGCCGTCAAGATCATGGCGGCCTACGCCCGGATGCAGACGGTGCAGGGCGGCAATGCCGGGCAGGTGCGCAGCGAGGTCAACGCCACCGCCGGCACCATTGCCCAGGCCTTTGAAAACCAGCTGGATGCCCTGTATTCGGCGGAAGCGCTGGATATCAGCACCGACATCGAGGTGCTGGAAGGCATTCTGAAAAGCCAGAACCTGGCACAATAAAGCGAAACAACGCGAATACGCCTGAAAATACAAGAAAGGATTGATCCCTTATGGCAGAAAATACCACCCCGGAATTTGACCTGAATACGCCCGCCGCCCCCAGCCTGACTCTGGATGCGGCCCCGGCTTCTCCCAGCCTGACCCTGGACCCCGAAGCCGACGCCAAGGTCGTGGAGGAAGCCAAGAAGGAAGCCCCCGTCAAGGTGGAAGACACCCCGCTGACCCCCGAAGAACAGCAGATGGTGGAGGATTTCGCCAAGAAGATCGACATTACCAACTCCCAGATGGTGCTGCAGTACGGTGCCGCCAGCCAGAAGAAACTCAGTGACTTCTCCGACACCGCCCTGTCCAAGGTCAAGACCAAGGATATGGGAGAAACCGGCCAGCTCATCACCGAGCTCATCGGGGAGCTGCAGGGCTTTGACGCCACCGAGGAATCCAAGGGCATTTTCGGCTTCTTCAAGCGGCAGCAGACCAACATTGCCAACCTGAAGACCAAGTACGAGAAGGCCGATGTGAACGTGGAGCGCATCAAGGCCAAGTTGGAAGACCATCAGGTGACCCTGATGAAGGATATCACCATGCTGGACAAGATGTACCAGCTGAACCTGGTGTACTTCAAGGAACTGACTATGTACATCCTGGCCGGCCGCAAAAAGCTGGAAGATGTGCGTGCCAACGAGCTGAAAGCCGCCCAGGAAAAGGCCCAGCGCTCCCAGCTGCCGGAGGATGCCCAGGCCGCCCGGGACCTGGCCGACATGTGCGACCGGTTTGAAAAGAAGCTGTATGACCTGGAACTGACCCGCAACATCTCCATCCAGATGGGTCCCCAGATCCGGCTGATCCAGTCCAACGACACCATGATGGCGGAAAAGATCCAGACCACCATCATCAACACCATCCCCCTGTGGAAGAACCAGATGGTGCTGGCCCTGGGTATGGCCCACAGCCAGCAGGCCATGGAGGCCGAGCGCGCCGTCACCGACGCCACCAATGAGCTGCTGCGCAAGAACGCCGCCACCCTCAAGCAGGGCACCATTGATATTGCCAAGGAGTCCGAGCGGGGTGTGGTGGACCTGGAAACCCTCAAGCAGACCAACCAGGAACTGATCTCCACCCTGGACGAACTGAACAAGATCCGCGCCGACGGCAAGGCCAAGCGCGCCGCCGCCGAGGTGGAGCTGGGCCGCATCGAAGGGGAACTGCGGGCCAAGCTGCTGGAAGTGAACAAGTAAATTCCCCGCCTTTTGCATCAAAGAGGTCACCATGCAACTGCAACAACAGGAAACATTCACCATTCAGGGCCCGCAGCTGGAAGTGCTGGGCGAAGCGGAAAGCAAACTGCCCGCTCCGGCCCGGCGCAAACCCACAGCGGCGCTGGTCCTGGTGGTGCTGGCGCTGGTGTCGGTGTTCGGCATCGGCGGCCTGAAACTGAAAGGAAAATATGCCGGGGTACAGTCGCTGTACACCACCGCTACCAATGAATACGGCGACGGCATCCAGACCGACCTGGCCGCCCAGGCGGACGCGGCGGCCAGCCTGATCCGGCTGTCCGGCCGGATCCTGGGGGAGGAGGATCCCACCGTGACCCAGGCCAACACCGCACTGGACGGCTGGAACGCCGCCCCGGTGCAGCCTGCCGCCCAGTATGCGGCCAACCAGGCGCTGTATGCGGCGGTGGGGGACACCTACACTGCCGCCAGCCTGAAGGCCGACAGCGACCAGCGCAACCAGCTGGACGCCCTGTATTCGGAGTTTACCTCCCGCCAGGCCCTGGTGGAACGGGCTGCCGCCAATGATTACAACCCGGCAGCGGAAGCGTACAACCGTACCACGGCTTCCTTCCCGGGCAATCTCATCGGCGGGCTGTGGGGCGTGGGCCGCGCCGAGCTGTTTGTCCCCACCGACACCGCCTCCAACTGAAGAGGGGAGAGTTGACACCATGCAAAAACATGTTATGCTGCCGCGTGCCGTCAGCTTTGTGACGGCTGCGGTACTGTGTGCCGCCTGCGCCATGCCCGCTTTTGCGGCGCCCCAGGCGGACCCGGACAAGGCCGTCATTGATAATGCGGATATCCTGTCCAAAGAAACCGAAACCTACGTCACCAACATCAGCACGGCCCTGCAGAACACCTGCGGCGCCCAGATCGGCGTGTACACCGTGGATACCATCGGCAACTACACGATGGAAGGCTATACTTATGAGCTGGCCAATGACTGGGGCCTGGGCGATGCCGACAAGGACAACGGCATTGTTCTGCTGCTGGCCCCCGGTGAGGACAACTACCACGCCATGTGCGGCGCCGGGCTGGAAACCCAGTTTACCGTGCAGATGCTGCAAACCATCCTCAACGAGGATATGGAACCCAACTGGGTCAACAAGGATTATGACACCGGCACGCGGGAAACTGTGTATGCCATGGCCGAAAAGCTGTGCAACATCTACGGCCTGACCTTTGATTTGGACGATGCCGCGGCGGGCAACATCCCGGCGGCGGTCACGGGCGGCAATACGGCCCAGGCGGCCCCGCCGCGGGATGACCGGGGCGGTGTTTCCTTTGCCGGTATCCTGGTGCTGGTGGCGGTTCTGCTGGTGGTCGTGGTGATGCTGGCCACGCCGCGCCGCCGGTATGGCGGATACGGTGGGTATCGTGGCCCCACCTTCATCTGGTTCGGCGGCTTCGGCCGTCCCCGGGGTCCGCGGCCTCCCCGTCCGCCCCGTGGTCCCCGCCCGCCCCGCGGTCCGGGCGGCTTCGGCGGTGGTGGTTTCCATGGCGGTGGCGGCGGTTTCCACGGTGGTGGTGCCGGGCGCCCGGGCGGTGGTTTCCACAGCGGCGGCGGTTCGTTCCGCGGCGGCGGTGCCGGGCGTCGCTGAGCGTTTCCATTCATAAAAGGCAAGGGCTTGCTTTCCCGTACTTGCGGGAAGGCAGGCCCTTTTTGAATGGCAAAACACAAAAAAGACGGATACCCACAGTCAGGGTATCCGCCTTTCTATTTTCTCTTATTCGTGAACCATCTGGCTGTGTTCGCGCTGGGTGCGCTCCTGCTGATACTTCAGGGAAGCGGCGATAAAGCTCTTGAACAGAGGATGAGCGCGGTTGGGACGGCTCTTGAATTCGGGATGGAACTGCACACCGATGTGGAAATCACGATCCGGCAGCTCCACGGCTTCCACCAGACGGCCGTCCGGGCTGGTGCCGGCGATGACCAGGCCCTTTTCCTGCATCTCGGTGCGGTAGTCGTTGTTGAATTCGTAGCGGTGACGATGGCGCTCATCGATCTCCCGCTTGCCGTAGCTCTCAAACATGTGGGTGCCTTCGGTGATCACGCAGGGATACTTGCCCAGACGCATGGTGCCGCCCTTGGGAATGTTGCCCTGCTGGTCCGGCATCAGTGCAATGACGTTGTGGGCGCCGTCGGGGGTGAACTCGCTGGAATTGGCGTCGGCGTAGCCCAGCACATTGCGGGCAAACTCCATGACCATGATCTGCATACCCAGGCAGATACCGAAGTAGGGGATATTCTGCTCACGGGCATACTGCTCGGCCTGGATCATGCCCTCAATGCCGCGGTCACCGAAACCGCCGGGCAGGATGATACCGTCCACGTCGGCCAGTTCCTCGGCGCAGCGCTCCTGGTCCACCAGCAGCTCGCTGTCCACCCAGCGGATGTCCACCTTGCTCTCGTTCTCAAAGCCGGCATGGTACAGGCTTTCCATCACGCTTAGGTAGGCATCATGCAATTTGACGTACTTGCCCACCAGAGCGATGGTGCAGTTCCGGCTGCGGGTGGCGATGCGGGAGATCAGTTCCTTCCACTCGGTCAGGTCGGACGGCGGGGTGTCCAGATGCAGCTGGCGGCAGACCACGTTGGTCAGGCCGGCGGCTTCCAGCATCAGGGGGCACTCGTACAGGCTGGGCATGGTCAGGTTCTCAATGACGCAGTCGGGACGCACGTTGCAGAACATGCTGATCTTGCGCTTGATGTCGGAACCCACGCTGCCATCGGCGCGCAGCACGATCACATTGGGGATGATGCCCATGCCCTGCAGCTCCTTGCAGGAATGCTGCGCCGGCTTGGACTTGTATTCGTTGGAGCCGGAAATGTACGGTACCAGCACCACATGGATATAGCAGCAGTTCTCCAGACCCTGCTCCAGGCCCACCTGACGGATGGCCTCCAGGAAAGGCTGGCTCTCGATGTCGCCGGTGGTGCCGCCGATCTCGGTAATGACCAC
>CALESJ010000045.1 GCA_937907025.1 uncultured Faecalibacterium sp.
ACTCCGGCTCCTGAAGCCGTTGAGACTCCGGCTCCTGAAGCCGTTGAGACTCCGGTTCCCAGTGATGCCTCCAACGAAGCGCAGGAAGCACCGCAGGCTCCGGCCAATGGGCTGGAAGAAGCCGGTCCGGCTCCTGCGCCCAGCGTGAGCCCGGTTCCCAGTGAAGAGCCGGTGAAGGTGAGCTACACCGTGAAGTATCTGGATAAGGCGACCGGCGAGGCCGTTTATCCGGAAACCACCGGTGAGGCTGCTGTGGGTGATACTATCGCTATTGAGGCTCACGAGGTGCCGGGTTACACCCTGTGCGCCGATCAGCCCACCGAACTGGAGCTGATTGACCCCAGCACCGCTCCTGCTGCCGTTACTCTGGCAGAGGGCGTGGAAAATGAGCAGACTGCCCCCAACACGGTGGTGGTCTACTATGAGGCTGCCACTCCGGAAACTGCGGAGCAGACCCTGACCGGCACTGCCGGCTCTGCCACTGCGACTGTTACTGCAACTGTGCCCAAAGGCGTTACCGTAAAGATGGAAGCTCTGGGCGAGAATATTGAGGACTACGCGCTCCAGGCCTTGGCCGAGGCAACGAATGGCGCTGAGATCAAGAACATCGAAGCGTACGAAATCAGCCTGGTGAACACGGATGGCAGCACCTATACCCTTCCGGAAGGCCAGACCGCTACGGTGGTTCTGTCCGGTGTATCTCTGCAGCCCGGTGAAGGCGAACTCGTCAATGCTATCCATGCCAATGCGGATAGCTCTTACGATACTGGTATTTTCGCTGAGGACGGCAGCAACATTACCTTCACCGTCAAGTCTTTCAGCCCCTTTGTCGTGGCGACTACGGCTGATACTGATGCAACTTCTGCATCTAATGGAATGTCTGATTCGTTGGTATCCAACGAACTTGACGGTTCGGCAGAAGATGCTGATGCAGCAACGCCGGTTACCCTTTCTACCGGTAATGAGTATACCATTCTTGTGGGGGCAACTCTTCAGATCGTAGGAACTAGCGGCGGCAAGTGGGATAGTTGGGAGATAGCCTCTGGTAGTAGTTATATTACGCTCAAGGGGTCAGGCAGTGCTGCAACTATCAAAGGGAAAAGTGCAGGCACCGCTACGGTAACACATACTTGGCATGACGATTCGTGGGCGTCAAAGAGCGAAACGTTTACGGTTAATGTCCAAAATGGTGAAGAAGGGTATGCTACAGCCTATTTCTATGCGGTACGCCCCAATAGTAGTGTGACAAGCACGGAAGACGAGGCATTCTTCTTCGTCGGAACTGGTGTGATTGATGTAAAAAACCTCTATCTGCCTGCTGGACAACATATTACTGAAGGAGTGGCTGATCGAATCGTTCAGTCGCCGAACGATGACGAAATAAAACGCAAAATTGCACAGATTTACGAAGTGGCGGCAGATGACGTTGAAATTTCGTATAGTTACTATAAAATCGGATATGCAGAAGGTGCACCGGGCTTTAACGTTGATAAACCGGATACCCAGGGCGAGGACTTGGTGGATACGGCAAAATGCTATCACGTTGATATGAATGTCACCGTATCTACGCCCAACAAGTTCAGTTATAATTTCTATGTTAAGCAACCCAATGCAAGCGAGTATGGTGCTTCCGTCCAGACCGCCATGCTCACTGCACCTGCTACGATCCCTCAGCCGGATAGTAATAAGGTGCCGGCTGAAAAGAATGAAGGAGGCGTTCTGTACAAATTTGACGGCTGGTACACGGATTCTGAATGTAAGAATCTTGCGAGTGAAGACGATTTTAAGGTGCCGGACAAGGTCGAGAGCGGCAAATTATACGATTTCTATGGACGTTATGTGCCGGCGCAGGTTACGGTTACCTATGATGCTAATGGCGGTAAGTTAGGTGAGGTGCCAGCGTCTAATACCGTACCCATTGGCAATTATACCATTTCCAACAAGAGCCCCAGTAAAGAAAATTATACATTCCTTGGCTGGAAAATAAATGGCAGCGGTGAATTGCTTAAGCCTGAAGCAACAATTGATGTCACCCAAAATATCACTTTGGTTGCCCAATGGGCAAAGACAGGAAGTACCATTACTGTGGAAGTAAAGGTACAGAATGTTAATGAAGAGCTGCAACGAGTGGCAGCGAGCGATTATCTGAATACGCCTACCAACTGGACGGATGGCGGTGGTACAGATAACTTTGAAGCTATTTACGGCAACAATGTATATACCATCAATTATACTTATGCCGCATTGAATTGTGCTGATATTCAGCTCACTTTGAAGGACGACAAGCTTGCAGGGTATACAGTATCGGTGCAGTCGAGTATGGAGGGCCCCACAACGGCAGAGGATGGCACCGGTAAGCAGGCAAAGTTGGATATTAAAGGGGAACAGGCTAACTGGACACTGGATAATGTCCCCGGCAATGCTACTGTTACCGTAACGCTGACTCAAAAATCCAAGGACCTGAAGGCCACTGTGGACTACAAGCTGGGCGAAAACGTCCAGACGGCAGACCATAAGGATCTGACGGCAACCGTATCTGTTCTGCAGCCCGATACGCTGAGCACTGAAGGTGTGGAGGCAAAGACCTATACCGGCTGGAAGCTGGACAAGATCACCATCAACGGAGAAGAGGTTGAGTCCCTGCCCGAAACCGTGAGCAACGGCGACGCAGTGGTGTACAACTACGTTGTGGATGAAGAGCAGACGTACAATGTTAACTACATTGTGGCGAAGGGTAATGAAAACTTCGGTAGTGTGACTCCTGCTCAGGAACAAGATCAGGTATTGAGCAACAGCAAGATTACTGGTTCCAAGGCAACGGCCAATCCCGGTTATGCATTCGATGGCTGGTATAAGGATGATGTTTTGATCACCAGAGCCCTTACTCTGAGTGCTGATGACGCAGTCGCAAACCTGAGCACCAATCCCGATACAGGTGTGTATGCTGACACCACCTACACCGCCCACTTTGATGTGGACGTGAAGGGCGACCCGAGCACTGGTGATCCGGAAGATGAGGGTGATGATGTTCCCGACAAGTACCAGACGATCTTCAAGTTTGTGAGCGGCGGCAACGGCACTGTTACCGGCGACACCTACGAAAAGTATGAGGATATCG
Organism: uncultured Faecalibacterium sp.; assembly: GCA_937907025.1. GTDB lineage: Bacteria > Bacillota > Clostridia > Oscillospirales > Ruminococcaceae > Gemmiger. Next base: position 3,119 of record CALESJ010000045.1, read on the forward strand.
GCAATGCAAAGCCCACCGTCAGCCCTGTGGCGGCGGTCCAGGTGGCTGCAAATGACGGCTATGCCTTTGATTGCTGGACTGACAATGAAGGTACGGTCTATTGGAATCTGGACGCCATTAAGGCGGTTTCCACCAGCAATGACCTGACTTTCACCGCTCACTTTGCTGTGGACGAAAAGGGCGGCGGCGATGACGGAGAAGATCCGGATGGTATCCCCGATAAGGATCAGGTCAAGGTTACCTTCGACGTTGTGAATGGTACCTGGACCGAAGGCGGCAATGGCCAGAAGTTTGCGTATCTGACTCTGATTGACGAAAATGGCAACAGATCTGAAGATGGTAGTGCAACCGTGACCTTGCCTGGCACCGAGCCCAACAATGGTTATAGCAATGGCGTTTGGACACCGGCCGATACTAAGGTTACAAAGGATAGTGAACATGCATTTGTCTGCACTTACGCTATCCGCACCGACCTGAGCTACACGGTCCGCTATCTGGAAGATGGCACCGGCCGTGAACTGAATGGTGCAAAGGTCGTGAACGGTCAGACCTTCGGTACGATCGTGACCGAGAGCGCCATCAACATTCCTGGTTACACCATGACCAGCGACAAGAACCCGCAGAGCATCACCATCGGTACCGGCGATAATGTCATCACCTTCTACTACAAGGAAGTTGGTCCTGACGTTGAACCCACCCCGAGTGAAGCTCCCACCACGCCTTCTACCCCGGCTCCGACTACTCCCACTACCCCGACCACTCCCACCACTCCGACGACTCCGGCCGGCCCGTCCGTGACCGCGGCGCCTGAGGAAGAAGAGGCGGAAGCTCCGGCTGAGGAAGAGATTCAGGAAGAGGAAACCCCGCTGGCTCCCGAAGCTGGTGAGGAAGAAACCATCGGCGATGAAGAAACCCCGCTGGCCAGCGGCAACGCTGCCTGGGCTCTGCTGAACCTGATCCTGACCATCCTGACCGCTCTGGGCAGTGTGCTGCTGCTGATCGGTTATCTGGGCAAGAAGCGTAAGGAAGAAGAGGATGAAACCACCGGCGAAACCAAGACTGAATATGAGGTCAAGAAACATGGCTTCTGGCGTCTGGTCAGCCTGATCCCGGGCATCGGCTCCATCATCGTCTTCATCCTGACCGAAAACATGCGCAACCCGATGGTCTTCGTGGACCGCTGGACCCTGCTCATGGTGATCATCGCTGTGATTCAGATCGTGATCGCTGTTCTGAGCATGAAGGATAAGCAGGAACCCGACGAGGACGACGCGGCCAACGCGTAAGATTCGGTTGAAACACAACAACAAGGCGGTTTGACTGCCTGAACGGGAAAGCCCCGTGCAGAGAAATCTGCACGGGGCTTTTCTTATGCATTGCGGCAGAAAATTTGGGAAACAAAGAAAAACGTCCGGCGGGAAGGCGGGCGGATACCGATGGGCGAAGAACAACCGAAACTGGCGTGGCAGAAAACGTCCCGCCTGGCCGGAACAGGCCCTGCGGGCCAACATCCTGGCCCAGATCAGCCTGGCCCTCAACCGCATCTGGACCGAATGGTATCCCAGCCGGGGGTATAGTTTCAACATCACCGGGTCCCCGGCCGTGGACCAGTCTTTTACCGAGGGACGCACCGTCTATACGGTGATGGAACGGCTGACGGCGGAACTTTTCTCCACCTATGTGCGCCGTACCGGCAACGCCGAACCGTACTTCACCGAGTACTGCGACGGCAAGCTGGTGAGCTGCAAAGGGATGAAGCAGTGGGGAACGGTGGACCGGGCCAACGAGGGCAAGACCGCCCTGCAGATTTTGCGCTACTATTACGGCGATGACGTGAACCTGGTCACCAGCAACAATATTGCCGCCATCCCCGAAAGCTACCCCGGCAGTCCTCTGCGCCGGGGCAGCACCGGAACGGAGGTGCGCATCCTCCAGCGGCAGCTGGACCGCATTGCCAAGGATTATCCGGCTTTCGGCAAGCCCACCGTCAACGGCACCTTTGACACCGCCACCGAAAGCTGCGTCAAGGCTTTCCAGAAATACTTCTCCCTGACCGCCGACGGTGTGGTGGGCCGGTCCACCTGGTACAAAATCAGCTATATCTACGTCAGCGTGAAGGAACTGGCCCAGCTGACCAGCGAAGGCGAAAGCTGGGCAGGGACCGTGACCGGCGGCATCTGGCCCGGGGTGGTGCTGCGCCGGGGGGATACCGGTGCCTATGTGGAGCTGGTGCAGTTCTGGCTGTCCACCCTGGCGGAATTCGATACCGCCATTCCCGATCTGACGGTGGACGGCAATTTCGGCGCCGGGACCGAAAAATCGGTGAAAGCCTTCCAGACCGAGAACGGCCTGACCGCCGACGGTGTGGTGGGGCAGGCCACCTGGGATGCCCTCTACCTGGCCTGGGTGGATGTGCAGAGCGATATGGGCGGCACGGCCTATCCCGGAACCGCCCTGCGCACCGGCAGCAAGGGCAATGATGTGCGGCTGGTCCAGTTCTGGCTGCGCATTGCCGCGGATAATTACATCTCTCTGCAGGCGGTCACGGTGGACGGGAGCTTCGGGTCCGGTACTGCGGCGGCAGTAAAGGCTTTCCAGAGCCTGTTCGGCCTGACGGCGGACGGCATCGTGGGGCGCACCACCTGGGCCAAACTCAACGAGGTAGGCATCGCTGTGGCCAACAAACTGGTGGACCCCGGGGTGGAGCCGGGACAGTTCGTTACCACCCTGCGCCAGGGCAGCACGGGTACACCGGTGCGGGCCTTGCAGTATTATCTGCGCCTTATCGCTGAATACTGGGCCGGCGTGCCCTCGGTGGCGGTGGACGGCGTCTTTGGCGCTGCCACCACCGAATCGGTCAAGGCCTGGCAGCGGCAGGAGGGCCTGACCGTAGATGGCATCGTGGGCCCGGCCACCTGGAAGAGCATCTACGAAAACGCCATGCGCATGGCCGCCAGCGGGCCGGTGGTACGGCTTTCGCCCCTGCCGGAACCCGCCCGCACCCTGCAGCCCGGCGATATGGGTACCGAGGTGCTGGTCCTGTCCCAGATGATGACCTTCCTGGCCCAGTGGCTGCCGGACATCCCGTCGCCCGGCCAGACCGATATTTTCAATGCGGCGGTGGTACTGGCCGTGCAGGCGGCCCAGCGGCTGCTGGGGCTGCCGGTGACGGGGCAGGTGGCAGCGGCGGACTGGCAGCGCTTTGCGGCGGCGTCCGCGGCGTTGTACACCGTGACTCCCACCGCAGCGGCGCCGGAACCGGCGGGTGTCTGGCCCGGGGCGGCTCTGGCGGCCGGCAGTGCCGGACCGGCGGTGCTGCAGGTCCAGCAATGGCTGAACGTACTGGGCAGCGTCTACTGCGGGTACAGTTTTGTGGAGGAAACCGGGGTGCTGGACGCCCAGACCCTGGCGGTGCTGGAAGCCTACCAGGAAAAGGTGGGCCTGGACCCCGTGGGCGTGGTGGATGACGCTACCTGGCTGAGCCTGCGTGCGGCGGCGGCTCCGTACGCGGCGCAGGAATTTTGAATGCCGCAGAAAGAAGGGAACGGCCATGGCCAAAGTGTTTGTGTATGATGCGTATGCCAACAAGTTTCTGATTTACAAGGACCTGAACGAAAACGACCCCATGCCGTACAGCTACGGCAACACCCTGACGGTGCGGGAGTTCCGGGGTTCCTCCAAGGCGGCGGTGCTGTGGACCACCACTGCGGCCATGGAAGCCTGGAACATGACCCGCCGCGATTACGGTGCAGGCATCCCGGTGGGATATGCCTTCAAGCGGATCTGGGAGGGCGGTCACGGCACCACCAGCCAGCATTATGCGGGGGTGGCCTTTGACGTGGGGCAGAGCACCACCGCCGCCAACCGCAAAAAGATTCACGCCGTGGCCACTGCCACCGGGGCGTGGGGCTATGTGGAACCCCTGTCCATGACCCCCACCTGGGTCCATTTTGACCGCCGGTATGGCAAGCCGGCCTGCCCCAACACCACGGCGGGGTATCCCACCTGCCGCAAGGGGGACCGCAACACCTATGTACTGATCCTGCAGGACGCCCTCAACGCCCTGGGATACAGCACCGGCACCCTGGACGGTGTCTTCGGCAGCAAGACTTTCACCGCCTTGCAGGGGGCACAGCGCAATTTCGGGCTGAGTGCCGACGGCGTTTGCGGCTGCAACACCTGGAAAAAGCTCGCCTCCGCTGCGGTGGGCATCGGAAGGACCAAAACGGTCATTGATTCCTGAATCGGCTGTGTTATAATAAAAATAACGAGAAAAACGGGCGCGGCCCGAGAAACGTAACAAGGAGATGTTCGCCCATGCAAGATGTGATGGAATTCCTGCGCGGCCGCCGTACCTACCGGCGGTTTCTTCCCAAACCCGTGCCCGATGCAGTGCTGCGGGATGCGCTGGAGGCGGCGCGCATCGCCAGCTGCGGGGCCAACCGCCAGACGCTGAAATATGTGCTGATCCAGACCCCCAGTGTGGTGGCCGAGATGAACCGTCTGGTGCGCTGGGCGGCGTTCCTGCCGCCGGAACAAGGCCAGCCCAAGGCCGGGGAAACCCCCACCGCCTTCATCGCGGTGTTCCAGGATGAAAGCCTGCCCGGCGTCAACGATACCGATGCGGGGCTTGCCCTGGGCAGCCTGACCGCCGCGGCCTGGGGCCACGGTGTGGGCAGCTGCATCATGGGCGCCATCGACAGGCCCGCCATCAAGACCCTGCTGGGCCTGGATAAGCAGACCCGTCTGCGGCTGCACAGTGTGGTGGCCCTGGGATACCCGGCCCACAAGAGCCGTGTGGTGCCCATGCAGGGGGATGACGTGCGGTATTATCTGGACGAAAACCGGGATTACTGCGTGCCCAAGCGCGCCATGAAGGATATTCTGCTGGGTGAATTCTAAGCTGTGATTTCCCGGACAATAAAAGAAAAAAGCGCCCCCGCCGTGCAGGCGGGGGCGCTTTTGTGCGTATCAGAGAAGTTACTCATGCCGGATGGCTTCCAGGGCGCTGATCTTCACCGCCCGGTTGGCCGGGGCGATGCCGGACAGCACGCCGATGACGGTGGCAAAGGCCAGCGCCGCGGCGATGAGCCAGGGCGGGATGATGGAGATGACGGTGGACATGCCGCCGTACATGTAGCTGTTGCCCATCAGGGCGGACATATCGAAGTTGGCCTGGATGCCCATGCTTTGCAGAAGCATCATCACCAGGCTCATAATGAGGGTCAGGTTGTTCAGCACCAGGCTGACCAGGCCGCTTAAAATGGCGCCCACGACCCCGCCGATAAACCCGATGAAGCCGCTTTCGATCAGGAACATTCGCCGGATGTTGCTCAACTCACAGCCCAGCACCTTCATGACGCCGATCTCCCGGGTGCGCTCGTAGATGGCCATGGTCATGGTGTTGGCGATGTTCAGCGCCGCCACAAACAGACTGATGGCCGCCAGGCCGCCCAGCATCAGCTGGTTGCGGGCCACCTGTTTCTGCATTTCCTTGCGGGTGTCGGACATGGAGTAGGTGCCGAAGCCCTGTTCCTTGATCTCGTTGCTGACCTCGTCCACGTTGTCGATCTCATCCACCTTCACATAGACCTGATTGTACTGGGTGGTGGAGGTATCGTTGGTGTTTTTGTTGAGCTTGTTGGATTCCTCAATGAGCATTTTCATGTCCTTCAGGCGAAGGACGATGCCGCTCTGGGTCCAGTAGTTCTTTTCGTCCATGGCCATGGTGCCCACCACCACCAGCTCCCAGGTTTCCTCCTTGGGATTTTCGGTGTCGCCGTTGGTCAGGGTCAGGGTCATTTTGTCCTTGCTCACGTCCACGAAAGGCTCCACCGGGTTGCCCAGATTGTCGGTCATGCCGGTCCAGCGGTAGCGCTTGGAGCTGTTGTAGCTGCGGCGGGTATCCTCAAAGTTATAGCCGGTATTGGGCCCCACCAGCACCGGGATCTTGTCCTTGCCGTAGGAGGTGGAGTCGGACAGCCAGTTGCCGTCAGTGAGGGTGAAGCCCATGGGCTCCATGGCTGCGGGGTCGATGCCGTACAGGTTGTACAAGCCGGTCATCTGGTAGCGGTCGCTGCGCCCGGCGCTGATGTGGCCGTTCAGGTTGTACCCCTCATAATACGGGGTGGCGGCCACCACATGGTCCATCTTTTTGAACCCGGCTACGGCCTCATCGTTGAGCACGGCGGGCTGGTCCGGGCTGGACGAGGAAGAGGTCACTCCGCCAATGGACACGGCCATGCCGCCGCCACCGCCGTAGACCTGGATCTGGGTCAGGTCGCCCCAGCTCTGGAGCATCTCGTCATAGGCCTTGTTCTGGGCAATGCCCAGACTGATCATCACGATGACCGCGCAGGTGCCCACCACCACGCCGATGACGGTCAGCGCGGTGCGCCCCTTGCGGCGGGAAAGGTTCTTGGCGGCCAGTGCCACCTGATCAGAGATCTTCATCGTCGTCCTCCAGGCTGGCCACGGCGGCCGCCTTCTTCTTCTTGCGGATGACCACCACGACAATGACCACCACAGCCACCACGGCAACCAGGATCAGCACAATGCCCCACACCGGGAACCCGGCGGACGGCTGGGCCATGTCCATGCCGGGGTCCATCATGCTGGGATCATCGTAAGTGGGCATATCCATGACGGTGGCGGAAAAGTCCTTGGTCACCGTCTTGAGAGAGCCGTCCTCGGCCTCATAGGTCAGGGTGATGGTGCCGCTCATGGGGCCGGCCTGGGTGGGCATCAGGTCAAAGTCGACGCTGTTCTCGGTGCCGGCGTTCACGTTGCCGATGTACTGCTGGGTCATGTCGGCGCCCAGGTTTTCGCCGGAGATGGTGGCTTCCAGGTTGGCCACGGGGTTCTTGCCCTTGTTCACAAAATTCAGGGTCACGCTGGTGGAGTTGCCCACATAGATGGTATCGCTGATCTGCAGCTGGCCCACCTCAAAGCGGTCGGGCTGGCTGATGGGCACCGAGATCACGGTGGAACCGGTGACGGCATTGCCGCTCAGCGCACCGGCACCCACCAGGTTCACGGTGATGTCGGCCACGCCGCCGGTAAAGCCTGCGGAGGCCTGCAGGCTGAAACTCACGTCCTTGGTGGATTTGGGGCTCATGGAGCCGATGTAGGTGGACAGGCTGCCGCCGGTCATGGTGACGCCTTCGGGCAGAGTGACCGAGGCCACCACGTCGGACAGGCTCTCGGTGCCGGAGGCGGCGTAGACGGTCAGGGACAGGGTGAAGGGGCTGCCGGCGGTGATGGTTTCATTGCCGTAGCTGGACTGCCGCACGATCAGGCTGGGGGCCCGGGCCTTGCTGGGGTCGTTGGGGTCTTCGTCCACGCACTGGCCGATGGTCACCGAGAACTGCTGCATGGGCAGGGCGTTGTCCACATAGCTCAGGTCGATGGGCAGGGTGTTGCCGCCGCCGTTGTAGACCACGTCCCGGAACAGCAGCACATAGCTGTAATAGTTGTAGGCGGGGTCGTTCTGGCCGGTGGGGTCGTCGTTTTCTTCATAGAACTGGCCGATCTCCGCCGTGCCGGTGAAGGTGAACACCGAGGAGTTGATGCGGGCGGCAATTTCCTCCGGCTTGACGTTGAACTTGGCCGAAGCGCGGTCCACGATCTTCAGAACGATGTTGACCTTGTCGCCCCAGTCCACAGTGGACACTTCGCCGCCGGCCACATCGGTGACGGTGGCCGCCACCACATAGGCGCCGCCGGTGGGGTTGGCCGTGCCGGGAACCTGGGGAACGGGGGTGGCTTCCGGCGCCGTCTGCTGGCTGCTGGAAGATTCGGGGGCGGAAGATGAGGTCGAAGACGAGGTCGTATCCTCCGCCAGGGCCGGGGCCGTCACAGGTCCGACAAAGAGGGCGGCGGCCAGCAACAGGCTTGCCGTCAGTTTCAGTACAGATCGTTTCACGGGAATGGTTCCTCCTCTGATGTTTTATGATTCCTTGGCCGCAGCGCCGCCGATTTCCAGATTGTCCCGGATGGAGGCGAACAGTTCGTCGCGGTGTTGTTGCTTCACATCGTCCGGCTGGCGGACGTTGCTCTGGACCTTGCCGTCCAGAATGGTGATGATGCGGTCCGCACAGGCCGCCAGGGACGGCTCATGGGTGACCATGACAAAGGTGATCTGCTCCTGCTTGGAGAGCTCCAGCATTCGGTACAGCACCTGTTTGGAGGTGGTGGAGTCCAGGTTGCCGGTGGGTTCGTCCGCAAAAATGACCTTGGGCCGGCCCACAAAGGCGCGGGCAATGCCCACGCGCTGCTGCTGGCCGCCGCTCATCTCAGTGGGCAGATGGTTCGCACGCCCGCCCAGGCCCATGGTCTTGAGCTCCTTGCGGGCCATGGCCAGCCGCTGCTTGGGCGGAATGCCCTTGAACATCAGGGGCATGGCCACGTTTTCGGCCGCCGTCATGCTGGGCAGCAGGTTGTAGCTCTGAAAAATGAACCCCAGATGGGCCTGCCGGAACTTGGCCAGCTCGTCCTCGGTCATGGCACTGATCTCGTGCTTGCCGATGAACACCTTGCCTTTTGTGGGTTTCTCCAGCCCCGCCAGCTGGTTCAGCAGGGTGGATTTGCCGCTGCCGGACTGACCGACGATGCAGCAGAATTCCCCTTTTTCGATGCTGATGTCCACGTCGTTGAGCGCGATGACCCGCTCCTTGCCGACGGCGTAGACCTTGCGCAGTTTTTCGGTGTGGATGATTGCCGCCACGAAGGCGCCTCCTTTCGGGCAAAAGAGCCGCCGCAGCGGCAATTGTCGAAAACAGATATACCTTCATCATACCATAGCCGGCGCCGGGTGAGAACCCCCTTTTCGGGCAGAAAGATGTAAAAATTTCACAGGGACTCCGCTGTTTTTGTGCGGGATGCTCCATACAGGGCGGCACCGTTCTCAATGAGCACATCGGGCAGAAATTCCAGCCCCGGCCGCCCGCCCTTGCGGGCCTGCAACAGAAACAGCCAGGGACGGTCGCCGCCCTTGTTCTTCACCAGAGCCAGCCGCTTGGGTTCCAGCCCCGCCGCCGACAGCACGGCGCAGACTTCGGCCAGGCGTTCGGGCCGCTGGCACAAGGCCAGGCGTCCCCCGTGGCGCAGCGCCCGGGCCGCACATTCGGCCAGGTCGGTGAGGGTGCAGGTGTCGTCATGCCGGGCTGTGGCACGGCGGGCAGCAGGACTCTGGGGGCCGCCGTGAAAGTAAGGCGGGTTGCAAGCCACCAGGTCGAACTGCCCACGCTCCGGACCCGGCAGGCAGAATTGCCGCAGGTCGGCACAGACCGGGGTGATGTGGGCGGCGTCGGGGCCGTTTTCCGCCACCGCCGCCCCGCACAGGGACGAGGCGGCCGGGTCCAGCTCCAAAGCGGTGCAGGAGCCCCGGTGGCCCATATCGTGCCAGCACAGCGCCACGATGCCGCAGCCGCTGCACAGGTCCAGGGCCTGCTCGTCCCTGCGGGGCGGGGCAAACCGGGCCAGCAGCAGGGCGTCGGTGCCGAAAGCCGCGCCGGGGGCCGTGAGCACCCGGGTGCCGTTGTCCAGAATCTCGGTACCCATATGTAAAAGTTCTCCTTTTTTTGGCAGGCGTCCGCGATGGGACGCCGGATTTCTGCCCAATATTATACCATAAAGGACCGCCCGCCGAAAGAACGGCGGGGTATTTGCCTTTGTGCGTGAAAACGTGTACAATAGGCGGAGAAGAAACCGGTCGAAAGGAGGGACAGGCCTATGGCCCGGGAAAAGACCGCCCTGCGCAGTGCCGGCGGGGTGGAATACACCCTGACCCGGCGGCGGGTGCGAAACATCAACCTGCGGGTGCGGGCGGACGGCAGCGTGGCGGCTTCGGCTGCGGCGTGGGTGCCGGCCTCGGCGGTGGATGCCTTTGTGGCGTCCCGGGCCGACTGGGTCCGCCAGGCCCGGCAGCGGGCCGCGGTGCGCACCCGGGCGGAGGAAGAAACGCCCCTGCCCTCCAAGGCCGAGGCCCTGGCCCGGATGCTGGCCTGGTGCGAAGCCTACTATCCGGTGTTCGCCGCCACCTGCCCCGGCGGCCGGATGCCTCGGGTGACCGTGCGGGACATGCACACCCGGTGGGGGTCCTGCAGCCTGCGCACCGGCACCCTGGCTTTCTCTTTGCGGTTGTGCACCATGCCGGACGCCGCCCAGGAATATGTGGTGGTGCATGAATTCTGCCACTTCGCCCATCCCGACCACAGCCCGGCGTTCTGGGCTGCGGTGGGCCGGGTTTTACCCGATTACAAAGCCCGCCGCGCGCTGCTGCGCACCCCCGTGCCCGGCCGCGGCATAGAATGATCCAACCTTGATCAAATATAAAAGCAGGGAGGCCCGCCCTTTGTCTGACAACAAGAAATATTCCATGCTGGTCAGCAACACGCTGCTGTTTGCCATCTCCAACTTCAGCTCCAAACTGGTCAGCCTGTTCATCCAGCCCTATCTGACCTACGCGCTGGAAAGCCCCGACGTTATGGGCGTCATCAAGCTCATGCAGAGCGTGACCAATCTGCTCATCCCGGTGGTCAGCCTGGGCGTGAGCTATGCGGTCATCCGCTTTGGCCTGGACAAGACAAAAGACAAATCCAGCGTCTTCATGAACGGCCTGGCCACCATTCTGGCCGGGTTTGTGCTGATGGTGCTGTTCTGGCCGATGGTGCGGATGATTCCCAATGCGGCGCCCTATCTGGTGCTGCTGTATATGTGCGTGCTGGCCAGCTGCCTGCGCACCCTGTGTACCCAGTTCATCCGCGCCCGCATGTGCAACCGACTGGTGGCCATCGACGGTGTGCTGACTACCCTGACATTGCTGGGCTTCTATTTCCTGTTCCTCAGCGTGTTCAACATGGGGGCCACCGGCTATCTGCTGGCGCTGTTCTGCTCGGATATGTGCTCGGCCATCTTTGTGTTCCTGGCCGGGGGATGCCGCCACTTCTTCAATCTGCACAAGTTCAGCGCCTCGCTCTGGAAAGAGATGCTGCGCTACTGCGTGCCCATGATCCCGGCGTCCATCAGCTTCTGGGTCATCAACGCCTCCGACCAGTTCTATGTGCAGGCCATGTGCGGCGGTTACGAGGGCCGCAGCAGCGAAGCCTGGGTCGGCCTGCTCAGTACAGGATATTATCTGCCCCAGATCATCACCTTTGTGGGACAGTTCTTCTATGAGGCATGGCAGCTCTCCGCCGTGACGGTGGAGGAAGACCGGGAAGCCTTCTTCAGCAAGGTGTTCCGGGTGTATGCCAGTGTGCTGTTCTGCTGCGCGGCGGGCATCATCTGGCTGTGCCAGCCCATGATGCACCTGTTCCGGGCCGACTATTACGATGCCTGGCAGTTCGTGCCCTTCCTGGTGCTGGCGTCCATGTGCACCTGCCTGAACAACTTCCTGAACAGCGTGTACGTTGTGTACAAAAGGTCTTCCAGTTCTTTGTACACCATGCTGGCCGGCGCTCTGCTGAACCTGGTGCTGAACTACCTGTTCATCCGGTGGATGGGCCCGGTGGGGGCTACTTCGGCCAGCTTCCTGTCCCTGCTGCTGGTGTTCCTGCTGCGCGCCTACTCCACCCGGGGGCTTTTGTATATCGATTTCCATCCCAAGTGGATGTTGCTGAACCTGGGTCTGATCCTGGTGGAGATCGGGGTGCTGTTCTATGTGGAAAACTGGGTGGTGCCGGTGACGCTGCTCACCGCAGTGGTCTGTGCGCTGAACTTCCGGGAAGTGTACAGCATGGCCCAGAAGCTGCTGGGTATGGTGAGCGGGCGGCTGCACCGCAAGAAGAAGGCGTAAAGGAGGAAAAACATGGGGGATGTTGCGGTATGGGGCACGGTGCTTGCGGCACCCTGCCGGGCCACGGCGGGCAGCTGCAAGGTCATCGTGCCTTTGACGGCGCCCACGGCGGCGGAACTGGCCGGGCTGGCCATAACGGCTGCCGAGGCGGCGGACCTGCTGGAAGTGCGGCTGGACGCGCTGGAAACCCTGACGCCCCGGACAGCGGCCCAGGCCCTGGCGGCGGTGCGCCGGGCGGCACCGAAGCGGGCCATCCTGGCCACTGTGCGCACCGCCCGGGAGGGCGGTCCTGCGGACCTGACGGCGGAAGCGTACGCGGCACTGCTGCGCGGTCTGTGTGACGAAGCCAACGGCGGGTTTGACCTGCTGGATGTGGAATTTTCGGTAGGAAAACACCTTCGGGAAACGCTGCTGGATGCGGCCCATCAGGCGGGGGCGGCGGTGGTGTTCAGCTGCCACGACTTTGCCAGGACCCCCGAAACCGAGGCCATGGCCGACCTGCTGGTGTCCATGGCGGATGCCGGGGCGGATGTGGCCAAGCTGGCCGTGATGCCCCAATGCCCGGCGGATGCGGCCCGATTGTTGGAAGCCACCGCCCGGGCGGCGGCCCTGCGGCCGGAAACGCCCCTCATCACCATGGCCATGGGGGCCATGGGAGCTGTGACCCGGCTGTGCGGCGGGGCGTTTGGTGTGTGTGCCAGCTTTGGCGCCATGGGCGGCGCGGCCAGCGCCCCCGGCCAGCCCGACGCCCGGGACCTGCGGGCGGCTGTGGCGGCTGTGGGGAAGGCGATGCAGTAAAACGGCTCCCTTGTGTATCCTTTTGGCAAATGGTGGTTGACTTGGTGGACGGTAGTCTGCCGGGGTGTCCTTCCTTTTTGACACCAAAGAGGAAGCGAAAAAGTGCCACCGTTTCGAGGCGGTGGACGCCGACCAGGGCTGCGGCTTTTCCTATCGTGCCCGGCACGATAGGAAAAACAACACGAAGTGTTGATTCCTCTATCACCCGGCCGCAAACAGCGGCCAATGGTTGGGTGAAGAACCTTGCCCCACTGGGATGCGGCCACCTTACGACGGCCTTCTCACCGGCTGGGGCCGGTGAGCAAGGAATGGATTAAAATGACGCTCCAGAAGCTTTCCGATAGTGAGGAAAAGCTTCACGCTGACACAAACAACCAAAAAAGCAGACAGCCTTTTTCAGACTGTCTGCTTGTTTTTGGTGTTTATCCGCGGGTGCCCACGATGCTGGAATCGGTGCTGTACCCCTGCAGGTCGGTGGGGGTCAGGCTGCCGGTCCAGCGGCCGTCGGCCTGGGCGGCGTTCCATTCATCCCAGGCGGCCTGGCTGCGGATGGCCGTGCCGCTCAGGTACTGGTCATCCCAGGGGTTCTCCGGGTCGGGGTCGGTGGGGTCCCAGCCCCGCAGCGTTTCATCGGCGGGGTCAATGTGGATGGTGCCCGGCTTGCCCATGGGACCGGGATTGCTCTCGTCATCATAGATGATGACCCGGGTGCCCAGGTCGCAGTTGTCGTAGATCCACTTCACATCGGCCACAGCCAGCCGGATGCAGCCCAGGGAAGCCGGTGTGCCCAGCTGGTTGTACTCATCGTACTCCAGGTCGTCCTTGTGCTGGCTGTAATAGGGGACGCTGTGGAAGAGGTAGGACTCCCAGATGCGGGTGGCGTACTGACCATAGCACGGGCCACTGAGCAGCCGCCACGGGTAGTCCACCGGCGTGGCAAAAAAGCCCAGAGGCGTATCGTCGCCGCCGGAGCATACCATGGCCATATACGGCACGGTGTAGCGGCCTTCCTCGTCCAGCGTATAGACGGTGACGGTGGAGGCAGCCCGGTTCACCGCGATCAGGTAGGGAAAACCGGATTTCTCGGTCATGTCGATGCCCTCGTCGATATAAAACTGGTCGGCGCACAGCCGGTCCATCAGGTCCTTGCCCTGCTGGTTCCAGGTGTCCGGGTCGGTGACGGCGGGCGCCGTGCCGGTGGTGTTGGCCGAAGCCTGTTTGGTTGCCTCGTCGATGCGGGCCTGGGCCGGGTCAGGGGTGGCTTCACTCACCGGCTCCGAAACATCAGCCCCGGCGGCCACCGTTGCGTCGGACCCGGCATTGCCGGCGGGGGCAGTTTCGGGTTTGGGACGGTTCAGCAGCAAAAGAACACTTGCGCAAATCAGGGCGAAAGCAGCCAGGCAGACGACGAGCCGGACCCGGGCCTGACGGCGACGGGCAGCGGCGCGGCGTGCGGCTGCCCGCCGTCCGGCAGGTGAAACCGGCGGCCGGGTCGTGCGGCGGGGACGGTGGTCGGGCTGGTTGGATGTAGGCATGAAAATCTCCCCTTTGCTGTCGTGGTGCAGGGTATGGGGACCCCGTTACAGTATGTGCGGCGGCGGAGGGATGGGCGCAGACTGCCAGAAATTACCGGCTCAGCGGCCGTAGCAGTCCCGCACAAAGCGGCGCAGCGCGGTGAAGCTGCGCTCCACCTTTTCGGTGTCGATGCAGTAGGCCATGCGGAAATAGCCCGGGCAGCCGAAACCGTCGCCGGGAACCAGGGCCAGGTCATAGGCCTGGGCCTTGCGGCAGAACGCGGTGGCGTCTTCTTCCAGAGCCTTGGGGAAGATGTAGAAGGTGCCGCCCGGCTTGAGGACCGTGAAGCCCAGACGCTGCAATTCAGCGTAGATCAGCTCCATGTTGCGCTCATACACCGAAAGATCACTGGTCACGTCCAGACATTCGGCCACGGCCAGCTGGATCAGGCTGGCCGGGCAGTTGTGGCCGGTGCCGCGGCTGATCTGCCCGCACATGGGCACGATGAGCTCGGCTTTCTCGCAGGCCGGGTTGGCGGCCACATAGCCGATGCGCTCGCCGGGCAGGGACAGGCTCTTGCTGAAGGAATAGCAGGTCAGGGTGTCGGCATAGTAGGCGGCGGGATGCTGCTGGGCGGCGCCGCCGAAGACGATCTCCCGGTAGGGTTCGTCGGAAATCAGGAAGATATGGTGGCCGAATTTGGCCGAAGCGGCCTGCAGGCAATCGGCCAGGCTGCGCAGGGTGTCGGGGCTGTACGCCACACCGGAGGGATTGTTGGGGGTGTTGATGAGCACCGCCGCGGTGTCCTTGTCCAGCATGGATTCCAGGGCGTCAAAGTCGATCTGGAAATCCTGCACCCGGGGCGGTACCACCCGCAGAGTCAGGCCGGCGCCCTCCACATAGGGGGTGTACTCCGAGAAGAAGGGGGCAAAGGTGATGACGTTCTGCCCCGGTACGCCCACGCAGCGCAGGGCGTGGGCCAGGGCCCCCGCGGCACCGGTGGTCATGAAGATGTGGTCGGCGGTGTAAGGCACCCCGAAACGGCTGCGCAGATTTTCGGCCACGGCGGCCCGCACCGAAGGAATGGTCAGCGTGGGGCTGTATCCGTGCAGGGTCACCGGGTCACAGGTCTGCAGCAGGCGCAGCATGGTCTGGGTGAACTTGGGCGGGCAGGGAACGCTGGGATTGCCCAGAGAATAATCAAAAACGTTCTCGTACCCGATCTCGGCCCCGCGGGCGGTGCTCCATTCGGACAGCTGCCGGATGACCGATTTGCCGCCCAGCATATCGACGTAGTGTTGTGCAATCATGGTGGTACCCCTTTCCATCCTTCAGCGGCCGGTGCTGCCCAGCACGACCTGTTCCAGTTGTTCGGCGTCGGCGGCCAGGTACTTGGCGCCGGCTTCCTCCAGTTCTTCCCGGGTGCGGAACCCCCACAGGGCGCCGCATCCGTCCAGACCGGCGTTATTGGCGGTCTGCATATCCACGTTGCTGTCCCCCACATACAGGGTCGCGGCCGGGTCGGCGTTCAGCTGGGCCAGCAGGGCGCGGGTGCCTTCGGGGGCGGGCTTGGTGGGCACTTCGGGCCGCTGGCCCCGCACCGCGGCAAACAGGGAGGTGTCAAAGTAATCGGCCACCACCGCTTTGGCCAGGGCGTCTGCCTTGTTGGAAAACACCGCCATCTGCACCCCGGCGGCGTGCAGGTGTGCCAGCATGGTTTCAATGCCGGGGTAGGGGGCGGTCTTGTCCTTCATGTGGGCGCCGTAATCGGCCTTGAACCAGTCCAGCGCGGCGGCCAGAATCTCCGGCGTGCGCTGTTCCGGCGGTGCCAGGCGTTCAATGAGTTTGGGGATGCCGTTGCCCACAAAATAGCGGTAAGCATCCCGGGAATGCTGTTCCCAGCCCCGGAAGGCGCACAGGCGGTTGCCGGCGTCGGCCAGGTCGTCCAGCGTGTTCAGCAGCGTGCCGTCCAGGTCAAAGATCACGGTCTTGTACATACTTTCCACCTCAAGATTCCTTATGTGTTCATTATACAGCGCCTGTCAATCGGGACGCTATTTGTAAAAGGTGAAAAAACAGGGTGCCAAACGCATAAAAATGTGGTATGATAAGGGATACAATAGGGGGATAGAAGTATGGAGCTATTCATTGAAGTATTGAAAGCCGTGGTCTACGGCGTGATCGAGGGCGTGACCGAATGGCTGCCCATCTCCAGCACGGGACACATGATCCTGGCCGAACAGGTACTGAAATTCCAGTTCAGCGAAGCGTTCATGTCCATGTTCCGGGTGGTCATCCAGCTGGGTGCCATCCTGGCGGTGCTGGTGCTCTACATTAAAAAGCTGTGGCCTTTCTGCGTGGACAACGGCCGGGACAGCGGTTTCGGCCGCCATTTCCGCTGGCCGGTGGTGCGGCTGTGGTGCAAGATCATCGTGGCCTGCCTGCCCGCCGCAGTGCTGGGCTTCCTGCTGGATGACTGGCTGGACGCCCACCTGTACAACAGCATCACGGTGGCGGCCATGCTGATCATTTACGGCATCGCTTTCATTATCATCGAGCGCCGGCCCCGTCCGCCGCGCACCACCAAGCTCAGCCATATCGGCTATAAGCAGGCTCTGCAGGTGGGCGCCTGGCAGGTGCTGTCCATGATTCCCGGCACTTCCCGCAGCGGCGCCACCATCCTGGGCGGTATGCTGTGCGGTCTGTCCCGTCCCTGCGCGTCCCAGTTCACCTTCTTCCTGGCCATTCCGGTCATGGCGGGTGCCAGCGGCCTGAAACTGGTCAAGTTCTTCCTGGAAGGCAACGCCCTGACCGGCGCCGAGATCCTTGTGCTGCTGGTGGGCTGCGTGGTGGCGTTCCTGGTGTCCATGCTGGCCATCCGGTTCCTGATGGATTACGTCAAGCGCCATACCTTCACCGTCTTTGGCTGGTACCGCATCGCCCTGGGCGCTGTGGTGCTCATCATCTGGCTGGTGCAGACCTTCGTCCTCAAGACGCCCGCTGCGCCGGCAGCCGCCTGATTTCGGAGTCCCGATACAAACACAAAACCCGCTCTGCCGTTTGTGGCAGGGCGGGTCTTTTTTTATTATTTGGTTTACCTGGCTCAGCGGCGACGGCGGCTGCGGGGCTTGGTCTGCTTGGACATGAGGACCAGGAACACGATCATGCCGAAGAGAGCCGCAGCGGCAATGACCAGCAGAATCAGCTGGAAGATCTGGGCATTGAACCCGGATTTCAGGCTGGCAGTGGCTTCGTCCAGCGCGTCGGAAACCGCCCCCGAGGAGGAATTGGCGGCATCGGCGGCACCGCTCAGGGCGCCCAGCGCGGCATTGGCGGCATCACTTTCGCCCAAAGCATTCAGGGCATCGGCCAGGGACTGCCCGGACATGGCCTTGAGGGCGGAACCGTCGGATTTGACATCCTCCCCGTTGACTGTGGCGGAAAGATAATCGGCAAAGACATACGCGGCTCCCTGCAGGGCCGGCTCGGCGTCACTCTGGATGGTCCAGCCGTCGGCGCTCCACATGCCTTTCAGGTACAGCAGCAGCTGCATGCCCGCGTCGGACACCAGGGTGTTGTACACCGTATCCCGGAAAGCGGTGGTATCGCCGGTCTTGACGCTGCCGAAGCTCAGGGCAATGAACTGGTAGGCGCGGTCATAGTCGGTCAGGTCGGCGTAGTAGCTGCGGATGAGGTCGGACAGGTTGGTGTCCGCGGTGAGCTGGGACCCGATGATCACCGAGTCCAGGTCGGCCCGCAGGTCCTGGGCGCCAAAGGTGCTGTCGTCGCCCTCCGACCCGAAGGATTCCTGCATCAGGGTGATGTAGCCGTCCACATCGGAAGCCTGCCCGCTGTACTGCTGGGCCAGCTCCATGCAGTCGCCGCCCCAGCTGCCGGTGATGGGAACGCCCCGGTACACCAGATTGATGGAGGCCAGCAGATGCCCGAAGTCGATGTCCTGCCCGTTGGGCAGGGTCAGCGTGCCCATGCCCATCAGGTCGGACAGCTCGCTGTTGTTGTCCAGCACATAGGTTTCGAAATCCGGGTCTTTGGAACCGGCGGTCAACTGCCAGACCGTATCGTTGTAGGCGCCCATGCGGGTGTAGGCCAGCATCAGTTCGATGGGGTCGGTGTCGTTGCCTTTTTTGTCGGCATAACTTTCGGCCAGGGACTGCAGCTCATTGAGCTCGTCCAGGGTGGAGTCGAAATCGTCGGCAGCCTGCGCCTGCACGGGAATCGCGCACGCCAGCAGGCACACCGCCGCACCGCCGGCCAGGGCGCGGCGCAGTCCTTTGATTGAGAATAGCGTGGAAAAGCACCTCCAAGGCTCAAAGTAAGCGCGGCGGAAGAAATCTTCCGCCGTGCCCGGCTTTTTGTAATCAAATTGTATTCTTCAGTATAGCATATGCAATGCGGTCTGTCACGCGTTAAAATGTAAAATTCCAGAAATTTGCAAAATCGGCGCGCCGGTTTTATAATGATACCATGGGGGATTAGACCCCCTGGATTCGGAATCTGTTTCGAAAGGCAGTGTTATCATGGAAAAAGCAACCGTGTATTATACCGACTTCCGGGTGCATGCGGGCACCAACCTGCAGGAAAAGCTGGAGCGCCTGATCAAGGCCGCCGGCATCGGCAGCATCGACATGGACGGCAAGTTCGTGGCCATCAAGATCCACTTCGGTGAGCCGGGCAACCTGGCTTTCCTGCGCCCCAACTTTGCCAAGACGGTGGCCGATGTGGTGAAGGCCCAGGGCGGCCTGCCCTTTTTGACTGACTGCAACACCCTGTACCCGGGCCGCCGCAAGAACGCCCTGGAACATCTGGGTGCTGCCCAGGAAAACGGCTTCTGGCCCATGACCACCGGCTGCCAGGTCATCATCGGTGACGGCCTGCGCGGCACCGATGACATCGAGGTGCCGGTGCCCAACGCCGAATACTGCCCCACTGCCAAGATCGGCCGGGCCATCATGGACGCCGACATCATCATCTCCCTGAACCATTTCAAGGGCCACGAGTCTACCGGCTTCGGCGGCGCGCTGAAGAACCTGGGCATGGGCTGCGGCTCCCGCGCCGGCAAGATGGAACAGCACAAGTCCGGCAAGCCGGTGGTGCAGCCGGGTCTGTGCCGCAACTGCCAGCAGTGCGCCAAGGAGTGCGGCTCCGACGCCATCCACTACGACACCGGCAAGGCGGTCATCGACCAGGACCTGTGCAAGGGCTGCGGCCGCTGCATCGGCCGGTGCAACTTTGACGCTATCTATGCCCCGGACGACAACGCCAACGCCCTGCTGGACTGCAAGATGGCCGAGTACGCCATGGCGGTCTGCCACGGGCGCCCCAACTTCCACATCAGCCTGGTGATGGATGTTTCGCCTTTCTGCGACTGCCACGGTGAGAACGACGCCCCCATTGTGCCGGACATCGGCATGTATGCCAGCTTTGACCCGGTGGCCCTGGACCGCGCCTGCGCCGACGCCGTGCTGGCCGCCCAGCCCCTGCCCAACAGCCTGCTGGCCGAACACCGGGCGGACAAGAACTTCAGCTGCTGCGGCGACAACTTCATCGACGTGACCCCCGCCGCCACCTGGCATGAGTGCCTGGACCACGCCGAGAAGATCGGCCTGGGCACCCAGGACTATGTGCTGAAAAAGGTGTGACCATGATGGATAACGCCATTCTGCAGGCGCTTCGTGCCCGGAAATCCGTGCGGGCCTTTACCGAGGAGCCCGTCACCGCCGAAGAACGGGCCGCCATTCTGGAAGCGGCCTTCCAGGCGCCCACCGCGGGCAACCAGCAGCTGTACACCATCCTGGACATCACCGACCCCGCTCTGCGGGCCACCCTGGCCGACCTGTGCGACCATCAGCCCATGATCACCAAAGCGCCGCTGTGCCTGGTGTTCCTGGCCGACTGCCGCCGCTGGCCCCGGGCCTACCGGGCGGCGGGGGTGGACATCCGGGAACCCGGCCCCGGCGACCTGCTGCTGGCCGTGGCGGACAGCTGCATTGCGGCCCAGAACGCCGTGACCGCCGCCGAAAGCCTGGGCATCGGCAGTTGCTATATCGGGGATGTGCTGGAAAACTGCGAGGCCATGCGGGAAGCCCTGCATCTGCCGCCTCATGTGGTGCCGGCGGCCATGCTGATCTTCGGCCGCCCCACCCGGCAGCAGAAAGACCGGAAGAAACCCGCCCGGTTTGCCCCGGAAGCCATTGTGTGCGAAAACGTCTACCGGGACCGCACCGAGGACGAACTGCGGGCGGATTTTGCCGCCCGGGCCGGGGGCGAGTACGACTTCGACGCCAAGATCCCGCCCTTCTGCGCCTTCAAGTACAACAGCGATTTCAGCAAGGAGATGAGCCGCAGCGCGGCCGTCTACCTGAAGGAGTTCCCCTTTGGCGTGGAATAACCCCGCAAACAGCAAGGAGCCGTCCCGGCCGGGACGGCTCCTTTGTGCTGTGTACCAAAATTACGGCTGCGCCAGGGCTGCGGCCAGCTCCACGAACCGGGCTACATCGGGCACCGGGTCCAGCTGGTACAAAAGGCCGTAGGGAATGGTGAAATCCCAGTCCACCGGCAAGGTGACCAGGGATGGATGCACCTCTGCCCAGCAGTCCAGGGTCATCAGCAGCTGGCGGGTCTGGACGCAGCGGTTGAACACCTCCAGGTCGTAGAACTGCGGGGTGTCCTCAATGTGAATGGCCGGGTGGCGCTCGATCTCATTCCGCACCTGGTCCACCGAAGGGGAATCCCCCCGGCGTACCATCATCAGCGTCTGACCATACAGGTCCTGTATGGTCAGGCGTTTGCGCCCGGCCAGGGGATGGTCCCGGGGGACCGCCACACAGTGGTGGTATTTCCCCAGGGGCAGAAACCGGCAGCGGTCCAGCCACTGGCGGGAATCACAGGCACCGATGAGAAAGTCGAACTTGCCGCCCAGGGCGCTGATTTCGTGCAGAATCCCTTCGTGGTCATCCTCAAAAGGGACGATGTGCAGCTGGTAGCCGGGGAATTGCCCGGAAAGCCGGTCCCACAGGTCCATAAAGGGTTTGCAGGGGTTCAGGATGGAGGTGCCCACGCGGAAGGTGCGGGCGGCGTACGCTGCCGCTGCCCGGGCTTCCCGGATGGCCTGGGCGGATTCCTGAAACAGGCGGCAGGCGTGACGGTAGATGACCTGCCCCTCCGGCGTCAGGGTCACACCCCGGCGCCCCCGGATAAACAAAGTCAGCTCCAGGTGCTTTTCCAGTGCGTTGACTTGTTTCATCACGGCGGTGGGGGAGATGAACAGGGTTTCGGCCGCCTTATTGAAGCTGCCCAGGTCCGCCACCCGGACAAATACAGTGAGCTGCGGGTTGAACATGGGAAAGCCTCCTTGCAGTACAAACTTTTGGTTTATACTATGGTACAAAACCGGTTCTTCTCTGTCAAGGGGCGGTGGGGTACAATGGGAAAAAGGCCGGATACGGCCCGGAAACAGGAGGTCTGCACAAATGGATTGGAACGAACTGAAAGAAACGAGTGTTTTCCCGGTAGGACAGCCCAATGACGCCTACGCCCAGTTTTTTGACGGAAAAAGCTGGCTGCAAAGTCTGTCCGCCACCCAGGTGGGCATTGCCAACGTGAGCTTTGAGCCGGGGTGCCGCAACCACTGGCATATTCACCACGCCAAACAGGGCGGCGGGCAGATTTTGCTGGTCACCGCGGGCCGCGGGTACTACCAGGAATGGGGCAAACCGGCCCGGGAACTGCATCCCGGGGATGTGGTGAACATCCCGCCGGAAGTCAAGCACTGGCACGGCGCCGCCAGGGACAGCGCCTTCCAGCATCTGGCTGTGGAGGTGCCCGGTACGGAAACCTCCAATGAATGGTGTGAGGCAGTGGACGAGGCAGAGTATCAAAAGTTACCCTGATTTGATATTGCGTGGAAGGGAAATGGTGTGGTATCATAAGTACATACACGGACCGGGTAATCGGGCCGCTAAACCTGTTGCAAAGGAGAATCCTGTTCTATGGAAAAGAAAAACCTGAATCCTAAGGTACAGAATCTGGCTCTGTCCGCCATGTTTATGGCCATCGGCCTGGTGCTGCCCTTCCTGACCGGTCAGATCCCCCAGATCGGCAGCATGCTGCTGCCCATGCACCTGCCGGTGCTGCTGTGCGGTCTGATCTGCGGCTGGCAGTATGGCGGTCTGGTGGGCTTTGTTCTGCCTTTGCTGCGCTATCTGCTGTTCGGTATGCCGCCCATCTACCCCACCGGCCTGGCCATGGCCTTTGAGCTGGCTGCCTACGGTGTGCTGGCCGGCTGGCTGTACGCCCATTCCCGCTGGAAGTGCGTCAAGGCTCTGTACGTCTGCCTGATCGGTGCCATGCTGGGCGGCCGTCTGGTCTGGGGCCTGGCCGAAGTGCTGCTGCTGGGCCTGGGCGGGTCCGCCTTCACCTGGGCGGCGTTCCTGGCCGGGGCGTTTACCAACGCCATTCCCGGTATCGTCCTGCAGCTGGTGTTCATCCCCGCCTTCATGGTGGCGTTGGACCGCACCGGTCTGCGCCGGTTCAGCCATTCCCACAGCTGTGCCTGCAAAGAAAACTGAGTTCTCTCTTCCGGCCCCTGCGCCCGTTCTGCGGTGCAGGGGCCTTTTTGCGCCCCCGGGGGCTTGCCAGCGGCCGCAAAGATGGTACAATAGGTACAAGTACAGGACCGCGGCCCCGTGGCCCGGCCGGAATAACGGGAGGAATACAGATGATCTATCTTGGCGTAGACCTGGGCGGAACCAACATCAAGGCGGCTCTGGTGGATGAGGAAGGGCATATCCTGCGGGAGGGCAGCCGTCCCACCCGCCTGCCCCGCCCGGCGGAATCGGTGTGCGATGACATCGCGGACCTGTGCCGGGAACTGATGCGGGAGCAGAAACTGGGCACCGCCGATGTGGCCTGCGTGGGTGTGGGCTGCCCCGGCACCGTGGACGATGCCACCGGCATGGTGCTGTATTCCAACAATCTGGACTGGGCGGATTTTGCCATGGGTGAGTATCTGCACACGGCGCTGGGCATGCCGGTGCGCCTGGCCAACGATGCCAATGCGGCCGCGTTGGGCGAAGCCCTGGCCGGCTGTGCCAAGGGCGCCCAGAGCGCGGTCATCATCACCCTGGGCACAGGCGTGGGCGGCGGCGTGGTGCTGGACGGCAAGCTGCTGACCGGGTACACCGGGGCGGCTGCCGAGCCGGGCCACATGGCCATTGACGGCAGCGCCGACGCCCCGCTGTGCACCTGTGGCCGCCGCGGCTGCTTTGAAGCCTTTGCCAGCGCCACCGCCCTGATCCGACAGACCCGGGAGGCCATGCAGGCCCACCCCGAAAGCGGTCTGTGGAAGCTGGCCCCCACCCTGGAGGAAGTCACCGGCCGCACCGTCTTTGATGCCCGGGACGCCGGTGACCCGGTGGCTGCCCAGGTGGTGGACAACTACATCGGCTACCTGGCCTCCGGCGTGGCCAACCTTATCAACATCTTCTTCCCCCAGGTGGTGGGGCTGTCCGGCGGCATCGCCAACCAGGGCGAAGCCCTGCTGACCCCCCTGCGGGCCAAGGTGGACCCCCTGGTGTTCGGGGCGGCCCATGCCCACAAAAAGACCACCATCACCACCTGCACCCTGGGCTACCGCGCCGGGGTCATCGGCGCCGCACTGCTGGGACGCACCGCCCGCTGACAGGCACAAAACAACAAAATACAAAGGACCGCAGCCCTCTTGCGAGGACGGCGGTCCTTTTTTGTGTAAATGTTATTGGGCAGACTCCGGGGCGGCGTCGGCGTGAACCGGCATCTTGCCGCTGCGCACCAGCTCGATGAACATCTTGCCCAGGCGAGGGTCAAACTGGGTTCCCAGGTTGTCCTCGATCTCCTGCAGCGCCCGGTCCACACTCATGGCCTCCTTGTAGCTGCGGCGGGAAACCATGGCGTCGAAGGAATCGGCCAGGCACAGGCAGCGGGCACCGATGGGAATCTGTTCCCCGGCAATGCCGCGGGGATATCCCTTGCCGTCCCAACGCTCGTGGTGGCCCAGCACCGACGGAATAACGTAATCCATGGACGGCAGATACCGGATCATGGCGGTGGAGGATTCCACATGCTGCTTGATCACCGCATACTCCTCATCGGTCAGGCGGCCGGTTTTGGATAGAATGGCTTCCGGCGTGCCGATCTTGCCGATGTCATGCAGCAGACCGGCTTGCCGGACGATCTCGATATGTTCGCTGTCCAGTCCGGCGGTGCTGGCCAGGGCTGCGGCGTATTCGGCCACATGCTGGGAGTGACTGAAGGTGTAGTGGTCCTTGGCGTCGATGGCGGCGGTCAGGGCATAGATGGTGGAAAAACAGCTGTCCGCCAGCGCGCGTTTGGAGGCGTAGCTCTTGGCGATGCGCTTGTCCTCGGGTTCGGGGGTGTACAGGCAGGTGCGGTTCTTGCCGTTGTTCTTGGCCGAATAGACCGCCATGCCCGCGTAGGTCAGCAGTTCTTCCACGCTGCGGGCGCAGGCGGGATAACTGCTGATGCCGGCGGAGAAGGTCAGGAACCGCTGCGTGGAGTGGCTGGAGCCCACCACCTCCCGCTTGAGCCACTGCCGGGCCTGCTCGGCACAGTCAGAGGCCGTGTCCGGCGGGTAGAAGGGGAAGCTGATGATGAACTCCTTGCCGCTGTACCGGGCTACGGTGCCGCGGCTGCCCACCAGCACCCGCAGGGCATCGGCAAAGCGGCGGAGCATCAGGTCGCCCTCGGCGGCGCCGTACAGTTCATTGTACAGGCGGAAATCGTCAAAGCTGATGATAAGCACCGAAAGCTGGGCGTGGCGCGCCAGTTCAAAATCCCGTTGCAGGACTTCCTGGAAATAACTGCGGTTGTACAGCCCGGTGAGCGGGTCGAACTGGGCTTTCTTGCGCAGAGCCTCATACAGGGAGGCGTTGTTCAGCGCAATGGCCAGCACCGCTGCCACCGAATCCAGCATGCGCAGCCGCTCCTGGGAAAGAGGATGGCGTGTGGCCGTATCGTGGCGGGAAAACAGGGTCACGGCGGTCATTTCCTCGCCGCTCATGATGGGCAGAAGCAGTTCCACCCGCATCTGATCCAGGCGGTCCTTTTCTTTCTGCCACAGCGCACGGAAATACCGGGAACGGGTGAATTCCGCATACTGGGAACAGCAGGCCCGGGATTTCAGCCAGAGGATCAGGGGATCGTCGGCGGCAAAGTTGTCCCGGCAGGCCACCGACATCTCGGTGGCTTCACACATGGCATATTGGCCGCTGTGACCGTCCAGCACAAAAATGCGGGCGGTGTAGCCGGGCATGGAATGCTGCAGATAATCCCGGTACAGCTGCAGCAGTGCATCCAGACTCAGGGTCTTGTTCACGTCGGTGCTGAACTGGCGCAGTTCCTCGTTCTGCTGCTCGGCACCTTTGAGAAGGATGGCGGTCATCAGCCGGCGGACAATGCAGAACAGCAGCACCGTCAGCACCGATACGGCCACCGAGAACACGATGGTCTTGTAGGCCATGAAAGCGCTGAAATACCGGGCATAGAAAGCGTCCGCCGAACGGTAGCAGCTGACCAGCAGCACGCTGGCGCAGATCAGGGCGATGGCGAACACCGGCCCGTTGGAAGCAAAACTGCGCAGGGGCACCAGCCGCCGCCGGTACAGCATGTAATACAGGCAGATGGCGTTGACCATGCAGGAGAAGGTGTCCACCGGCAGGGAAACCATCTGGGGCAGGATGGCCGAAACGGTACAGGCAAACATCACAGCCACGCCGATGAGCATGGGGGTGAACTGGGAAGGGTCCGACCGGCCGTCCCGGCAACGCTTGTACGCCAGACGCCAGGCGGCCAGCAGGGTGTACACGGACATGAGGATGGGAATGATGACCAGCGGAGAAATGCCGTACTCAAACCGGGTTTCGTGGCCCACCGTGACCATGTGGGGGTTGGTGACAAAGACGTTGCCGATGTTGAGCAGCAGAATCACCAGCCAGATGATCCCCTGTACAATGTGGGAAAAGGGCGCTTTTGTGTCCGTATACCGGCAGATGAAATTGTAAAACAGGAACGGCACCAGAAAGATGCCGGTGATGGATACCATGTACCAGAACGGATACCCCGGCGCCAGCTGCAGGCGCATGAACAGGGAGCCGCCCGACCACATGGTGAAGGCGCCCAGCAGGGCGATGAAAGCACAGACCAGACGGTCCTTTTTGGTGCTCAGGGCCGTAAGGAACAAAAACAGGTTGCACAGCAGCGAAAGCAGCGGCACAATGATGAAAAGGCGCTCGTTCAGCGTCACAGGATGTCGCCTCCTTCCGGTGCAGCATCCTGCAGATGCAGAATGTCCAGAACCACCTCACGGGGGGCACCCACGGGCAGGACCTTGCGGCCGGTACGGGCCGTGTAGGCTTCGATGGTGCCGGCTTTGAGGATGGTGATCCGCAGCGGGTCCATGCCCAGCAGGCGCTTCAGGTCCTTGTAGTCGCCGTCATAGGAGCGGAAATAGATGGACAGGTGTTCCTGCAGAATCTGCCGGGTCAGCGCGGCGGAACCGGCATCGTTCGCATCCAGCTCCACATACAGATCCAGGTAGGAGTGCCCATCTTTGTCATATTCCTTCACCGCGAACCAGTGCCGGATGGGCAGACGGGACAGGGTGATGACCTTTTCAATCTCCCGTTTGGTGATGCGGGTGAAACCGGCAATATCAATGACCGTAGGAATGCGGTCCACATACTCAAACTGGGGCAGGTCCAGCCGGTCTTCCGGGTTGCGCAGGCGCAGGCAGCGGTAAATGTCCCCCACCCGGTAGCGCAGAAAAGCGCCGCCTTTGAGCACCGTGATGACCAGCTCATATTTCTGGCCGGCCACCAGTTCATCCATCAGGTAGGTGCGGGGCGTGTAGGAGGGGTCCTCCAGCTCCCGGACATACTCGTGTTCGGGGATGAACTCGTAGAAGCAGGCGTCCGGGAAGAAGACCAGGCCGTTCTTGCTCCAGGTTTCGGTGCCCATGCAGGAAGGCTCGGTGCCGCCGGCCAGCTCCAGGGGACGAATGCCCCAGGCTTCGGCCAGCTCGTTCTTGTACAGGGCGGTGTCGGTGCCCACACAGACGAACCCGTCCAGCTTGAACAGGTCCCGGGGCCGCAGAGAGGTGCCGTCCCGACGGCAGCGGTACAGCGCCGATACCAGCCGCACCAGCATCCGGGGGCTCATACCCCACAGCATCTTCAGGCTGCCGCCGCCCCCGCTGCCGGCCAGGCTGTCCAGGCTGCGGGTGGCGCCGTACAGCACGCTGCTCATGCCGAAAAACAGGTTCATGCCGTGCTTGACCGCCAGCTTGTACCCCAGGCGGGTCTGCTGGCCGAAACTCATCTTGCGGGCTTCCTGTACCGAGGGCATGAACCGCAGGCGAATCTGCGGGCGGATCAGGTCCGGGAACATGCCGGTGGCATAGGGCATGGGCGCCAGGCTGTACAGCACCCGGGCGCCCGGCCGTACATGAAAATGCCCCCGTCCGGTGCTGGTGGACAGGATCATGGCCGCCAGAATGTTGCGGGTATAGGCATCCAGCATGCTCTCGGTATAGGGCGCACGCTTGGAGGGAAGTCGCCGCCCTCCCAGGTGGTGTGCAGCCACACCACCGGCTTGGCGGGCAGCATCTCCTCCCGCTGGGGCAGCAGAACATCGGCGTAATCCTCGAATTTGGTCAGGGGGACCGTGGTGCGGAATTCCTCCACCGTGCGGGGCACGCCGTTCTTGAACAGGCGCTGTCCCAGCGGGCAGGCAGCCATCAGCTCTACCTGTTCCATGACCAGACGCTTCTGAATCTGCATATACTCCGGCAGACTCAGGTCCAGAAAACCACAGTATTCCTGCCAGACCTCGGCGGCCGGGCGGTGTTTTAATTTTTCTTCAAAGGTCATGACAGGACATCCCTTTTCCAGTTTTTACTTCCGGGCAGGCAGGGTCCGCAGGCAGCGGCGCAGGCTGCGGATATTGGGCAGGAACCGCGGGGTCACCGCACAATAAGCATCGTAATCCCGGATGCTGCGGGGAAAGACGTACCGGCCCTGCCAGGCGGCATACGCGGCATCCAGCAGGGTGAACAAAACAAAGGCAAGCCCCAGGGCCCACCCGCCCAGGGCACCCCACAGGCAGGCGTAAAACCCGCCCAGGAACAACACCCCCGGGTGACGGCACAGGGCAAACACGCCGGTATCCACCAGCGGGCGAAGCTCATCCTGGCGGGCGGTGGTAACACTGCTGCCGCCCGCCGGCAGGGCAAAAAACATGGTATACACCAGCAGCACCAGCATGAGCAGGGCTCCGGCGCCGCATACCAGCGACCAGGAGCCATGGTCATAGCGGCGCAAAGCGTCGGCGGCCAGCACAAGGGTGGACAGAGCCAGCAGGACCCCGCCTGCCGGAAACAGAATCCCCGCGCCCCGGCGGCCATGCAGGACCTGGGCGTAATCCGAAAGGAACATCAGCCCGAATGCCAGGGCGCCCAGTCCCAGGCAGGCCAGACGGATGGCGGTCATTTCTGGCGGAAGGCCAGGCCCAGGCAGCCCGCCCCGGTATAAATGCCGATGACGCCGCCCACCCAGCCGGTGGTGATGTGAATATCCGGGTCAATGGTCCGCAGCCGGGCAGATACATCCTCGGCCAGCCGGGCACGGTCGGCGTGAAAAACGTATACTTCACCGCCATAGACCGCTTTCTCCCGGTACAGGTCCACCACCCGGTCCACGGCGCGGTCAAACCCGCGCACGATGCCGATATCGCTGACCAGACCATCTTTGAACACAAGAATGGGTTTGACCTTCAGCAGGTCGGCGGCCAGCACCCGGATGGCCCCGGCGCGGCCGCCCTTGCGGGCGTTGGCCAGGGATTCCATGGCGAAGTAGACCCCCACATGGGGACGGAAGTCCTCCAGTTTGTCCACAATCTCCCCGGCAGTCAGCCCTTCGGCAGCCAGGCGGGCCGCCTCCTGGACCATCATCGCCAGACCATAGGATACCTGCTGGGTGTCATAGACGGTCACCGGGGTGGCAAAGCCCTGTTCCTCCAGCAGCTTTACGGCGCTGCGGGCGGTGTTGCAGGAGCCGGACATCTTGCTGGTCAGGCTCAGGCAGAGCAGCTCGGTGCAGCCGGGTTCGGCCGCAGCCGCCCGGAACGCCTGCATGAACTGGTCCAGATTGGGATGGGCCGTTTTGGGCAGCTCTTCGCAGTCCGGCAGACGGCGGTACAGGGTGGGCGGGTCGATTTCGATGTTGTTGCGGTACTGTTCCGTGGGACTGAACGCGATGTAATCCGGGATGATAGTGACACCCAGTTCCTCCGCCTGGGAAAGGGTAAGATCGCAAGCCGAATTGGTCAAAATATGTACCATTTGCGGGGGCTCCTTTGCGAAACCAAAAGATAAAAGTGGTTCTCACCAAAAGCAATATAGGAAAGGTTTGTTCTCCGCCGGAGCAGACGAAACCTACTCTATTATGCGCGCTGGAGGGGCCTGTTGTCAAGCAGCGAAAAAGGCTGACAGCACACAAAAAACAACGCGGCAGCAAGTAATCTGGCAGGGCCTCCGGCGCCGGAAAGACGGGCGTGGACCAATGAAAAGCGAGTTTGCGCTGCCGGAAAGCAACAGGAAAAAAGGAAACACGGCAGAGCGACAAAAATAGATATAAATCAAGACTGTTTTCCATACGCGAACGGTTCACCTTGCCCGGAACAGCGGATTATGGTATCATGGGGAAAAACAAACAGGGCTGTGAGGTGCTTTGCAGATGGAACAATCCAATCCGAAGGCGCGGCGGGTGCTGGCCGCAGGCTGCGTGTGCGGACTTTTGGGCAGTCTGGCGCTGCCGTGGGATGCGGTGAGCTGTGTGCTGTATGCGCTGGCTTCAGCGTTGCTGGCGGCGGGCTGTCTGATGCTGCGCAAGGTCCGCCCGGAATACGCTGGTGCGGCCAAGCCGGCGCTGGGGGCGGTGGTGGCCTTTGCCCTGGGCACCGTGCTGGACGGCGGCAGCCTGGCCCAGATGCCCATGGTGGCCGGGGCGGCGCTGCTGTATTTCTGCGTGGGCTGGTACGCCAACGGCGCCGCACAGGAGGCTGACGCCCGGGAGGCACGGGGCGGTGCGCCCCGCCCGCCCAAGGCGGCCATCCGGTTTGAGTATGCGGCCGGGCTGTTCGTGCTGGCGCTGCTGCTGGGCGAGATGATGCCGGCCATCCTGCGTCTGGCCCAGGTGGTGGCCATGGCAGCCATGGGCGTGGGATTCGTGCAGCTGACCCGGTTCATGCTCACGGGACCCCGCAAGGAAACCGACGCCGAGTGACGATACACTCCGGCATCACAGACAGAAAAAAGACCCTGCCGACGGCGGCTTGCCGTGGGCGGGGTCCTTTTTTTGCGCTTGTTTTCAGTCGTCCAGGTCAAAATCCCCGGGCAGAAGCAGGTCCAGGGGCGCGGACGGGTCGGCCACCAGGCGGCGGGACTGGTTCAGGATGGCCCGTTCCAGGGCGTTGCGCGCCATGCGGCCGTTGCCGGCCTTGGCGGCATCCTCCGCCTGCTGCCGGGCAAACCAGGTCTTGAGGGGCAGGGCACAGCCTTCGTCCAGGCGGTAGCCCTTGCCTGCGGCCAGGCTCTGGGTGATGGCCCACAGCTCATCGGCGGTGTAGTCGGGAAATTCAATCTGGTTGGGGAAGCGGCTGGCCAGGCCGGAGTTGGCGGCCAGAAAAGTCTGCATCTCGTGGGTGTAACCGGCCAGAATCACCACCAGGTCGTTGCGGCGGTCCTCGATGCCCTTCACCAGGGTGTCGATGGCTTCCAGGCCAAAGCTGTCCTCCCCGCCGCGGTACAGGCTGTACGCCTCATCAATAAAGAGCACGCCGCCCAGGGCGCTGCTGATGACCTGATTGGTCAGGGGCGCCGTGTGGCCCACATACCGGCCCACCAGGTCGGCGCGGCCCACCTCCACCAGCTGACCGCCCCGCAACGCCCCGATGGCTTTCAGGTACTTGGCCAGGATGCGGGCGATGGTGGTCTTGCCGGTACCGGGATTGCCGGTAAAGATCATGTGCATGTTGATGTCCGCCACCGGCAGGCCCTGGGCCTTGCGCCGCTGCTGGGCCTGCACGTTTTTGGCGATGTCCCGCACAAAGGTCTTGACTTCGTCCAGGCCCACGATGCGGTCCAGCTCGGCCTCCACGGCCTCCACATCGCCCCGGTACTGCTGGGGCAGCAGGCTGAGCAGGTCAAAGGGGGCGGCGCCGTTGATGGCGGCAAAAATGCGGTTGTCCTGCACGGTCAGCACAGCCGGAGTGCCGTCGGCGGGGGCGGTGTCGGTGGACAGTACATATTCTGCCAGGGCGCGGAAGAGCAAGTCCGCAAACTCCCGCATGGCGCTCATGCCGCCCCGCTTGCCGTACTGGGCGGCCAGGTAATCCCGCAGGTCCGCCCCCATGGACAGGGCCAGTCCGCACTGGCGGCGGGTCTTCTGGGCCAGAAAATTCAGCTCCCGGGCGGCGATGGCGGCCAGGCTTTCGGGGGTGAAGGGTTCGGTGCGGCAGATGTCCCCGGCCAGGGCGTCCACAAACCGGGCGCCGAACCGGTCGGCCAGGGCGGCTTCGTCCTTCTCGGAGAAAAAGACGAAGTACTTGCCCCCGGCGCTCAGCTCGCCCACGGCTCCGGGAGCCAGGGCGGTGCCCACATCCACCAGAATCCCCCGCTGCAATACATACCGGCTGGACAGGGCCAGGGTGCCGTCCATGGCCAGGTCGGCCAGCATGTTCAGGTAGGAGGAGGCGCAGGCCTCGTAATGGTCAAAGGCCAGCACCTGGGCGGGGGACTGCAGGGCCGCGTACAGGTCCTGCAAAAACAGCTTTTCCTGGGCAGGACCCGGGTACAGGGCCAGGTCCATGGTTTCGATGTCGGCATTGGGCAGCAGACCGCGGTCGGCCATCTGCCGTACCACGCACCGCAGGGTGTAGTGGCGGCCGGTGCCTTCCGGCCCGCAGAGCAGCATGGGACCCCGGGCTTTGCGGGGGTCCTCGGTGCCCATGACGAAGGGGCGGCGGAAGGCCGTGACCACATCGGCCACAAAGGCGTCCTGGCCCAGCACTTCGGTGCGCACCGCCGCGGCCAGCCCCTCAAATCCCGCACCCCGGGCAGGGGCCGGTTTGGGCGCCGGGGCTTCGGCGTTGTCCAGCAGACCGTCGCTGCGCAGGCTGCGGGTCAGCTCATTGCTCATGCGGCGGACGTTCTCGGTGGTGGCGGCCGCTGCCTTGTTCACCGCGTCCAGGGCGTCGGCGGCAGCCCGGCTGCGCTTGTGCCCGGCCGACAGGGCGTCCAGCTGGGCCTGCATATCGGCCAGGCTGGCAGCGGCGGCATCGGCCTGCTGTTTGTTATCGCGGGAGCGGGGGCCCATCAGGCCGCGGACCCAGGCGTCGTATCCGTCCTCAATGCTCATGGGATTCCTCCTTGCCGCTCTTGACGGTGATACGGTAGAAATTCTTCACGCTGCAGCCGGCGCGCCCGCCGCCCGCACAGGCGCAGGCGCACGCACAGCTGG
Source organism: uncultured Faecalibacterium sp. (assembly GCA_937907025.1). Taxonomy (GTDB): domain Bacteria; phylum Bacillota; class Clostridia; order Oscillospirales; family Ruminococcaceae; genus Gemmiger. Next base: position 35,819 of record CALESJ010000045.1, read on the forward strand.
AAACACAGGCGCAGGCACAGCCGCCGCCGGTACGTCCCGCGCCGCCGCCCCGGAAGGAACCGCCGTCCGCATGGAACCCGGCGGGTGGGGTGGTGGGAGTGTAACCGTGGGGCGGCACGGCCCCCGGGGCCAGGTGAATGACATGGACACCGTTGGTGTACCAGCGGCGGTCATTGCGGCCGAAGCCGCCACGCCAGCGGGGAGAATTGACGGTGTACATCCAGAAAACGAAGAAGACAAAGGCAAACACAGCCACCATGAAAATCAGAATGACAAAGCTGTCGTCTTCCTGCATCTCGTCAGGCTGCATCTGGGTGGCGGGGTCATAGGCGGCGGTGACTGCCGGAGGCACCTGCACCCGGACGGTGGCCTTCTCCCCGTGGTCCAGGGCGCCGAAATCCCACACATAATAGCCGTCCTCCACCGTGTCGGTGTCGGCGGTCATGCCGTCGGCGGCTTTCCAGCGGATGGTCAGCTGCTCCACGCACAGGTCGTCGAACCAGCCGGGGGTGAAGTTGTAGCTGGCGGTGCCGTCATCGGACAGGGTGTACAGATGGCTCTGGTGCACCCGGAAGGAAAAGTGGACCTGGCTCTGCTGGCCGGACTGGGCCGCATAGACGGGCTCATAGTACCGGTACACAAAGGTGATGCGGGCAAAGGTGTTGCCGTCCTCGGTCTGGGAACGTACCCCCGAAACCGTTTCGGGGGTCAGGTTCTCGAACTCGTCTACATAGCTGTTGGCCAGACCGATCTTGACCCAGGACAGGGGTTCATTGGCACTGCCGCCGATGACCTCCCAGTCAATGTCATAGGTGATGTCGGCGCTGCCGTCGGCCCGGGGGTCCACCGTGACGGTGTAGGCATTGATGCGGTCCAGATCGCCGCTGTCCGCCCGGGCCGGAACCGCCAGCAGGGTCAGCAGGAACAGGACGGGCAGCAGCACGGCCAGATACCGTGCGCGGAAAAACAGTGTTTTCATGGTGTTTCCTCCTGCAACGGTGTTTCGCCCAGGGGGCAGGTGTGCAGCATTTTAGCGCTGTGACGGCGGATGCGGCGGCAGGCCGGGTCGTTCCAGATGCGCCGCCAGGGCTGGTGCAGGATGTTGCCCAGCCCCGGGCCGCACAGCCAGCTCTGGCAGGGCAGCACGGTGCCGTCCGGCGCAATGGCCATGTTGGACAGGCAGGCGCCGCAGCTGGGTACCTGTTTGAAGCCCAGCTCCCGCAGGGTTTCGTCCTTCAGCCAGCCGGGGCTGGTAAAGTCCATCTCCATGCCGTGGGCATCGGCAAATTCCCGGGCGGCTTTCAGGGCTTCGGTCAGTTCTTCGGGGGTCAGGCGGGTGCCCCGGCTTTCGGGGCTCTGGGCGCTGCCGGCGGGAATCAGCCCGGAGCAGGTGACATACCGGATACCCAGCTCATGGGCCAGGGCCAGGGTGGCCGCATAGTCCCGGTTCAGGCTGCACAGCGGGGTGTTGATGCTCACGTTCAGCCCGGCGGCCAGGGCGTTGCGGATACCGGCGATGGTGTCGGCATAGCCCGGTGCCCCCACCAGGGTATTATGGATGGATTCCTCGGCAGAATACAGGGTGACCTGCACGCTGTCCAGGCTGGCCTCGTACAGGTCATGGCACAGGGCGCTGGTGAGCATGCGGCCGTTGGTGTTCAGCCGGGTGACGAACCACTGGGCGGCGTCCACCAGCTTGACCAGGTCGTGGCGCAAAGTGGGCTCGCCGCCGGTAAAGGTCAGCTGGGGAATGCCGGCGGTGCGGCATTTCTGGATAATGGCCAGCCACTGGTCGGTGTCCAGCTCCTCGGTTTCGCCGTAGGGCTGGCGGGAGGCGTAGCAGTGCAGGCATTTCTGGTTGCAGTGCCAGGCGCCGTCCTTGACCATGGCGCTGATCAGCAGGTCCATGCGGTGAGGCGCGGCCATGTGCCGGGCATAGGCCCCCAGGTCCATGGGCTGGATCTCGGTTTCGGGCGTTTCGCCCCGGGCAATGGCAAACAGGGAGCCCATCATGGAGCGCAGGTCCGCCCGGATCTGTTCCGGCGGGGTGCGTTTGTACACGGCGCAGGTGGCCTGCACGGCGGTGTCGGCGGCCTGCTGCCACTGGTCTTCCTCCATCTCGTGGCCCTCAAAGGGCTGCAGGGCTTCCATCAGGTTGGCCAGCAGAATGGCCCAGGAAACGCTCAGGGGCAGAATGTCCCGCCCGTTGAGGATGGCGACAAAGGGTACATCGGTGTGCTGGTGCCGGCTGGGCACCAGGTGGATGCGCAGAGCGCCGGGACCTTCCGGGTCCAGGGTGATGTGGCACACATGGTCCAGGTGGCGGCGCAGAAACTGGGTCTCGGCCCGGCTCAAAAGCGGCATGAGATACCCTCCTGTATGGTATTTGAAAACACGGGGCGCCCGACGGGCACGACCCCGGTCACAGAAAGTGATTTTGAGGTTTATTATACCACACAAGCGACGCCGGGACAAGGCAACTGCCCAACAAAGAAAAACACCCGCCCGCAATGTGCGGACAGGTGTAAAGGATACGGTTTCTCAGAAAGTCAGGTTGCCAAACTCGGACAGGCGCAGGTCGGGGTTGTGCTCCTGGGCCCAGTTGATGCTCCAGGGGCTGCCGAACAGCAGCAGGCGGTTGCCCTTCAGGTCCTCGATGGCGCGGGTGTCGCTGGTCACGTCCAGATGTTTGGGGTCCAGCTCGTCCGGGGTGTTGAGAATCCAGCGGATATATTCGTAGGGCAGGTTCTGCATCCGGATCTCCACATTGTACTCGTTTTTCAGGCGGTACTCCAGCACTTCCAGCTGCAGCACGCCCACCACGCCCACAATGACTTCCTCCATGCCGGAATCCAGGTCGCGGAAGATCTGGATGGCGCCTTCCTGGGCGATCTGTTCCATGCCCTTGACGAACTGCTTGCGCTTCATGGTGTCCACCTGGGTCACCCGGGCAAAGTGCTCGGGGGCGAAGGTGGGGATGCCCGCAAACCGCACATGGGGCTTGCCGGTGCACAACGTATCGCCGATGGAGAAGATGCCCGGGTCAAACAGGCCGATGATGTCGCCGGCGTAAGCCTCGTCCACGATGGCGCGGTCGTCGGCCATCATGCTGGTGCCGGTGGCCAGCTTGATGTTCTTGTTCTCCTGCACATGGAAGGCTTCCATGCCGCGCTCGAACTTGCCGGAGCAGATGCGCACAAAGGCGATGCGGTCCCGGTGGTTCTTGTTCATGTTGGCCTGGATCTTGAAGATGAAGCCGGAAAAATCCGGGCGCATGGGGTCCACCAGCTCGCCGCTCTCGGCGTCCTTGCGGGGCAGCGGGGTGGGGGTCAGGCGCAGAAAGTCCCGCAGGAAGGGCTCCACGCCGAAGTTGGTCAGAGCGGAACCGAAGAACACCGGGGACAGTTCGCCGCGATGCACCGCATCCAGGTCGAATTCCTCGGCGGCACCGTCCAGCAGTTCGATGTCGTCGGCCAGGCGCTGGTGGTTTTCCGCGCCGATGAGCTCGTCCAGGGCGGCATCGCCCAGGCTGGCCTCGATCTCGTCCACCATCTTCACGCCGTTGGCGCGGCCGTCGCCCTCAAAGGCCAGGACCCGGCGGCTGTTGCGGTCAAACACGCCCTTGAAGCCCTTGCCGCAGCCGATGGGCCAGTTCATGGGGTAGGTCTTGATGCCCAGGATCTCCTCGATGTTTTCCATCAGTTCGAAGGGGTCGCGGGCTTCCCGGTCCATCTTGTTGATGAAGGTGAAAATGGGGATGTGGCGCAGGGTGCAGACCTTGAACAGCTTGATGGTCTGGGCCTCCACGCCTTTGGCCGCGTCGATGACCATGACCGCCGAGTCTGCCGCCATCAGGGTGCGGTAGGTGTCCTCAGAGAAGTCCTGGTGGCCGGGGGTGTCCAGAATGTTGATGCACTTGCCCTGATACCGGAACTGCAGCACCGACGAGGTGACCGAGATACCACGCTGTTTTTCAATGTCCATCCAGTCGGACACGGCGTGCTTGGCGCTTTGCTTGCCTTTGACAGAACCGGCGGTCTGGATGGCGCCCCCGTACAGAAGCAGCTTTTCGGTCAGGGTGGTTTTGCCGGCGTCCGGGTGCGAGATAATCGCAAATGTGCGCCGGCTTTCAATTTCTTCACGCAATGAAGCCATATTTCCAATTACTCCTTGTTGATTGTGACAGTGACGGCCCAAACGCATCGGTCACATGGGGGCACACTCCTCTATTCTAAGCATACTTTTCTATCATACCTTGTTTTGGGCGCAAATGCAACGGATTTTTGCCTTCCGGCGCATAAAAAATCCCCCAGACCGCCTTGGAGGGCCGCCCGGGGTGTGGTATAATGGTCAATGTCCCGCCGCAAAGGGCTTTTTGAGCACAAAACAGGGCAGCGGCGCGGTGGGGGCCCAGTTGCCGAATTCGCAGATGAGCACGGTGTACCGGGTCAGGGGCAGGGTGCGGAAAAATTCCAGCGCCGCCTGCTTTTCACTGTCCCCGATGACCTTGCCGCTGTACAGCACCGCTGCAAGCACGCCGCCGGGTTTCAGCGCGTCCAGCGCCGCCTGCAGGGCGGGCAGGGAGCTTTCGGCGTCGGAGTGAACGGCATGGTCCGCCCCCGGCAGCCAGCCGAAGTTGAACACCGCCCCGTCCAGGGTGCCTGCCGGAATCAGGTGCCCCAGGTCCCGGTGGTTGCAGACGATGGCCCGGCCCACCCCCTGCAGGCCGTTTTCCGCCAGCAGACAGTTGGTGGCCTCCACCGCCGCGGGCTGGATATCCATGGCCAGCACCCGGCCGCCCGGGGCGGCCTTGCGGCACAGGAACAGGGTGTCGTGGCCGTTGCCGCAGGTGGCATCCAGAAAGGACCCGCCCACCGGCAGCAGATTATCCAGAAACCGGTGGCACAGCTCCACGGCGGTCAGGTCCGGCGTGCGCACCCGCTGCCAGGACCCGTCCGGCGACCCGGTGGGGGAAAAGTCGAACTTGCGCAGCAGCGCGGCCGCGGCAGCGTTTTCCGGCACGGGAGCCGTGAAACAGCTGGGGGCCTGGCGGGCAAAGCCGTCGTTGAGGCGCAGCATTTCCCGCATGAGGTAGCTGCCGTACCCCCGGTTGCGCCACTGGGGCTGCACCGTGAACATGGTGATGCGGCCGTTTTCCAGTTCGGCCTGCCCGATGAGGGTGGATTCTTTATATAAAAGATAGCGGTCGTCCTGCTGTGTGACCTGCATGGTGATGCTCCTTCCCTGCCTGGATTTGTCATTAGGATACGGCGAAAAACCGGATTTTGTCAAGGGCGGGGGCGGGACAAAAAAAGCGGCATTTCACATTTGTTTCACGGTCAGGATAAACCAATTTCACAATTGGCGCCTATACTGGGAACCAAGCTCAAAGAAAAGAGCCGGAGGTGCATTTGCACCGGTCCTGAGTTCTTCTTGAAATAGATAAAAGGAGTGCGTAAAACCATGAGCGAATACGATTACTCGGGTCTGTACAACCAGAACCCGCAGAATACCCCGCCCACGGGCGGACAGAATCCGCCCCAGGGCTCCGCAACTGAAAATAATGCGGGTGGTTACCCCAATGTGGGCAGCAGCGGCATGAACACGGCCAACACCGCCCGCACCGATTATACCAGCCAGGAACAGGCGTCCCAGACTGCCGGCAACGGCACGGCGCCCAACCCCGGCTACTCCGCGCCCCATATGGGCGGCAACCCCGGCGGCCCGGCCGGCCCCAACGGCCCGGTGAACGGGTACGGCGCACAGCCCAACCCGCCGCAGCCGCCCCGCAAACACCACAGCGGCAACGGCAAAAAGGTCGGCCTGCGCGTTCTGGCCGGCGTCGGCGCCGTGGTCCTGGGCTTCGGCGGCGGCGTGTTGGGCACTGTTGTGGCATCCCGTGCCGGTCTGACCGGCAGCCAGGTGGTGGTGCAGCAGGTCCAGCGTGACGATACCGCTTCCGCTGCCGGCCTGGGCAGCGCCGACGGCAACAATCTGTCCATGACCGATATTGCCGCCAAGGCCCAGCCCAGCGTGGTGGCCATCACCACCGAGCAGATGGTCAGCACCAACAGCTGGTTCGGCAACTATGTGCAGAGCGGCGCCGGTTCCGGCGTCATCATCAGCCAGGATGGCTACATCCTGACCTGCGCCCATGTGGTCAACGGCGCCACCAACATCAAGGTGCAGCTGCCCGATAACACCGAGTACGCAGCCACTGTGGTGGGGGCGGATACCACCTCCGATATTGCGGTGGTCAAGATCGACGCCACCGGCCTGAGTGCTGCCACCATCGGTGATTCCGATGCGCTGGCGGTGGGTGAGCTGGCTGTGGCCGTGGGCAACCCCCTGGGTACCCTGAGCGGCACCGTCACCGACGGCATCATCAGCGCGGTGAACCGTTCGGTGGAAGTGGAAAGCAATGAGATGAGCCTGATCCAGACCGACGCGGCCATCAGCCCGGGCAACTCCGGCGGCGGCCTGTTCAACGGCCAGGGCGAACTCATCGGCATTGTCAACGCCAAGAGCGGTTCCACCACCAACACCGGTGAAGCCACCAACGCCGAAGGTCTGGGCTTTGCCATCCCCATCAACACGGCCATGGACATTGCCCAGGACCTCATCGAGAGCGGCTATGTCAAGCGCCCGGCGCTGGGTGTCACCGTGGTGACCGTCAATGAACAGAACGCCATGCAGTTCGGTGTGTCCGACTACGGCGTGTATATCTACCAGATCACTCCGGGCAGCGGTGCTGCCAATGCAGGCCTGCAGGTGGGCGACCGCATCATCGCCATTGATGACAACTCGGTTTCCCAGAGCAGTGACCTGACCGGCTACCTGCAGCAGAAGGCGGTGGGCGACACCGTCAGCCTGCAGATCGAGCGTGACGGCAAGATGGCCACCTACCAGGTGGTGCTGGGTGAAGGCAGCAACAGTTCTGCTTCCACCACTGAGAACGCTGCCGGCTGATGCTGACAAATTTCCTCCCATAGCAGCATAAAAAATCCCCGGCACGAGGCGGATGCTTCGTGCCGGGGATTTTGTTTGTTGTGAAAAGCCGGAAAATCAGAAATCGTGGTTTTCAATGAGCTTGCGGCCCATGAGCACGCCCATGACCGAGGCCATCATCAGGCCGCGGGTCCAGCCGGAGGAGTCGCCCAGGCAGTGCAGGTTGGCCACGTTGGTTTCCAGGTCGGTGTCCATGCGGACCTTGTTGGAATAGAACTTCAGCTCGGGAGAGTAGAGCAGGGTTTCGGGGGCGGCAAAGCCCGGCACCACATGGTCCACCATCCGGATGAACTCAATGATGTTCACCATGGCGCGGTAGGGCATGGCGGCGGTGATGTCGCCGGCCACTGCGTCCTTCAGGGTGGGACGGACGTTGGAGCGGGCCAGCTCCTGGGGCCAGGTGCGCTTGCCGTTGAGGATGTCGCCGTAGCGCTGCACCAGAATGTGCCCGGCGCCCAGCATGTTGGTCAGCTCGCCTACCTTCTGGGCGTAGGCGATGGGCTGGTTGAAGGGCTCGGTGAAGTTGTGGCTGACCAGAATGGCCAGGTTGGTGTTGGAGCTCTTCAGGTCCTTGAAGCTGTGGCCGTTGACCACCGCCAGGTCGTTGTCGTAGTTCTCCTGGGCCACAAAGCCGCCCGGGTTCTGGCAGAAGGTGCGGACCTTGTTCTTCCACGGATTGGGATAGCCGATGAGCTTGCCCTCATACAGAACGTTGTTGATGGTTTCCATGATCTCGTTGCGGCATTCCACCCGCACGCCGATGTCCACGGTGCCGGGGCGATGGGCGATGTGATGCTCGGCGCAGATCTTTTCCAGCCAGTCGGCACCCCGGCGGCCGGTGGCGATGACCACCTGACGGCCGGTGACTTCCACGGCCTCGGAATCGGGCTTGCCGGCCTTGCGGGCCACCACGCCCTTGCACACGTCCCCTTCCAGCAGGATGTTGTCGCACTCGGTGTCAAACCACATCTCCACGCCCTTGGCGGCCAGGTAGTTCTGGACGTTCAGGTACAGCTGCTGGGCTTTCTCGGTGCCCAGGTGACGGATGGGGCAGTCCACCAGCTGCAGGCCAGCCTGGATGGCGCGCTTGCGGATCTCCTTGATCTCGGTGCCCTCGTATACGCCCTCCACATGGGGGTCGGCGCCGAATTCCAGGTAGATCTTGTCGGTGTAGTCGATGAGTTCCTGGGCAAAATCCTCGCCGATGAGCTCGGGCAGCTCGCCGCCCACCTCACGGGACAAGGACAGCTTGCCGTCCGAGAAGGCGCCCGCGCCGGAAAAACCGGTGGTGATGGCACAGTTGGGCTTGCAGTTCACGCAGTGGCCCACTTCGGCCTTGGGGCAGTGGCGGCGTTCCACCGGCTTGCCCTTTTCGATCAGCAGGATTTTGTGGTCCTGGGGATGGGAACTTTTGCGCAGCAGTTCCAGAGCGGTGAAGATACCGGCCGGGCCGGCGCCGATGATGATCAGGTCATACTGGTTTTGCATGGGGGTAGGGTCTCCTTTTGTCGAAAATAAACTAGCGGAAAAAGCAGAGTCAGCTCTGCGGGGAACGGGGTTCGGGGGTGGAGGCTGCTTCGTCTTCCCCGGCGGGAGCGGCTTCGGCAGAGGCGTCCTCGGAAAGGTCGGCCTCCTCCGCTTCCGCCTGCTCGGCAGCCTTGTCCAGGTCCCGCAGCATTAGGGCGGTGTAGACGGTGCATCCGGCGTTGAGCACGCCCTCAATCACCAGCAGCAGACCGGACAGCCAGATGGAATCCACCGGCCAGTTCGCAAAGGGCTGCATGATCAGGATGATGCCCGCAATGCCGGTCACAAATCCCAGCAGCATAAGCACCCACCAGCGCTGGCCCTTGCGGCGCACCAGCTGCCAGGCGCTCTGCTCCCGGGCACCGCCGTCCACGATGAGAAAGACGCCGAACACCACCGGCAGCACCCACTCCACAAAATCGGGGCGCAGCAGGGCGAACAGGCCCAGGGCCAGGGTTACCACGCCGCCCGCCAGGGTGAACACGGCGGCCACGCCCTTTTCCTTGTTGCGGGAATACCGCCACAGGCTGCGGGCGCCGGTCAGGGCAATGAGGGCACCAAAGGCGGCGCACACCCAGGGCAGGCTGGCGGCGGGGGCGGCCAGCAGGGCCAGGCCCAGCACAAAATACAGCACACTGAGCACCAGCGTGCCGGTACGAAGATTGCGAAGCATGGAAAAGACCTCCTTGCGGGAATTACGCCTCCGCAGCGGCGGTGCGCATGGGGCGGATGATCTTGTTGTAGCACACCCGCTGGAAAATCACGCACAGGATAAAGGCAACCACTTCCGCGATGGGGAAGGACCACCAGACCAGCTCCAGCCGGCCGGCCAGACTCAGAAGCCAGCCCGTGGGCAGCAGCACCACCAGCTGGCGGATGACCGATACCCACAACGCCAGCACGCCGTGCCCCAGAGCCTGGAAATAGGCGGAGGAGATGACGTTGAAGCCGGCCAGCAGGAAGGAAACGGAGATAATGCGCAGGGCCACCACACCGATGCTCAGCATGTCCGGGCTGGCATTGAAGATGCCCAGCATGACCCCGGGCAGGAACTGCCCGGCCAGGAAACCCAGGACCATGATGCCCACCGCATAGATGGCGGCCAGGCGCTTGGTGCCCAGGATGCGCTCCGGCTTGCGGGCGCCGTAGTTGTAGCTGACGATGGGGACCATGCCGTTGTTCAGGCCGAACACCGGCATGAACACAAAGCTCTGCAGTTTGAAGTATACCCCGAAAATCGCCACCGCCGTGCTGGAGAAGGTGATGAGGATGGCGTTCATGCCGAAGGTCATCACGCTGCCGATGGCGTTCATGGCGATGGAGGGGATACCCACCTGGTAGATGCGGCGGATGGTTTTGCCGTTGGGGCGGAACCCGCGCAGGGTGATGTGCACATCCTTGTTATACAGGAAATGCAGGGTCAGGGCCGCAGCGGCACCCACAAACTGACCGATGACAGTGGCTACGGCGGCGCCGGCGGCCTCCATGCGGGGGACGCCGAACAGACCGAAGATGAAGATGGGGTCCAGCACGATGTTGGTCACGGCACCGATGAGCTGGGTGGTCATGGCAAAGGTGCTGCGCCCGGTGGACACCAGGATCTTTTCCATCATGCACTGCACGCAGCAGCCCAGGCTGAAGATGGTGCAGATGCTCAGGTACTCGGCGCCGTAGCGAGCGATGAGGGGGTCGGTGGTCTGGGCCGTGATGAAGGCCCTGGCCCCGAACAACCCGAAGATCAGGAACGCGATGGCGCTGCATACGGCCAGAAACAGGCCGTTGGCCGCCGCACGGTCGGCTTCGGCGTGGTTGCCTTCGCCCAGATTTTTGGACAGATAGGCATTGACGCCCACCGCTGTACCCACAGCGAAGGCGATCAGCAGGTTCTGGATCGGGTATGCCAGGCTGACGGCCGACAGGGCCGCCTCATTGACATAGGATACAAAGATGCTGTCCACCACGTTGTACAGTGCCTGCACCAGCATCGAGATCATCATCGGGATGGCTAGCGAAAGCAGCAGCGGATTCAGCGGTTCGGTGCCCATACGGGCGGCGGAAACGGTTCTGCTCATTCTTAAACGGATGCCTCCATTGCCCTGGCGGCCTGAACGATGAGCTGCGCGCAGGCTTCCCGGCCCAGCGCGGCGTTCAGGCACAGGTCATAATTTTTGGCCTCGCCCCAGCGATTCTCAGTGTAATAATTATAATAACTCGCGCGGGCGCGGTCATGCTTGGCAAGGGCGGTTTCCCACAGGCGGTCGGGCATGTCCTTGGCGCCGGGGCGCTCCTTTGCGTTGCGGATGCGCACATCCAGCGGCGCATACACAAAGGTGCTCAGCACATGGGGACGGTCCCGCAGCACATAGTCGCCGCAGCGGCCCAGGATCACGCAGGACCCTTTTTCGGCCAGTTCCTTGATGACGTTGGATTGCAGGATGTACACCTGGTCTGCCAGGGGCATGGTGTTGCCCATCATGTACAGGCTGTAGATCAGGCTGCCGCTGCGCTGATTCTCGCTGGCGGCGATGGCTTCTTCCGTCAGACCGCTCTTTTTGGCAGCCAGGGTGATGAGTTCCTTGTTGTACAAGGGCACACCCAGCAGGTCCGCGACCCGCTGCGCAATCTCGCTGCCGCCGGAGGCATATTCGCGTGCCATAGTGATGACCAGGGGTTCCATAAAATCCACCTCACACTTAATATTTTGGGCGCCGGTACGGCACAGGGCCATACCATCCCCACTATACCCATTATACCGGTGGAACCCCCAAAAAACAAGGGGAAGTGCCGTGAATTTGCACCCGGGAGCGGGGTGGAGTATAATGGGGAAAACACTGTTTTCCGCCCGGCTGCCCATGGCCGGAAAACGACGAAAGGTGGAGGTTTTTTATGCCGCTGAAACTTGCCGTGCTGTCCACGAGCCGCATTGTGGTGGAGTTCATGGACCATCTGGCCGAGATGCCCGAGATCGAAGTCACCGCCCTGTGCTGCCGCCCCCAGAGCGAGGCCAGGGCAAAGGCCATGGCCGAAGCCCACAACGTGCCCCGGGTCTTTACCGATGAGGATGCCTGTTATGCCGCCGGCGGTTTTGACGCGGTGTACATCGGCACCGCCAACCACCTGCATTACGCCGCCGCCAAAAAGGCGCTGGAAGCGGGCTACCATGTGATCCTGGAAAAGCCCTTCACCGCCACCGCCGCCGAAGCCCGGGACCTGTTTGCCCTGGCCGACCGCAAGGGGGTCATCCTGTTTGAGGCCATCACCACCCCGTACCTGCCCGCCTACCGGTTTTTGCAGGACAAAATGGCCGAAATCGGCCCGGTGCGCGGGGCCATGGCCAGCTTCTGCGCCCGCAGTGCCCGGTACGATGACTACCTCAAGGGCATCTGGAACACCACCTTTGACCCGGCCTGCAACGGCGGCGCCCTCAACGATATGAACGTGTACAACCTGCACTATTTCTGGGGCCTGCTGGGCATGCCGGAATCCTGCGAATACCGGCCCAGCCTGGGGCCCAACGGCATTGACACCGCGGGGACCGTGCTGCTGTACTACCCGGATTTTTGTGCCGTGGGCCTGGCCGCCAAGGACAGCGAGAGCGAAAAATTCGCCAGCATCCAGGGCCCCGGCGGGTATCTGGTGCTGCACGGCGGCACCAACAGCCTGGACGAAGTGTACAGCGTCATCGGCGGGGTGCGCGGGGGCGGAACCCGCACTGACGCACCCAAGGCAGACCGCCACCGCATGGCTTACGAGTTTGCGGAATTTGCCCGCATCGTGGCCGAGAAGGACCGGGCTGCCGAGGCCGAAGCCCGCACCCGTACCCTGGCCGTGATGGAGCTGCTGGACCGGCTGCACGCCAGTGACGGACAGAAAAACCGCTGAACTTTTAACAGATTTGCACAAGAATTGTGGAAAACCCGGCGGCTGCGGCCGGGAAAACCGCCAAAAATGAACGAAATATGAACAAACCCTCTTGACCGGCCGGAACGGCTGTGCTAGCATGGGTGGCATCAAAGCAAAAGGCAAAGGCGCCGGACGGAAAGAACCGTCCGGCGCCTTTTGTCGTTTGGGTTTGAAAACGCATGAGGGGAGAAATGAGTATGTACAATTCCGCAGACGTAACCTGGACGCTGGTAGCGGCGTTTATGGTGTTCTTCATGCAGGCGGGCTTTGCTTTGTGCGAAGCGGGCCTGACCCGTGCCAAGAACACGGGCAACATCCTGATGAAGAACATGATGGACTTTTGTATCGGCACGCCCTGTTACTGGCTGGTGGGCTTCGGTGTGATGTTCGCCGGGTCCGGCGCGCTCATCGGCGGGTTTGACCCGTTCATCCGCGGCAGCTACGATTTCGGCACCCTGCCCGTGTGGGTGTATGTGGTGTTCCAGACGGTGTTCTGCGCCACCGCCGCCACCATCGTTTCCGGCTCCATGGCCGAGCGCACCAAGTTCAGCGCCTACTGCCTGTACTCCGCCGCCATCAGCCTGATCGTCTACCCCATCTCCGGTCACTGGATCTGGGGCGGCGGCTGGCTGGCCCAGCTGGGCTTCCATGATTTCGCCGGCTCCACCGCCGTGCATTTCGTGGGCGGCGTCACCGCCATGCTGGGTGCCTGGATGCTGGGGCCCCGTATCGGCAAGTACGACAAGGACGGCAAGCCCCGCGCCATCCCCGGCCACAACATGACCGCCATGGCTTTGGGCGTCTTTATCCTGTGGTTCTGCTGGTTCGGCTTCAACGGCGGCTCCACCGTTTCCATGACCGGTGACGATACCATGATCTCCGCCGGCCTGATCTGCTTCAACACCAACATGGCGGCCGCTCTGGCCACCGTGGCCGCCCTCATCACCACCTGGGTGCGCTACGGTAAGCCGGATGTGTCCCTGACCTTCAACGGCGCTCTGGCCGGTCTGGTGGCCATCACCGCCGGCTGCGACCAGGTGGACCCCTACGGCGCCGCCATCATCGGCATCATCGCCGGTGTGCTGTGCGTCTTCTCGGTGGAATTCTTCGACCGCATCGCCCGCATCGATGACCCCGTGGGCGCCGTTTCCGTCCACTGCGTCAACGGTGCCTGGGGCACCCTGGCCGTGGGCCTGTTCGCCACCGACGGCGGCCTGTTCTACGGCGGCGGCTTCGCCCGTCTGGGCATCCAGGCCCTGGGCCTGGTCAGCGTGGCGGCCTGGGTTCTGGTCAGCATGTTCATCATCTTTACCCTGATCAAGAAGACCGTGGGCCTGCGCGTTTCCGAGAAGGAAGAGATCGACGGCCTGGATATCCACGAACATGGCCTGGCCAGCGCCTACGCCGGGTTTGCCATCAGTGATGCCAGCTACGCCGACCTGTCGGTGAACGAAAACACCGATCTGGGCCAGAGCGACCTGGAAAAGGCCAGCCCCGCCCAGGTGGCCGCGGCGGTCAAGGTCCACAAGGAAGCCCCACTGCCGGCGGAACTGGATTCCGGCATGCACAAGGTCACCATGATCGTGCAGCTGGCCAAGTTTGACGAACTGAAGCGCGCCCTGAATGCGGTGGGCATCACCGGCATGACCGTGACCCAGGTCATGGGCTGCGGCTTGCAGAAGGGCAGCGGCGAAAAGTACCGCGGCGCCGAAGTGGATGCCACCCTGATGCCCAAGGTCAAGGTGGAAGTGGTCGTGAGCAAGATCCCGGTGGACAAGATCATCGAGGCGGCCACCAAGGCCCTGTACACCGGCCATATCGGCGACGGCAAGATCTTTGTCTACAACGTGGCCAAGGTGGTCAAGGTCCGCACCGGCGAGGTGGATTACGCCGCCTTGCAGGATGTGGAATAAAGCGATTCTCTCTCAACAGTCATAGAAAAGGCGGGACCCCGTTTGTGCGGCGGGGCCCCGCCTTTTTGCGTCATAACATGCCCTTGCGGCGGAAAAACAGCAGTTCCGCCGCCACCAGCACCAGACAGGCGGCGGCCACCGTGGGATAGCCCCAGGCTGCGTTGGGGGCCAGCATGCTGTCAAAATTCATGCCGTACCACCCCGCCACCAGGCTCAGGGGCAAAAACAGGGTGGTCACCACCGTGAGCATGGTTACCACCCGGTTCTGCTCCAGCTCAATGCGGGACTGGTATACCTGCCACAATTGCAGGATGTACTCCCGCAGGGTTTCGGCTTCATCCCGCAGGCGGGCGGCCCGGGTGGTGGCCCGCTGCCAGGCCGCCCGCTCCGCCCGGTTCAGCAGCCGGGGGGCGTCGGCCTGCAGTTCGTCCCCCAGCAGCACCAGCTGGGCATAGGCCCCGTGCAGGGCGGCCAGGGTCCGGCGCTCGGCCATGACGGTGGATTCAAACCCCCGGATGTGCCCGGCGGCCAGGGCTTCCTCCAGAGAGTTGAGCCGTTTTTCCAGCGTTTGCAGCACCAGGGCGTCGGCGCCCATGTGCTGCTCCAGCAAGGCCAGCAACACCCCGGCGGGGGTGGCGGGCACCGCCGCGGGCAGGGACGGGGAGAGAGGCGGGGCGCTGTCCGGACCGGGGATCAGGTACAGGGCTATATCGGTCAGGCAGAAGCAGAACCGCAGGGGCTGGCCCCCGGTGGGCAGCCGGATGGTGCCCTGCACACAGTCCCGGTAGGCGGCGGCCCGGCAATAGCGGATATTGTCCAGCGCGGCGGCAAGGGCCCGGCGGTGGGAAAGGCCGGGGCAGCAGGGCAGTTCGGCGGCGCTGAGCACAAAGACGCAGCCCTGATTTGCCGCTGCCGTGTGCAGCCGTCCGGCAGGGTCCAGGCGATATCGGCGCATGGTACGCCCTCCTTTTTTCGGATTTGCCAGAGTATGGCCCGGACCGGGCGCGTTTAGTCGGCCCGCCCGCATACGGGGGCAAAAGCCGCATATACTGGCAGAGGGTGATGCCGTTTATGCAGGAACAAAGGTGGAAAAATATTGCGTTTTGGGTCATCGTGACCGAGGCAGTGGGGGCTTTTTCCGGCTGGCTGAGCCGGGGCGGGGCCGAATTGTATGCGCAGCAGGTGCGTCAGCCGCCGCTTTCGCCGCCGGGGATCGTGTTTCCCATCGCGTGGGCAATCCTGTATGCGCTGATGGGGTACGGGGCCTCGGTCATAGACCGCAGCCCGACCTCCGAAGCCCGGACCAGGGCGCTGACCGTGTATCTGGTGCAGCTGGGATTCAACTTCTTCTGGAGCCTGATCTTCTTCAATCTGCGGTGGTACGGGTTTGCCTTTGTCTGGCTGGCGGTGCTGTGGGCGCTGGTGCTGGTCATGATCCGCCGTTTCGGGAAGGTGGATGTGTGGGCCGCCCGGCTGCAGTGGCCTTACCTGGCCTGGCTGACCTTTGCGGCGTACCTGAATCTGGGCGTGTGGATTCTGAACTGAGGCAAAGAAAAAGCGGCGGCGGACAAAGGTCCGCCGCCGTGTTTCTGTCGTATTGTTTACTTTTTCGGCACCAGGGTACACACGGTTTCGACTTGTTCTTCATTGTCCAAACTGATACTCATGTCTTCCTCGATGATCGGCAGCTTAAATTTGATGGATTTTAACCACTGTCCATTGGCTTGGCGTTCCGGATAAACCTGAATTTCAGAGATCAACGCCTCGATCAACTGCCGCCGCTCCGCCTCATTCATCATGCCGTACAGTTTTTCAAAATAGATCAGCACTTTATAGATATTGTCGCCGGTCAGCTTTTCCGCTTCAATGGCCTGCTTTTTGGCTCTGGCTGCGATCAGCAGAGATTCGGTATCTTCAATCTTATCATACATCTTGTAGAGCCGGTCATCAAGGTCTGCCTTGCGCCGGACATAGTGCCGGTCGTCCGGGTCGAGAGAATCAATTTCCTCCGCCAGCTTCGCCTTGACGGAATAATGCTGGCGCAGCTGCTTCTCGTAATTGGCAATCTCCTGGTCAATGGCGGCGGTATCCACTTTCATGTTGATCTTTTCCTGCATCATGGCAGCAAACTTCGGATTGCTCACCAGCTTTACAATGACTTCCGCCACGGCATCGTCCAGCAGTTCTTCCCGAATCTGCTTTTTGTAATCGCACTTATGACCACGAATCATGGAGCGATGCTTACAGCCGTAATAATAAAAGTCCTTGTACTTAGTGCCGTCCGCTTTGTGCTTGATGCTTTTATTCCCATACATTCCGGCTCCGCAGACAGGACACTTTACAATGCCGGAGAGCAGATGTACGTGTTCATCTTTCCCACGGTTGACGTGTTCATATTTCTTGGCCTGTGCCAGCAGCTTCACCTGCGCCGCCTGCCAGACTTCTTCCGAAACAATGGGCTCATGCAATCCTTCTGCCAACAAGTAATTGTCCTGTTCCACCAGCTTATACTCGTTCCTTGTACCGCGCACTTTTTCCGTTTTACGGCGTCCATAGGCAATCTTGCCGCAGTACACCGGATTTTTCAGAATCAGTCGGATCAGGTGTGCGTCAAACAGGGGATTTTTCCCATTCTGCCGAGGAATCTTGCGGATACCATGGTTTTCCAGATACTTTGCGATGCCATTTGCGCCAATGTCCGTGTGAACATACTGGTCATAGATGACACGGATCGCCTCCGCTTCTTCCTCATTGATAACTAGCATCCCGTCCACCAGCTGATACCCATAGGGGGAAAAACCGCCGTTCCAGCGGCCCTCCCTTGCTTTTTGGATGCGGCCCTCCATGGTTTGGACACGGATATTTTCACGCTCAATCTCCGCCACGGCAGACAGGACAGAGATCATCAATTTGCCCGCGTCCTTGGAAGAATCAATGCCATCCTCCACACACACCAGGTTGACGCCAAAATCCTGCATGACCTGAAGGGAAGAGAGCACGTCCGCCGCGTTTCTGCCGAAGCGGGACAATTTGAACACCAGAACATAGGACACGCCATCCTTGCCGGATTTGATGTCCTCCATCATCTGGCTGAATTGCGCCCGGCCTTCGATAGACTTGCCGGACTTTCCCGCATCCTCATATTCACCGACGATCTCATAATCATTGTAGTCGGCGTAGGCTTTCATTTTGGCCTTCTGCGCATCCAGCGAGTAGCCGTCCACCTGCATAGCGGTAGAGACCCTGGTGTAGGTGTAAACTTTTGTCTTTTCTTTCTTCATCTGTCTGCTCTCCATAGGGCAACTACAGCCTCTCACTTTTTCTCTGTCTTCTGCTCCAGCACCTTGATGGAATCCAGATAGTCCTTTTCCACTTCACTAAGCGTCCGGGCCTTGTATTTTTTGTATTCGGTGGTTGCTTTCTCCACGGCCTGTTTATGGCTCACACTCCCGTTTCCTTGCAACAGCTGCTCGCCGCTCATCGTAAGAATGCGATCCAGATGTTCCGCCCAGTCTTTCATGGTCATAACCTGTTCCCGTTCCGCCTGACGTTCCGCAAAATCCAGATACCCGGAAACAAGCTGCCCCATTGCACGAAGTTCCTTTTCATTCAGATAGTTCTTTGCAATTACAGCCTCTTTTAGCGTGGGGTGCTTTCCGGCAAATGTGGTAAGTCCCATAAATTCCTTTTCAGCGTCCGCTCTCGTGTAAATGACTTCAGCCGCTGTTTGCCCATGAATGGCATAGTGGATTTTGTTTTGGACTTTCCTGAAAAACTGAACAGAAATCTCCGCATGGGGATCATAGTCGATGCTGGTAGCGTAAATTTCCAAAACTTGCCGGTAAAATACTTTCTCTGAGGCGCGGATATCCCGGATGCGCTCCAACAGTTCCTTGAAGTATCCACCGCCACCCAAATTTTTCAAGCGTTCATCATCCAAGGCAAACCCTTTTCGCATATACTCTTTCAGAATCCCAGTTGCCCAAATGCGAAATTGGGTGCCACGTTTGGACTTTACACGATAGCCGACTGAAATAATCACATCAAGATTGTAGTATTCAACCTGATAGGTTTTCCCGTCCGTAGCAGTTGTTGCAAATTTTGCAACAACTGAATCGCGCACAAGCTCACCCTCGGTGAAAATGTTTTTGATATGCCTTGAAATCGTGGATTTATCCCGCTGGAACAGCTCGGCCATCTGATCAGCAGAAAGCCAGACGGTATCGCCGTCAAAGGTTGTCTCAATTTTGGTTAAACCATCTTCCGTTGTATAGATCATCATTTCAGAACCGAACAGGTTATCGTTTGAGTATTCCATTCGCATTCACCTCGGTTTTCAATCACAAATTTGTTTGGACTCTTATATCACGTATATTATATCATGCAGCAATTTTGCCTGCAACTGCTTCCGGCTTGAAAACAGATTCTTTTTTGCCTGTTGTCGCGCTGTCCTGATCCTCAAGCGGAACCGCCGGAGCAGGCAGGTTGTCGACATCCAACTCCGAAGCGTACTTCTCAATCAGGTTGGCCAGCAGGTCTGCAAAACCGCTCCACTCATCGATCATAGGCAGTTTCCCTTTCTTTTTTATGCGGGTGTTTATAAAGTTCCAATACTTCTGGCGGTATCTGCTCCAATATCGCCACGGCACTGTCATAGTCGCGCCGCAGCTTGAGGTCTTCGATCTGCTTTAGGGTGCTGACCTTCTGCGCCGATGCGAGAGATTCTTCCAGTTCAGCATTTTTCGTTTTCAGCTTTTTGTTTTCGGATGCTGTTTTCGTGAAGGCTACGCCATATTTCCGCAGCAGCGTGTCCATCTTCTCCACGCTGGGAATATAGGTGTCCAAAATTTTGCAAATTTCCTCCGCCCGGCTTTTGGCGTTGAAGGGATTGATTCCGGTGAGCAGATCCTCCAGTTTGTCCTTCTGTTTGGTCAGCCGGGTCATCTCCTTGAACACACGGGGCGGGATATGGTCACGCCCTGTTTGGCTGGCGCTCTCGCCACGCTCCAAATCCGGGAACTTCTTGACCATGTGTTTCCAAAACTCATCCTGCCACCAGGTCAGCTTCTTTTTATTGCCCATAATGTCTTTGGCGCTGAGCCTGCCGTCCTCCGTCAGCGGGACAAAACAAAGGTGCATATGGGGCGTTTTCTCGTCCATATGCACCACGGCGGATAAAATTGTCTCTTTGGATTGATGCTGCTCCAGAAAGCGCAGAGCTTCCTCGAAAAACACGCGAATCTCCGCCCGTTTCTTCCCCTTGAAGAACTCCGGGCTGGCAGTGAACAGCGTCTCGATCATACGGATACTGTCTTTCCGGGTACGGCATCCGGCGGCAGCAATCTGCCGTTCCGATTCCGTCCGGTACTTGCCGGGCGGTTTGACCAGATGGAAGTTGTACTTGCTTCGGCTGGTGTCCACATCAGGATTGCTGGCGTATTTCTCCTTTGTGCGCTCGTTGTGGGCCTCAATATTACCGATCTCAGACCCCTTGTATTTTGCAAATCGCATAATCGCGTGCAATCTATAAAGATCAGGCCATTGCATGAGTTATTCAACATCAACTTCTGCGCCCACGATTTAATGTATTCCTCTATCAGTTCAAATTTCTTGATTGTGTGAGGGCTGGCCTTGCTAATTACGCTTTTCTTTCTCGCTGGCATATCGTCACCCTTCACTTAATAACGTCTTTTTCGGTAGGAATCAACTCTACGATGTCTCCAATATCGCAATTCAACGTTTTGCATACCTTCATTAGCACTTCCATACTGACAGTTTCACCTTTAGACAGCTTGGTAACGGACGCCCAGCTGATACCGGCCTTCGCCTGCAAATCCTTTTTCTTCATATCTCTATCTATCAGGATTTTCCATAATTTTTTGTAACTAACTTCCATAGCAGTCCCCTTGTCTTTATTATAAGGCACCTGAAGTGATACATACACAATAGCAGGATACCACAAACCCTCTCAAAGCACAAGGATCATCTTCATATTTGCGCGAATTTTCTTCTTTTTATCAAGAAAAATCTATGTAAATATGAGGCGGCCAGAACAATTTCAAGTATGCAACTGATGTGTAACAAAAAAGGAATGATATCCAAATAAAAAATAGCCAAGTCCGTTTGCTATATACTGCAAACAGGCTTGACTATTTTATCGGATCAAATCATTTGAAAATGCCTCAATGCCTCCATAATCGCCGCTTCCTTCTCCGGCGGGCACTGCGGTACTTTCGCATCTTCTTTTTTCGACAAGTTATAGCTCTGCCCAACCTCCAGACCGCATTTCCGTTTGACCTGGGAGATATATAAGCTGGACACCTTCAAACCATACTTCTCCAACACATAGGCTTTGATCTCGTCATAGGTCGCCTTGCTCTCCGCCGCCGTCAGATCCAGCTCATCCAGATTCAACTCCACTTCGATATGCTGCTTGGTGTTTAGTTTGGACAAAAGTACTACCGTCTCCAGATGTTCGGTGTGGGGGAAGAGGTCCACGGGCTGGAAGCCGGTGGCCTGCCAGCCGCGGAGGGTGAACAGGCCTACATCGCGGGAGAGGGTTTCGGGGTCACAGCTCACATACACGATGCGCTTGGGCGCCATAGCTGTGACGGCGGCGATGAATTCCGGCGTGGTGCCTGCCCGGGGCGGGTCCAGAAAGACCACGTCGGGATGCAGGCCCTCCTGGGCGGCCTGTTGGATCCAGGCAGTGGCATCGGCACGGAAAAACCGGGCGTTTTTGATGTGGTTGCGGGCGGCGTTGGCCGCAGCGTCCTTCACGGCGGCGGGGGTCTGTTCCACCCCGATGAGCCGCCCGGCCCCGGCGGATACGGCACACAGACCGATGGTGCCGGTGCCGCAGTAGGCGTCCAGCACCGTTTCTTTGCCGGTGAGGGCGGCGGCCTCGATAGCCTTGCGGTAGAGTACCTCAGTCTGGGCGGGGTTCACCTGGTAAAAGCTGGAGGCCGAGATGGAAAACTGCAGCCCGCACAGAGTGTCCAGAATATAACCCGGACCGTACAGCACCCGCACATCCTTGCCCAGCACCGCGCTGGTATGGCGGGGATTGCAGTTGTGCACCACCGTGGTCACCCAGGGGGCGGCCTTGCGCAGGGCTGCCACAAAGTTCCGGCTGCCGGGCAGGCGGTCGGCGGCGGTGACAAGCACCACCATCACCTGGGCGGTATGCACGCCCCGGCGGACCAGAACATGCCGCACCAGTCCGGTGCCCCGGTCCTCATCATAGGCAGGCCAGCGGCAGGCCCGGGCTGCGTCCACGGCAGCTTTCAGCGTCTGGTTGAGGACTTCATCCTGCAGCAGGCAGCCCTCTTCCGGCATGGGCAGCACATGATGGCTCCCGGCGGCGTAGATGCCGGCGTACACCCCGCCCCGGCCCTGGGCGAAGGTGGCAATGGCTTTGTTGCGGTAATGCCAGGGGTTCACCTGGCCCAGAACGGGCGCCACGGGCGCGTAGCGTTCCAGCAGGGTCCGGGCTTTCTGCTGCTTTTGGGCCAGCTGCTGCTCGTAAGGCAGGCCCAGCAGAGGACAGCCGCCGCATTTGCGGGACTGCAGGGGACATTTCCGGGTGGACATAGGGCAACTTCCTTTATATATAGGGTAAGCGGCTTTGCGGGGGACTTGCCGCATATGGTATACTGGAAACGGTAAGATTTTCCGGCCCGGGGTTGTGCCCGTGCCGCATACGGAGGGAATCGAAATGAATGTTTTGCTTATCAACGGCAGCCCCCATGCCCACGGCTGCACCGATGCAGCTCTGCAGGAAGTGGCCAAGGCCCTGAACGCCGACGGCATTGAAACCACCATCTTCCACATCGGGGCGGCTCCGGTGGCCGGCTGTGTGGGCTGCGGCGGCTGCGCCAAGGCCGGACAGTGCGTCTTCGGCGGTCCGGTGGCCGATGTGGTGCCTCTGGCCGAAAAGGCCGACGCCTTTGTCTTCGGCGCGCCGGTGCACTATGCCACCGCTGCAGCGGGGATGCTGGGCTTCATGCACCGTCTGGCGTACAGCGCCGGGCGCATCCTGCGCCACAAGCCGGCGGCCATCGTGACCAGTGCTCGCCGTGGCGGCACCACCACCGCCCTGGAAGCCCTGGAAAAGGTGCCCCAGTTCTGCGAGATGCCGCTGGTCAGCTCCACTTACTGGCCCATGGTCCACGGCAGCAATGCCGAACAGGCCGCCCAGGACGAAGAAGGCATGCAGATCATGCGCAATCTGGGCCATAACATGGCCTGGCTGCTGAAGTGCATCGAGGCAGGCCGCGCCGCAGGCATCGAACCGCCGGTGGCCGAGAACACACTGCGCACCAACTTCATCCGCTGAATTTTACAGGCAAGGCCGGGGAGTTTCCCCGGCCTTTTGCTTTGCGGGTCAGGCTGCGGAATCCAACAGGGCGGCGGCACTTTCCGGCGTCTGCCCGGTGGGAAAAACGCCCTGCAGCAGGTCCACGATGTGGTCGGTTTCGGCGGAATGGGTCATGGCCGAAACATACACGGTCAGGCCGCTGTCATAGGTCACCTGGGCAAAAATGGCCTGGTAGCTGCCGCAGTCATACCGCACGGCGGAGGTTTCGGCGTCGGGAACCGTGAAGTCCATCTCGTACTCAATGGCGGCGGTGGTTTCCTGGGCCAGTTCCTCCCCGGATTGGGCCAGAAAATCGGTGTAGGTGTCGGTGACTTGCAGCAGCACCGCCGTATAGTTGAAACTGGTGCCGCACATCAGGCTCACCGTGTCTGCCTGGGGTTCGGTGGGGGCCTCCCACACGCTGGTGTCGTAAATCACCGAAACCCCGTTGGAACCGTCGTACTGGACGTAGGCGGGCGCTTCCTTGGCGGCGTTCTCACTGCCGTACAGGTAGGACATGAAGTCCCCGAAAGAACAGGCGCTCAGACTCAGCGCCAGCCCGGCGGCCAGCAGCGGCAGCAAAATTTTATGTTTCATGAATATGGACCCTTCCTTAGTATGGAATGAAACAGAACCAGAGGGCGGACCCCAGCCAGGAGGCGGCGGCGCCGAACACCAGCCCGGCCAGCACATCGGAGATGTAGTGCACCCCGCACAGCACCCGGGTCAGGGCAATGACCAGGGCCAGCACGGCCAGAAGCAGAGCGGCGGCAGGCAAAACGGGAAGAGCTGCCACCGCGATGCAGGCCGCTGAAAAGCAGTGGCGGCTGGGAAAACTCTGGCCTTTGGTGTCCTTGGGAAACAGGGGCGCAAAGCCGAGGGTTTCATACGGGCGGGGACGGTTGATGGCCCGGCGCAGAACGGTGCCCAGCACAAACACCACGGCGGGCACGACCAGAAACGGCCCGATTTGCGGGTCCCTGCGCCATACAAGCAGCAGGGCCAGCCCGGCATACAGCAGATACACGGCGGCAACGGCGCCCAGGGACAGGGCACGCAGCAGCTTTTTGGCGGCGGGGCGGGCGTTGAACCAGCCGAGCACCGCCCGGTAGCGGTCTGCGGTCATGGCAGGGCCTCCTTTCCGGAATTTTGCGGGAGCAAAATATTTCCTTATTATTATAACAGGTCAAGGATACCATCCCCCGGGCGGCTTGTCAAACCACGGGGCGGCGGGTATAATAGGCCCAGAATGTTTTGAACAAAAAGGAGGCCGGGCCGGGTGTTCGGATTTGCAAACGGGCTGCTGCTGGCGTTGTTCGCGGCGGCCATATGGGACCTGGGGCAGGCGTGGCTTGCCCAGACGCCGGGACCCGGCCGGATACGCCGGGCCGTGAGTGTCCTGTGGCGGGAAGACCACTATCTTTTCGGCAATTGGGGCGCCGGCTGGCGGATAAAGGCCGGGGCGGTATGCTTTGCGGTGGGGCTGGCGGCCTATGAGGTCAGCGTGGCTTTCTGCAACAGCATGGCCCGGGACGCCTGGCCCTGGGTGCAGGGCGTGCTCTCCCCGGTGCTGGACTGGGCGGCGTTCCTCTGCTTCGGGGTCAAGATCCTGTTCGGCACCCGGTATACCTGGCGCAGTCTGGGCGTGGCCGGGGCGCTGTACTTCATCGCCCGGTGGGTATACTTCAACTGCCACAACATCTGGTGGATCGGGCTGGCGGTGGCCGTGCTGGCGGCCAAGGACCTGCCTCTGGAAAAAGCGCTGAAAACCTTTCTGGTGGCAGGGACAGCGGCCATTCTGGTGGTGGTGGGGCTCAACTATGTGGGGCTGCTGCCCCCGGCCCCCGGCCTGGCGGCAGAACGCAACCTGTACGAGATCCGCGGCACCTACGGGTACGGCCACCCCAATACCTTCGGCGGGCTGGTCTTTGGCCTGGGGCTGGCCTACGCCATGCTGCGGGCCAGAAAGCCCCGGTGGGCGGACGTGGTGGTCATTGCGTTGGTGGGCGTGTTTTTGTACAAAGGCCCGGCCTGCCGCACGGCGGCTCTGTGCTGCTTTGCCCTGACGGTGCTGCTGGCCTGGTGCCGCCTGCGCCGGGACAGACCCCTGCCCCGGTTTGCGGCGCCGCTGTGCGCTGCCGTGGTGCCCGCCCTGGCCGCGGTGAGCTTTCTGCTGCCGCTGCCCATGGTCAAGAACGGCCCCTGGTGGTCGGACTTTGGCCCGGCCTGGCTGGCCAAGCTGGATGATGTCCTGACCGGGCGGCTGTCCCTGGTGTGGATCGCCTACCGGCTGCTGGATGTGAAGATCGCCGGACAGGTGCTGCCCGATTGGCCGGCGCTGGACAATAGCTTTGTGTTTTCTCTGTATCAGTTCGGCCCGGTGATGACGCTGCTGGTGGCGGTGCTGGCGGCAGCGGCTCTGTGGGGCTTTGCCCGCCGCGGCGGACGGGTGGAGGTGTGCTGTCTGGGCATCATGCTGCTGTACGCCTATATGGAGTGCCAGAGTTTCCACCTGACCACCAACCCGGCGGCGCTGCTGCTGGCGGGGGCGGTGTTTGCCCAGGCCCCCGGGCAGTGGGCGGCGGTGTACGGACCGCTTGAAACCAAATTCTAAAGAAAAACGGCACCCGTTTCTGGCGGGTGCCGTTTTGGTGTATGGAGAGTAAAAGGGAAAGTTTCGATGAGAACAGGGATACCCGCTTACAGGTCGGCCTTCCACAGACCGTGCAGGTTGCAGTAAGCGTAGACGGCCTTGGCGGTTTCGCCTTCGGCCAGAGCGAAGGTGGCGGCGGGTTCGGCGCCGGGGGCCAGGTGCTTCACGGCAAAACCCTTGTCGGTTTCCAGCAGAATCCACTCGATCCAGTGCTCGGGAGCCATGGGATGAGCCACAGAACCCACCTTCACGTCCACGGTGCTGCCGTTGACGGTGGCCACGGGAACGTGCTTTTCCTGGGCGGCGTCCACGCTGCCGGGAACCAGCAGGTCCATCTTCTGGCCGCAGCACATGACCGGCACGCCGGCGTCGTTGAGCATGGTGATGATGTTGCCGCAGTGGGCGCAGCGATAAATCTTGATCATAATAAAACCTCCGTTGTGTTTGTGGGGGTAAAAGCGCGGTACAATCTGCCGCGTATGGTTCCGAATCAGTGCAGGAGGCGTTGGCCTTTCCTGTGCTTTCAGTATACACGAAAGGCTGCCAAATGGTTTGTTGCCGTGGCAATATTTTGGAAAAGTTTTTCCGCAGCGGCGAACAAAACGCCAAAAAGCGCAAAAGTTCGGGCAAGACACCTTGAAAATTACCCGGCAGGGACGTATAATAAAATTGGCTGTGAATGAATTCACAAGGCGTGCGCTGGCCTTCGGCATGCGCACAATACAGGCAAAGGAGAGAAAATTATGACCTACTCTGCACAAGTCGAACACATGTGCCCCATCGCCAAAGGCCCGAAGCACGGCCCCGCGCCCATTCCGGAAGAGGGCGAGTGGGTAAAGGCCTATAAGATTGAGGACATCAGCGGTTACACCCACGGCGTGGGCTGGTGCGCCCCCCAGCAGGGCACCTGCAAGCTGAGCCTGAACATCAAGAACGGCATCATTGAGGAAGCTCTGGTCGAAACCATCGGCTGCTCCGGCATGACCCATTCCGCCGCTATGGCCGGCGAGATCCTGCCCGGCAAGACCATCCTCGAAGCTCTGAACACCGACCTCGTCTGCGACGCCATCAACGTTGCCATGCGCGAACTGTTCCTGCAGATCGTCTATGGCCGCAGCCAGACCGCTTTCTCGGAAGACGGCCTGCCCATCGGCGCCGGCCTGGATGACCTGGGCAAGGGTCTGCGCAGCATGACCGGCACCATCTTCTCCACCAAGGCCAAGGGCGTTCGTTACCTGGAACTGACCGAAGGCTACATCCTGAAGACCGCTCTGGATAAGGACAACCAGGTCATCGGTTATCAGTTCGTCCGCCTGGGCAAGATGATGGAAGACATCCGCCACGGCGTTGACCCGAAGACTGCGTACGAGAAGAACATCGGCACCTATGGCCGCTTCTCCGCTGAGCAGGGCGCTGTCAAGTACATCGACCCGCGCGAAGAATAAGACAGGGAGGTAAAATCTATATGGCTACTTTTGAATCTCAGGAGCGCCGCATGCCCAAAATCAACGAGTGCCTGAAAGCCAACGGCCTCGAATCCCTGGACGCCTGCAACGAGCTGCTCCTTTCCAAAGGCATCGACTGCGACAAGATCATCCGCGGCGTGCAGCCCATCTGCTTCGATAACGCTGTCTGGGCTTACACCCTGGGCACCGCCATCGCTGTCAAGCGCGGCCTGAAGAACGCTGCTGACTGCGCTGCCGCTATCGGCGAAGGCCTGGAAGCCTTCACCATCCCCGGCTCCGTTGCCGAACAGCGCCATGTTGGCCTGGGCCACGGCAACCTGGGCGCCATGCTGCTGCATGAGGACACCCATTGCTTCTGCTTCCTGGCTGGCCACGAGTCCTTCGCCGCCGCCGAAGGCGCCATCGGCATTGCCCGTACCGCCAACAAGGTCCGCAAGGAGCCCCTGCGGGTTATCCTGAACGGCCTGGGCAAGGACGCTGCCATGATCATCAGCCGTATCAACGGCTTCACCTATGTGCAGACTGACTTCGACTTCAAGACCGGCGAAGTCAAGGTCGTCAACACCATCGCTTACTCCGAGGGCGAGCGCGCTGCCGTCAAGTGCTACGGCGCCAACGACGTTCTGGAAGGCGTTGCCATCATGAAGATGGAAGGCGTGGAAGTTTCCATCACCGGTAACTCCACCAACCCCACCCGCTTCCAGCACCTGGTTGCCGGTACCTACAAGAAGTGGGCCATCGAGAACGGCAAGAAGTACTTCTCCGTCGCTTCCGGCGGCGGCACGGGCCGTACCCTGCATCCCGACAACGTGGCTGCCGGCCCTGCTTCCTACGGCCTGACCGACTCCATGGGTCGTATGCACGGCGACGCTCAGTTCGCCGGCTCCTCCAGCGTGCCTGCTCACGTTGAGATGATGGGCCTGATCGGCGCCGGCAACAACCCGATGGTCGGTATGACCGTCGCCTGCGCTGTTGCGGCTTCTCAGGTTGCGGAATAATTTTTCCGTCGCTCTGACATAATTTTACAAAGCCCCGTCTGCCTTATTGCAAGGCCGGCGGGGCTTTTTGCGTGCGCTGACGCCGGGGTGCGGACAGTGCACCGCACGCAGCACACACCCGGTTTTGTCCATGGGCAAATAGCCGGAAAACCACCCGGAAGTTTGGCGCTTTTGCGCGTTGATTCCCTCCGCTTTTGGGAGTATACTTTGCCTAAAAATTGATAAAAGTTTATCAATTATGAAAAAATTGTGACCGCTTTTATCAGTTTTGTGCCGGGCCTCCCCCGCAAGCGTGGCCCGGCGCTCCGGCGGGGCCGTCCCCCTGCCGAGATCAGGTATGTACACGGGCACTGTGACCCGATTTGAAGGAGGTAATTCCCATGGCAAGATTTACCCTGCCGCGCGATCTGTATCACGGCAAAGGCGCAATGGAAGCGCTGAAGACTTTTGAAGGCAAGAAAGCCATCGTCTGTGTGGGCGGCGGCTCCATGAAGCGGTTCGGCTTCCTGGACAAGGCTGTCGGCTATCTGAAGGAAGCCGGCATGGAAGTGAAGATCTTTGACGGCATCGAACCCGATCCCTCTGTGGAAACGGTCATGCGCGGCGCAGCTGCCATGGAAGAATTCCAGCCCGACTGGATCGTGGCCATCGGCGGCGGTTCGCCCATTGATGCGGCCAAGGCCATGTAGATCAAGTACGAATACCCCGACATCACCTTTGAGGAGATGTGCAAGGTCTTCGGCATCCCCAAACTGCGCCAGAAAGCCCATTTCTGCGCTATTTCCTCCACCTCCGGCACCGCGACCGAGGTGACCGCCTTCTCCATCATCACCGATTACGCCAAGGGCATCAAGTATCCCATCGCGGACTTTGAGATCACCCCCGACGTGGCCATCGTGGACCCGGAACTGGCCGAAACCATGCCCAAGAAGCTGGTGGCCCACACCGGTATGGACGCCATGACCCACGCCA
This sequence comes from uncultured Faecalibacterium sp., assembly GCA_937907025.1. Lineage (GTDB taxonomy): Bacteria > Bacillota > Clostridia > Oscillospirales > Ruminococcaceae > Gemmiger. Next base: position 64,618 of record CALESJ010000045.1, read on the forward strand.
TCGAGGCGTATGTTTCCACCGCCAACTGTGCGTACACCGACCCGCTGGCCATCTTTGCCATCCGCATGATCAAGGCCGATCTGGTGGACAGCTACAACGGCGATATGGCCAAACGGGATGCCATGCATGACGCCCAGTGCCTGGCCGGCATGGCGTTCTCCAACGCGCTGCTGGGCATCGTCCACTCCATGGCCCACAAGACCGGCGCGGCCTTTGCGGACTACGGCGCCCACATCATCCACGGTGCGGCCAACGCCATGTACCTGCCCAAGGTCATCGCCTTCAACGCCAAGGACCCCACCGCCAAGGCTCGCTACGGCGTCATTGCCGACGAGATGAAGCTGGGCGGGGCCAATGACGACGAGAAGGTCAAGCTGCTGATCGAGTATCTGCGCGGCATGAACGACGCGCTGAACATTCCCCACGGCATCAAGTTCTATGGCGCCGACAGCTATCCCTGTGAGCAGGGCTTCGTGCTGGAAGAGGTCTTCCTGGAGCGCCTGCCTGAAATCGCCAAGAACGCCATCGGCGACGCCTGCACGGGTTCCAACCCGCGTCAGCCCAGCCAGGAAGAGATGGAAAAGCTGCTGAAGTGCTGCTACTACGACACCGAAGTGGACTTCTGATTTCTGTACCCAACAACCAAACCCGGACCGGGCGCTCCGCTGTATGGCGGGGCGCCCGGTTTTTGTGTGGTTGCCCGGTGTGCGGAGCTGAAGTTTTGTATGGTGCACGGCAGACTGCCGGAGTGTCCTTCCTTTTGTGACCAAAAGGAAGCGAGAAGTCCCACCGTTTCGAGGCGGTGGACGCCGACCAGGGCTGCGGCCCTGGACCCGGGGAGTGCGGCCACCTGACGACGGCCTTCTCACCGGTCTGGGGACCGGTGAGTAAGGAAGATGATTTTAATACCATTTCCCGGAAATGACAGCTAAAGGCTCCCTTGTGTAAAGGGAGCTGGCAGCCGACAGGCTGACTGAGAAATTGCGGGCTGATTGTAATTGCCCGTAGACGGAATACGGGGCAGACTTTACAACCCCTCCGCCGCTGCGCGGCACCTCCCCTTACACAGGGGAGGCTTGGGGGAAAGAGCTGCTGCGCCGTGGCTCCTCATACACAGGGGAGGCTTGGGGGAAAGGGCTGCTGCGTCGTGGCCCCTCATACACAGGGAGGATTGAGAGGAAAAAGGTGGCTGTGCGGCGCCCACTTATACACAGGGAAAGGCTTTGGGAAAGGTGGCAGTCCGCTTTATGACCATACCGCTGTGATAAGATAAAAATAAGAGCAGTTGTCAAAGGGTTGACAGAAAACCGGAAACGGGATAATCTGAATTCAGGAACAGAAAACACCGCCCAAAGGAGCTGCCCCATGAACACCATGTACGAAAATATTCTGGAACTCTGCCGCCGCGACGGTATCAATGTGACCCAGATGTGTCGCCAGCTGAAAATCCCCCGCAGCACCCTGTCCGAACTGGGCGCGGGGCGCACCAAGCAGCTGACCCTGAAACATGCCGGACCCATTGCGGAGTTTTTCGGGGTGAGCATTGCCCAGCTGGCCGGGGAAGAACCCCTGCCCGCCGACCCCACCGTGCCCGCCCCGGCAGACGACCCCGCTCTGCTGGATGAACCCATCGCGGCCTACGAAAACTGCAAACGCTATCTGACCGAGGACGACAAGGCCGACATCGCCACCCTGATCCGTCTGCGGGCGGAGATCAACCGGGGGCGGCGCTGAATCCGCCCCGGAGAAAGGAACTCCATGCAACACGACCTGGACAGCACCGTGGCCGAACTGGCCCGGGAGGATATCTGTGTGCTGGACTGCCCCTTGCGGGCCAACCGCTGTCTGGCCCTGGCCAATGGGCGGCTGGTGGGGGTGGACACCCGCCGGTTCGACACCCAGGCCGAACTGCGCACCGCCCTCATCCATGAGGACGGACACTTCGCTTCGGGGGCCTTTTATACCGCGTACAGCCCGTACCAGCTCAAGGCCCAGGCCGAGCACCGGGCAGACAAGGCCGCTGTGCTCAAATACCTGCCGTATGAGGAGCTGGCTGCCCGGCTGCGCGCCGGAGATACCCCCGCCGAAGCGGCGGAATATTTCTGTGTGACCGAGGCGTTCCTGCGCAAAGCCTGCGAAATGTACCGGAATATGGGCAAAACCTTTGCCGGTACCGACGGGGAATCACTTTGATTTTAAGACCGGATATGCTATAATAAACAGAGTCATGTTTTTTGCAGACAACCGGGGAAGGAGGTGCGCAGTTGCGCATCCTGGCAAATGATCTGAAGCGGCAGTATGATCTGCACGCGCCCGAATACGAGGCCAAGGCACTGGAGGTGCTGCGCAGCGGGTGGTACATTCTGGGCAAAGAGGTGGAAGCCTTTGAGAAGGAATGGGCCGCCATGGTGGGCACCAAGTACTGTGTGGGCCTGGCCAGCGGCCTGGATTCTCTGTGGATCGCCTTCAAGCTGCTGGGCATCGGCGCCGGGGACGAGGTCATCGTTTCGGCCAACGCCTACATCGCCTGCGTCATGGGCATCACCATCAACGGAGCTACCCCGGTTTTTGTGGAACCGGATGAATACGATAACATCGACGCCGCCCGCATCGAGGCGGCCGTCACCCCCCGAACTAAGGCCATTCTGGCGGTGCATCTGTACGGTCAGAGCTGCGATATGGACGCCATCGGCGCCATTGCCCGCAAGTATGACCTGAAGGTGGTGGAGGACTGCGCCCAGAGCCACGGCAACCGCTGGCATGGTCAGGTGGTGGGCAGCTTCGGCGATGCCGGCTGCTTCAGCTTCTACCCCACCAAGGGCTGCGGGGCGTTCGGGGATGCGGGATGTCTGACCACCAACGACCCCGACCTGGCCGACCGCTGCCGGGTGTTCCGCAACTACGGCAGCCGGGTCCGCTACCAGAACGAGGTGGTGGGCGCCAACAGCCGCCTGGATGAACTCCAGGCCGGGCTGCTGCGGGTCAAGCTGACCCATCTGGAGGAGTTCAACGCCGAGCGCTGCCGTCTGGCCGCCCGGTACGATGCCGAGCTCACCAACCCCTGCCTGCAAAAACCCAAGATCCGTCCCGGCGCCGACAGCAGCTGGCACCAGTATGTGGTGCATCTGCCCGGCTGCCGTGACCGTATGGCCGATTACCTGAAGGAAAAGGGCATCGGCACCATCATCCACTATCCCATCCCGCCCCATCTGAGCCAGGCGTATGCCTACCTGGGCCACAAGAAAGGGGATTTCCCGGTGGCCGAACGCTATGCCGACGAGGTTCTCAGCCTGCCCATGTACAACGGCATGACCGAGGACGAACAGACCTATGTGATTGATGCCATCAATGCCTTTCACTGATTACAAGGGGTAATATCATGAACAAAAATGACAGCGCGTATTTTATTGAGTTCGCTGAACACGGGGACGAGCGGGGCAACCTGGTCGTGGTGGAAGGCGAGCGGGATGTGCCTTTTGCCATCCAGCGCGTGTTTTACATTTACGGGTCGGACACCGACATGGTGCGCGGCCAGCATGCCAACCGCAAGAGCCAGTTCGTGCTCATCAATGTGGCGGGGCAGAGCAAGGTCAAGGTGATGGACGGCCTGGGCAACGAGGCTGTTTTCTGCCTGAACCGGCCCCGCACCGGGGTGTACATCCCCACCATGGCGTGGAAGGAAATGTATGATTTCAGCCCCGACGCCGTGCTGCTGTGCCTGGCCAGCGAACACTACGACGAGAGCGAGTACATCCGGGATTTTGACGCCTTTGAGGCGGAGATCCGGGCCAGAACGCCGGAACTTCACGACTGAAACGCAGGAGGAAAGTAGGACCATGCCACAACGGGTGGCCCTGCGGACGAAGTCGGCGCCATGTACGAACAGGCCATGCAGAATGGGGAAGCCTGCCCCCCTTTTTACAGCTTCAAGCCGCCCGCGGGGCGGCTTTTTGCATTGCGGCCGGTCTTGCATTCGGGCCGGGGCCGTGATACAGTATTTACCAAACAAGCCCTTTTGCACATCCCAACGGAAAGGAATCCTATGGAGGAAGTCAGAAAAAAGATCAAAAATCTGCTGCAGTTCGTCTTCAGCCGCCTGGTGGTGACCATCCTGCTGTTGCTGCTGCAGGTCATCTGGATGTTCGTGCTGTTCCATGAGCTGACCGCCTATGCCAGCTGGATCAATTTCATCTGTCTGGCCATCAGCATCATCATGTGTGCGGCCCTGATCCGGCAGGATTCCACCGTTCCGGAATTCAAGATCAGCTGGATGGCCCTGTTCATGCTCATGCCGGTACAGGGCGGTCTGCTGTATCTGATGTGGGGCGATCACCGCCCTGCCTACCGCCTGCGCCGCAAGCTGGAAAAGGCAAACAAGCGCATCAGTCCGCTGCGCACCGATGCCCCCGGCCCCTATGCGGCCCTGGAGGCCACCGACCCCCGGGCTGCCCGCACCGCCGATTACCTGCGCAAACAGGGCGGGTTCCCTCTGTACGGGGACACCGACGTGACCTATTATTCCTCCGGCGAAACCATGTTCCCGGCCATGCTGGCCGCTATGGAAGGAGCCGAGCACTATATCTTTGTGGAATTCTTCATCATTGCCCAGGGCAAGATGTGGGATGCGGTGCATGAGGTCCTCAAACGCAAGGCCGCCCATGGGGTGGATGTGCGGGTCATCTACGATGACGCCGGCAGTGTGACCCGCCTGCCGGTGGGCTACTGGCGCAAGCTGGAGGAGGAGGGCATCCAGGCGCTGCCCTTCAACCCCTTTGTGCCCATGGTCAACCTGGTCATGAACAACCGCGACCACCGCAAGATCCTGGTGGTGGACGGCAAGGTGGCCTTTACCGGGGGCATCAACCTGGCGGATGAGTATATCAACAAGATCCGCCGCTTCGGCCACTGGCGGGACGCCGGCGTGCGGCTGTGCGGTCCCGCGGCCTGGAGCTTTGCCACTATGTTCCTGGAATTCTGGACCGCCAACCGCCCCCAGAGCAACGAGCGGGCGGTGCCGCGCCCCCAGCTGCCCCGGGGCATTCAGCATACCGGGCTGGTGCAGCCGTTCTGCGACACCCCGGTGGATGACGAATGCGTGGCCAAGAACGTGTATCTGGAGATGATCAACCAGGCCCAGCGGGAGCTGTTCATCACCACCCCGTACCTGATCCTGGACAACGATATGCTCACCGCCCTGTGCCTGGCCGCCAAGCGCGGGGTGGATGTGCGGGTGTATACCCCGGCCATCCCGGACAAGAAAAGCATTTACCAGCTGACCCGCAGCTATTTCCCGGTGCTCATCCGGGCGGGGGTGAAGATCTTCACCTACACCCCCGGTTTCCTGCACGCCAAGAACTGGCTGTGTGACGGACGCATCGGGGCGGTGGGGTCCATCAATCTGGATTACCGCAGCCTGTACCTGCATTTTGAATGCAGTGTGGTGCTGTACGGCTGTAAGGCCCTGAAGGACCTGCGGGCCGACATGATGGACATTGAGGAAAAGAGCCACCTGGTGGACCTGAGCGAATGCCGCACCAGCTGGTTCGGCACCCTGCTGTCCGCTGCCCTGCGCCTGCTGGCCCCCCTGTGCTGAGAATAGAAGTTTGTGTTGCCCCCCGGCAGTGTGCTTTCTGCCGGGGGCTTTTGTATGCTGCGGCAAAAACCACACCGGAATTTTATGCAAAACGACGGTTGACAACCTATGGTTGTTGCTCTATACTACATTTACAGAAAACAGTAACATGATAACAGGCAAACGCCGAAGGAGGAACTATGAACAATCGGGAAAAGATCAAGTGGCTGGAACAATACCGGCACGAGCAGAGCCGTCTGCGGCTGCTGTGCAGCGAGCTGGATACGCTGCGTGCCCAGGGGCGGGAGCTGTGCCGGGCGCGGGACGGCAGCGAGGACGCCCCTCTGCCGGACTGGCTGGCCAAGGACCTGGCCCAGGCCCGGCAGGAGATGGAAAGCCAGGCGGCCCGGTGTGTGCTGCTGCGCCGCCGCATGGTGAAGGCCATTGCCCGGCTGGAGGATGAGCGGCAGCGGGAGGTGCTGTGCCGTCGATTCCTGCAGGGACAGACCACCGCGGAAGCCGCTGACGAGATGGGCGTGGTGCCCCGGCGGGTAGAACAGCTGCAGAGCGAGGGAGTGCGGCTGCTTGCCGTAGAATTACAGGAAAACGGAACGGAAATGGCACAGCATGGCCGCTTGCGGGGAGTAAAATGAGAGTTCGGCCCTGTTTCGGGTTTAATTCTTACAGAATACGGTAACGTTTAGTTGAACTTTCGGGCTGCGGCGTGGTAGGCTAATGGTGCGGAAAGGGGGATGGACGATGGAAGAAGCAATCACGCCCGACCGGGTGCTGGACGAGCTGGCGGACATCGCCTTTGCCGACCTGCGCGGCGGCGACCTGCCGGTGAAGGCGGCGGACAAGCTGCGGGCGCTGGAAATGATCTACCGCTACCTGGGCATGGGAGATGGCGCAGGCAGCGACGAGGGGGTGGTCATCGTGGATGGCGAATGACCCCTGCACAGGAAAGGAGGAACCGTACATCCGAGTACGACTGAAAGATGTGATCGCCCCGGTGTTCTGGGATGTCCACTGTGCGGTGCGCCGGGGCGAGGTGCAGGAGCTGCTGCTGAAAGGCGGACGCGGGTCGGGCAAGTCCAGCTATGCGTCCCTGGAACTGATTTTGCAGCTGCTGCGCCACCCGGACTGCCACGCTGTGGTGCTGCGCAAGGTGGGCGGCACCATGCGGGCCAGTGTGTATGCCCAGATCTGCTGGGCCATCGCCGCCCTGGGCCTGGGGCGGAAATTCCGGTGCACCGTCAGCCCTATGGAGTGCACCTACCTGCCCACCGGGCAGAAGATCCTCTTCTTCGGCCTGGACGACGCGGGCAAGCTCAAGAGCGTGCGGGCGCCTTTCGGGTATATCGGCCTGGCCTGGTTTGAGGAACTGGACCAGTTCGATGGCCCCGAGGAGGTGCGCAGCGTGGAGCAGAGTGTCTTCCGGGGCGGCGGGTTCAGCCTGGCCTTCAAGAGCTTCAACCCGCCCGCCATGGGCCGCAGCTGGGTCAACCGCTACGCCCTGGAACCCAAACCGGGACGGCGGGTGCTGCACTCCACCTACAAGGACCTGCCGCCCCACTGGCTGGGACCTCGGTTCCTGGCCGATGCGGAGCACCTGAAAGCGTCCAACCCCGTGGCCTACCGCCACGAGTATCTGGGCGAGGTGGTGGGCAGCGGCGCGGCGGTGTTCGACAACCTGCGGCTGGAATCCATCCCGGACGAAGCAGTCGCGGCCTTTGACCGGCTGTACCACGGGGTGGACTGGGGCTGGTACCCCGACCCCTGGGCCTACAACGCCGTGTCCTACGACCCGGCCCGGCGGACGCTGTACATTTTCGATGAGCTGACCCGCAACCGCACCCCCAACCGGGACACCGCCCAGCTGCTGCTGGACCGGGGCGTGGGCGGGGACGAGGGCGGCTGGCTGACCGCCGATTCCGCCGAACCCAAAAGCTGTGCCGACTACCGGGCGTTCGGTCTGCCCTGTCGTGCCGCCCGCAAAGGCCCCGGCAGTGTGGACCAGAGCATGAAATGGCTGCAAAGTCTGCAAGCCATCGTCATTGACCCCGCCCGCTGCCCCGATACTGCCGCCGAGTTTGCGGCCTATGAGTACGAGCGGGACCCCCGCACCGGGACGGTGCTGCCCGGCTACCCGGATGTGAACAACCACCACATCGACGCGGTGCGGTATGCGGTGGAAAGCATCTGGCGGCGCCGGGGCAGCTGATACCAAAGGAGGAACGATTGAAAACATTTCTGGAACAGGCGTTCGGCCGCTCCGACGTGACCGGCCCGGCCATGCACGCGGCCATCCGCGAATGGTTCGACCTGTATTTCGGCCGGGCTGCCCCGGGGGAGGACCCCTCCGGGCGGCTGCCGGTGCTTATTGTGGACAAACTCTGCCGGGCCGTCTTTGCAGAGTACGAAACCCGGCTTACCGGGGCGGACTGGATGCAGGGCAACCTGCGGGCGCTGAACGCCGTGCGCCGCCGTGCCCTGCAGGACGCCCTGGTGGGGGGCGAATGTCTGCTGAAACCGGTGCCCAAAGGGCAGCACTTTGATTTCGTGCCGGTGCGCCGGGATTGCTTTGCCCCCCTGGCCCGGGACGCCCACGGCCGCTTGCAGGTGGTGGGCACCATGGAACTGCTGGCCCGGGGCGCCCGCCGGTACGCTCTGCTGGAGCGCCGCAGCGCCGGGGCACAGGGGCTGTGTATCGAAACCCGCCTCTTTGAGCTGGCGGGGGAAACCCTGGGCCGGGAAGCCCCGCTCTTCGCCTTGCCCGAAACCGAGGCCCTGCGCCCCACCCTGCTGCTGCCCGGCGTGCCCGGGGTGGGCCTGGCCACCCTGCGCACCCCGCTGCTCAACTGTGTGGACGGCGGCCCCGAGGCGGTGGCTGTCTTTGCCCCGGCGGTGGGGCTTATCCACAGCCTGGGGCGCACCGAACACCAGCTGAGCCGGGAATTCGAGAATGGTGCGGCCCGGGTGTTTGCCTCGGAGGATCTGCTGGAACAGGATGCCTCCGGCCGGCGCGGCCTGCGGGACGACCTGTTCGTGGGCCTGCCCGACGACCCCGCCAACCTGGGGGTGACGGTGTACAGCCCTGCTTTGCGGGAACAGAGCTATCTGGCCCGCAAACAGGACATCCTGCGGGGGTGCGAGAGCCTGATCGGGCTGAAACGTGGCCTGCTCAGTGAGGTGGAAGCCACCGAGCGCACCGCTACCGAAGTGACCGCCTCCACCGGGGATTATGACCTGACCATCCGGGATTTTCAGGCCATGTGGGAGAACGCCCTGCGGGAAGCTTTGACCCTGTGCGATGCCCTGGGGCGCGCCTACGGCCTGTGCAGCGGGGCACCCTTTGACCCCGACGCCGCCCTGACCCTGGACTGGGGTGACGGGGTGCTGTACGACCGCACCCGAACCTGGAACGAATACCTGGACATGGTGGACGCAGGACTTCTGCGCCCGGAACTGGCTCTGGCCTGGTATTTCGGACTGCCCCACGAAACCGAGGCCGACCTGGCCGCCATCCGTGGGCGGTATATGCCCGGCACAAAGGAGGTGAAACCGGATGGAACCCAAGCCCAATGAACCCAGCACCACCCCCGCGCCCTACGCGGCGGGTACCGGCACGGCGGCCATGCTGCCCGGCCGGGAAGCCCTGGACCGCATGAGCTACCGGGAGCGGCTGGCTCTCAAGCACAGCGACCCCGCCACCTACGAACAGCTGCGCCGCGGCTGAACCTGACACCTGAAAGGAGAACAAACATATGGCAGATATGACCACCAAACTGGCGGACCTCATCGACCCCGAAGTCATGGGCGACATGGTGAGCGCCCGCATCCCCAAGAAACTGCGCGTGGCACCCTTCGCCAAGGTGGACGACACCCTGGTGGGCGTGCCCGGCGATACCATCACCGTGCCCGCCTACGGTTACATCGGCGACGCCGCCGACGTGGCCGAAGGCGCCGAGGTCGCCATCGAGAAGATGACTACCTCCACCCGCAAGGCCACCGTCAAGAAGGCCATGAAGGGAATCAGCCTCACCGACGAGGCTGTCCTGTCCGGCTACGGCAACCCGGTGGGCGAAGCCAACACCCAGCTGGCTCTGTCCATCGCCGCCAAGATCGACAACGACTGCATGGACGCCCTGCAGGGCGCCAGCCTGACCTATGACGGCAGTGCCAAGAACATCAGCTATGCGGGCATCGTGGACGCCCTGGACCTGTTCGAGGAAGAACAGGGCAGCGACAAGGTCATCTTCGTCCACCCCAAGCAGGTCACCCAGCTGCGCAAGGACCCGGACTTCCTCTCCGCCGACAAGTACCAGGCCGGCGTGATGGTTTCCGGCGAGATCGGCATGGTGGCGGGCTGCCGGGTGGTGCCTTCCAAGAAGGTGCCCCTGGTGGATGAGGACATCAACTACTCCTGCCCCATCGTCCGCCTGGAAAGCGACCCCGAAACCGAGGACGAGATCCCGGCCCTGACCATCTACCGCAAGCGCGAAGTCAACGTGGAGGCGGAGCGCAAACCCAAGATCCGTACCACCGAGATCACCGCCGATGAGTTCTATGTGGCGGTGCTGTCCAACGAAGCCAAGGTGGTGCTGGCCAAGTTCAAGGTCTGAGAGGGGGCATCGCCTTGCCGGACTACGCTTTTTATATTGATGCCTATCTGGGTGAGGACATTCCCGAAGCCGACTTCCCCCGTTACGCCAAACGGGCCGCCGCCAAGCTGGCCCACTACAACCAGGTGTTCCGGGTAACGCCCCGGGAGGGCATTCCCGATGCGGAGGACAACGCCCTGTGCGCCATCGCCGACGCCATGTATGAGTTTGACGCCGAGGACAACCGCCGCGGGCTGGCCTCCGCCAGTGTGGGCTCGGTGAGCGAAACCTACACCGCCCCGGCGGAACTGTCCGCCACCACCCTCTATCTGCGGGAAGCCTATTTCCGCCAGGTGGCGTCGGATTTTCTGCTCATGAAGCGGGGGGTGCGCCATGCGTAAGGACTTTTCCTACCCGCTGTGCACCCAGACCGTGACCCTCTACCACCCGGACGAGGAAGCCGGAACGGTCACCCGCACCGTGGTGGAGGGGGCCTTTCTGGACCGGCGGGTGCGCATGACCCACACCGAAACCGGCCGCCAGCAGGCCCAGGCCTTTGTGCTGGTGATCCCCGCCGCGGCCGGGGTGCCCGGGCAGGACTACACCCTGGAACCCGGGGACCGGGTGCTGGAAGGGGAAGGCCCGGAAATTTCCCGGGAAAGCTGGCCGCAGTTCGTGCCCGCGCTGCACCCCGGCCTTTGCTGCGTGCAGTATGTGGACCCCAAGGCGGTGCGGGGACGGTTCTGCCATCTGGAAGCCGGCGGCTGGTGGACCCGGTCCGGCAGCGGCGCCCACAGCCTGACCAACTAAAGGAGGGACTGCCCATGGAAGAAGAACAGCTGAAAACCCTCTGCGACTGGCTGCGCACCGCACCCGCCCTGGCCGGGGTGAAAAACCTGTGGGTGGACGGCACCCCGGCGGTGCCGGGCACGGCGGGGCTGTTCCCGGCGGGGGTCCAGGTGACCGAACGCCGGGTGAACCTGCTGGGCGAGGTGCGGGAACGCTGCCGCGCCACCTTTACCCTGCGGGTGGTGCTGCCCTACGGGGCGGGCAGCACCGAAACCAACGCAGCCACACTGCTGAACCTGCAGACCTGGGTACTGCGCCAGAGCGCGGCGGGACAGGCACCGGTCTTCGGCAATGCGGACACCGACAGGGAACGGCTGACCGCCGCCGACGCCAGGCTGGAGCGGGCCACCGATGAGGGCACCGCCGTCTACGCCGTGCAGCTGAAAGCCGAATACACCATCCGGTACTGAAAGGAGAGAACGGTTTGAAAATTGAACGCAAATACATGGCCCACTATCTGAACGCGGCCTTTTCCGATTCGGACAGCGAGTACTGCCGCCTGGGCGCCGACCTGGAGGAATATTCCCCGGAACTGAGCGCCAATGTGGAAAAAAAGACCAACATCCTGGGCCAGACCTCGGTGGTCATTGACAGCTACCAGAAGCAGGGGGAAGTTTCGCCCTACTACGCCGAGAAGGACGACCCCCTGTTTGCCAAGCTGCAGGCCATCATCGATGGCGACCTGGTGCTGGACCAGCTCAAGACCGACATGGTGGAGGTCAAGCTGTGGGGCGATGAGGGCGATGGTGCCTATCCCGCCGTGAAGGAGGAAGTGTATGTGGAGATCGTCAGCTACGGCGGCGACACCACCGGTTACCAGATCCCCTTCAACGTCCATTACACCGGCGTCAAGACCGCCGGTATCTTCAACGTGAGCACCAAGACCTTTACCCCCACCCCGGCGGCGTAAAGACCCCAGGGCGGGCGGGTGGGAAACACAAAGGAGCGTGATTTTTCGATGCACAAACTGCTGGTGGATACCGGTGTGGAGGAATTCGAGGTCAACGGGCGGGGCGTGCTGCGCTTCAATCCCGGGGACCCCAACCTCTACCACCGTTTTTTCGCGGCCCGGGACGAACTGGCCGCCATGGATGAGGAACTGACCCGTCAAAGTGCCGCTTTGCCCGCGGAGGAGGACGGCGGGGCGTCCCTGGAACTGCTGGCCGAGTACGACCGGCGCATCAAGGCTCTGCTGAACCGGGTGTTCGGCGCCCCCAACGACTTTGACGCCCTGCTGGACGGGGTGAACCTGGCCGGTGTGGGTACGAACGGCCGCCGTGTGGTGGAAAACCTGCTGGATGCCCTGACGCCGGTGCTGCAGGAGGGGGCGCAGCGCACGGTGCAGGCCACCGCCGCCGATGCGGTGGCTGCGGCGGATGCTGCCCGGGCTGCCCGGGGCGACCGGGCATGACCGGCTGGGAGCTGCCCACGGCCCTGACGGTGGGCGGACAGTCCTGGGCCATCCATGGGGATTTCCGGGACGTGCTGGATGTCATCGGCTGGTTGGACGGGGCGGAAGGGGAAAATCTGCTGCCCGAAGAGCGCTGGTATGTGGCTCTGGCCCTGTTTTACCGGGATTTCCCCCAAATGCCCGAAGCCTGCCGCCCCGAAGCCGCCCAAAAACTGGCGGAATTCCTTGCCGGGGGCCGGACCGACTCCGGCCCGGCGGGACCCCGGCTGCTGGACTGGCAGCAGGACGCTCCCATGATCGTGGCGGGGGTGAACCGGGCGGCCGGGTGCGAGGTGCGGGCCCTGCCTTTTCTGCACTGGTGGAGCTTTCTGGCCTGGTTTTCGGCCATCGGGGAAGGGCCGCTGGCCACGGTGGTGGCCATCCGGGACAAGCTGCGCCGGGGCAAAAAGCTGGAAGCCTGGGAGATGAGTTACTACCGTGCCCACCGGGCCGAGATCGACCTGCGCCCCGCCCGCAATGAGGCCGAACAGGCGGAACATGACCGGCTGCTGGCCCTGCTGGCAAAATGAGAGAGGGGGAACGATTTGGCAAAAACCATTCTGTTTGAGGAGGAGTCCTCGGCCCTGAAAACCCGGGTGGGCGCCTTGAAGGACAGCCTGGCGGGGCTGGACACGGCCCTGCGCACCGCCGAAACCGGTGCCCGCCGTGCCGCGTCCGTCACCCAGGGGCTGCGCGCAGCCTTTGTCCATGCGGCAGCTCCGCTCACCGATACCCTGAACCCTGCCCTGGCCGAGCTGAACACCCTGACCGGGGAGCTGGGCGGGCGCAGCGGGGTGAGCAAGACCGCCGCCGGTCTGGACCAGGTACAGAAATCGGCGGCTGCGGCGGCCAAAAGCAGCACCAAGGCGGTGCGCAGCCTGGCCGGATTCGATGAAATCATCCGGATGGGGGCGGTGTCCGCCTCGTCGGGGAGCAAAGGCTCGTCCTCCGGCAAGAAGAGCAGCAGCTCTTCCAAAAAAGAGAGCGCAGAGGCGGTGCAGCAGACAAAAGGCGTGCTGCAGACCCTGAAAGGGGCGCTGGATGATTTCTGGGCGTATCTGCGCCAGTTTTACGCCCCGGCCATCCTGGCCTGGGGCTCGGTGTGGCGGCACATGCGGGACGCCGCCCTGGAGGTGTGGACGCCCCTGAAAGCCGCCCTGACCAGCCTGTGGCAGGATACCCTGGTGCCCCTGGGCAACTATCTGCTCACCCAGTTTGTGCCCGGGCTGGTGAACAGCTTTTCCCTGGCTTTGTGGCCGGTGGTCAGCGGGCTGGGCACCGCTGCCATCACGGCACTGGGCAACACCTTTATCTGGCTGTCCGGCGTGGTGCAGCAGGCCCTAGACGGGGTGGTGCGCCCGGCCCTGGAAAATGCCCTGACGATCTGGCAGGGGCTGATGCAGGGCATCACCGCCGCCTGGCAGACCTACGGCCAGCCCATTTTTGACGGTATCCTCACGGCGGTGAGCAACCTGTGCGCCATCCTGGACGCTCTGTGGACCGGAACCGTTCTGCCCCTGGCCCAGGGATTGCTGGAACAGGTGTCCGCCGTGTGGCAGGAATCCCTGGTGCCGCTGTTTGCGGACTTCACTATGTATATGGGTTCGGTGACCAACCTGCTGCTCAACCTGTGGAACCAGGTGCTGGCACCTCTGCTGGAATGGCTGGCATCAGCGCTCGGCCCTGTGGTGACCCAGGTATGCCTGCTCGTCAGCGGTGCCGTGACCACCGCCGTGGGGGTGGTGGCCGGTCTGGTCAGCACCCTGCTCACCGCCCTGCGCGGGCTGGCGGATTTCCTGTCCGATGTTTTGTGCGGGCAGTGGAGCAAGGCCTGGAACGATATGGCCGACACCGCCGCCCGGGTGTGGGAACGCATCACCGAAACGGTACGCAATGCGGTGGAAAACCTGAAAAATCTGGTGGCCGGGTTTGCTTCCGGGATCGTGAATACCCTGAAGAACGCGGTTTCCGGGGTTTTCAATCTGGGCGGCAGCGGTGCCGTGGTAAAAGTGCCCAACACCAAGACCCGCAATGCAGCCATTCTGCCGTCCATGCCCGACAGCGTCCTGCCGGTGCCGGCCCTGGCCCGGGGCGCGGTCATCCCGCCCAACCGGGAGTTCCTGGCCGTGCTGGGCGACCAGCGCAGCGGCACCAACGTGGAAGCGCCCCTGGCCACCATCCAGGAGGCTGTGGCCGCCGTTATGCAGGACCTGCAGGACGGGGAACTGGCTGCCCTGGCGCAGGTGGTGGCCACCCTGCGGGAAATCCTGGAAGCGGTGTACGGTATCCATATCGGAGATGAGGCCATCGGCCGGGCCGTGCAGCGCTATCAGACGCGGCAGGCCATTATTACGGGAGGATACTGATCATGCGGACAAAAGTGGACTTTTATCAGGTGGACGGCGTTCCTCTGCTGGTGCCGGATGCCGAACCGGAGTTCAGCTTTGCCGACCTGGATGCCAGCGATTCCGGCCGTGACGAGAGCGGCGTGATGCACCGCCTTGTGGTGCGGGAAAAGGTGGGGACCTGGAGCTTTACCTACGGGGCCCTGACCGACGAGGAGCTGCAGTATCTGCGGGAGCTGTTTGCGGGCAAGGCGCAGTTTGCCTTTACCCATCCGGTGTTCGGGGACAGCAACGCCACCGAAACCTGCACCGCCTACATGAGCCAGTGCAGCGCCGTGTGGAAGAACCAGCGAACCGGACAGTGGCGCAATTTTACCTTCAACATCATTCAGTGCTGAGGAGGGGCGCATGCTGAAACATAAAATCCGGCTGGCGGATGGCAGCGTGCTGACCAGCGGTGCCGGCACGACCAACGCCATCCGCAGCGTGGCACTCACCGAACAGGTCGAAAACGGGACGGACGTATGCCCCGGGGCGGCCTGCGCGGCCTGTGCCGAAATTGAACTCTGGGTGCCGGAAAACCGGCTGGCGGTCAACCAGGGCGATGAACTGACCCTGATACGCCTGGACACCGATACCGGCACCGAAACGCAGGCGGGCATTTTCCTGGCTGAGAAACCCACAAAAACCAGCGCCAACGTGTACAAAATTACCGCCTATGACCGGATGACCCTGTTCGACCGGGACATGACGGACTGGCTGACGGGAAGAAAGTTCCCGGTCACACTGGCCGACTTTCTGGCAGAGCTGTGCACAGCCTGCGGCGTGGAACCGGCAGCGGGGACCCTGGATTCCCTGCCCGACGGCGGGTATGAAATACAGGCTTTCACCGCCGATGGCATCACCGGCCGCCAACTTCTCCAGTGGGGCGTTCAGGCAGCGGGCCGGTTCGCCCGTATGACCGCCGACGGCAGGCTGGAACTGGACTGGTACCGGGCAGAAGAGGGACTGCCGGTCATTGCGGCACCGCAGGAGGGGACCGTGCCGGTGGCGGTGCGCCTTTCGCAGGCTGTGCTGCGCACGGCTGCGGGGCAGATCTGGCGCATTGCCGGGGAAACGGGCTATTATCTGCAGGATACCCTGCAGTACGAGGACTACGAAACCGCCCCGGTGGACAAGGTGCAGCTGAAACAGACGGAAGCGGATGTGGGGACCATCTGGCCCCCGGAGGAAACCGGCACCAATGCACTGGTCATCAGCGGCAACCGGCTGCTGACCACCGACAGCGCCCAGCGCCTGCAGCCGGTGGCACAAACTCTCTTTGCGGCGATGGAAACGGTCCGGTATACACCCCTGAAACTGACCCTGCCCTTCTCGGAAAAACTCCGGCCCGGCAGCCGCCTGGATGTGGTGGATTCCTATGGCAGGGTGCGGCACACCCTGGTGATGAAGCGTACCATCAGCGGGCAGACCATGCAGCTGGAAAGCACCGGCAACGCCCGGCGGGATACCACCACCGCCGTCAACCGCCAGAATTATAAGGACCTGCAGGGAAAAATCTTTGAGATGAAAACCACCGTGGACGGCCTGGAACTCCGTGCGCAGCAGGATTTCCCGGGCAATCAGCTGGCGGATGTTTACTGGAGAAGGGGAAGCTCCGGGGCTGCGATGGGCGGCACCGTCACCCTGAACGGACGGAATGCCGTTCTGCAGGGGGATGGAACCGGCAGCTGCGGGGCCGTGGTGGAAGTACCGGAGAAAATTCTGGACCTGCTGCCCGGGGCGGACGTGGAGTTTTCGGTGCGGTACCGGGTCAGGGCGCCCATCACCATCCTGGAACAGGGGGTGATCGGGGCCTATATCCGTGGCTTTGCCGAGTACGAGGAGAACGGCACCAAAAAGTCTGTCTGGACCACGCTGGCCATGGTGGCGGATGAGAAAAATCCGGCGGCCGAAAAGGACTGGACGACCGCCACGGCTTCCCTGCATATGCCGTCGGTCACACCGGGCCGGGTGTATCTGTTTGCCAATATCCAGTCCGGCACCGGCACCCTGGAAGTGGAAGACCCGGGGCTGGAGATTTTGTCGGCCAGGGTGACTACCCTGCAGCTGAACGCCGGGGCAGCCGAACTTTCCAGCGCCCGCATTGCCCTGACCGGTATGGTGGAATTCAACGACCTGGAACAGCGCGGACGCACCATCATCAATGGTGCCAACATCACCACCGGCACCGTGCGCAGCCAAAACGGTGCACTGACCATCGACCTGGATAATGCCGCCCTGGTGGCGGGCAATGCCGCCGACCTGCGGGCCGGTTCCGCCGACAGCTATACCAAATTCCTTTGGAAAGGCTTCAACAGCTACTCCGGCGGCGAGCTGCGCTCCGGCATGGAAAACAACTGGACCTGGTTCAACCGCAGCCTGACGGCCCTGTTCTCCACTTCCGGCCTGACCGGTGTTGGCTACAAGAACGCTGCCGGCACCCTGCAGGTGGGCTATGCCTATGACCCGTATTCCGATATCCAGAGCGGCTTTGTCAACTACATCAACGGGGCCGAGTACTGTACCGACGTGAGCAGTGCCCGCATCCAGCGCTGCCGGTACCAACTGTACCTGGAAAACTCGGTGGGCGGTGCCAACGACGGCCAGATCCAGGCCTACGACAACGCGGTGACGGTGTACAACACCAACTTCCACTGTGTGGGCAACATCAGCTGCGGCGGCGCCAAAAACCGCATTGTGGCCACCGCCCATTACGGGTCCAGGGCCCTGAACGCCATGGAGAGCGCGGCTGCCGTCTTCTGCGATAACGGCAGCGGTATCCTGGACGAAACGGGGCTTTGCCTGCTGGTTATCCACCCGGTGTTGGAAGAGTGCCTGGACCCCCACGCGCTGCCCCAGTGGTTCGTGACCGGGGCGGCGCCGGGATTCTGGGTGGAAAAACAGGGCCGGGCTGCCCTGGTCCACGGACCTGCCGGGGCAGCGTTCGACTGGCTGGTGATGGCACCGCAGCGCGGATATGGCGATTGCTACGCGGATGCGGTGCCCGCTGACGAGCCGGTCCCCGATGCGGCGGCGGATACCGAACTGGACCTTGTGCTGGCACAGGCAGCGCAGCGCACCCGGGAGCTGGATGCCCTGACCGATGCCGTGGCGGAGGAATGGTCCCAAATGGAAGAAATGGAGGAACCTGCATGAAAAAGCTGACGGCTTTTACCGTACACACCACCGCCGAAGGCAAACGCTGTGCCTACATGTACAGCGTGATTGATGCCGAAGGCAACATCACCGAAAGCAACAAACGCGCCAACTGTGTGCTGCTGGATGCGGACGCCCTGGCGGCGGTGCAGTCGGTGGAAACCTTTCTGGAAACCCGTCTGGCGGCGGAAGAATGACGCCAAAACCGGGAAAGGAGGAATACCGTGGCCGATACGCAAACGTATTATGACAGTACTTTCACCGGGCAGGAACTGGATGCAGCCCTGAAAAAGCTGCCCCGGGTGGACGAAGCGGTGGAGCAGTCGGCACAGAATGTGCTGCTGGCCCGCAGCTGGGCGCAGGGCGGCACCGGGCTGCGGGAGGACGAGGAAATCAACAGCGCCCGCTACTGGTGCAGCCAGGCCCAGACCATCACCCAGGGGGCAATGGGGTGGTATGCCGATGAAAACCAGCTCAAAGCAGCCCACGCTGCGGGCCGGAACGGCCAGTGGGCCATCGTCGGCACCACCGATACCATCTGGACCTGGGATGCCGATACGGCTGCCTGGGTGGATACCGGGGCCCAGATCGACCTGTCCAACTACTACACCAAACCTCAGGCCGAAGCCCGGTTCCAGATGCCGGTGGGCTATATCTTTGACTGGGCGCCGGTAAAAGGGCAGAACACCGACCTGTCCACCCCCGAAAAGGTGGCGCAGTATTTCGGGTACGGCACCTGGCAGGAAATTACCGGCCGGTTTACCTTTGCACACGATGCAAGCCATGAAGTGGGCAGCACCGGCGGCGAAGCAAGCCATGTCCTTACCCAGGCAGAACTGCCGGATATGACGTTGCCTGTCACCACGATTGTGCGCAACGGTTCCGCCGGAATTCAGAATGACTATGGTGCTTCCGGCAACCGTATTATGACGAATACCGACGCTGCCACCCTGGAAGTAACCAACCTTGCTTCGTTAAAGACCGGTGGCAGAAATGCCGCGCACAACAACATGCCGCCCTACCTGACCGTGTACAAGTGGCAGCGCATTGCCTGAAGGGGGAAAACGGACATGAGATTGAACAACGGGGATGTGCTGCTGGCCTGGCCGCTGGCCCTGCATGTGCTGACTGCCGGTTACTTTTACAGCGACGGCAGCCGCCACGAAGCCATTGACCTGCGCACCAACCAGGGCGGCAGCATCGTTAAGCCGGTGTATGCCGCGGAGGACGGCACCGTACAGGAAACCCAGACCTGGGACGGACACACCAAGACCGGGATGCAGAGCTACGGCACCATGATCCGCATCCGCCACGCCGACTATGCGGGCGTGACCCTGCAGACCCGGTACGCCCACCTGTCCGCCATTTGCGTGGCAAAGGGACAGGCGGTGAAAGAGGGGCAGCTCATCGGCTATACCGGGGACACCGGCAACGTGAACGGCGCCCATCTGCACTTTGAAGTCATTCTGGGCGGGTCCCGGCGCAACCCGCTTGTCTGGCTGGACGGAGATTTCACCACGGCCAACACCCAGGTGTATACCTACCAGCCCGGCGAGTATGCGGTGCAGCGCCCGGCGGCGCAGGCACAGAGCCCGGCGGGGCGGCTGCAGACCATCACCATCGGACCTGTCACCCAGGGGGATGCGGATGCCATCCTGGCGGTATGCAAGGAGCGCCGGCTGGACGAACTGGGCTTGTACCGGTCTGCCTGGACGGATGAGAATGCGGGGTGATGCCATGGAGTATCTGCCTGACCTGATGAGCGGTGTGCTGCCGCTGCTGACCGCCTTTTGCGGCTGGGCGGCGGCGCGCCTTGCCCGCAGCCGCAAGGAGGAAAAAGCCATGCGGGAAGGGGTGAAAGGCTTGTTGCGCGCCAAGGTCATTGACCTGGGGCTGCACTACATTCAGGAAAAGGCTGTCCCGCCCTACGGGGTGGAAACGCTGCGCAGCTGTTACGACCCCTATATGGCGCTGGGGGACGGGGACCCTGCCGTGACCCATATCATGAAAAAATGCGAGAGCCTGCCGGTCCATTCCGGCAGAGAATGAGAGGGAGGCAATAGGGTGGAGGAATTCTGGAAGAATCTGGCGGCTCTGCTGAAGGTCAAAACCATTGTGACGCTGGTGGTCATCGGCGTGTTTGCAGCTCTGGCCCTGTCCGGAACCCTGCAGCCGGATACCGTCATGACCATTGTGACCATGGTGGTGGCGTTCTATTTCGGGACCCAGTCCAACCGGACGAACAAAACATGACAGAAGGCGGCGCAGACGGCTTTCCCGGCCGGTGCGCCGCTTTTTGCGCAGATACGGCGGAAAAAAGTAATCCTTGTGAGGATTGCACAAGAATCCGGACGGGATTTCTCACCTGCGGAGCGGGCTGACCTCTTGACGTTGCGGGGGCGGATTGGGTATCATAAGGCAAAAGAAAAAGTAAAGGACTGCCGTGCAGTCAAAAGAATGGGGGATACTGCAAAATGACCAAGCAGGAACTGAAAGAGATCCTGGCGGAACAGTTCAGCTGCGATGAGAGCGAACTGACCCCCGCCACCACCCTGGAGGAACTGGGTGCCGACCAGGAAGACCTGATCGAACTGGCCTGGCAGCTGGGAGAAGGCATCGGCGTGGAAGTGGACGAAGACCGTCTGGAAGGGGCAGAAACCCTGGAAGACCTTTGGAAACTGGCCGTAGAACTGGAAGAAGAGGCGGACTGAAACCGAACCGCAGGGCCCTGCACAGAAATGTGCGGGGCCCTTTTGCATACCGGCAGCTTTCCCAGAGGGAAAAAGGCTGATTCCTTTCGGAAACCGAAAATTCGATCGATGCAGTAAGTGAAAAAAGTTCCCAATCATTGTCAAAGTCTGGCAGATATGTTAGAATTGAAAATAAGCATGCAATGCAAGTAGGTGACAGTATGAAAGTAGTAATCCTGGCTGGCGGGTTTGGTACCCGGATCAGCGAAGAGAGCGTCCTAAAGCCGAAACCTATGGTGGAAATCGGCGGAAAACCCATCCTGTGGCATATCATGAAAGGATATGCCCATTATGGATATACGGACTTTATCATCTGTGCCGGGTACAAGCAGGATGTGATCAAGCAGTATTTCTTTGATTACTATCTGCATAATGCGGATGTGTCCTTTGACCTTGCCACCAATTCCATGCAGGTGCTGAACTCCCACGCCGAACCCTGGAAGGTCACGGTGGTGGATACCGGGCTCAACACCATGACCGGCGGACGCATCAAGCGGATACGGCCCTATGTGGGGGATGAACCCTTCATGCTGACCTATGGCGACGGTGTTTCCAATATTGACCTGAACGCGCTGGAGGCCTTCCACCGCGCTCATGGCAAGGCGGTGACCATGTCCAGCTATAATGTGGGACAGCAGTTCGGCGTGCTGGATGTGGATGCAAACGGCCTGGTTACCGGTTTCCGGGAAAAGCAGGAAATGGACGGCAGCATGATCAATATCGGATTCATGGTCTGCAATCCCGATATCTTCGACGTGATCGAAGGGGACGACACCGTTCTGGAAAAGAAACCCCTGGAAACCCTGGCGGCCCGGGGTCAGCTGCAGAGCCGCTGCCATGCCGGATTCTGGAAGTGCATGGACACCGTGCGGGATAAAAATCAGCTGGAAAAACTCTGGGCGCAGGGACAGGCGCCCTGGAAAGTGTGGAACGACTGATGCTGGATCTGGAATTTTTCCGTGGCAAACGGGTGTTCGTGACAGGACATACCGGCTTTAAAGGTACCTGGCTGTGCCGGATGCTGACCGGTGCGGGGGCTGTTGTTACCGGGTACAGCCTGAACCCGCCCACAGACCCGGCCCTGTTTGATATGGCGGGGCTGGACGGAAAGATGACCAGCGTTATCGGGGACATCCGGGACCTGGAAACGCTGAAAAATGCGTTTGACGCCGCAAACCCGGAGATCGTGCTGCATCTGGCGGCTCAGCCCATCGTGCGGGACAGCTACAAGGACCCTCGCTACACCTACGAAACCAATGTGATGGGTACGGTCAATCTGCTGGAGTGTGTGCGCTGCGCGAAGGAGCCCCCGCGGTCGGTCGTGAATATCACGACTGATAAGGTCTATGAGAATAAGGAATGGTGCTGGGGATACCGGGAAAACGAACCCCTGGACGGGTACGATCCCTACTCCAACAGCAAGAGCTGTTCGGAACTGGTGACCCACAGCTATAAGTGCAGTTTTCTGGACGGCATGGGGGTGGCGGTGTCCACTGCCCGGGCCGGGAATGTGATCGGCGGCGGCGACTTTGCCAATGACCGCATTATTCCGGACTGCATCCGTGCCATGGAAAAGGGTGAGACGATCGGGGTGCGCAACCCCTATTCGACCCGCCCTTATCAGCATGTGCTGG
This sequence comes from uncultured Faecalibacterium sp., assembly GCA_937907025.1. Classification (GTDB taxonomy): domain Bacteria; phylum Bacillota; class Clostridia; order Oscillospirales; family Ruminococcaceae; genus Gemmiger. The sequence continues at coordinate 87,020 of CALESJ010000045.1, forward strand.
AACCGCTGGCAGTCTACCTGATGATTGCCAAAGCACAGTATGAAGACCCGGCTTTTGCGGGGTATTATAATGTGGGGCCGGATGACTGTGACTGCGTGACCACCGGCGACCTGGTGGATCTGTTCTGCCGCTGCTGGGGTCCTGAAGCCAAGTGGGAGAATCGCGCTGAAGCCAATGCCCCCCATGAAGCCAACTTCCTCAAGCTGGATTGCAGCAAACTCAAGGCGACCTTTGGTTGGCATCCCCGCTGGCATATTGAGGAATGCATGCAGATGACCTGCCGTTTTGGCAAGGTATGGCTGGAAGGCGGCAATATTCCGGCGGAAATGGATGCGGAGATTGCAGAGTTCCTGCGGGAGGTCTGACAACCCAACACACGGAGGAGGGAATATTTTGAAACATAACGAACAAACGCTGCGCGAACGGCTGTATGGTACCCACTGGTTGTGGTGGGGATTGGCTGCCGTAGCGCTGGTTGCCGCTGTGGCCTATCTGCGGGTGACGCTGCTGGCCCCCTTGGGCGGTGACGACCAATACGGCAACCTGAACGTCTATGTCCAACTGACAAAGCAGGGGCCGTGGGCTATCTGGCAGAAAGAATTGAAAGAAATCTGGCAGGCACTCACATTGGGCAATTCCCGCTTTTTCCCCTTCAGCAGCCTGCCGGCACCGATCCGGTACTGGCTGCGGGGCGATATTGACAGATACCGCCTGTACATCATCGGACATACCCTGGTAGACGCTGCGGTGATGGGGCTGCTGGTGAGCAAGGCCACCGGGCGCCGGGGGCTGGGCGGGGCAGCATTTGCGCTGCTGCCCTTGATGCTCTGCGTGTATGATTACTACCAGAACAACGGAATGTACAGCTATTATGCGCTGCCGCAGTCGGTGCTGCTGCCGGCATTGCTGGCCGGACTTTGTATGGTGGCGCTGCACAAGAGCGGCCATATCCGTTGGGCGCTGCTGGGCGCGGTGCTGACATTCTGGACCTGTGGTACCTACGAAATCGGGTATACCTATATTTTTATGCTGGGTCTGCTGGCCTTGCTGCTGGAACCCCGCTTCTGGCGGGCAGTGCGGCTGGGGCTGCCGTTCCTGGCTGGGGAGCTGGCGGCTCTTTTCTACTATGTCATGAGCGCCCGGATGCATGCATCCCAGGGGGTATATGACGGTGTGCGTGTGGCAATGGAACCCACATCCATCTTGCGGACCTGGGTGCAGCAGATGTCCGGCGGATTCCCCCTGAACATTCCGCTGATGGCTGGCGCACGGGTCCAGGCGCTGACGGCGGGCGATGTGATTTTTCCGCTGCTGCTGGCAGCGGTGGTGGTCTTGTTCCTGCTGGTGGGCAAGCCGTCGCTGACATGCCGGCAGGGCGTGTGCCTGTTCCTGATGGGGGTGGTTATGCTGGCCGGTCCCGCGCTGCTCATCGGCCTTTCCGGCAAATATCAGGGCGGCTGGGTCACATGGACCGGCGCCTATATTCCCGCCGTGGTCGAGTCTTTCGGCGTGACGCTGATGGTGCTGGTGGTGCTGGTACTGGTGTTCCAGCTGGCGCGCCGCGGCCCCCGCTGGCTGTATGCGGTGCTGGCGGTGCTGGTACTGGCCGCGCTGACGGCATGCGGTGCCTATGAGCGTGGCGTGACCCGGGAACGATACGACACGGGAGGGCGCGCCTCCTACGAGTTCCTGTGTGACAGCGTGGAGTCGGGGCTGGTTGCGGACGTGCCCGAAACGGCGCCGCTGGTGTGTGAGTTCAATGTATGGGGCAGCAGCAAGAGCGCCCAGGAAATGTTCTTCCAGCGGTATGGTGACTGCCGGCGCAACGCGTACCATGTGGAAGCCTGGGAAGCCGATCCCCAGCCCAATGGGGAAGACATCTATTATCTGGGCAATATCCAGAATTATGAGGGATACAATGTGGCCTGGCTGGCCCACACAACCGATTTGATGGTCCAGTATGCCGATTCCGTAAAGGTGTACATCCGGGGAGAGGAAGTCCCGGCGGACGCCACATTGAGCTATATCACCCAGGGAACAGATGGCAGCGAGGTCTGGAAGGAAGCTTCCATTGCGGACCTTCCGCAGACAGAACCCGATGAGAACGGCGACTATTTTGTGACGGTGGAAGATGAAAACATTCTTTGCCGCCGCATCAGCCTGTGGCCGTGATTTCCAACGGAAGAATATTTCATTTCGATAGGCAAGGAGGCCCCTCATGCAGAAAACCTGGTCGAACGAGGCGGAAGCCCGGGAACAGATCAAAGAAATGGTGGCACAGTACTACCATGATTTCAAGGAAAAGAAAGAGGAATTCAAGCCCGGCGACCGCATTACCTATGCGTCCCGTGTTTTTGATGAAAAGGAAATGTGCGCCCTGACCGATGCGGCGCTGGATTTCTGGTTGACCACCGGCCGCTTTGCCGATGAATTTGAGAAAAAGTTTGCCGAATGGATCGGCGTGCGGTTTGCCAACCTGGTCAACAGCGGTTCTTCCGCCAACCTGATCGCTTTTATGGCGCTGACGGCCCCTGAACTGGGGGAGCGTCAGATCAAGAAAGGCGACGAGATCATCACGGTGGCCTGCGGATTCCCCACCACCGTCACCCCGGCGCTGCAGTATGGCGCCGTGCCGGTATTCGTGGATGTGACCGTGCCCCAGTACAACATTGATGTTTCCAAGCTGGAGGCCGCACTTTCTCCCAAAACCAAGGCGGTCATGATCGCCCATACCCTGGGCAATCCGTTCGATCTGTCTGCGGTCAAGGCATTCTGTGACGAGCACAACCTCTGGCTGGTGGAGGACAACTGCGACGCGCTGGGCACCCAGTATACCATCAACGGGGAAACCCGGTTCACCGGCACCTGGGGCGACATCGGCACCTCCAGCTTCTACCCGCCCCACCATATGACCATGGGTGAAGGCGGCTGCGTGTACACCAACAATCCGCTGCTCAACCGCCTGATCAAGAGCTACCGTGACTGGGGCCGCGACTGCGTCTGCCCCTCCGGCCATGATAATTTCTGCGGCCATCGCTTTGACGGCCAGTACGGTGAACTGCCTGCCGGCTATGACCATAAGTATGTGTACAGCCATTTCGGCTATAACCTCAAGGTCACCGATATGCAGGCTGCCATCGGCTGTGAACAGCTGAAGAAATTCCCCTCCTTCATTGAGCGCCGCCGCCATAACTGGGACCGCCTGCGCGCTGCCCTGGAACCTGCGGCCGATAAGCTGATTCTGCCGGAGCCGGCGGCCAACAGCCGTCCGTCCTGGTTCGGGTTCCTGATCTCGGTGCGCCCGGAAAGCGGCCTGGACCGCAATGCCATGACCCGCTATATCGAGGGCAAGAACGTGCAGACCCGCCTGCTGTTCAGCGGCAACCTGATCAAGCACCCCTGCTTTGACCAGATCCGCGGCACCGATGCCTACCGCGTGGTGGGCGACCTGACCAACACCGATTTTATTATGAACAACACTTTCTGGGTGGGCGTGTACCCCGGCATGACCGACGAGATGATCGATTATATGGCGCAGGTCATTCTGGAAGCCGCTCAGGCATAAATGGTTACTCTCCACAATAAAAGGATCACCTATGGATTTTAGAAAGCAAGCGGCCATCAACTCGGTGGGATCGGTTGTGCTGATGTTCGGGCAGTGGCTGATCTCTGTCCTGCTGGTACGTATGTCCGGTTACGAGGATGCCGGCGTATTTTCGCTGGCCATGACCGTATCGAATATGTTTACATTTTTCGCCAACTATGGTTTGCGAAATTATCAGGTCGCGGATGTGAAGGGAACCTATACCCAGGTACAATACCTTCTGGCTCGTTTCTGCACTTCGACGGCTGCTTTGGTGGCATGTGCCGTATACCTGATGCTGGTGCCGAACTATACGCTTACAGAACGGTGGGCTGTACTGTTTTATCTGTTGTACAGCCTGTGCAATATTATCAGCGATATTTTGTTCGGAGCTTTGCAACTTCAGGGCAGGTTGGAAATTAACGGTTATTCCAATGTGATCCGTGGTGTGCTGTGCTTTGTGGCGTTCATTGCCAGTTATGCCGTCTGTCATCAGATGGTGCTGTCGCTGCTGGTAATGGTAGCGGTTGACGTGATTTGGAGCGGGCTGTATGATTGGCGTTATTTCCTGCAGTCAGAAAAGCTCAATCGTCCCGGCGGCAAAGATCTTCTTCGGTGCGGGCGGCTGCTGCGCGCCTGCTTTACCCTGATGATTTCTTCCCTTCTGCCTGTCATCACCACGGCACTGCCGCGGCTTTCCATCAAATCGCAGGCAGGCACGGAACAGTTGGGGTATTTTTCCACCATTTTTACTCCCACAGTGCTGATGACCACGTTGGTGCCTTCTATTATTATTGTTATGGTTCCCAAGATGGCAAAGTCCTGGAACGAGGGACGGCGCGGTGAGTATCTGAAATTCGCGGGGCAGAATTACCTGATTTCGGTGGCATTTGTGGCCCTGGCGGAAGTGGCGGCTTTGCTGGTTGGCCGGCCGGTAATGAGATTGCTTTTCGGGCCGGAAATCCTTGACCATTATTCGCTGTTATATTGGGCAATTCTGGCAACAGGGCTGAACCTGATGGTTTCCTGCGGCAACAGCGCGCTCATTTCCATCCACAGCAATATGACGGTAGCAATCGCCTCGGCTCTGGCTCTCGGCTTCACGGCGGCTCTTTCCGGGCCGATGGTCCGGGCTTTTGGAATCAACGGTGCCGCTTATGTGCTGGCATTGGCCTACTTTCTGCAAGCCTTGTTCCAGACGGTGGTGATTTTGTATCAGGTAGGACATCGAGGAGCGAAAAAACAGGGACCGCAAAGCTGAGAGATGCTGTCCCTTGAACCCGCTTAGTAAGAAAGGATCTAAATACCATGGCGATGAAACAATCCGGGCCTTTGGAATTGAATGTTCTGTATGCCTGCGACGAAAACTATGCTCCTTTTGCAGGCATATCCATGACTTCGCTGTTTATGAACAACCGTGACCTGGACCGTATTCGGGTTTACCTGGTGCTGGATCATGTCAGCGATAAAAACAAAGCGCGCTACCAGGAATTGGCCCGGCAGTATGGTCGGGAAGTGGTGCTGATCGACGCCCAGGATGTGGTGGAAAAGATCAAAGCGCTGAATATCCCCATGTATCGTGGGTCTTATACAACCAATTTCCGGCTCTTCTTTACGGATTACATTAATGACCCGATGGAAAAGCTGCTGTATGTGGATTGCGATACCCTGATCACAGGGAGCTTGCGGCCGCTGCTGGAGCTGGATATGGGGGATAACTGGCTGGGAATGGTTATGGGTTCCATGATGCTGCGCTGCAGGAAGATCTTTGATTACCAGGCCCCTTATAATGCAGGCGTTTTGCTGATCAATGTGGATTTGTGGCGCAAGGAGGCAGTGGCAGAAAAACTGCTGGATCATACCATGCACGTCCGTGCGCAGTATGTCAACCCTGATCAGGACCTGCTGAATGTGGTTTGTGCAGGACATATTTTGTGCCTGCCGCCGGAATACAACTTCCCGCCTATTCATCGAGTGGTACCGGATAAAATTTATTACAGAGAGGCAAAACCCGGCTTTTATACGCCTGACCAGATCCAGAATGCCCGGGAACATCCTGTGATCCTGCATACCTACCGTTTCCTGGGAGAATTCCCCTGGCATAAGGACAGCATGCATCCGGACGTGGCGCTGTTTGACCAGTATAGGATGGCTTCTCCCTGGAAGGACTACCAGAAAAAGCCCGCCAGCCAGGCGCTTTCCTTTAAAGCAGAACGAATCCTGTACCGGGTCCTGCCGCGGGGGGCATTCTTCTGGTTGTTGAACATGGTGCAGTATTACTCTTTTAAAAAACAGGAGAAGACGCTGCAACAAAAAGCTGAACACCGCTGAATCACGGCGGATAGACAAGGTGGACGATAGATAATGAAAATCGAGGAATTGCATGACCAGCTGTTCTCGGTGCTGTGCATTGTGGATGAAATCTGCCGCAAGGAAAAGGTCCGCTATTTTCTGGATAGTGGGACGGCCATCGGTGCAGCACGGGAAAAGGGATTCGTTCCCTGGGATGATGATGTGGACATCAAGGTCCTGCGGGAAGACTACCCCGCGTTCAAGGCGGCCATGCAAAAGAACCTGCCGGAGCATCTGCATTTTATCGAACCGCAGGACTATGCCCCTGCCTTTTATGATTTTATTCCCCGGGTGTATGATGACCGTCTGCCTCTGCGGGATGAAACCGATGCGGACCGCTATTACAAGAATTATCAGAACCGTGTGGGGCTGGATGTGTTCATCTTTGACAAAGTTCCCGATTCCGCATGGGCACAGAAGCGGCTGCGGCTGAGCTCCAAGATACTGTACGGGATGGGAATGTCCAAGCGGTATCATATCGATTACACCAAGTACACCCCGGTGCAGCGCCTGATGGTGAGAGTGCTGTGCCTGATGGGAAAACCGTTTTCTACCGAGTGGATCTGCCGGAAATGGAACCGCATTGCCGCATCCTATCAGGATAAACCGGCCAAATGGCGTTTCCCCTCCAACTTCCAGCTGGAGCAGCAGTTCTTCTTCCCCGCAAATCTGTACGAAGGAACGGTATACATGCCTTTCCGGGACCGTGAACTGCCCATGATCTCGGGCTATGACGGGGAACTTACGCAACTTTACGGCGATTACATGCATCCGCCGAAAGATAAAGATGCCTTTGTCAAGCATGCACAGCTTGACACCTGATTTGTAAGCAACGCGTCCCCGGAAACCGACCCGCCCCGGCGGGAATCCGAACATCGGAAGGAGGATGTGCGGCCGACCAGTGCCGCGCAACAAAGTATGCAAGCAATCATTTTGGCAGCCGGTATGGGCAAACGCCTGAAGGAACTGACCCGCAACAACACCAAATGCATGGTTAAGGTGAACGGGGTCACGCTCATTGAACGCGCACTGCATCAGCTGGATGCCCTGTCCCTGAACCGCATCGTAGTGGTGGTGGGGTATGAGGGCCAGAAACTGCAGGAGTATATCGGAACCCTGACGGTGAATACCCCCATCGAGTTCATCGATAACCCCATCTATGACAAGACCAACAATATTTATTCCCTTTGGCTGGCCCGGGAAGAACTGGCCAAGGATGATACCCTGCTGCTGGAATCCGACCTGATTTTTGAGGATTCGGTGCTGCGTGCCCTGGTGGACGACCCCCGCGATACCCTGGCGCTGGTGGACAAGTACGAGCGCTGGATGGACGGTACGGTGGTCAAGCTGGACGAGGAAGACAACATCCTGGCGTTTGTGCCCGGCAAGCAGTTCGATTTCAGCGAAGTGTCCCAGTATTACAAGACCGTGAACCTGTACAAGTTCAGCAAGCAGTTCTCGGTCAGCCATTACATCCCGTTCCTGGATGCGTACAGCAAGGCCCTGGGCAATAACGAGTATTATGAACAGGTCCTGCGGGTGATCGCCATGCTGGATGACCCCGGCATTCGCGGCAAGCGCCTCAACGGTCAGAAGTGGTACGAGATCGACGATGTGCAGGATCTGGACATTGCCTCCTCCATGTTCACGCCGGACCCGGATGAACGCCTTCGTGCCCTGGAAAGTCGGTACGGCGGCTTCTGGCGGTATCCCAAGATGGTGGACTTCTGCTATCTGGTCAATCCGTATTATCCGCCCAAGAAGATGCGGGAGGAACTCAAAGCCAGCTTTGACGTACTGCTGACCCAGTATCCTTCCGGTATGCGGGTCAACTCGCTGCTGGCCGGCAAGAATTTCGGTCTGCATCCGGAACACATTGTGGTGGGTAACGGTGCTTCCGAACTGATCAAGAGCCTGCTGGAGAGCATGAAAGGCAAACTGGGCATTACCCGCCCCACCTTTGAGGAATACCCCCACCGTGTGGACCATGTGCAGCTGGTGGAATTCCACGCCCCCGGCCCGGACTACCGCTATGACGAGCAGGATCTGATCCGGTTTTTCTCTGCCCATCCGGTGGAGGATCTGGCCCTCATCAACCCGGACAATCCTTCCGGCAACTATATTCCCAAGGCCGGGGTGCTGCGGCTGGCAGACTGGTGCGAGGCCAACGGCGTGCGGCTGATTGTGGACGAGAGCTTTGTGGACTTTGCCGATGAAGCGGATGCCACGATGCTGGACGAGCAGATTCTGGCGGCACATCCGCATATGGTTGTTGTCAAGAGCATCTCCAAGAGTTACGGTGTGCCCGGCCTGCGTCTGGGCGTGCTGGCCTGCGCCAACGAGGAACTCATCCGGTATATCAAGAAGGACGTGTCCATCTGGAACATCAATTCCTTTGCCGAGTACTACATGCAGATCGAGGAAAAGTACAAGAAGGACTATACCGCCGCTCTGGCCCGTTTCCGCGCCGTGCGGGCGGACTTTGCCGAAAAGCTGGCTACCCTGCCCGGTGTGCGGGTACTGCCCAGCCAGGCCAACTACTTCATGTGCGAACTCACCGGCGGCATGACCGCCCATCACCTGTGTCTGGCTATGCTGGACCGGAACATCCTGATCAAGGATGTTTCTCCCAAGGTGCACGATGAAGGACAGTTCGTGCGCATTGCGGTGCGTACCACCGAGGAAAACAACAATCTCATCGACGCCATGCGCGCGGTCCTGGTCTGAGCCGGCCGCGGCAGGGCTGCCAGTGTGGAGGTAACCCATGAAACAACGTCTGGCCGATTATGTAGCCGATTTCCTGTGCGCCCACGGCGTCACCGATGTGTTTTCGGTGGTGGGCGGCGGGGCCATGCACCTGAACGATGCTTTCGGGCATCATCCCGGGCTGCATGTGACCTATAACCATCACGAGCAGGCCTGCGCCATGGCGGCGGAGGCCTATGCCCGGCTGGACAACCGCATCGCGGCGGTGTGCGTCACCACCGGCCCCGGCGGCACCAACGCGCTCACCGGGGTGCTGGGCGGCTGGCTGGACTCCATCCCCATGTTCGTGGTGTCCGGGCAGGTGCGCTACGACACCACCGCCCGCTATGCCATGCAGTTTACTGATGGCCTGCCCCTGCGGGCCGTGGGTGACCAGGAATATGACATTGTGAAGTCGGTCACCCCCATGACCAAATATGCCGCCATGGTGGAGGACCCCACCCGCATCCGCTACATCCTGGAAAAGGCCTGGCATCTGGCCACCACCGGCCGTCCCGGCCCGGTGTGGGTGGACATCCCGGTGAATTACCAGGGCGGCTACATCGAAACCGACGACCTGGAAGGGTACGACCCTGCCGAGGATGACGCCAAGCTGCCCCCGCCGGTGGAAGAAACCACCATTCAGCAGGTGCTGGACCTGATTTCCAAAGCCCGGCGTCCGGTGTTCCATGCCGGGTACGGCATCCGGCTGTCCGGGGCGTACAACACCTTCCGCTCGGTGGCCGAAAAACTGAACATTCCCATCGTGACCTACTGGAACGCGGTGGACCTCATCGAGGACGATAACCCCCTGTACTGCGGCCGTGCGGGCAACATGGGCGACCGTCCCGGCAACTGGGCCATCCAGAATGCCGACCTGATCCTGGCCGTGGGCACCCGTATTTCCATCCGCCAGGTGGGCTATAACTGGAAGACCTGGGCCCGGGCGGCCAAGGTCATCATGGTGGACATCGACCCGGCGGAGCTGAAAAAGCCCACCCTGCATGTGGAGATGCCCGTCTGGGCGGACGCGGCGGATTTCCTGGGAAAACTGGATGCTGCTGCCACATCCCTGGCCCCGGTGTGCAAACAGGAATCCTGGCTGGAAACCTGCCGCCGCTGGAAGCATGACTATCCCGCCGTGCTGCCCCGCCAGTGGGAAGAAAACGGCGAAACCGCCAACGTCTATGCCTTTGTGCGGTACCTGAGCAGCCGCCTGCCCGAAAACAGCCTGACCGCCGTTTCCAACGGCGCCTGCTGTGTGGTGGGCAACCAGGCCTATGTGATCCAGAAAGGCAGCCGCATGGCCAACAACAGCGCCGTGGCCAGCATGGGCTACGGTCTGCCCGCCACCATCGGCACCTGCATTGGCGGGGGACGCCGCACCACCATCTGCCTGGAAGGGGACGGCTCCATCATGATGAACCTGCAGGAACTGCAGACCATCCTGACCAACCGTCTGCCCGTCAAGATCTTCCTGATCAACAACAGCGGGTATCATTCCATCCGCCTGACCCAGAACAACCTGTTCAAGGAACATTGCAAGGTGGGCATCGGGCCGGAATCCGGGGACCTTTCCTTCCCCGAATACCGCAAGCTGGCCGAGGCATTCGGCTATCCCTACCTGTGCGCTCACTCCAACGCCGAAATGAAGGAAGCGGTGGACAAGGCCCTGGCTATGGACGGCGCTGTTTTCTGTGAGATCTTCACCGATACCAAACAGGTGTGGGAGCCCAAGAGCAGCACCAAGCGCCTGCCCGACGGCACGCTGGTCAGCCCGCCGCTGGAGGACCTGGCTCCTTTCCTGCCCCGGGAGGAACTGGAACGGAACATGTTTATTCCCCTGATGCCGGAAGAATAAGGAAGGATACCCCATGGAACGTATACTCAGATCCGCCGTGGTCACCGGTCCCACCGGTGCCATCGGTACGGCTTTGTGTCAAAATCTGCTGGACCATGGCCTGACCGTGTATGCGGTCTGCCGCCCCGGCAGTCCCCGGGCCGCGGCGCTGCCCGTGAGCGACCGGCTGCACAAGGTGGATTGTGATGCTGCCGATTATGCCTCTTTGCCCGGCAAGGTGGGGCAGGCCGACGCCTTCTTTCATTTTGCCTGGGCGCATACCATCGGCCCCGGCCGCAATGATATGCCGGCGCAGATTGAAAACATCCGCTATACCATCGACGCGGTGCGGGCTGCCGATGCCCTGGGCTGTCAGGTCTTTGTGGGCGCAGGCAGCCAGGCCGAGTACGGCCGGGTGGAAGGCCTGCTGGAACCCGATACCCCTGCCAACCCGGAAAACGGCTACGGTATGGCCAAGCTGTGTGCCGGGCAGATGAGCCGGGTGGAGGCTGCCAGCCTGGGGGTGGACCATGTGTGGGCCCGGGTACTTTCGGTGTACGGGCCCCACGACGGCCCCGCTACCATGATTTCCGGCACCATCCGGGCACTGCTGGCGGGGCAGTGCCCGCCCCTGACCGCAGGGGAGCAGAAGTGGGATTATCTGTATGCGGCCGATGCCGCCGAGGCCTTTTACTGCATGGCCCACAGCGGCCAGAACGGCGCCGTCTACCCGCTGGGCAGCGGACAGGCCCGGCCTTTGAAAGAGTACATTCTGGCTCTGCGGGATGCCATTGACCCGGCTTTGCCCCTGGGATTCGGGCAGGTGGCCTACGGCCCCAAGCAGGTCATGCACCTGCAGGCGGATATCGGCCCCCTGACCCGGGACACCGGCTTTGTGCCCCAAACCGGATTTACAGAGGGAATCCGCAAAACCATTGAATGGGTGAGGAAGGAAAATCATGGCTAAAAAAGTGATCTCGGTGATGATCCCGACCTATAATGAAGAAGAGAATGCCCGCCCCATCTATGAGGCAGTGCGGGACGAGCTGCAAACCAGCCTGCCCCAGTATGACTACGAAATTCTCTTTATTGACAACAAGAGCCAGGACAGGACCCGGGAAATCATCCGTGGCATCTGTACCGAGGACAAACATGTGCGGGCCATCTTCAACTGCAAGAATTTTGGCCAGTTCAACAGCCCGTACTATGGTATGATCCATACCAGCGGCGACTGCACCATCACCATCTGCGCCGACTTCCAGGACCCGGTGGAGCTGATTCCCCGGTTTGTGGCCGAATGGGAAAAGGGATATAAGATCGTCATCGGAAAAAAGACCAAGAGCCAGGAAAATCCGGTGGTTTATTTCCTGCGCGGCTGTTATTACAAGCTCATCCGCAAGATGTCCAGCGTGGAGATGATCGAGCAGTTTACCGGCTTCGGTCTGTATGACAAGAGCTTTATCCAGACCCTGCGGGACCTGCACGACCCCACCCCCTTCATCCGGGGCATCGTGGCCGAATTGGGGCCGGAACGCAAGGAAATCGAGTACGAACAGCCCCGCCGCCGTGCGGGCAAGACCCACAATAACTGGTACAGCCTGTTTGATGCTGCCATGCTCAGCTTTACCAGCTATACCAAGGTGGGAATGCGGGTGGCCGAGTTCTTCGGCTTCGGCGTGGCGTTCATCAGCTTCTGCTTCGGGCTGTTCTATCTGATTGCCAAGCTGGTGGCCTGGCAGAGCTTTGCTCCGGGCTATGCTCCCACCATGATCGCGGTGTTCTTCATGGGCGGTGTACAGCTGGCTTTTATGGGCTTTTTGGGCGAGTATATCATGGCCATGAATACCCGCATCATGAACCGCCCCCTGGTGGTGGAGGAAGAACGCCTGAATTTTGAGGATCAGAACGGAGGCACGACCTGATGCCGCAGCGTTTGCAGGGCAAAAGAAAAGCCGCAGACTATATTTTCTGGCTTGTGGTGGCACTGGCCGTATGCCTTGTCACGGAATATGTGAGTTTCGGCCTGTCGCAGATGGACTGGTCGGTGCCGTTGCTGTACGGCGGGGACGGTGTGTCCGGTGTACAGGGAATGAAGGAGAGCGTCCTGGGCAGCGGCCTGAACGGCTGGCCGTTCTATGAACCGGTTTCTGTCTATGAGGCCAATTACAGCATGCTGTACACCCTCTTCGTGTGGGTGTGCCGTCTGTTCACCAAAAATTTTGTTCTGGTGTTCAACCTGTATGTGCTGGTCATTCCGCCGGTGACGACCCTGAGCGCCTACTGCGTGTTCCGCGCCCTGGACCTGCGCGGTGCGGTGGCTGCGGCGGGGGCCGTGACTTTCGGGCTTTGCCCGTATGTGCAGCAGCGGCTGGCAGGCCATATGGGTCTGGCGGCCTGTGAGTGTATCCCGCTCCTGATCCTGCTGTGCTTCTGGTGTGTGGAAGACGAAAAATTCAACCGCCCCGGCAAAGGCTTTTTCCGGTATAAGCGCAACTGGCTGTCCTTGCTGTTTGCCTGGATGATCGCCAACAACGGCATGATTTATTATCCCTTCTACGGCTGTTTCCTGCTGTGCGTCACGGCGCTGTGCCTGCTGCTGAAAGCGCGCAGCTTCAAAGCAATTCTGACCCCGGTCATCACGGTGGCGGAGATCGCTTTCTGGGAAGCCGTGGCCTTTGTGCCGGCGGTTATCGGGATGCTGGTGGGAGCGGGCAGCAGCACCACCACCGGTGCCGTCCGCGGCCAGACGGGCGGTGACATCTACGGGCTGCGCATCAGCAGCCTGCTCCTGTCCCCCAACGGCTTCGGCCTGGAACGGGGCGCGCGGTTTATCAACGGGTACAGGACCTCCCTTTCCAATGAGGAAGGCATCATGTACAATGAAAACAGCATGGGCTATCTGGGTGTCATCGGCGTGATCGGGTTCTTTCTGCTGTTGGTAGTGCTTCTTTTGGGTCATACCTGGCAGGGAAAGGGCGGAACTGGTGACCGCCTGTGGCTGCTGGCCCGGCTCAATCTGGGAGCGGTGCTCTTTGCCACCATTTCCGGGTTCGGCGCCATCATTACTATCTTTGTGCGGATGATCCGCGGGCACACCCGTATCAGCCCATACATCGCCTTTGTGTGCATTCTGGCAGTACTCCTGTGCGCGGAAGAACTCCTGCGCCGTCTGCAGGGCCGAAAGCTGGCGGTGGCTGCGGTGTGCATGGTCCTGTTCTTTGGGTATACGTTCTGGGAACAGCAGGGCTTTTTCCGCCCGGACTATGCCGGCGTACAGGAAACCTGGGCCAGCGACGCCGCCTTTGTGCAGGACATCGAGGCGCAGGTGGGAGCAGATGCCATCATCTACCAGCTGCCCTATATGAAATCCTTTGAGAACGGGTCGGTCAACCGTATGCCCGACTACACTCTGTACCGCGGCTCACTGCATTCCAACACGCTGCGCTGGAGCTATGGCGCGGCGGAGGGCAGCAAGAACGATGTCTGGAACAAGGCTACCAGTGAGCTGGAACCGGCGGCCATGGTGTCGGAACTGCGGGCACAGGGCATCAGCGGGATCTATATCGACCGGGATGGCTATGAGGAAGCGGACTGGCAGGCGCTGGAATCCGCTTTGTGTCAGGCTGCCGGTGTGCAGCAGCCCCTGGTCAGCGAGCAGGGCACCCTGAGCTTTATCCCATTGACCTGAATACAATAAACAAAACCACCCCTGCCGGGCAGATGCCCGAAGCAGGGGTGGTTTTTTGCTTGGAATCAGTCGCTGTCCTGGACCGGACGCTTGAGAATGACCAGCAGCCCGGCCGTCAGACCGGAACCGATGGCCAGCGCCGCCAGCAACAGCAGGGGCTTTTCGGCCAGGGGCAGCAGATACAGGCCGCCGTGAGGCGCGGGAACGCCGCAGCCGAACCAGATGGACAGGGCACCGGCCAGGGCTGATCCGGCCATGCAGCTGGGAATGACCCGAAGAGGGTCACGCAGGGCAAAGGGCAGAGCGCCCTCGGTGACAAAGGAGGCCCCCAGCAGATAGTTCATCAGGGCGGAGTGCCGCTCGGATTTGTTGAAACGATGGGGGAACAGGGTGCAGGCCAGCGCCACACCCAAAGGCGGCACCATGCCGCCCAGCATGACGGCTGCCATGAAGCGTTCCTGCCCGGCACCCAGGGTAACGGTGCCGAAAAGATAGGCCGCTTTGTTGACCGGTCCGCCGAAATCCACTGCCATCATGGCGCCCAGCACGGCACCCAGCAGCATGCTGCTGCCGCCCTGCATGGTTTCCAGGCACTGGTACAGCCAGTTGTTGAAGTGCCCCAACGGGGGATTGATGACCACCACCACAAACAGGGACATGATGGTCAGGCCCAGAACGGGGTACAGCAGGGTGGTTTTCAGCGGGTCCAGACCGGCCGGGAACCGGCTGAACAGCTTGCGCAGCCCGCGGATGAGCCAGCCGGACACAAAACCGGCCAGAATGGCGCCCCAGAACCCGGAGGAGATCCAGGCGCTTTCGGGGCCGATGGTCATGCCCAGAAAGGCCAGATAGCCGCCCATCATGCCGGGCAGCAGCGCGGCCGGCCCGGCCATGGCGCTGCCCACAAAGCCGGCCATGATGGGGTACATCATGCGGAAGGTGAATTCGCCCACCTGGCTGACCAGCCAGGACAGGGAGGTGCCGCTGCCGAAGGTGATGTTGCCCACGTTGGCCCGGTCCAGAAAATACCCCAGGGCAATCAGGATGCCGCCGCCGGTGACGAAAGGAATCATATGGTTGATGCCGTTCATCAGGTGGGCGTACACATGCTGGCCGCGGGTGCGCAATCCGTCCCGGGAGGCCGAAAGCGGCGGAAAGAAGGTGTCATCGTCCGGGTTCAGGTTCATGATGGGCACACCGCCGGAGGTGGCGCGCCGCAGCAGGGCTTCGGGCTGGCGCAGGGCTTCGGCCACTGGTACGATCAACACCGGCTTGCCGGCAAAGCGGTTCAGGTCCACCGTGCGGTCAGCGGCCACCACAATACAGTCTGCCGCGTCGATCTCTGCCGCCGTCAACACATTGCGCGGGCCGTCGGCCCCGTTGGTTTCCACCTTGATGGGAATGCCCATGGCTGCGGCCTGCCGTTCCAGCGCTTCCGCCGCCATGAAGGTGTGGGCCACGCCCATGGGGCAGGCCGTTACCGCCAGTACCGAGCAGGGCCCGGATGCCGACTGTTCGTGGGCGGGGGGCGTTCCTGCCGCTGCGGGGGGTTCCCGGGCAGCGATGACCTGCAAGAATTCTTCCGGCGTTTTGGCTTCCTGCAGTTGGGTGCAGAAGTCCGGCTCCATCAGCAGGCGGGCCAGGTCGGCCAGCACGGCCACATGCAGGTTGGCGTCGGTGTCCGGCACTGCAATCTGAAACAGCAGCCGGACGGGGGCGCCGTCCAGTGCGCCGTATTCCAGGTCCTCGGACAAGGTCATGGCGGCCAGGGACGGGACCGCGACCCCCGCGCTTTTGGCGTGGGGAATGGCCACGCCGCCGCCTACGCCGGTGGAACCTTGGGCTTCGCGGGCAAGAACATCCTGTTCATATACCGCCGCGTCGCGCAGACAGCCTCCGGCGTCCAGCAGACCGGTCATGGTGTGAATGGCAGCGGCCTTGTCGGCCACTTTTGCCCCCAGCACAATGCGCTGGGGACTGAGCAGTTCGGTGATGCGCATGGTAGAACTTCCTGTTCCTGTGTGATTTGCGAAAACGGCGGCCCTGCCGCATAAGCGGGGCCGCCGTTCATAATTGTTCTGTTGTAAGACCGAATCAGTTCAGGATGGTCAGTTTGGTTTCGGGGTCGAACAGGTGGATCTTGTGGGTATCCATAGCCATAACGACCTTGCTGCCGCGGCGAGCCTTGGAGGTCGGGGCAACACGAGCCATCAGGTTCTGGCCCTTGTAGGTCAGGTACAGGTAGATCTCAGCGCCCATCAGTTCGGAAACTTCAACTTCGGCTTCGATCTTGCTTTCGGGATGCTTGGCCAGGAATTCTTCGTCGTCCTTCATGTCTTCGGGACGGATGCCGACCTTCAGGGTCTTGCCAACGTAAGCGTCCAGCTTGCCGTCAGCGGTCTTGTCCTTCGGCAGAGGAATGTCGGTGCCGGCCAGATCAACAACGTACTGGTCGCCGCTCTTCTTCAGGGTGCCGTCCAGGAAGTTCATCTGCGGGCTGCCGATGAAGCCGGCAACGAAGACGTTGCAGGGATAATCGTACAGGTTCTGCGGGGTATCGACCTGCTGGATGACGCCGTCCTTCATAACGACGATGCGGTCGCCCATGGTCATGGCCTCGGTCTGGTCATGGGTAACATAGATGAAGGTGGTAGCCAGCTTCTTGTGCAGCTTGATGATCTCGGTACGCATCGAGGTACGCAGCTTGGCGTCCAGGTTGGACAGAGGTTCGTCGAGCAGGAAGACGGCCGGGTTACGGACCATAGCGCGGCCCAGGGCAACACGCTGACGCTGACCACCGGACAGAGCCTTCGGCTTACGGTCGAGCAGGTGTTCGATTTCCAGGATCTTGGCGGCTTCACGCACGCGCTTGTCGATCTCGTCCTTGGGCATCTTGCGCAGTTCCAGGCCGAAAGCCATGTTCTTGTACACGGTCATGTGCGGGTACAGAGCGTAGTTCTGGAACACCATGGCGATGTCGCGGTCTTTCGGGGGAACGTCGTTGATCAGGCGCTCGCCGATGTACATTTCGCCCTTGGAAATTTCTTCCAGACCGGCGATCATACGCAGGGTAGTGGACTTGCCGCAGCCGGAAGGACCGACGAAAACGATGAACTCTTTGTCAGCGATTTCCAGGTTGAAATCCTTAACGGCGGTGACATTGCCGGGATAGATCTTGTAGATGTGACGGCAGCTGATACTGGCCATGATGTTTACCCTCCAAATGGTTTTTTATTGACGTCTTGCGGCGCCTGATTTTCTTGACAAACTTATAATATCAGCTTAGAATGGGAAAAGAAATAGTATTTTATTGATATAGGAGGCCAGAAATTGATATTTGACTGGACACGCTGCTGCCGCACCTGCGAAACCCGGGAACTGCAGGGGGAGGACCCTTTGCAGCTGGACGGTGCGGGGCTGTGGACCGGGGTGCTTTCCAGCGGCAGCTGTGCCCTGGAGGGCCCCGGCACCGGGGATGCGCAGGGGCATTCCGGGGATATTCTGCTGGGGTTCGGGGAAATCACCCTGCGGCCTCTTTCTTCCTGCCATCTGCTCTGCTTGCGCCTGGACGGGTCGGCGGTGGATGAGTTCCTGCGCGGTCTGGCGGTGCCCCGCTTTGTGGACAGCGCTGCCTGCCCCACCGCCGCGGAGCAGCTGGCCCGGCTGTGCAGCGCCCCTGCCCCGGAACCCGGCGCGGCCCCCGACCCGGCCGTGGGCGCCGCGCCCTACGCCCTTCTGTGCGCTCTGGCCCATGCTGACGAAACGCCCCGCCGCCTTTCGCCTTTGGTGGCGGAAGCGGTGGAGAGTATCCGCAACAATTATATGGCTCTGTACGGGGTGGAGGACCTGGCCGAAAACCTGGGGGTAAGCAAGTGTCACCTGGTGCGGGTGTTCTCGGCCGAGATGGGCACTTCCCCCGGGAAATATCTGACCCATACCCGCATTGAAGCCGCCAAACTGCTTTTGCTGGACCGGGAGTACAACCTGGAGATGATCGCCAGCCTGTGCGGATTTTCCGGCGCCAACTATCTGTGCCGGGTCTTCCGGCGGGAGGTGGGCACCAGCCCCGCCGCCTGGCGGGAAGCGGCGGCCCCCCACGCCGAAGTCAAGCGCCTGCCGCCCCGCCGAAACGAGATTTATGTCTGATTTCCTCTGGGCAAGGGGTCAATCCTGTGCTACACTGGATCAAACAGAGCAGAAAGGGGAATGGGGATGGTACCGGAACTGAAAAACCTGTATCGGATACGGCCTGCCGGTGTGGTGGCGGCGCTGGTGCTGCTGGTGCCGGGGCTGGTCCTGCTGGCCGCGGTGATGCCGGTGTTGTGGCAGCTGTTGTGCGGGCCGCGGGATCTGTACGCCCTCGGGGCCGACGAGCTGGAGGGTACTTATGCGGCGGCGGAGATCGATACCATCTGGGATTGGTATGCGGAATCGGTCAGGCCTGCCGCCGACGGCAGCGAGCGCACGGTGACCCGGGAATACCTGGTCCCGCTGGCGGACGGCAAGACCTTTCTTGGGGTGGAAGTCCCCGCCGACAGGATCGCCGTGGCCGACAAGGTCCTGGAACAGACGGCGTTGTGGCGCAGCGACCCGGATTCCTATATCTGGGACGGCACCAAACTGACGGTGCGGGGCAGCATCCGGCCCATGGATGAAAAGACCGCAGAACTGTATTATGCGTTTCTGCAGGAGTACTACGGTGTGACCGAAGCGGACCGGGACCGCTTTCCGCCCCTGGTGCTGGTCCACGGAAAACTGGACGGCATGACCGGCGGCACCGTCACGGTGCTGGGGCTGGCCGCCATTGCCTTTCTGGCGGCGGCTGCGCTGCGGTTTTCCCGGGCGCTGCGGGGCCCGGATCTGGCCCAGATCGGCCGCTACTGCGCCGCCCTGCCGGACGAGAAGGCCGCGCTGGACCAGGTGGACCGCCTGGGTGGATACGGCCAGCCTTTCCTGGGGCTGAGCAGCGGCGCCGGCTGGCTGCTGTATACCGACCGGGACAGGGCCTGGGCGCTGCGCCTGGATGACGTGGCCTGGGTGTACATGACCCGGTCTGTGGGAGCCGGCCGCCGCAGCGGCTGGCAGGTCATGGTGTGCAGCCGCAGCGAGGCCGCCCCGGAACAGCGCCATGCGGTGCCTGTGCAGAGTGAAGCCGAGGCCCGGCAGGCCATCGACTGGCTGCTGCTGCGCCTGCCGGGAGCCGCGTTCGGGTATACGGCCGAGCGGGAACAGGCCTACCGTCGGGACCCGATGGGGTTCGGCGCCGAAACGGATGCCGCCCTTTGATACAAACAGAAAAACCGCCCCGCCGGCTGCTGCGTGCAGTCCGGCGGGGCGGTTTCGTATGCGGAAAAAACGGTTTATTTCTGGCTGTACATGTGGTCCGGCATGACGGGCAGGCCCTCGCTGGTGGCATACCAGGCGTAGAACAGCCCGGTCAATCCCCAAAGGCCCATGGCGATGCCCACAGCCAGTTCGGCGGGGGAGGCGCCCCCGTGGCAGAATTCAAACACGGTCTGGGGCAGCTCGTGGCAGGTGCACAGCAGGAATGCGATCATGCCGGAAGAGAACACCGCGTGGCCCACCGGCAGCCCGGGGGTCAGGAAAACGCGTAGCACCATGGCCAGAAAGAGCAGGGCTGCGGCGGAGCTCAGCACCCGGATGGTGCAGCCAAGACGCATGACCGAAGCCGGTGCAATGGCGAACCGGTCGATCATAAGCCACAGGAAGAACAGTGTACCGGGCAGGGAAGTCAGGGTGCCGGGCAGGCCCTGCGTGGGGTCGGCCAGCGGTCCGAAGGCCCGGACCCCCCACAGCATGGCCCACAGAGCGGTCAGCAGGGCAGTCCCGGCGCTGATGAGCTCCAGCGGGGAAAACCAGGAGGAGAGGGTGAGCAGCCGCAGCAGGGCGGAGGCACCCAGGGCCACCGTGAGTATCAGCATGCAGATGCCCATCCCGCGGCAGGGACCCAGCAAGGCCTGAGGACGCCGGTTCAGGCGGCTGGCGGCTATATAGCTGAGGATCACGCCTGCCGCCGGTACTGCAATGCGCGCCCAGAAGGGCCCGGCGGTCACAAATCCGGTGGCGGGGTCGGTGCAGAGGGTCAGATCGGCAATGCGCAGCCCCAGCGTCAGCAGGCAGACGGCCAGCATCAGGAAAAAGGGCAGGCGATGGGTGGAAGCTTTTGGTTCGGTCATGGCAAACGGCCTTTCCCGGCGGGGCATATCCGGCCCGGCCGATGAATATACTGGAAACAAGCGGGCGGGACAAGCCCGGCGCCGCAGATATGTTTCTTTATTGTAGCCTGCCGCGCCGCAAAATGCAAGTTGTCCCCGCCGGGAGGTGCCCTTGTGAAACAGACGTTTGTATGTGCCGTATTGCTGGCTGTCCTGGCGGGGGCGGCCCCGTTTTTGTGCCTGGCGCTGCCCCGGGCCCCGGCGGCGGTACCGACAGGAGCGGTGCTGTCTGCCACTGCCGAGAGCGCCGCAGCCGCCACCCCGGGACCAACGCCGGAATCCCCCGAACCGGAGGACCCCCTGTTGGCCGAAGCCCGGACACCCGTCCTTTTGTATGACGAGGCGGCGGGGCAGACGGTGTCGGTGAGCCCGGTGGAATACATGGCGGGGGCCGCGGCCAGCGAGATGCCCCTGACCTGGCCGGATGATGCTCTGCTGGCCCAGATGGTGGCCAGCCATACCTATGCGCTGTACAGCCGGGACCACGGCGGCAGCGACACCGACGGCTGGTTAAAGGTGAACAGCGCCCTGGCCAGCGGCTGGACCGATGAAACGGCCCTGCGCAGCCGGTGGGGGGAGGATTTTGCCGCCAACTGGGCCCGCCTGACCGACCTGGCAGAACAGGCGGCGGATTCCCTGGTGCTGTATGAGGGCGCCCCGGCCCTGACGGCCTACCATGCCATCAGCAACGGACACACCGAGGACAGCCGCCAGGTGTGGGCGGAGTCTTTGCCCTACCTGTGCGGGGTGGATTCGGTCTGGGACAAGTACAGTGACGAATACGAGGTCACCATCCAGTACAGCGATACCCAGTTCGCCGCCGCGGCGGCTTCCCTGGGGCTGACCCTGGATGGTGACCCCGAAGATTGGATTGGTGCCAGCCTGTGGGATAAGGCCGGCTATGTGCAGAGTATTGAGATCGGCGGTGCGCCCTGGGGCGGCACAGCGGTGCGGGATGCCCTGGACCTGCGCAGTGCCTGCTTTGCCATTGCCTGGCGGGGCGGGCAGTTCGTCATCACCACCCGGGGGTACGGCCACGGGGTGGGACTGAGCCAGTGCGGCGCCAAGGCCATGGCCGAAGGCGGGGCGTCCTGGCAGAAAATTCTGGAATACTATTTCCCGGGATGCACCGTGACCTGATTTTACGAAAGCTCGAACATGCCGTTGTACAGCTGGTAATACTCGCCGTGCAGGGCCAGCAGTTCCTCGTGGCTGCCGCGCTCCACAATGCGCCCGTGCTCCAGCACCAGAATGGCGTTGGCGTTGCGCACGGTGGACAGCCGGTGGGCAATGACAAAGACGGTGCGCCCTTCCATCAGCCGGTCCATGCCCTTTTCGATGAGGGATTCGGTGCGGGTGTCGATGGAGGAGGTGGCTTCGTCCAGGATCAGCACCGGCGGGTCGGCCACTGCCGCCCGGGCAATGGCCAGCAACTGGCGCTGCCCCTGGCTCAGGTTGGCGCCGTCCCCGGTGATCATGGTGTCATATCCCTGGGGCAGACGGCGAATGAAGGAATCGGCGTTGGCAATTCTGGCCGCCGCCTCGATCTCCGCCTGGGTGGCGTCCAGCTTGCCGAACCGGATGTTGTCCGCCACCGTGCCGGTGAACAGGTGGGTGTCCTGCAGGACCATACCCAGGCTGTGGCGCAGGTCATCCTTGCGGATGCGGCGCACGTCGATGCCGTCGTAGGTGATGCGGCCCTTGTTCACCTCATAAAACCGGTTGATCAGGTTGGTGATGGTGGTCTTGCCCGCGCCGGTGGAACCCACAAAGGCGATCTTCTGCCCGGGCTTGGCGTACAGGTTCAGGTCTTCCAGAATGGTCTGCCCCGGCTCATACCCGAAGCTCACATCCTCGAACCGCACATCCCCACGCAGGGGCACCAGAGGAGCGTCGGGCTGGGCGGAATCCCGCCAGGCCCAGCCGGCGCCGCCCTGGGGACGCAGGTCCACCAGCTCCACCGTGCCCTCGTCGATCTCGGGCTTTTCGTTCATGGCGTTGAAGATGCGTTCCGCACCGGCCATGGCGGCCAACAGCAGGTTGCTCTGCTGGGTCAGCTGGTTGATGGGCATGCTGGACTGGCGCACGAACACCAGATAACTGGCCAGACTGCCCAGATCAGTGTGGCCCATCATGACCAGCACGCCGCCCACCACCGTGATGACGGCATAGTTCAGGTAGGCGATGCTGACCACGGCGGGGACCATGGTGCCCGCGTAGGTCTGGGCGCCGGTGCCGGCGGCCCGCAGCTTTTCGTTGCGCTGGATGAACCCGTCCAGATTGGCCTGCTCGTGGTTGAACACCTTGACCACCTTCTGGCCGGTGACCATCTCCTCGATGTAGGCGTCCACCTCGCCCAGGCTGGCCTGCTGCTGGTTGAAGTACTGCCGGCTGCGTTTGGTGCTGTACCGGATGTACAGGAACATGGCCGCATACCCCACAATGACCAGCAGAGAAAGCTGCCAGCTGAGCACGAACAGCAGGATCAGGGTGCCGACCACCTGCACAAAGCTCTGGATGAGCATGGCAAAGCTGTTGTTCAGCGCATCGGACAGGGTGTCCACGTCGTTGGTGAACAGGCTCATCAGGTTGCCCTTGCGCTGGGCGTCAAAGAAGGGCAGAGGCAGGGTCTGCAGGTGGGAGAACAGGTCCCGACGGATGTCGCTCAGGACCTTCTGGGCGGCCTGCACCATGATCTGGGTGTACCCGAAGGTGGACAGAGCGCCCACAGCGTAGATGAGCGCCGCCACCGCCACCCCGGCCACCAGACCGGACAGACTGCCCGTGTTGGTGATCTGGTTCACGATGGGTTTGATCATGTAGGTGCCCAGCAGGTTGGCGGCGGCGCTCATGGCCGCCAGAATACCCACCAGCACCAGCAGTACCCGGTGCCGGCCCAGATATTCCCCGAACTGTTTCAGGGTGCGCCGCAAGTTCTGCGGGCGGCGTCCGTTAAAGGGCTTGGCCATGTTCGTCCCCTCCTTTCATCTGGGATGCGTAGATCTCCTGATAGATTTCATCGTGGGCCAGCAGCTCCTTGTGGGTGCCCACGGCATGGATGGTGCCGTCTTTCAGGATCACGATCATGTCCGCGTCCATCACCGAGGTGATGCGCTGGGCAATGATGAGTTTGGTCACATCGGGCAGGGCGGTCAGGGCCTTGCGGATGCGGGCCTCGGTGGCGGTGTCCACCGCGCTGGTGGAATCGTCGAAAATCAGTACCTTGGGATGTTTGAGCAGGGTCCGGGCAATGCACAGCCGCTGCTTCTGCCCGCCCGAAACGTTCACGCCGCCCTGGCCCAGGTCGGTGTCCAGCCCGGCGGGCATGCGCTCCAGAAATTCATCGGCGCAGGCCTGGCGGCAGGCGGTCCACAGGGCCTCGTCGTCGGCGTCGGGGTTGCCCCAGCGCAGATTGTCCCGGATGGTGCCGGAGAACAGCAGGTTTTTCTGTAAGACGATGCCCACAGCGTCCCGCAGGACGGCCAGG
The DNA here is from genome assembly GCA_937907025.1 of uncultured Faecalibacterium sp. GTDB lineage: Bacteria > Bacillota > Clostridia > Oscillospirales > Ruminococcaceae > Gemmiger. Next base: position 110,951 of record CALESJ010000045.1, read on the forward strand.
TCGTACCGGCGCACATCCTGCCCGCCCACCAGCACGGTGCCTTGGGTGGCGTCGTACAGGCGGGGGATCAGCTGCACCAGGGTGGTCTTGGCCGACCCTGTACCGCCGATGATGCCTACCGTGGCCCCGGCGGGAATGGTCAGGTCAATGTCCGAAAGGGCGGGGCGGCCGGTGCCTTCGGAATAGCGGAAGGTCACGTCCCGGAACTGGATGCGGCCGTCGGGTACGGTGGTCAGGGGGGCTTCCGGCTCCTCCAGGGCCGGGCGCTCCTCCAGCACCTCCCGAATGCGGTGGGCGCTGGCCAGGGACCGGGTCAGCAGCAGGAACACGTTGGAGAGCATCATCACCGAGTTCATGACCTGCAATACATAGCTCAGGAAAGCGGTCAGCTCGCCCACGGTCATGCTGCCCAGCAGGATGAACCGCCCGCCGAACCACATGATGCAGACCACCGCCGTGTACATGACCACCTGGAACACCGGCTGGTTCAGGGCCGCATGGCGGAAGGTGTCCACACTGGCGTCGGTCAGCTCCTGGTTGACGGCGTCGAACTCCTCGTCCTCATGTTCGCCCCGCACAAAGGCCTTGATGGCTCGGATGGCGGTCAGGCTTTCCTGGATGCGGCCGTTCAGATGGTCCACCGCCGCCTGCTGGCGCACATACAGCGGCCCGATGCGGGTGACCAGAAAGCCCAGGGCAACGCCCAGCACCGGCGCCGCCACAAAGAACACCACCGACAGCGCGGGGTTGAGCAGAAAGGACATGCCCACGCCCATGAGCAGCATCACCGGGCTGCGCACCAGCGGCCGCAGCCCGCTGGTGACGGCGTTTTGCATCACGGTCACGTCGGTGGTCATGCGGGTCACCAGGGAGGAGGTGGAAAACCGGTCCAGGTTGGAAAAGTCGAATTCCTGTACCTTGCGGTACTCGGCCAGGCGCAGCTCGGCGCCGAACCCGTAGGCCGCCTGGGCAGCGTACCGGGCATACAGCAGCCCGGTGATCAGGGCCAGGACGGCGCACAACACCATCTTGCCGCCCTGCCCCAGCATGTAGGGCACGTCATGGTTGGGCACGCCCACGTCCACCAGGCTGGTCATCAGCATGGGAATGCTCATCTCGAAAATGCACTCCACAAACACCAGCCCCACGGCGGCGGCCACCTGGCGCCGGCAGGAGCGCAGATAGGTGAAAATATACTTCAAATCGTCCATTCCGGTCGCCTCCCCTTACAGCTGCCCGCCCACGTTGCGGTAGGCGCGCTCCAGAAAATCCCGCAGCTGGGATTTTTCTTCCTCCGAAAATCCGTCCAGCATCCGGGTTTCAAAACTCAGGCACCGCTCCTCCCAGGCTTGCAGGATGGCCCGGCCTTTCTCGGTCAGGTGTACCTCGCCGGTGCGGCGGTCGGCCTTGCTGGGGCGGCGCTCCAGCAGCCCGGTCCGCTCCATGCCGTCCAGCAGACGGCAGATGGCCGCGGGGTCCACGTCGCACCGGTCGGCCAGTTCCCGCTGGGAACAGGGCCCCTGGGCAGCCAGACATCGCAGCACCTTGGGCTGCCCGGTGGAAAGCCCCAGCTCCCCTAAGGCGGGGCGCAGGGTGTTCTGCTGCCGGTGGGCGGTGCGGCTCAGCAGCGTGTGAATGGGATAGGACATACAGACACTTCCTTGCGGCGCCAAATCATTGACGCTTTACTAATTGATATATCAATGAATTGATGACTTTATTATATCCCCTTTGCCGCCGGTGTCAAGAACGGCGGCTTTTTTCGTTGTATGCGGCGGAACGGTGTAGTATACTGGAATCAGACCAACACCGCCGGGACGGGGTTCCGGCGCACAAAAAGGAGGAAGATTTCCCATGGAGCTAACCCAAGAGCAGCAGGCCCTGCTGGACGGTGCCAAAGGCGAAACCATGGCCAAGGTGGTCAAGACCCTGGTCATGTATGGCGAAGCCTTCGGGGCCAGGCGGATGGTGCCTGTCACCAGCCGGTACGGCCATACGGTCATCAGCTTCGGCATCGGCGTCATGAAGCCGGTGTATGAACTGTATGACCAGCTTCTGCAGGCGGGGGCCGTGAGCAAACAGCCCTTTTCCGCCGACCCCCGGCCGCTGGACAAGAACGTGCCCTCGTCCCTTTTGCAGGACATCGTCTTCAAGTTCATGTACAGCCAGCAGGACCATTACGAGGACCAGCTGCGCAAACTGGGCCTGATGAATGACGATGCCTACACCTGCGCCTGCTACCTGCCCCAGGCGGGCAACCGGCCCGAGCGGGGCGAGGTGCTTTCCTGGGCGGAATCCTCGGCGGTGGTGTACGCCAACAGCGTGCTGGGCGCCCGGTGCAACCGCAACTCCGGCATCATTGAGATGATGGGCTCCATCGCGGGCTTTGTACCGGAATTCGGCCTGCTCGCCGACGACGGCCGCAAGGCCGACTGGGTGGTGGAGCTGCGGACCACCTCTTTGCCCGACGCCCAGCTGCTGGGTTCCGCCGTGGGGATGAAGGTGCTGGAAAAGGTGCCCTTCGTCCGCGGTCTGGACAAGTACCTGGGCACCGAGCTGAACGAGGATGCCTGCGCCTACCTGAAGGACTTCGGCGCGGCCTGTGCCTCCAACGGTTCTGTGGGCCTGTACCACATTGAAAACCTCACCCCCGAAGCGGTGGATATGGGCGAAAGCCTCATCCGCCCCGACGCCCCGGTGTATGTGGTGGACGACGCCGAACTGGAGCGGGTGAAGAACAGCTATCCCTGCATCTGGAAAGACCTGGACGCCACCCCGAAGCTCTGCTTCATGGGCTGCCCCCATATGACCCTGAGCCAGCTGAAGAGCTGGACCGTCAAACTGGAAGAAGCCCTGAAAGCGGCGGGCAACACCAGGGTGGTTATCCCCACCGTCTTCACCAGCGCCCCCGGTGTCATCAAGGAGTTCAACAAGACCGAGTACGCCGCCCGCCTGGCGGCCACCGGGGTGGTGGTCAGCGCCATCTGCCCGCTGATGTACATGAACAACCCCCTGTCCAAAAAGATGCCGGTGATCACCTCCTCCAACAAGCTGCGCACCTACACCAGCGCCCGGTTCTATTCCGACGCCGAGATTCTGGAAAAGATCACCAAGGGGGGCAAGTAAGATGAGCAAAACATTCCAAGGCCGGGTGGTCACGCCCGGCACCGTCACCGCCCCCGCGCTGGTATCCCACGGGGGATTCAACACCCTGGCCAGCTACCAGATGGCCCTGATGTTCGGCGACAAGCAGGTGAAATGTGGGGACCAGAACAACCCCGACCTGTACAAGAAGCCCATGATCGGCAAGGCCCTGTGCCTGCCCGAAACCATCGGCTCCACCACCGGCGGCATGGTGCTGTACACCGCCTGCGCCCTGGGCAAGCAGCCCGCCTGCCTGCTCTTCTCCAAACCCATTGATTCCCTGGCGGCGTCCGGCGCCATTCTGGCCGCCAACTGGACCGACGCTTCCATGCCGGTGGTGGATGAACTGGGCGAAGACTTTCTCAACTACGTCAAGGACGGCATGACCATTACGGTGGGGCCGGACGGCGTGGTCACCGTGGACTGAAGGAAAGGAGCCTGCGATGAAACAGGAATACGAGGTATTGTTTACCCCGTGGAAAATCGGCAACTGCGAAATCAAGAACCGCATCGTCCTGTGTTCCATGGGCGGCACTTCCATCTTCGGGTGGATGGAGCCCAACCATTTTGATAAAGAAGCGGCCCATTTCCTGCTGGAACGGGCCAGGAACAACGTGGGCCTGATTTTGCCCGGCATTGCCCCCATCCGGGACCCCATGGGCGGCCGCTGGCTGTACCAGAACCCGGGCAAGTTCCGCCAGCTCAAGGAATTCATGGAGGAATTCCACAAGACCGGGGCCAAGCTGTTCATCCAGCTCACGGCGGGCTTCGGCCGGGCCATGGCGGTGAACGACCTGATGGTCAAAATGACCCAGAACAAGGTGCTGGGCACCCTGGGCAAGCCCATCTTTGATATGGACTTCATCCTGGCCAGCGCCTCCGCCACCCCCAACCGCTGGGCGGACGGGGTCATGTCCCGCCCCTTCACGGTGGAGGAAATCCACCACATCGTGGAAGCCTTCGCCCGCACCGCCAAAATGTGCAAGGACGCCGGGGTGGACGGCATCGAAGTCCACGCCGTGCATGAAGGCTATACCCTGGACCAGTTTGCCACCAAGTATACCAACCAGCGCACCGATGAGTACGGCGGCAGCTTTGAAAACCGCTACCGCTTTGCCGCCGAGATCGTGCAGGCCATCAAGCGGGAATGCGGGGCGGATTTCCCCGTTTCCCTGCGGTATTCGGTGGTATCCAAGACCAAAGGCTTCCGCCAGGGGGCCCTGCCCGAAGAAACCGACTTCGTGGAAGTGGGCCGGGATATGGCGGAATCCGAGAAGGCCGCCCGGTTCCTGCAGGAAGCAGGCTACGACATGCTCAACTGCGACAACGGCACCTATGATGCCTGGTACTGGGCCCATCCGCCGGCGTATATGCCCAAGAACTGCAACCTGGACTATGTGGAGCACATCAAAAAGTTTGTGGACATCCCGGTAGTCTGCGCCGGCCGCATGACCCCCGAGGACGGCGCCGAAGCGGTGCGCCAGGGCAAGATCGACGCCGTGGGCGTGGCCCGGCAGTTCCTCACCGACCCGGCCTGGGTCACCAAGCTCATGGAGGACCGGGAGGAGGACATCAAGCCCTGCATCTGCTGCCACAATGCCTGCTTCACCATGGCCCGGCACGAAGGTTCCGCCAACGACCAGGACCTGATGGACGCCATCCATATGGCCCGGTGCGCCCTGAACCCCGAAACCATGCAGAGCCGCAAGTACCACCTGGAAAAGACCAGGCACCCCAAGAAGATCGCGGTCATCGGCGGCGGCATCGGCGGTATGGAATCCGCCCTGGTGCTGGCGGCCCGGGGCCATACCGTGGACCTGTACGAAAAGAGCGACCGCCTGGGCGGCGTCTTCATTGCGGCGGCAGCTCCTTCTTATAAGGAAAAGGACCGGGAACTCATCGAATGGTATCGCCGCAAGATCGCCCAGTCCCCGGTCACCGCCCATATGAACACTGAGGTCAGGAGCGTGGACGACCTGCAGGCCGACGAGGTCATCGTGGCCACCGGTTCCACCGCCAAAAAGCCTCCCATCCCGGGGGTGGAACACGCCATCGAGGCAGTGGACTTCCTCAACGGCCATGCGGTGGGCGAGCGTGTGGTCATCGTGGGCGGCGGCCTGACCGGCTGTGAGATCGCTTATGAGCTGTTGCTGGACGGCAAGAAGCCCGCGGTGGTGGAAATGCAGAACGACCTCATCACCGCCCGGGGCGTTTGCCTGGCCAACTCTTCCTTCCTGCGGGAAACTCTGGCTCTGCACAAGACCCCCGTTTACCTGGAAACCGCCGTGCAGGCCATCCGCCCCGACGGCGTGACCCTGAAAGACAAGACCGGCAAGACCTTTGATTTGCCCTGCGATACGGTCATCCTGTCGGTAGGCTATACCCCCAAACCCCTGGCGCCCAAGTCCCGCCACGTCCACATTGTGGGCGATGCGGACAAGGTGGGCAATCTGCGCACCGTCATCTGGCGCGCCTGGGATGTGTGCATGAAACTGTGACCCTGCTGTAAATATAGAAAGCCGCCGCAGCGCTGGATACGCTGCGGCGGCTTTCTTCTTTAATATTATGGATACTCCGGTCCGGCTCTGCAAATGTAAGTAGGAATTTTACCCAAAATTGTTCCTTGTTTTTGGTGTAATGTTCAAAAAAATGGCTAAAAATACTGCAAAAACGTCAATTTACAAGGAATAGTAAAATCACTATAATAACCTACACAAAATTTGAGTGAACGTTTACGCAAACATTTACGTAAAACCTTACGTAAACGTGTGCGGAAGGTTCAAAGCCGGCCGGCCGTTCAAATGAGGTGTGAATTATGGCAAATCAGACAGTAACGCTCAAACAAATCGCACAGCAGGCAGGCGTGTCCATCACGACAGTGCACCGTGTGCTGAACAACAAGGAGGGATGCGGAGAAGAACTGAAGCGGAAAATCCTGGAAATTGCCAAACGGGAAGGGTATACCTGCAATGTGGCGGCTTCCTCCATGAGCAAGCACACCATGCACATTGCACTGGTATTCCCTATGCATGACAGGCAAAGCCGGTTCTTTTTGCAGCCCATGCTGGACGGGTACCTGAACCACCGTCCGGAGTTTGCAAAATTCAACCTTCTGTTTCAGGAATACTACTATGTCAACATGTGTGGTACGGAAGAAGAGGGTGCAGTCACGCCGCTGGCCTGCCTGCGGCAGATCTATCGGGAACAGCCCGTGCGGTTTGATGGTGTGGTGCTGTATGATATTGATCCCACCCAGGCGGAAAAGGACATGCTGAACAGGCTGCTCGGACGGGGAACGGTGGTGATTATGCTGGAACGTGCGCCGGCCGATATTGATGGTCTGTGCTGTGTAAGTCCGGATGAACGGGCGGCAGGACGTCTGGCTGCCGAGCTCATTGCCAAAATGCTGCGCCGCTGCCCCGGCGGGACAGTGGCTGTGCTGCAGCAGCCACTGAGCATGGGGGACAGCAACGGCCAAGCCTTTGCGGAAGAACTGGAACGCCGTTTTGCAGAGAACACCGGGTTCCGTGTGCGGCGGCTGAACTGTGCTTTTGTGGGCGATATGAGTGGTCAGATCCAGGAACAGCTGGCACAGATACCGGATCTGGTAGCCGTGTATGCCACCAGTGCGCGACACACAGCGGCTTATCTGGAAATTCAGGACAACCTGCCCGGAAAATCCCGGATTGCGGTGGGCAGCGAATTGTTTGAAGAAAGTTATGAAGCTCTGCATGCGGGCATATTGGACGCCGTGATTGACAAGCGGCCGTACACCATCGGACACCGTGCGCTGGAACAGGCCTTTGACGGTGTGGTGCGCGGGGTTCCGCTGCCGCCGGAACGGCGCATTCTGCCGCGCATCCTTTTGCAGGGCAATGCGGATGCCTATTACAAAGGAGAAAAAGAAAACTATGACAGAGACAGTCAAATTGAATGATGCGTATGTCAAAAGCATCAAAAATGCCCCTGTGTTCGGGCTGAAAGACAAAATCGGGTATATGTGCGGTGACCTGGGCTTCAACAGCTTGCAGGTCATGGTGAACAGCTATCTGATGCTGTTCTGCGTCAATGTGATGGGGATGGATGCCACTCATTTTGCGGCCATCGTATTCATCTGCAAGGCGCTGGACGCTCTGAACGACACGTTCATCGGCCGTACGGTGGATAAGCGTCCGGCTTCGCCCTACGGAAAAATGCGCCCGTACCTGAAATGGTTCGCTATTCCGTATGCACTGTTCACCGTTATTCTTTTCCTGAACATGAGTGTGATGCCCTATGCGGCCAAGGTGGCCTGGGTGCTGATCATTTACTTTATCTGGGGCATTGTGGGTACCTTCATCAATGTTCCCTACGGTGCCATGAGCAATATCATCACCACCAACCAGGTGGAACGCACCGAGCTTTCCAACTTCCGTTCCATCGGCAGCCTGGTGGCCAATATCGGCACGACCACCATTGCTCCGTTGATTCTGTTTGATGCCAATAACGATCCTATTGCCAGCCGTTTTATTCTGCTGACGGTGATCCTGGGTGTGTTCTGCACGGTCTGCCTGGCACTGTCCTACAAGCTGGTGCATGAACGGGTCCTGGTCACGCCGAAATCCAACCTGTCTGCGGCAGGCGAAAAAGTCAACTACTGGCAGGTGGCCAAGAGCTTTGCTCACAACCGGGTTATGATTGCAGTCGTTCTGTCTTATGTGGTGGTCAAACTTTTCACGCAGCCGGTCACCATGACCAACCAGTATGTATTCATGGTTTATTTCCAGGATACGTCCATGCTGTCTCTTTCCTCGCTGGTATCCATCGTGCCCATGCTCATCGGTATGGTGCTGCTGAAGCCTTTGGTTAAGAAATTCGGCAAAAAGAATCTGATTACCTGGCCGGTTCTGGTGGCCGGTGTGATGTACGGCATCACGGCCCTTGCACCCATGACGCCGGTTACCTGGATCGTCTGCCAGCTGCTGGCATCCTGCATGACCACCTGCGAAGGCCTGCTGCTCTGGAGCCTGATTTCCGATGCGGTAGACTATCAGGCGTATCTGACCGGACAGCGCAACGACGGCACCGTGTATGCCACCATTACCTTCATTGTGTTCTTTGCGGCCAGTGCTTCTACCTCCCTGATTGCGCTGGTGCTGGATGCAATCGGGTATGACGCTTCCCTGGGGTCCATGGGCCAGCTGGCCGGTGTGGCCCAGCGCATCAAGATGTTCGGCGGTATGTGGCCGATGATCGGCTGTGTGCTGGTGTTCATCTGCTTCAAGATCATTTACAATGTTACCGATGAAGAAATGCGCAAAGTCAGCGAAACCCTGCGTCAGCGCAGCGAGCAGGAAGAAGCCGAAATTTTGAAAGAGGACTGATTGTATGAAAACACTGAAACCGGGACTTACATTGATCGCACCGAATACCTGGTGCATCAGCGAATTCCGTTTGGTAAATGCGTTCCTTCTGATGGGCAGTGACAAGGCGGTGCTGATTGATACAGGATGCGGTATTGCCGATATGTCCCGACAGGTTGCGGAATTGACGGATAAGCCGCTGGAGGTGCTCCTGACCCATGGACATGCCGACCACGCAGGCGGCCTGATCCATCTGCCGGATAGGGAGGTGTATCTGGGAGAAGAAGATCGGAATATGGAAACCACAATGCCATGCGACAACCGTTTCCGCCGTATGTATATCCAATACAGGGTAGATTATCGTTTCCCTGGGGAAGGGCATCGGGAAGCACTGCTTGCCATGCTCCCTCCCGACCCGGGCAGTGTGAGCTTCCGGAATTTCCGCTCCCTGCAGGAGGGACAGATCTTTGACCTGGGCGGGCGGACCCTGCAGGCGGTCCATACGCCGGCGCACTCCGAAGGAAGTTACTGCTTCCTGGACTCTGCAACACGGATTCTGTTCAGCGGGGATACGGTCAATAACAGCATCATTCTGGCACGCCAGCCCGACCACGGCATGCGTCTGGTGGAACAGTACCATACTACCCTGCAGAAACTGTGGGATATGTCCGACCGGTATGACCGTCTGGCCATCGGGCATGACGGTGTCACGGTGGACAAACAGCTGGTAAAAGATTACCTGGAACTGACCGCAGGACTGCTGAACGGCAGCATCCAGGGAGATTATGAGGAGAGCGGTTTCCGTAAAGGGGAAGTGGCCCGGCTGGGCCTTGCCGAACTCTGGTACCAGTGCGATGCCTGATCCTACATAAAAAAGCGGGAACGCAGATGCGTTCCCGCTTTTTCTGTTTGGTATATATGTTGGTCAGGAAAACTTACCGGCGCTTCCGGCTGCCGGGCAGGAATACCACCACACCAACACCCACAGCGGCCGCCAGGGCAAACACACCCAGGGCAATCAGGGGCCAGTTGGGGGCGGCAGGTTCCTCTGTGGGGGCCGGGGCGGAAAGCTCCGGCGCCGCAGGGGGAACAGGGGAGGGGGTCGGTGTGGCCTCAGCCGTGGGAGCCGGCGTCGCGGTGGGCGTTTCCGTGGGGGCCGGGGTGGCGGTGGAGGCCGGACGGCCGGAACTCGGTGCCTTGGTGGCGGCCGGAGCCTGGGTCACGGCAGGGGCCTGGGTCGGGGCCGGTTCCTCGGCCGAATAGACGGTTACCACTTCGGGTGCCTGGGTGGCGGAAGGTGTGGAAACCGGCGTGGAAGAAGGCGTGGAAACCGGGGTGGGGACCGGCGTCGGCACCGGGGTAGGTACCGGAGTAGGTACCGGAGTGGGCACCGGCGTGGGAGTGGGTGTGGGGGCCGGCACTTCGCCGGTCAGCCAGTCCACCCGCACGGTGTACTCGAAGGTATAGCCGGTTTCCCGCAGACGAAGCTGGAAGGTATACAGGCCGTTCTCGGTCACGGTCAGGGTGTTGTCCGCCGTGCTTTCACCGTTGACGCTCACCACCTCCACGGCATCGGGGTCGATGTTCAGGGTGATGGTGTGGGCTTCCTCGCCCTCGGTCACGGTGACCAGGTCCTCCTCGGCCGGTTTGGTCTTGTCGATCCAGGTGACGGCGGCTTCCAGTTCGGTCACGTTGCCCGCCGCGTCTTCCAGACGGAACAGGTAGGTGTCGTTGGTGTCAAAGGTGTGGGTGCCGTCCGAACCGTCCAGGAAGGTCACGGCTTCGTCGGCCTGCACGGTGGCAGTCACGGCATCGGCGGTCCAGCCTTCAAAGGAATAGAAGATCTGTCCTTCCGGCGGGGTGCGGTCGATCCAGGTGACCACCGCGTCGATGGTCTTTTCCCGGTTCAGGGAATCGTAATAGGTAAAGGTGTAGGTGTCGTTGTCCTCAAACACATGCTCGGTCACATCGGCGCGGCAGCCGTCGGGCAGCACCAGGGTGGCGGTGACGTTATCCCGGGTGGACGTTTCCACCGAGTAGGTGACAGAGGCGGGCAGCTCTTCGGCCAGGGTCGGGTCCTCGTAGAAATTCAGCATCTTGCCGCTGAAATACCGGTCCTTCTCGCCTTCGCTGTTGTAGTAGGTGGAGGTGGCCACAATCTTCAGGTAACGGCCCGGAACCGGCTGCTCAATGTCGATGGTCTTGAGCTTGTCGTTGTTGGGCAGGTCGGCGAAGGTCTTGACCAGGGTCCAGTCCTGCCCGTCCTGGCTGATATAGACTTCGCCGGCTTTCAGGCGGCCGTTCTGGTCGCCGGGCAGATAGGTCAGCCGGGTGATGGTGCGGGCCTTGTCGAACTTGACGGTGTAGTACTTGCCCGGGTCAAACACGCCGAAGGTGGTGTGCCAGGCGGTGTAGGCGCTGCCGTCAATGAAGTTTTTGGCGGCGTGGTCGGCGCTGGTGCTGTTCTGGCTGGAAAAATCCTCCAGCGTCACATACCGCAGGGGCAGATACTGCCGCCCTTCCTCGTAGTTTTCGGGGGTGAAGCGGTAGGTGTATTCGCTGCTCTGCAGATAGACGCCGTGGGCCTTGTAGCGCACGGTCACGGCGGTGTCGCCGGTAAAGCGGACGGTGCTGTCCAGCCCGCCGGTGTAGTCAGCCCAGTGGGCACCGCCGTCGGTGCTGTATTCCAGGGAAGCGGTGTCCCCGAACAGCAGGTTTTCGTCATCGTTGGCGTACAGGGTGTTGGCAGTGAGGGTCTTGCCGGCCTTGATGTCGATGGTGTGGTTCACATTGGTGCCGGTCAGACCCACCGTGATGTCGGTATCGGCGGTGATGCGGGCCAGCTGGTCGGGGGTGAGCTGGATTTTGTGCTCGGGGGTGTAAGCAATTTCGGAGCCGTCGGCAGCGGGGAATTTCTCCCAGTTGTGGCCGCCGTCCAGGGAAACGCGGACCATCAGCTCATAGGTGTCATAGCTGGGGTCCAGCACGATGCAGCCGGCGTTGTCCCCGTCAAAGGAGAAGGTAGCCAGGGCCACACTGCCGGAACCCAGCAGAGAGTTGGCCACGGCGCGGCAGGCGTCGGGCTGCAGGCTCTCGTTGGCGGTGGCGGCGGAGGCCTGTTTCAGGGCGTTGTATTTCAGGGTGTTCAGCTCCACCAGCACCGAACCGGTGGTGATGTGCTTGGTGCTCTGCCCCAGCAGGTCCACCATGGGGGCGGGGTAGTAGGTGTAGGTCTTGATGACCTGCCGGGCCAGCGCGGCCCACTCTTCCTCGGTGGTGTTGGGGTCGGCGCGGTAGGACTTGACCTTGCCGTACAGCGCATCCAGGTTCAGGTCCAGGCAGTCCAGGGAGCGGTCCAGGGCCTGCTCGTGCTTTTCGCTGCCGGCGGGGTAGACGTCGGCCACCATTTTGTACAGCCAGGACTGCAGGAACGCATCATAGCGGTTCAGCGCCGCCTGGGACAGCAGAATGTAGGAGGTATTGTTGCCGCCGTCCACCTTGTTGTAGTCCATCTGGCCCCAGCCCAGCAGGATGCGGGCTTCGGCACCGGTGTTCCAGCCCCAGCGGGTGTAGGAGGAAGCCCAGCCGGAAATGTTGTTCCAGATGCTCCAGATGCCTTCGCCCTTGTCGTTCTGGGTGTAGAGCAGGTAGGCTTCGTGGCCGGGCTGGTAGGTGTTCACGGCGGGAATGCCGTGGGTTTCGTTGATGGAAAGGCCCATGCCGGAAATGCCCCAGCAGATGCCGCCCACTTCCATCATCATCCACAGGTGGAAGTAATCCTTCTCCCCGTAGGTCACGCCGTAGCGCAGGAAGTCATATTTGGCGTTCCAGGTATCCTTTTTGGCCGGGTCATAGAACTGGGCCTGGCTGTAACTGATGTTGTTGTACCGGATGAAGGTGTAGGGGTTCAGCCGCTTGGTCAGGTTGTCGGGATACTTGCTTTCCACATATTCCCGCAGCCACAGGATCTCGGCGTCCTCGGTCTTGGAGTCCATGACGTAGCGCACCAGTTCCATGGGGTAGGTCTTGAACTCTTCCTTGCGCACAAAGTAGCCTTCATCGTACAGCTTTTTGAAGGTGGTGTATTTGACCACCGGGTCGGACGGGTAGGCGTTGCCGCCGAACCCCACCATGTAGGTGACGATGGTCTTGCAGTAGGCCACGGCGGTGGCCAGCATCATCTTTTTATATACCAGCGCGTCGCCGCTGTCCCCGATGTCATTCCTGGCGGCCTGGTACAGGCTGCCGAGAGCGGTCAGGGTCTTGTAGCCGGAACCGTTGTACAGGTTGCCCGCTTCCAGAAACAGCTGCAGCGCATTGGTGTCGCTGCGCAGCCAGTCCAGGGCTTCCCGCACGTCGGGCTGGGCCTTCACGGCGTTCTGGATGGACTGATACCCCACCCGGGCCACAAAAGTGCGCTCCAGCACTTCCTGCCGGTGGTTGGCAAAGTTGTCTTCCACCGCGTTCTGAGAAAGCGCGGCGTCGTACTCCTCCACCGTCTTGAAGCCGGTGTACAGCTCGTTGCGGATGTCGTACCCGTCCTTCAGCAGGCGCAGATCACCGTATACCGCGTGGTCGTTGCCGTCAGCACCGTTGTCGTTGGCATACAGCCGGATGTACCGGTACTGGCCCACCGGAATGCACAGATACTCGGCATTCTTGCCGGGGGTCAGCACGCCGGTGCGGGTCAGCTCGGTCCAGGTGCCGTTCAGGTCGTTGGTGCCCGAAACGGTGAACCACACGCCGTTGCCCTTGCCGTTCTGGCTGTAATCCACACCGGCATAAAAGGAAAGCTGGGTGTAGGTATCGTTCAGGTCCCCGATGTCATAAATCAGGGTGGAGGTGGCGTGGGCGCCCATGCCCTTTTCAAAGTTGGTGGGGGTGCCGTTCACCAGCAGCTGAATGGTCTTGCCGTTGGGGGCCAGGTTTTTCATCAGGCTGCCGTGCCCTGCCTTGGAGCCGGGCTCATAGTCCCGGTCGGACAGGAAAACGTAATCGGGGGTGGTGTCGGCATCCTCGCTGAACAGGGCGATGCCGTCCACCTGGTCGGTGGCGTCCTCGTCCCAGGCGGGGCCGGTCACGTCCCACAGGGCGGCAAAATCGTCCTGCATGGATTCGGTGTCCAGCCCGGAGGCGCCGGCCATGTCGTCGGCGTTTACCACCGAGTCTTCGGCCACAGGGGGAAGAGCCTCGTCCTCCTGCCCGTCATCCGTCTGCTCCGCAGACGCCGCTTCGGTGCCGGCGTCGGTCACATCGGCCGCGTCGTAGGCCGCACGCACAGGCACGGCCAGCATCGAAAATGCCAGCATTCCTGCCAGCACGCCCGCAAAGGTTCTTTTCATTCTCATCTTGACCCTTTCTTGATTCCTCGTGATGTGGTTGCCTTCATAGCCAATCCTCGGTCACAAAACAAAAGCCGCTCAAAAAACGGAAAAAATTTCGAATTTGGGCGGTAAGCACGTTAATAACCTATTTTTTTGTATCTGAAGGTGACGCCATTGTATCATGATGGTCACAACTCGTCAATTGCCTGCGCAACAAATCGTTGTTTATGACCAAAAACCGGGAGGGGGTACCCCCATTACCGGGCAAGATGGAGAGAAGAAAAAGAGAAACCGGAAAAAAGTGGAAAATCGCTGTGTTGAGAAAATACAAAATGTATATTTGCAAAAATAAATTACAGGAACAAAACGAAAAATCCGGCCGCACGCTTTCCTGTAAATATAAAGAAAAGGCACCGGTTCGGATACCGATGCCTGGCTGCAAAACAAAAAAACCGGCAAAGCGTTTGCTTTACCGGTCGTTGGCTGCCCCAGTCCGACTTGAACGGACGACACCCTGATTAACAGTCAGGTGCTCTACCATGTGAAACGTGGTGAGGGGCTAATACTACACAAAAAATATCTTTAAAGCGACAAAAAATGGGCGACGACGGTAAGGGTTGAGAACATTATGCGGATAAAACTGATGAGAAAACAGCCAAATGGTAGGTTCCAGAAAGCAAACCAGCCAACGAACTGAGACTAATATTATAATAGCAGACGGAGAGAATATTGCAAGTCACATTTACTGACGAAAGGGGGAATATCAAATCATGAAGATCGGGGACAAGATTCGCCAAATTCGTCAACACCGGCACATGACGCAACGTGAGTTAGGAGAGAAGATTGGATTGGGAAAGAACGGGGCAAATCGTATAGCCCAATATGAAATGGGGTATCGAACGCCCAAACGTGACCAACTCAATGAAATGGCTCATGCTTTGAACGTGCCGGAGGAAATGCTTTCCTTGGAAGCGGACGAAACGCTGCAGGCATTGCTTCAAAATCTGCTTTGGTTAGATCAGGACGATACCAACCTTATTGAATTGTCCCTTCTAAACAAACATAATTGGTCACAATCTTGCAACCGGACAGAAAATGGCTGTGTTGCCATTGTAATACACGATGAAGCCGTCCAAAATTTTCTTACAGGCTGGCGCAGCGAAAAATCACTCCTTGAAGCCGGAGTAATAACTCAAGCGGATTAC
Source organism: uncultured Faecalibacterium sp. (assembly GCA_937907025.1). Lineage (GTDB taxonomy): Bacteria > Bacillota > Clostridia > Oscillospirales > Ruminococcaceae > Gemmiger. Next base: position 125,966 of record CALESJ010000045.1, read on the forward strand.
TTTGATTGGAAAATCCACACCCCTTTGTAATTATTGCATAGAGTTATAGAAATAATGAATCTCAATGACTTTACGTTTGAAAATTGTGGCGACTAGTATTTGGAAGATTGTCATAATCCGAGATATGTTTGGGAGGTTTGTACCAAAATGTGGTACAAACCACAATAACGATACAATGAAGATTTTTTTCGGTTTGTGCTGTTCTTATATATCAAGGGCTAAAATAGCAGGGGACAAGTGCGTCCATTTTTAGCCGCTCGGTTTCCGGTAATGCCGGAAATGAGCGGGTTTTTGCTTTTCCCCCTCTCCACACCTCTCCCCCTAGTATAAATTTACCGGCTGGGAAGAAAAGTTATCTACCAGCCGTTCACATAGATCCGCAAAGCTCAACGAAAAACGAAAGCGAGGCAAAACCTATGAATATTGGCATCGATCACGGCTACTACGCTATCAAAACGCGGCACTGTTCTTTTCCAGCCGGTCTTACGGCCTATGGCAGCCACGAACCTTACACCCGCCAGGGACTCCTTGAGTTCGGCGGGTGTTTTTTTGTTTGCGGAACCGGACGGCAGCCAATCCAGCGCGACAAAACCATCAACGACAACTACTACTTGCTAACACTGGCAGCACTGGCACAGGAAATTCGCAGCCGCAACGCACCCGCTGAGTGTACGGTCCGGATCGCGGCAGGTCTCCCGCTGACAAGTTATGGCCGGGACAAGCCGAAATTTCGCAGCTATCTGCTTCGTCCTTCCCAGCCGGTCCAGTTCCGCTACGAGGGTGTGGAATACAGCATCACCATCACGGATGTGCAGCTATTTCCTCAGGGCTTTGCTGCCCTGATGGCCGAACCGGATCTGCTGACCGACGAACCGTCGCTGCTGCTCATGGACATCGGCGGCTGGACGGTGGATCTGATGCGGATCGACAACGCCCTGCCGGTAGCGGAAACGGCGCACAGCCTAGAACTGGGGATGATTCGCTGCATCGATGAGATCCGAGAGCGGGTCCGCCAGGAAACCGGACTTTCGCTCACCGATGCCCAGATCGAACAGATGCTGGCGGGCCAGCCTTGCAGCCTGGCGGATGAGGTGCGCAGCATCGTGAACAAACAAGGCCGGCTGTATACCGAGCGTTTGTTCTCTGCAGTCATGGAAGCGGGCTTCGACCTTCACGCCATGCCTCTGGTCATGTTGGGCGGTGGGGCCTGCATCGTGAACCGCCACGTCAGCCCCAAAGACGGCCTGTGTCGGGTTATTCCGCTGCTGGACGACCGGGTGAACGCTATCGGTTTTGAGCGCGCCTTGGGCCGCGTTCAGGGCGCGGTGAGTGAGGGGTGAAACGGCCACAATACGTTTTCCGGCCACAGATCAGTATCCCGGACCATCGGCGAGCCTGGACCTGCCTGCAGCAGATGCCGGCAAACCAGCGCAAAGATTTTCTGGTCAGGGCGATCCTGGCCGAAGAACAGCGGGAAGCGTTCAAGCAGATACTGCGGGAAGTGATTCGGGAAGAGCTCGCGCACGGAGTCGTGATCCAGGAGCCTACCAAACCGACTGCGGAGAAAGAGGTGCCCAAACAGACGCTGGATTTTTTGGCATCACTTTGCGACTGACCACTGGCTTGCCATTGTTGCTTATGATGCATTCTGAACACGATATTGGATGTGATATCGTTGGTTTTTGTGAATAGCTTTGCCGATGCGTTTGCAGTATGCTTTGCTTAGCCCAAAGGCAGAAACACAGGAAAGGAGCCACAGCATGAGCAAACTTACGGTAACGCTTCCGGACGACCTGCACGCACAGATCCGGCAGGAACTGGAAGAACAGGGCATCACCACCGGCCAATTCATCGAGATGGTGGTCACAAAATACTTCACGAAAAGCAAGGAAGGAGAAAACAACATGGCAACCAGAACCATCGCATTCCAGGTATCCGAGGAACTCTACCAGCGCATCAAAGAGTACCTCAATCGCTATCAGGAAGTCTACGGCAGAAAGCTGACCCAGCGAGAGTTCATGCTCCAGCTCATCGAGGACGCCCTGAGTGAAGCGGAGGAAGAATTCGAGGCGGCCACCGCAGCTGAAGAGGAATCTCCGGAGCAGGAAGAGGCGCCGGACAGCGAGCCTGACACCGAGGATGCCGATGAAAGCGATGCCCCCGAAGATGACAGCGGTGAATCTCAGGATGGGGAATCGGGAAATGGCGAAAGTTACGCGCCTTACACAATCGAAGAATAAGAAATAGCGACCAGCCCTGCAGGCAAACACCTGCAGGGCTTTTTTCATATCCACTTGAGGGGGGGATGTCTTTGCTTGTGCTCTAAATAACAACACTATCATTCAGGAAGGGGAGGATGCGAAAGACCATTCACTATATTGATATGTTCGCCGGCATGGGAGGTTTCCGGGAGGGGCTGACCAGAGCCGGCGATTTTGTTTGCATGGGACACTGTGAGATCGACAAATACGCCGACCGCAGTTACCGCGCCCTGTTTGACACGGAGGGAGAGTGGTTCATTGACGATGCCCGAAAAGCCGATCCCGAAACAATGCCCGACTTTGAACTGCTCTGCGGAGGATTTCCTTGCCAGGCTTTCAGCCTTGCCGGCAACCGACGAGGGTTCGGAGATCCCCGCGGCACTCTCTTCTTCGAGTTGGCCCGACTGGCTGAAGTCCGGAAGCCTCGCTATCTGCTGTTTGAAAACGTACCCGGCCTGCTTTCTCATGACGGCGGACGGACGTTTGCGACGATCCTCCATACGCTGGACCGACTGGGGTATGGCGTGGAATGGCAGGTGCTCAACAGCAAAGATTTCGGCGTCCCCCAGTCCCGCCGCAGGGTGTACATTATCGGATATCTTGATGGACGATGTAGAGGAAAAATATTACCTGTTATCGAAACAGCAGGCACATCTCTTGTACGTTTCCGACCAGAAAAACAACAGATGAGTTCCAAGACCATATGCAGCATTCAAGAGAAAACGATGGGACAACCGCGAGCTGTGAATAATCCGCGAGTCACAAAACCAGAGAAGAACTACAAGCGAATCAGAAAGGTCGGAGCACCAATGTTTACATTAACAACGGTAGACCGGCATGCTGTTTGCTATGATTCGTATATCCGCCGCCTGACCCCACGGGAGTGCCTGCGCTTGCAAGGCTGGAAGGATGAGCGCATCGACAAGGTGTTGGCCATTCAGAGCGACAATCAGGTATACAAACAGGCTGGGAACGGCGTGACGGTCAATGTGGTGGAAGCCATCGGGCGTCGGCTGGCAGCTCTGGATACAGAACTTTACGGAGGTGAGGTGCCTGGCCCTTGATTTCAAAGATCAAAATTACGGCTGTGAAATCGAAATGACGGGACTGACCCGTGAACAGGCAGCAAGGGCTGTTGCAGTGCTGTTTGGAACTACGGCAAGAAGAACGCGGGAATCTGTGACCTACGATCCTTGGGAAGTGCTCGACCGTGATGGGAAAAAATGGCGCTTTGTTTACGATGGGAGTATCAGCGCGGTCAAACGATGTGGGCGGGAAAGGCTGTCCACCACCGATACGCTATACAAAGTCGAATTGAATTCGCCTGTCCTGCAGTACAGCGAGATGGAAAAACTTCAGCAGGTCATTCGAACCCTGCGCCATGCGGGAGCAATTGTGAACACCAGCTGTGGTATGCATGTCCATGTGGACGCTGCGCATCACACACCTCAAAGCCTGAAAAATGCATTGTCTATCATGTACTCCAAAGAGGATATTTTGTTTGCGGCTCTGGAAGTAAACGAAAGCCGTGTTGAAAGATGGTGCAAGAAGGTCGAGGCAGACAAGCTGATGAAGATTCGCAAGCTGCCTTCCTGGGCAGGCATGAACAGGATGGCCGATCTGTGGTACGCAGATTGTTACGACAGCAGAAACGCCCACTATAACCAGACCCGTTACCATGCGTTGAATCTGCATTCGGTCTTCTACCACGGAACCCTGGAATGGCGCTGTTTTAACTCCACGCTTCATGCGGGAGAGGTGAAGGCCAACATCATTCTGGCACTGGCTATTTCTGCGCAGGCTATCAACCAAAAGTATACCCAGTTCCGAAAGACGCCCATCGGAGACAACCCGGCATTTACGCTGCGAACATTTTTGCTGCGTCTGGGGCTGATCGGCCCGGAATTCAAAAATGTGCGTATGCACCTTTTAAAGCATTTGCCCGGTGACAAAGCCTGGCGTTACGACAGGAGCCACTATGCACAGCAACAGACAAGGGCCCGAACACGGGATGAGGCCCGATGAAAGGAAAAAGAAAACCATGAAAGAATATTTCGCCTACGGCTCGAACCTGAATCTGGGCCAAATGGCCGGACGGTGCCCGGAGTCTACCACAGTTCAGATCGCACGACTGGAAGGGTATGAACTGGCCTTCCGAGGCGGTGTTCTTACGATACTGCCGAAAGAAGATTCCCATGTGGACGGTCTGATCTGGTCGATCAGTGAGCAAGACGAACGGCATCTGGACCGTTATGAAGGATTTCCCCGGTTGTATGGAAAGGAAAACGTCACCGTTCAGGATGCTTCCGGAACAGGACATGCGGTGTTGATCTATATCATGGAGGAACCTTGGTGTTCAAGGCCGCAGGAACCCGGCGGGAATTATCTGAATACTGTTTTGGAAGGGTGTCGTCAGACAGGGGTTCCCCAAGAACCGGTTCTGAAAGCCTTGGAGCGCTGCCGAGGGGAAGTACGGCGATGCCATCCACCGGAAAAGTGTTCAAAGCAACAAATATCCGGCAGATAATACGGTAATTCCCGAAATATGGAAACCGGAGCAGACTCTCGCCTTCCTGGCGAGGGCCTGTTTCTTTTACAGGAAAGGAGGCGGTTGCCTTGGGTATTAACGCAATCACAACAGATGCCCTGCGCCGCATGAGCGACAGCGAAGGTCTGATTTTACAGGGCTGCGGCGGCGACCTGCAGGAATGGCTGGATGGCATCAATGAGATGTTTACCGAAAATGGTATCTTGAAAGATGGCACCAAGTTTCAGAATATCTCATCCTTTAAGAATGAGGGCCTGACCTGTTTGTTCTATCCCTTTGAGGGGGTGTCGTTGGATATCGGAAAACTTGCCATGTGGCGGTTACAGACCCATGCTACTTTCGGCGGCACGTGGCTCTCGGATTATGTTCCGAACCGTTTGGGTGGTTTTATCCCGGAACCAGGGCGGGCGGTAGAGCCGTTGGAAGGACAGACCAGGCCGAAACCGAAAAGGCAGCAGGAACGGTGACCGATAATGCAGTTGTAATAAAGGAGACAGTTATGCCGAATCATTTCATGAAACTCTGGAAACGGGGGGTGGCACTTCTGTTGGCAGGCGTTTTGTTGTTCAGCAATCTGAGCGGTTCGCTTGCCTTTGCAGAATCTACCCCCTCGCAAGAAACCACGGAGGCTACCGCCGAAACAGCGGAAACCGCTGACACAGCCTCGCTGAGCGAACAGGCCCAGGCGTTTGTGGAAGCCGTCGCGGCACTGGATCGTGACGGCATGGTGGCGGCCAGCAATGACTGGGGACTGGCGCATCAGGCATGGATGGCCGATCTGGACAACGCCGTGCTGGAGTCCAAGCTCAATGAAGCCATTGCGGTGCAGGAAGAAGCCTGCGCACCGCTGTATGCAGCAGAAGATCTGTATAACCAAATTCCGGAAGCGGAACGCAGCCATGACCGCGTGCAGGACGCTTATGCCGTATGGGCAGCGATTCTGGCAGCCACCTACGCCGCCATGGAAAACCCGGTGGCTACCGGGGCAGGCGGAGAACCGGATCTGGCCGAGATCACGGAGATGCTTTACGATGATCTGCCGGACGCACCCACCGGCAGTTATATTGGCAGTATGGGGTTGCCCATTGCCACCGGTCAGACCCGAATTTCCATTTCGGAATGGGTGACAGACCTGTATGACGGTGTGGATGCCCATATCAATGCGGAAGCCCTTCATGCGGATGATCTGGTCATTACAGTGGACCGGGAACCCGGAGAAGAATATGCTATCGTTCCCTTGATGGTGCAGGTTGAGTATCCAGCCAACGGCAGCACGTCGGAGATCCTCTTGCCCGAAGATGTGGTTCTTCTGGATTTCGAGGGGAATCCGGCGGATGCAGATGAAATTGCATTCATTACCAAGGCCAGCTACACGGAAACTTCAGCCAGTGCGTCTGGTTTCTATGTGAAAGCCAAGCAGGATTTCTCGGTGGAGTTTGTCTACCACGGGCCAGACGGCAGTGAACTGCGCAAGACCCTGCAGGTGAAACTGGGCGAGAGCAAAGCGGCAGCCAAAGCCGCAGCCAATGCTGGTGCCGGCACCTATGCTGCCGGGCCCACACCGCCGTTTACCACCGGCAAAATCACCTCAATCAGTTTCGAGGGCGGCACCTGGCTGATTTGGTTTAATGGCATGGAGGCCTACTGCTGCAGCCACGGCCTGAATGGCCAGCCCAACGGCTGCCCTACTTACACTTTTGCCTACACCTCCAAATTGGAACCCGGACAATATACGCCGGGCAACCACTATGCCAACCAAGTGAATATCTGGGGTGGTCTGGGGCAGCTTTCGCTGAACCTGCTGGAAGAAAAGCACAGTGGAACTTCGGCCTCCACCTATGGGTTGGAGAGCGAAAGCGCTGAAGCTGCGGCCTACCGTTATTACGATGACGTGCAGCTTTGGATCATGGCCAATTACCCGGACAGTCTGGCTGCTCAGACCTACCGAGCCTCTGCCAAGGCGTTGGCTGAACAGGGAATGGAGAACAGAGCGGCTACCTACTCCGGCGAAAACGGTTTTTATACCTATATCTATAACCCTCCTGCCGGGTATGCATGGCAGATCGTTGCCATTGTGGGTGAAGAAATTTCGGAAGGCGGCGGTACGGATATCCCAGATGTGCCCGACAGCGAATACTATTCCGCCAACTGGACTGCCCCGGCTCAGAGCGCCAGCGGTAGTTTTGACCTGACTTTTACGGTCAATACAGACAAACAGCAGCTGGAAACTGGCGAAAAGGTGGAGGGTGCCAAGATCACCGTCACGCCTTCCAAGACCAGCGGCAGCATCGATGGCGGCAGCTGGCAAATGAGTCCCGCCGGTGCGCAGACCATCACCACCAGCGGCCATACCAACGATGACAAGAATCCATTCAAAAAGAAACTGCTGGAAGAAGTGTTGGAAAGCATTTACGAAGTGGCTCCGCCGACAAGGCAGCAAAGCGCTTCGCCAAAGCGTTCAAGAGGAAATATGGAACGTGGCTGATGGAATCAAAAAGCAGATTGTAAATCCTATCGCTCCGTTGATGGCGAAGGGGTGCTGATTGCAGAAAACACCAACCCCTTGGTGGGTCTGGCTGCTGCCTCTTCCGCTGATCTGGTGGGCCGCAGTTGCCTTGGCCATGCGCTGGCAGCCCAGCATGAACCTATCCGAGCTGCTGAGCGCCTGCAATGAGATGCTGGCGCAGCCGCTTCCTCTTGCGTGGAGCAGCCAGACCCCTCGTTTCCTGCTGATCTTCACCGGCTTGTATGCTGTAATTGCCCTAGCCGTGTCCAGTGAACACCGTAACACGCGCCCCGGGGAGGAACACGGCTCTGCCTGCTGGGGCAATGCCAAAGAACTCAACCGCCGATACCGGGATACCCAAGGCCCCAACCTGCTGATGACGCGCAACTTCCGCATCGGTGTGGATGGCTATAAGCACAAGCACAATACCAACGTACTCGTCGTGGGTGGCTCCGGCGCCGGCAAGACCCGAACGTATGCTGTTCCCAATGTGCTGGAAGCTGGCTGTTCTATGGTGATCACAGATCCCAAAGGAGAAATCCTGCGCAAGACTGGCGGCTATCTCAAAGGAGCGGGATATGAGGTGCGGGTGTTCGATCTGCTCAACCCGGATGCGTCCTTCTGCTATAACCCATTCCGGTATGTGCGGGATGACAAAGAGGTGCTGCAGCTGATCACAAACCTGATTCAGAACACTACGCCTCCCCACGCGCAGAGCTCTGACCCGTTCTGGGAAAAATCCGAAACCGCATTGCTCCAGGCTCTCATGCTGTACCTGTTACATGAAGCCCCGCCGGAGGAACAGAATTTCGGCATGGTTATGGAGCTGCTGGGAAGTGCCCAGGTCAAGGAGGAGGACGAAAACTTCGAGTCGCCTCTAGATATACTCTTCGAGCGTCTGGCCATGCGTGACCCGGAAAGCATTGCAGTTAAGCAGTATGGCATTTACAAGCAGGCCGCCGGCAAAACCGCCAAGTCCATATTGGTGAGTGTCGGCGTCCGGCTGGCTGCCTTCAACCTGCCGCAGATTGCCCGGTTGACCATGACCGATGAACTGCATCTGGATGATTTGGGAGAGCGACGGGTGGCCCTGTTCTGCTGTATTCCCGATTCCGATAAGAGCCTGAACTATCTGGTGGGTATGGTATACACCCAGCTGATCCAGACTCTTTTCTACCAGGCGGACCGTGTCCATCGGGGAAGGCTCCCGGTGCCGGTCCATTGTCTGATGGATGAGTTTCCGAATATCTCGCTGCCCAAGGACAGTTTCCTGTCAGCACTGGCGACCATGCGGTCCCGCGGCATCTTCTGCTCCATCATTGTTCAGAACATTGCCCAGCTGAAATCCATGTACAAGGACAGCTGGGAATCGCTGGTGGGTCTGTGCGATGAATTTCTCTACCTGGGCGGCAACGAGCAGGGAACTCACAAATACGTTTCCGAACTGATCGGCAAGGAAACGGTGGAAACCACCAGCCGAAGCCTTTCACGAGGTCGCAGCGGCAGCAGCAGTACCAGCCATCAGCAAGCGGCCCGCGACCTGATGACCCCCGATGAAGTGCGCCTGCTTTCCAACGACAAGGCGCTGCTGTTTGTGCGCGGGGAACGTCCGGTCATGGACTGGAAGTACAACCTGATCCGGCACCCGAACATCCGATTCACCGAAGATGGCGGCGCGCCGCCCTATGACTACACCGCCGCACCGGATGCTCACGAGGATCTGGTGGGCGATGCCGAAAACTACGAACTGCTGGACATGGACGATTTCCTGCCGGCAGCCGAACAACCGAAACCCATGTTTACTTATCCAAGGAGGGATGCCCATGCATCGCAACAAGATTGATATGCTCCGCACCAAACGTCTGACCCGCCGTGCCTTCGCGCTGTATGCAGCTCTGGTTCTGGTCTGCTGTGCCGCCACGCCGGTGTTGGCCGAGGGCGATCCGCTGACTGTTGTCAACAACCTCAGTACCTTCATCTTCTCCATCATCCGAGCCATCGGCCTGATTCTGCTGGGCTGGGGCATCGTTCAGGTGGGCCTGTCGCTGCAGAGCCATGATCCCAGCCAGCGCAGCCAGGGATTCCTGACGCTGGCCGGCGGTATCATCATCACCTTTGCCAAAGAAATTCTGGACCTGATCGTCGGCACCGGAGTCTGAGGTGCCAAAATATATCAGGAGGGGAGGTGATGCACTGTGGGTGACAGCTGGATCGTAAGCAACCTCAATGCTGCCCTGACAACCTGGAATGACAAGCTGGGAGAGATCTGGCAGCTGCTGACCCAGAGTCCGCAGACCTTCAAGGATGGTCAGGTATGGGCCGTGATGGTGGGTATCCACGGGGCATTGCAAGCCATTGGCTACGGGCTGCTGGTGCTCTTCTTCGCAGCCGGTGCGGTCAAGACCTGCGGCACCTTCGTGGAGGCCAAACGCCCCGAACAGGCCCTCAAACTCTTTATCCGCTTCGCCCTGGCCAAAGCAGCCGTGACCTATGGCCTGGATCTGATGCTGGCCATTTTCCAGATCGTGCGGGGGATGGTCTCCACGGTGATCAACCAATCCGGCGTGTCCGGAATGAGTGCGGTTACACTGCCCCAAGAGCTGATCGACGCCATCAATGAGGTGGGCTTCTGGGACTCCATCCCGCTCTGGGCCGTGACGCTGATCGGCGGGCTACTCATTACCGTACTATCCTTCGTGATGATCCTGACCGTGTATGGCCGGATGTTTTCCCTTTGGATGTACGCGGCCATTGCGCCCATTCCGCTTTCGTCCTTTGCCGGAGAACCCATGTCCAATGTGGGTAAGAACTTCCTGCGCAGTTACGCCGGAGTCTGTTTGCAGGGCGTGGTCATCGCCCTGGCCTGCATTATCTTCTCCGCCGTGTCCTCCAGCCCGCCCGCTGTGGACACCAGCGTCTCGGTGGTGACCGCCGTCTGGACCTATGTGGGAGAGCTGGCTTTCAACCTGCTGGTGCTGGTTGGCGCGGTGAAAGGATGCGACCGGATCGTCAAGGAGATCATGGGACTATGATTGCGAAAGATAGTTCTTAAAATTATTCGTTGAATTTGGCTCAAGATTCTGCTATACTAGATGGCAGAAAGGATGGTGTTCTCTATGCCGAATATCAAACCGATTTCTGATTTGCGCAATTACAATGAAGTTTTGCGGGATGTCACGGCCGAGGAACCGGTTTTCTTGACCAAAAACGGCCGCGGTCGTTATGCCGTGATGGATATTCAGGAGTATGAGAAAAGCCAGGCAATGGTCAAATTGCTGACCGAACTGGCCCGTGGCGTGCGGTCCGGTCAGGAAGAAGGTTGGCTCGCACTGGACGATGTGGAAAAGATGCTGCTGGGGTGAAATATGGCGAAGGTACAGATTTCTCCGTTGGCACAGCAGGATATGCTGAATATCCGGCAGTATATCGAAACGGAATTGGGTAACCCAGTAGCCGCCCGGCGTACTGTTGAGCGCATCCTGAAGGCGGTTCGCCAGTTGGAACAATTCCCCCTATCAGGGGCGCCTTTACAGTATAACGGAGTAGATACAGGGTATCGCTATGTGACCAGTGGTAACTACGTGGCATTTTACATTGGTACACACACCACCGCACAGGTGGTTCGGGTGCTGTATGGCTGGCGTGATACCATCCGCATCCTGCTGGGACATTCGTTCCAACCGGAGGAAACAGAAGAAGATATAGAGTAAACCGAAGGGGCAGCTATGTTTGGCTGCCCCTTTCCCATTAGAATCAGAGGTGACGCGTATCGAAATCAAAATCCCCAAAGAAGTCCGGGATTATCATGAGACCATCTTCTTCGGTCTCAACACCCGGCAGTTTATCTGCTCACTGCTGGCCCTCGGGGTGGCAGTGGGCGTTTATTTTTTGCTCCGTCCGCTGCTGGGAACAGAGGAAATCGGCTGGGTCTGCATCCTGGCCGCCGCACCTTTCGCGGCCTGCGGATTTTTCTCCTATCACAGCATGACCGCTGAGCAGCTGTTCTGGGCGTGGTTCAAATCCGAGCTCCTGAGCCCCAAACGGCTGGTCTATCGTTCCAACAGCTATTACTACGATGCAATCCAGGGAGGGATGCGTATGAAGAAGCCTAAACAGAAAAAGCGCAGCCGTAAGGAGAAGCGCCATTGATCAAGACCCTGTCCAAAGCGCGGAAACAGGAGCGCATCAAGTTCCGCATTCCGCGCAGTGTGCAGGACTGCATTCCCATCCGCCGCATTTGGGCGGACGGAATTTTTCAGGTGGGCCATCAGTTCTCCAAGACCTGGTCGTTCAACGATATCAACTATTCCATTGCCGGCAAAGAAGATAAGACGGCAATGTTCCTGGACTACTGCGACCTGCTCAACGCACTGGACTCCGGTGCCTCGGCCAAGATCACTCTGTACAACCGGCGGATCAACAAGGAAGAATTCGAACGGTCTGTCCTGCTGCCTCTCAAGGAGGATGGGTTGGACAATTACCGCGAAGAATTCAACGAGATGCTGCGCACCCAGGTCACCGAGAGCAACAACAGCATTGTCCGGGAGCGTTATCTTACCATCAGCGTCGTCAAGCGCAACATCGAGGAAGCCCGCACCTACTTTGCCCGCGTCGGCACTGATCTGACCACCAAGCTGGCGGCACTGTCCTCGGTGGCGCAGGAACTCTCGCTCAATGAGCGCCTGCGGATCTTCCGCGACTTCTTCCGCCCGGCGGACCCGCCTGCAGCCGAGTTCGATATCCACCAGAAAGCCCGGCGTGGCCAGCATTTCAAAGACTGGCTGTGTCCCAGCAGTATGGAGTTCGCCACTGACCATTTTAAGATCGATGACCGCGTGGGCCGGGTGCTCTACCTCCAGGATTTCGCCAGCTACCTGAAAGACAGCTTTGTGTCGGAGCTCTGCGATCTGGATCGGGAACTGATGTTGTCCATCGACATCCTGCCCATCCCCACCGACGAGGCCGCCCGCCAGTTGCAGAACACGCTGCTGGGCGTGGAAACTAACGTAACCAACTGGCAGCGGAAACAGAATGCAAACAACAACTGGACCGCCGTAGTTCCCTATGACATGGAACTCCAGCGCAAGGAGACTAAGGAGATGCTGGATGACCTGACCACCCGTGACCAGCGGATGATGTTCGGGTTGGTCACTCTCGTTCACATGGCCAATACCAAGGAACAGCTGGATGATGACACCGAATCGCTGCTCTCCGTTGCCCGCAAGCACCTGTGCCAGCTTTCCACGCTACGCTGGCAGCAGAGGGACGGGTTGGACACCGTGCTGCCCTACGGACTGCGGTGCATCGAAGCGCTTCGCACCCTGACCACCGAGAGCACGGCGGTACTCATCCCGTTCCGAGCCCAGGAAATCATGCAGCCCAAGGGACTCTACTATGGCCAGAACGCCGTCAGTAAGAACCGCATCGTGGTGGATCGCCGACAGCTGCTCAACGGCAACAGCTTCCGTTTGGGAGTGTCCGGCTCCGGCAAGTCCATGAGCGCCAAAGAGGAAATCGCTCAGATCGCCCTGTCCACGGAGGATGACATCCTGATTCTGGACGTGGAATCCGAATTCGGACATCTGGTGGAAGCCTTCGGCGGTGAGGTCATCCGCATTTCGGCTACATCGGACACCCACATCAACGCGCTGGATATGGACCGCGCTTACGGTGACGAACGCAACCCCATTGTGTCCAAGAGCGAGTTTGTGCTGTCCCTGTTTGAGCAGCTGATCGGCAGCGGGCTGGTCACCGCCAAAGAAAAATCCATCCTGGGCCGCTGCACAGAACAGGTCTATATGCCCTATGTCCGCAACGGGTACAAGGGAGCGATGCCTACCCTGAAAGACTTCTACCGCCTGCTCAAGATGCAGCCGGAACCCGAAGCACAGGGGCTGGCTCTTTCCTCGGAACTCTTTATCACAGGCACCCTGGGCACCTTTGCCCAGCCCACCAACGTGGATACCAAGGCGCGCATCATTGTCTACGATATCCGGGAACTGGGCGAGCAGCTGATGCCCCTCGGGATGCTGGTGACGCTGGATGCCATCTACAACCGTGTGATCCAGAACTGGAAGCGAGGGCACCGCACCTGGATCTTCTGCGATGAGTTCTACATCCTGTTCCGGTACGAGTACAGCGCCAATTTCTTCTACAAGCTGTGGAAGCGTATCCGCAAGTACAACGGCCTGATCACCGGCATGACCCAGAACGTGGACGAACTGCTGCGTTCCGACACGGCTCGCTTGATGCTGGCCAACTCGGAGTTCCTGATCATGCTCAACCAGAGTGCCACCGACCGGGAGGAACTGGCAAAACTGCTGAACATCTCGGACACCCAGCTGGGGTACATTACCAACGTGCCGGCTGGCTGCGGGCTGATTCGCTGCGCGGGGAAGCTGGTGCCCTTTACCAACAGCTTCCCCAAGGCTATCGTACCGATCCTATCACAGGAGAAATCAGCTACCATAGCGGTACTGATATCGCAGCCCCGGAAGGTACACCTATCCTTGCTGCCGCAGATGGCACCGTGACCATTGCCAACGCCACTGATAGTTGGGGTGGAAGCTACGGGTACTATGTCAAGATCGACCATGGCAGCGGACTCACGACCTTGTATGCCCATTGCTCCAGTATCTGTGTTACAGCGGGGCAGCAGGTGAAATCCGGACAGGTCATAGCATATGTGGGGCAAACTGGGAGGGCGACAGGGCCGCATTTGCATTTTGAGATCCAAGGGGGCGCAAATGTGAATTGATTATTGGGATATAAATGGGAGAAAAGTATTGGAAAGTATATTTGATACAAAAAACTCGCACCGCTACAAAGTCGGGCGAGATTTTATATGCGCCGAAAACAGCTTCCAGCAAGGGTCTGACATAATGTATCTGTCTTTTTGTGTTTTACGGGCGCTCTTTTGGAGCTGCAGTGGATTGACGAAGGATTAATTGGGCATGGAGCAGCAGGGTGCTGATGGGCACCCCGGCCAACAGGCTGGAAAGAGCGTAAAAGCCGCTTTTGCCCAGCTGGGTGCGGTCCTGGCGGATGGTGGTCAGCGGTGGCATGGTGTAGGAACACAGGGGCAGGTCGTCAAAGCCGATGATGCTCAGATCCTGGGGGATGCGGATGCCCAGTTCCAGGCAGTGGAGCATCACAGTATGGGCCAGCAGGTCATGGCTGCACAGAATGGCCGTTACATTCTGCTTGAGCAGGGCAGGCAAGTGCTTTTGCAGACATTCGGAGAAGAAATAATCGCTGCCCGCCAGATGGGGGTCATCCGGCAGCCCGTTTTTGCGCAGCGCGTGGAAAAAGGCGCTGTACCGGGATTGGTTTACATAGGACCCCAGCCCGCCGCTGAGATAACCAATACGGGTGTGCCCCAGACTGCACAGATGGGCTACCGCAAGATCCATCCCTTCGGTGTTGTCTACGCCCATATAACAGGTGTGAGGATTTGCCTTGATGTAGTTGTCCAGCAGCACGGCAGGTGTGTGGGCAGTCTGCAGGTCGTGCAGCCACACGTCCGAAAAAGACAAACCCAGAAACAAAGCCCCGGCATAGTTGTGTTTGAGCATATACTCGTCGTAGCGTATGTGCTTTTGGGTTTTGTCGTCCAGAGGGACTACCTCCACCAGATAACCCGAAGGTTCTGCTGCTTTGCGGAAGCCAACCACAATATCATAGCCAAAATCGTTGGGCTCCTGACAGGACATGTTTTCGATAAAGATGCAAAGGGTCTTGGCGTCCCGCTTATGGAGGGTGCGGGAGTAACCCATCTCCACGGCGGTCTCCAAAATGGATTTTCGCAATGTTTCGCTCACATCCGCTGCGCCGTTCAATGCCTTGGAGACCGTTCCCTTGGAAACATTCAGTTTTTCCGCAATATCTTGAATGGTGACCATACATATTCTCCGCTGTTACTCTGTTTTTTATCTGTATTATACCTGCAATCCGGGCAAAACGCAATCACCGGCAGCGGAAATGTTTAGCAAGGTTGTTTCGTAGCGTTTCGGAGCGTTGTGAAAAAGCACAATTTCAGTTTTGGATTCTTGTGCAGAAAGCAAAAAATGACGTGCTTTTTTGGGAAAGCCTTGATTCCAGTAGGGGAGGGGTGTATAGTGAACTCAACGAAACAATTCGAAACAACCGAAACGAAGAGGAGCAAGCATGCACAAGAAATCGGTACGATGGACGGCGGCTCTGTGTGCGGCGGGGCTTTTGCTGGCAGGCTGCGGACCTGTGGCCGGTGACAGCGGCGCCGAAAAGATCCGCCTGATGGTATGGTCCCCGTCGGAGGACCAGTCCAAAGACAGCGGCCAGTGGCTGCAGACATGCTGCGAAAACTTTGCGGCCCTGCACCCGGAGTGGGACATCACCTTTGTGTATGGTGTGTCGGACGAAGCTTCGGCGGCGGGGGCGGTGGCCCAGGACCCCGAGGCCAGCGCCGACGTATTCATGTACGCCAACGACACCCTGACCATTATGACCGATGCCAACGCCCTGGCCAAGTTTGGCGGCATCTATGCCGAGGAACTGCAGACCACCAACAGCGAAACGCTGCTGGACTCCCTGACGCTGGACGGAAACATCTACGGCGTGCCTTTCACCACCAACACCTGGTACATGTACTATGACAAGAGCGTCTTTACCGAGGAGGACGTGAAAAGCCTGGATACGATGCTGGAAAAAGGCGTGGTCAGCTTCCCCTTCGTGAACTCCTGGTATTTGCCGGCGTTCTACTTCGGCAACGGCTGCACCCTCTTCGGGGACGGCACCCAGGAGGAACTGGGCGCCGACTTCGGCGGAGAGAACGCCGTGGAAGTGACGGAGTATCTGGTGGACCTGGCAGCCAACCCCAACTTCAAGATCGACCAGGACGGTTCCGGTCTGGCAGGATTGCGGGACGGCAGCATCAACGCCATCTTCTCCGGCTCCTGGGATGCGGCGGCGGTACAGGAGATCCTGGGCGACGATATGGGCGTGGCAGCCCTGCCCACCTACACCCTGAACGGGGAGGAAAAGCAGATGTACGCCTACGCCGGGTCCAAGGCCATCGGCGTGAACACCGCCACCAAGTATATGAAAGCCTCGGTGGAGCTGGCCATGTACCTGGGTTCTGCCGAAGCCCAGCGGCTGCACTATGAACTGCGCAACGTGATCCCCTGCAACACCGAACTGAACAGCGACCCCGAGATCGCGGCGGACCCGGTGGTCCAGGCCCAGAACGATACCTTTGACCGGACCTCCATCCTGCAGCCTTTTGTGGCGGCCATGAACAACTGCTGGACCCCGGTGGAGAATATGGGCAAGGCCATTCGAAACGGCAGCGTGACCAAGGAGAACGCCGCCGAACAGACCAAGGCCATGAATGACGCCATGAACAGCAACGGAATCTGAGCAGCGCGTGAGGTGGAAAACAATGAATATCTTAAACGCAAAACAAACCGAGGGCTATTCCCCCTATACCTGCCTGGCGGCCCTGGGGCAGGGCGATGCGACCACCCGGCTTTCGGCGGTGGTCATGGGCCTGGGCAGCATCTGCCACGGGCAGGTGGTCAAAGGTATCCTCTACCTGGCGGCGGAGCTGGGGTACCTGGCCTTTATGGTGCGGTACGGCCTGCATAACCTGGCCATGCTCATCACCCTGGGCGAGGTGGAACAGCAGGAAGTCTGGGACGAAGCCCAGCAGGTCTACCTGTATGTGCAGGGCGACCAGTCCGTGCTTTTGCTGCTTTACGGTGTGGCCACCCTGCTTTTGACCCTGGTCATGTTCCTGATCTGGCGCGGCAGCCTGAAAAGCGCCTACAAGGCCCAGTGCCTGCAGCAAAAGGGCAGCCATGTGAACACCTTCCGGGAGGACCTGACCACCCTGCTGGACGACAACCTCTACCGGCTGCTGATGACGCCGCCCATGTTCTTCATCACGGCGCTGACCATTCTGCCGCTGATCTTCATGATCTGCATGGCCTTTACCAACTACAGCAAGATCGACAACCATCTGGTCCTGTTCGACTGGGTGGGGCTGGAAAACTTCGCCGCCCTGTTTGACTCCAACAGTATCCTGGGCAGCACCTTCTGGTCGGTCCTGGTCTGGACGCTGGTCTGGGCAGTGTTTGCTACCTTTACCAACTACATCTTCGGCATGCTGCTGGCGCTGCTCATCAACCGCAAGGATACCCGCGCCAAAGGCTTCTGGCGGTTCTGCTTTGTATTGTCCAGCGCGGTGCCCATGTTCGTTTCGCTGCTGATCATGCGCACCATGCTGCAGCCCAACGGCGCTGTCAACGTGCTGCTGCGCAGCCTGGGCCTCATTGCCCCGGACGCCAGCCTGCCCTTCTTCACCGACCCCACCTGGGCCCGGGTCACCGTTATCGTCATCAATATCTGGGTGGGCGTGCCCTACACCCTGATGCAGCTGACCGGCGTGCTGCAGAGCATCCCGGCGGAACTGTACGACGCCGCCAAGGTGGACGGCGCCGGTCCAGTGCGCACCTTCTGCAGCATTACGCTGCCCTACATGCTCTACGTAACCACCCCCTACCTGATTGCCACCTTCACCGGCAACGTGAACAACTTCAACGTCATCTATCTGCTGTCCGGCGGTGACCCGGTCACCAACTTGGCTTCCACCGCAGGCAGCACCGACCTGCTGGTCACCTGGCTGTACAAGCTGACCATCGACAAACAGTACTACAATGTGGGCGCTGTGGTCGGCATCATGACCTTCATTATCCTGTCGGTGGGCGCCCTGTTCAGCTACCGGCGCAGCAAGTCTTATAAAGAGGAGGGCGGTTTTTAAGCCATGAAACAGTACAAGAGTGCAAAAGCCATCCGTCGGCGCAACAATATCCTGGTCCACAGCCTGCTGGCCGTGCTGGCAGCCATCTGGGTGTTCCCGGTGCTGTGGGTCATTATGACTAGCTTCCGGGCGGAAAAAGGTTCCTACGTTTCCACCTTCTTTCCCAAAAGCCTGACCCTGGACAACTACATCAAACTCTTTACCGACACCACCATCCTCAACTTCCCCCAGATGTTCATGAATACCCTGATCATCGCCATCTGTTCCTGCATTTTGTCCAGCTTCTATGTGCTGTCGGCGGCTTTCTGCCTGTCCCGCATGCGGTTCAAGATGCGCAAGCCCTACATGAACATGGCTATGATCCTGGGCCTGTTCCCCGGCTTTATGTCCATGATCGCCGTTTACTTCATCCTCAAGGCCATCGGCCTGACCGAGGGTTCCCTGATCCGGCTGGCGCTGATCCTGTGCTATTCCGGCGGCGCGGCCCTGAGCTTCCAGATCGCCAAAGGCTTCTTTGATACCATGCCCATGGCCCTGGACGAGGCCGCCCGCATCGACGGCTGCACCCGTTGGCAGATCTTTACCAAGATCACCCTGCCCCTGAGCAAGCCTGTTATCGTTTACACCGTGCTTACCGCCTTCATCGGCCCCTGGGTGGATTTCATCTTTGCCAAGGTCATCTGCCGCGCCAACTCCGACCAGTACACCGTGGCCATCGGCCTGTGGAAGATGCTGGAAAAAGAGTACATCGACAGCTGGTACACCAGCTTTGCCGCCGGTGCGGTGCTCATCTCTATCCCCATTGCGATTTTGTTCCTGAAACTGCAGAAATATTACGTGGATGGCATGTCGGGCGCCGTCAAGGGCTGATCTCCCGGCGGCCGACCCTGCCAGAGGAGTGTTCCCTGTATGGATTTCAACAGCCCCCAATTTGCCCGGCAATACCACTATGACGGCGGCGACCTGGGCGCCCGCCTGACCGACACTGGCACCCGGTTCCGCCTGTGGGCCCCCACGGCCCAGCGGGTGCAGCTGCGGCTTTACCCCGAAGGGGTGGTTTCGGACCCGCTGGAATGTGTGGAGATGGAACCCCAGGACCGGGGCGTCTGGTACTACGAAGCACCCCGGCGGCTGGCGGGTGTTTACTACGACTTTGCGGTGACGGTGGACGGCGTGACCCGCACCACCGCCGATCCCTACGCCCGGGCCTGCGGCTGCAACGGCGGCCGCAGCATGGTGGTGGACCTGCCCGCCACCGACCCCGAGGGCTGGCAGCAGGACAAAGCCCCCGCCCGCCAGGCGGAGGATATCATCTACGAAGTGCATGTGCGGGAATTTTCCTGGGACGAAAGCGGCGGGTTCCCGCAGACGTACCGGGGTAAGTACAAGGCATTCACCTGTACCGATACCACCCTGTACGGGGACGGGCAGCACCCCACCGGCCTCGGCTACCTGCGGCGGCTGGGGGTGAACTACATCCAGCTGATGCCGGTGTTTGATTACGGCTCGGTGGACGAAGCGGCCCCTGATGCCTCCTTCAACTGGGGGTATGACCCCGTTAACTACAATGTGCCGGAAGGCTCCTATTCCCTGGACCCGGCGGACGGCGCTCTGCGCATCCGGGAATTGAAAGAGCTGGTCCAGTCGCTGCACCGGCAGGGGTTCCGGGTGATTATGGATGTGGTATACAACCATACCTACCACCGGGATTCCTGGCTGGAACGCACGGTGCCTGGCTACTACTACCGCTACCGGCCCGACGGCAGCTGGTCCGAAGGGTCCGGCTGCGGCAACGACCTGGCCAGTGAGCGCTCCATGTGCGGCCAGTATATTCTGGACTCGGTGCTCTATTGGGCCGGGGAATACCACATGGACGGTTTCCGCTTTGACCTGATGGGCCTGTTGGACACCGACCTGATGCAGCGCATCCGCGCTGCATTGGATGCCCGCTACGGCCGGGGAGAAAAACTGGTCTTTGGTGAACCCTGGGCCGCCGGCCCCACCGCCTGCAAACGGGGGACCCGGCTGGCGGGCAAAAAGAGCCTGCCCACCCTGGACCCGGAGATCGGCGCCTTCTGCGACGCCGTGCGGGATGCGGTCAAAGGCAGTGTACAGCACACCCGAAGCGCCGGTTTTGTCAACGGCGGCCGCGGCAAAGAGGGGGCCGTGGCCCAAAGTCTGACGGCCTGGTGCCCCGGCGGGCGGGGCTTCCATACGGCGGCCCCCACCCAGACCATCACCTATGTGTCTTGCCATGACGATGTGACCCTGTGGGACAAACTGGTGGATACTCTGGACCCCCGGCGGCGCTACGACGAAGGCACACCCCGAGTGCTGCGGGCCAACCGGCTGGCGGCAGCGGTCTACATGACCTGCCAGGGGCGGCTGTTCCTGCTTTCGGGCGAGGAATTCGGCCGTACCAAGCAGGGCCAGCGGGACACCCACAATGCGCCCATTACCCTGAACCGGCTGGACTGGCAGCGGGCCTGGGACCACCGGGACCTGGTGGACTACTACCGGGGCCTGATGGCGCTGCGCAAGCAGCTGCCCGCCCTGTGCGACAAGAGTGCCGGGGCCGCCCGGCGGCTGCTGCGAGTGGAAACGCCCGCCCCCCGCTGTGTGACGGCGCTGCTGGACAATACCGGCAGCCGATGGGGGCAGCTGTACCTTGTATACAATGCCTCGGGACAGGCATATACCTGTACACCGGACGGCGAGGACTGGCAGTGCCTGGCCGATGGAGAAACCACCTTTGGCTGGCAGCAGCCGCAAACCGCCCCCACCTTTACGGCGGCGCCCGGCACGGCCCTGATTCTGGGCAAACCATCCCAACTGTGAGAAAGAAAGAGATACCATGCGTTTTGTGTTTGGCAAACAGGACCTGGCAGACAGCGCCCGCAGAGCGGAGCACTGCTTTCTGCTGACCAACGGGCTGGGGGGCTTTTGCTCCCAGACCCTTACCGGCGGGGCTGCCCGCAATGACCACGCCCTACTGATGGCCTGCACCCGGGCCCCCAATGTGCGGTGGAACATCGTCCACCGGGTGGAGGAGGAACTGACCCGGAACGGGGCCGCTACCCATCTTTCCACCCAGACCTTTGCCAAGGGCAGCCCCGAGGAAGGTTGGCAGAACCTTTGCTTTGCCCAGGTGGACGGCCTGCCCCGGTGGGTCTACCAGTGGCAGGGGGTACAGGTGGAAAAAGAACTGGCCATGGACTGGGAACAGAACACCGTGGCTCTGCGCTATCAGCTGGAAAATCCCGGCGATACCCCCTGCACCCTGACGGTGACCCCCTGGCTGCAGTTTGTACCCAAGGGCAAAAACCTGCGCAAGACCCAGACCTTTACCCTGCGGGGCAACCGGGTGACCGCTGCCGGGCTGGACCTGACGGTGCGCACCAACGGGCAGCTGACCCCCTGCCCCCTGGGCTGGCAGACGCTGTACTACCCCTGCGATGCACCGGACGGCCGGCGCAAAACCGGCCTGACCGCCGCCTGCCTGCAGGTGGTATGCACCGTGGCCCCCGGCAGCCGTCAAACGCTGGATCTGGTGTTCACGCTGGAAAAAACAGCGCCCCCGGCAGCCCGGGTGCTGCGGCAGGCCGACAGGCGCTGCCGCCTGTGGGAACGGCAGGGCGGGTTCCGGTCCACGGCGGCCCGGCAGCTGGCCCAGGCCGGGGCAGCGTTCATCGCCCGGCGGGACTCCACCGGCGGCAAGACCATTCTGGCAGGCTACCCCTTCTTTGAGGACTGGGGCAGGGATACCATGATCGCCCTGCCGGGCTGTACCCTGTCCACCGGCCGCTATGCCGAGGCCAAAAGCATTCTGGAAACCTTTTTGCAGTATGAGCAGGACGGCCTGATGCCCAATCTTTTCCCGGAAGGCAAAACCGCTCCCATGTACAACACGGTGGACGCGGCGCTGCTTTTTATCCGGGATGTGTGGCTCTACGCCCGCTATACCGGAGATCTGGACTTTGTGCGCCGGGCCTGGCCGGTGATGGAGCACATCGTGGCAGCCTACCGGAGCGGTACCCGGTTCGGCATTCACATGGAACCGGACGGCCTGATCGCCGCAGGGCAGGGGCTGGATCAGGTGACCTGGATGGATGTGCGCATCGGGGAGATCCTGCCCACCCCCCGCCACGGCAAACCGGTGGAGATCAACGCCTACTGGTACAACGCCCTGCGGATGCTGGCGGAACTGGCCGCCACCCTGGAGCTGGACGGACGGGACTACGCCGCCCTGGCCGACCGTGTGCGGGAAAGCTTCCGGGCCGCCTTCTGGCGGGAGGAAGCAGGCTGCCTGCGGGATGTTATTTCCGGCACCGGGCAGGATGAACAGAACCGCTGCAACCAGATCTGGGCCGTAGCCCAGCCCTTCCCGCTGCTGGACCCCGGGCAGGAAGCCCGGGTGGTGGCCACGGTTCAGCGGGAACTGTACACCCCGGTGGGGCTGCGCACCCTGGCCCCCGGGGACCAGGCCTTCCACCCGGTGTACGGCGGCCCCCAGAAAGAGCGGGACCTGGCCTACCACCAGGGGACGGTGTGGCCCTTCCCCCTGGGTGCCTTTTACCTGGCCTACCTGAAAGTGAATGGCCACAGCGCCGCCGCCCGGCGGCAGGTGGCCCACTGGCTTACCGCCCTGGAACCCGCCCTGCGGGAGGGCTGCGTGGGCCAGCTGCCCGAAATCTACGACGGCGAAAACCCCACCGCCTCCCGCGGGTGCTTTGCCCAGGCCTGGAGCGTGGGCGAACTTTTGCGGGTGTACGAGGCACTGGAACGCTCCGTGCCGGATTTTTTCGATCATAAGTGAGGGAAAGTATGATGGAACAGAGACTGCAGGAAATCCTGAACGAACAGTTTGGCAAAACCCTGGACACCGCCGACAGCCGCCAGGTCTATCAGGCGCTGATGCTGTTTACCAAAGAAAAGATGGCGGCCCTGCCCAAGACCACCGGCAACCGCAAATTGTACTATGTATCGGCGGAATTTCTCATCGGCAAACTGCTGAGCAACAACCTCATCAACCTGGGCCTGTTTGAGGAGGCCAAAGACCTGCTGGCCCGCCACGGCCACGAACTGACCGCCATTGAGGAGGCGGAAAACGAACCCTCCCTGGGCAACGGCGGCCTGGGACGGTTGGCGGCCTGCTTCCTGGATTCCATTGCCACGCTGGGCCTTTGCGGCGACGGCGCCGGGCTGAACTACCACGACGGCCTGTTCTACCAGAAGCTGGAAAACCACAAGCAGAAAGAAGAAAAGAACCCCTGGATCACCCCCCAGAGCTGGCTGACCGATACCGGTGTGCGGTTCACGGTGCCTTTCGGCGGGTTCAGCCTGAACTCCATCATGTACGACATTGCGGTGCCCGGCTACAACGGCCAGTGCAATGCCCTGCATCTGTTTGACGTGGATACGGTGGATGAATCCCGCATCGGGGAGGGCATCTCCTTCGACAAGAGCGATATTCCCCATACCCTGACGCTCTTCCTTTACCCTGACGACAGCGACGACGCCGGGCGGCTGCTGCGTGTCTATCAGCAGT
Organism: uncultured Faecalibacterium sp.; assembly: GCA_937907025.1. GTDB lineage: Bacteria > Bacillota > Clostridia > Oscillospirales > Ruminococcaceae > Gemmiger. Next base: position 149,627 of record CALESJ010000045.1, read on the forward strand.
ATTTCCTGGTGAGCAGCACGGCCCAGCTGATCCTGAAAGAACTGGCTGAACGGGGCTACACCCCCGATACCCTCCATGAGCATGTGGCGGTGCAGATCAACGATACCCACCCCACCATGATCATTCCAGAACTGATCCGCCTGCTCACCGAGCAGGGCATGTCCATGGACGATGCCGTGCGGGAGGTCAGCCTGACCTGCGCCTACACCAACCACACCATTCTGGCCGAAGCCCTGGAAAAATGGCCCATGGACTTTATGCGCCGGGCGGTGCCTCAGCTGGTGCCCATTATTGAGGAACTGGACCGCCGCGCCAAGGCCGTGAGCAGCGACCCCCGTGTGGCCATTCTGGACGACCAGGACCGGGTACACATGGCCCACATCGATATTCACTACGGGTACAGTGTCAACGGTGTGGCAGCCCTTCACACCAAAATTCTGGAAGAATCGGAACTGCGATCCTTCTATGAACTTTATCCCGAAAAGTTCAACAACAAGACCAATGGCATTACCTTCCGCCGTTGGCTGCTCCACTGCAACCAGCCGCTGGCTGCCTATATCGAGAGCCTCATCGGCCCCGGTTTCAAGGCGGATGCCGATCAGCTGGAAAAACTGCTGGCCTACCGGGACGATCCCCAGGTGCTGCGCACCCTGCGTGCCATCAAAAAGCAGAACAAGGAGGAACTGTCCCGCTATCTGGAATCCACCCAGGGCATCGTGCTGGACACCGACTCGGTGTTCGATGTGCAGGTCAAGCGCCTGCATGAGTACAAGCGCCAGCAGATGAACGCCCTCTATGCCATTTACAAGTACCTGGAGATCAAGGCAGGCCGCAAACCGGCCCGCCCCGTGACCATGATCTTCGGCGCCAAGGCGGCCCCCGCCTACACCATCGCCAAGGATATCATCCACCTGATCCTCTGCCTGGCCGACCTCATCGACCATGACCCCGAGGTCAGCCCCTGGCTGAAAGTGGTCATGATCGAAAACTACAACGTGACCAAGGCGGCCAAGGTCATTCCCGCCTGCGATATCTCGGAGCAGATCAGCCTGGCCTCCAAGGAGGCTTCCGGCACCGGCAACATGAAGTTCATGCTCAACGGCGCTGTGACCCTGGGTACCCGTGACGGCGCCAATGTGGAGATCGCCGACCTGGTAGGGGAGGAGAACATCTACTGCTTCGGCAAAAGCTCCGAAGAAGTCATCCGCCTCTATGCCGAAAATGCCTACCACCCGGCGGAATTCTACGACGGCGACCCCGATATTGCCCGGTTGGTGGACTTTATCGTGGACAAAAAGATGCTGCGCATCGGCGATGTGGAAAGCCTCTGCCGCCTGTACAAGGAATTGATCAGCAAGGATTGGTTCATGACCCTGCTGGATGTGAAGGAGTACATCGCTGTCAAGGAGCGGATGCTGGCCGACTACGAGGACGAAGCTGTCTGGAGCCGCAAGGCCCTGGTGAACATTGCCAAGGCAGGGTTCTTCTCCTCCGACCGCACCATTGCCGAGTACAACCGTGATATCTGGCATCTGTGAGGTGACGCCCATGTGCGTACAACAAAAAGAAACGGGCATTCTGCTGGCAGTATCCTCTCTGCCGTCGCCCTATGGCATCGGCGACCTGGGCCCTGCGGCCCGGGCCTGGCTGGAACTGCTGGGGCAAAACGGCGTGACCATCTGGCAGATCCTGCCCCTGAACCCCACCGGCTACGGCAATTCCCCCTACCAGCCCTATTCCTCCTGTGCGGGGGATGAAATGTACCTCAGCCTGGAGGAACTGGCCGCCCAGGGACTTTTGCCGAATCTGCCGGAAGCCTTTCCGCTGCCCGCCGGCCATGTGGACTATGAGGCCGTGCGCCGGTACAAGGAACCGCTGCTGCGCGCTGCCTGGCAGGCTTTTGTGCCCGACGAGGACTACCGGGCCTTTGCCGCCCGGGACTGGGTACGGGACTACGCGGTGTTCCGGGCTTTTAAAAAGGAAAACGACAACCGCTGCTGGCTGGAATGGCCGGAATGGCAGCGCACCTGGCCCGAAAACCGGGCCGGGAACCTGATCCCCTACCGGGAAGAGATGGAGTACCAGACCTTCCTGCAATACCAGTTTGCCCGCCAGTGGCAGGCGGTACGGGCCGCTGCTGCCGCAAAAGGCATCCGCATCATGGGGGATGTACCCTTCTATGTGGGGGTGGACTCGGTGGACGTCTGGGCCGGGAAGGAAAACTTCCTGCTGGACGCCGACGGCCGCCCCGCCTGGGTGGCCGGGGTGCCGCCGGACTATTTCAGCGCCACCGGCCAGCGGTGGGGTAACCCCATCTATGACTGGGGCCATTTGCAGCAAACCGGGTTTGATTTCTGGGTGCGGCGCATCGGGTACAACAAACAGCTCTTTGATGTGATCCGCATTGACCATTTCCGCGCCTTTGATACCTACTGGAAGATACCCGCATCCTGCCCCACCGCCATGGAAGGGGACTGGATCGAGGCCCCCGGCTACGCGGTGCTGGACACCCTTTACCGGGAACTGCCCGGCCTGGAACTGGTGGCCGAGGACCTGGGAGACCTGCGCCCGGAGGTGCTGGCCCTGCGGGACCACTACCGCCTGAAAGGCATGAAGGTGCTGGAATTTACCCTGGATACTGCCGGCAAACAGGCCCGGGATACCGGGTCCCAAAGCGAAAACCTGATCTGTTATACCGGTACACATGATAACGCCACCCTGCTGGAATGGTACAACAGCCTGACCGTGGCCGCCCGGCGCAAGCTGCGTCGCTGGCTGCGGCGGCAGGGCTTCGGCACCGGCACGGTGGTGCAGCGGCTGGTGCGGTGCGCGTTGGCATCCCCGGCGCGCTGGACGATTTTGCCGGTACAGGATATACTGGAACTGGACGCCAGCGCCCGGATGAACACCCCCGGCACCGTAGGCTCCCCCAACTGGGAGTGGCGGCTGTCTGACCTGGACCGGGCCGCGGCCGCCCTGCACGCTTACCGGCCGCTGATCCTGCAACGGAGGAATATGGTATGAATTTTGCCGCGGTTTTTCACAGGGCCCAGGCACCCTGGAGCTATGCCTTGAACGCCGACGAGCTGGTGCTGCGCCTGCAGACCGGCCCCGAGGTGGAACGGGTCTTCCTGCACTGGGGCGACCCCTTTGAGGCGGGGATTCTGGGCGGGGCCGAGCGCTGGCACGGCCAGTGCCGGGAACTGACCGACCCCCAGCCCCTGGACCATGCCCTGTGGTGGACTGCGGTGATCCGCCCGCCCTACAAGCGGTGCCGCTACCATTTTGAACTGCACAGCGGCGGGCAGGTCTGGCTGTACGGCGAGGACGGTTTCTGTACCCCTGACCGGCAGGACGGAACACACCCGGCGGGCTTTTACCAGCCCTGGATGAACCCAGCCGATATCCCGGCGCCCCCTGCCTGGGTGCGTGATACTGTCTGGTACCAGATCTTCCCCGACCGGTTCTGCCGCAGCAAGGGCAGTGCCAACCAGACCCCCTGGCGGGAAGGCCCCGTGACCAACAGGGAACGTTTTGGGGGCGACCTGCCCGGCATCTGCGAAAAGCTGGACTATCTGGCCTCCCTGGGCGTCAGCGGTCTGTATCTCAATCCCATCTTTGCGGCGGACTCGGTACACCGGTACGACACCCGGGATTATACCCGGGTGGACCCCGACCTTGGCACCAACGCCGATTTAAAACAGCTGGTGGAACAGGCCCATACCCGGGGCATCCGGGTCATGCTGGATGCGGTGTTCAACCACTGCGGCCCCCACTTTGCCCCCTGGCGGGATGTGATGGAAAAAGGCCCCGACTCTCCTTACTGGGACTGGTTCATGGTCAACCGCTGGCCGCCGGAAGCAGCCCCGGGCGGTACCCGGGACGGACGGTATTTTTCCTTTGCCTTTGCGGCGGATATGCCCAAGCTGAATACCAACAACCCCGCCGTCATCGACTATTTCGGTACCCTGTGCGAAAGCTGGGTGCGGGATTACGGCGTGGACGGCATACGCTTTGATGTGGGCAACGAAATCTCCCACCGGATGCTCAAGGAACTGCGCCGTCGGGTGCGGGCCATCCGTCCCGATGTCTACCTGCTGGGGGAGATCTGGCACGATGCTTCCCTCTGGCTGGAAGGGGACGAGTACGACGCTGTGATGAACTACCCCCTGCAGCAGGCGGTGAAGGACTTTTTTGCCGACTTTGCCCGGACGGCCGGGGAACTGGCAGAGCAGCTTTACCGCTGCCTGCACCTTTACCGCTGCCAGACCACCGAGGTGCTGTTTAACCTGATGGATTCCCATGATACCGACCGGCTGTTCACCCGTTCGGGCAGTGAGGAGGCCTTTTTCCAGCAGCTGGCGCTGCTGTTCACGCTGCCCGGCAGCCCCTGCATCTATTACGGTACCGAGGTGGCTCTGCCCGGCGGCCATGACCCGGACTGCCGCCGCTGCATGCCCTGGGACAAGATGAATACCACCGAAAACCAGCAGAGGATCGATCAGCTGCGCCGTCTCATCGCCCTGCGCCGCACCCTGCCCGAACTGCGGGACGGCATGCCGGTGTTCCGGCAAGCCCCCGGGGCCCGGCAGGTGTGGTACTGCCGGGGCAGGGTGGAGGTACTGCTCAACGCCGGAAATACACCCTGGGAACTTTGCCCGGAAAAAGAGATCCTGTTTGAACGTGGTCTGACCGGGAACCGGCTGGCCCCCGGCGGGATCTGCATCCGGCGCTGATGTTGCCGGCCCCACAAGGAGAAGCCAATGAAAGACATGGAAGTGGTCTTTTTTGATCTGTACGGAACCCTCATCCGAATCCATACGGACGAGGAGGATTTGACCCGGGTGTGGCGGCCCTTGTGTTATCTGTACGGGTACTATGGGGCATCCTACACGCCCGGAACACTGCGTGCCGCTTATCGGAGGGAAATCTCCCGGCAGGAGGCAGCTGCCCAGGCCGCTACCGGCAAAAGGCTGGTGGAAATTCGTCTGGAGCAGGTGTTTGGGGCGCTGTTCGCCCAAAAAGAGGTGGCATCGGTTTCGCCCTCCGTTCTTGCCGAGGTGGGGCGGATGTTTCGTGCCTGTTCCACCGATGTATCGGAACTGTACCCCGGAGCGGGTAGCCTGTTGGATGCACTGCGCGGTGCAGGCAAGCGGGTCTTTCTGCTGTCCAACGCCCAGCGTCTGTTCACCGAGCCGGAAATGCGCCGTCTGAGGTTGTGGGATCGATTCGATAAAATTTTTATCTCTTCGGATCACGGTGTCAAAAAGCCGGACCTGGACTATTTCCGTCTGGCGCTGCAAGCGGCGGGGGTGTCGCCCCGGAATTGCCTGATGGTTGGCAACAGTCCCGAGGACGATATGGCCCCTGCCCGGGCACTGGGAATCCGAACCTGTTTTCTCAATACCGACGGTGTAACACCGCCGCCCTGCGATTTATACTGCGACGGTGCCGACTATGCCCGCCTTTTGCGGGAGGTTCTGGCGTAAAGACCGCCTTACAATGAGTGCCTTTTGGGCACAGGAGGAAGCGTATGCTTGACAAGACAAAAAAAGACTGGTGGAAATCCGCCGTCGTGTACCAGATTTATCCCCGCAGCTTTCAGGATACCACCGGCAGTGGTGTGGGGGATATTCCCGGCATTGTCCGGCGGTTGGATTATCTGCAGACCCTGGGGGTGGATGTGATCTGGCTTTCCCCGGTATTCGCGTCACCTCAGGTGGACAACGGATATGATATCTCGGATTATCGGGATATTGACCCGCTGTTCGGCACGCTGGAGGATATGCGCACTCTCATACGGGAGAGCAAGCGCCGGGGTATCGGCATCATGATGGACCTGGTGCTCAACCATACTTCCGATCAGCACCGTTGGTTCCAACAGGCCCGCCAAAGTCGGGAAAATCCCTACCATGATTATTATGTCTGGCGGGATGGTACCCCCGACCAGCTGCCCAACGATATGCAGGCGGTGTTTGGCGGCCCTGCCTGGGAGTGGGTGCCTGAGGTGCAGCAGTATTATTTCCACCAGTTTGCCCCCCAGCAGCCCGACCTGAACTGGGAAAATCCGGCTCTGCGGCGGGAAATTTATGATATGATCCTGTGGTGGATGGACCAGGGGGTGGAAGGCTTCCGTCTGGATGTGATCGACCAGATCGCCAAGGAACCGGACCGCAAAATCACCAACAACGGCCCGCGCCTGCATGAATTCTTGCGGGAACTCAGCGCCGAAACCTTCCAGAAAGGCTGCCTGGTAACGGTGGGCGAAGCCTGGGGCGCAGACATCCCCCGGGCCAAACTGTACAGTGCCCCCGACGGCAGCGAGCTGTCCATGGTGTTCCAGTTTGAGCAGATGTGTCTGGACCAGCAGCCCGGCAAGGAAAAATGGGACCTGGCACCCCTGCCTTTTGTCAAGATGAAGCAGAGCTTTGCCCGCTGGCAGCGGGAACTTCATGGCTGCGGCTGGAACAGCCTTTTCCTGGACAACCACGATCTGCCCCGCATCGTCTCCCGCTGGGGCAACGACGGGCAGTACCGGGGCCGTTCCGCCAAACTGCTGGCCACCATGCTCCACGGTATGCAGGGTACGCCCTATATCTACCAGGGCGAGGAACTGGGTATGACCAACATCCAGCTGCCCATAGAGCAGTACCGGGATGTGGAGATTCATAACCTCTATCATAAGCGGATGGCCGAAGGGTACCCGGAAGCGGAAGTTATGGCCTCCATCTACGCCAAAGGGCGGGATAATGCACGCACGCCTATGCAGTGGGATGATACCCCCAACGCCGGATTTACCACCGGCACCCCCTGGCTGCCGGTGAATCCCAACTATACCACCGTCAACGCCGGGGAGGAACTGGCCGACCCAGATTCGGTGTTTGCCTATTACCAGAAGCTCATTTCCCTGCGCAAACAGTACGCGGTCTTTGTGGATGGTGACTTTACCTTGCTGGAAGAGGAGCATCCCCGCTTGTTTATCTATGAGCGGGCACTGGGGGCGGAGCAAATGCTGGTGGTGTGCAACTTCGGCGACGAAGCCACCCCCTGGACTGTGCCCGAAAATTGGTGCGGCGCCCGGGTTCTGATTGAAAACTGTACCGCCACCCCCGATACTTTGCAGCCCTGGGAGGCAAGAATTCTCTACAAAGTTAACCGATAATTGTAGGATAACAATTTCGCGCAAAGCAAAATCAATTGCAAAAGGTAAATTGTCGACTTGGCGGCTTCAAAGCTGTAAAAGTTGCCAGCGCTGTTTTCTCCCCATAAGCCAAACCGACGGAAATGTGAAATGGCATCTCCATCGGTTTGGCTTTTAGTAGTCAGGAATTTAGGTTTTGAGCACCCTTGCAAAAGCTTCTTTTGCGTTGGAACGTGAGCAGACACTATGGTATGCGAACCATCTTCCCCATGATTAAGGTCATTGACGATGTGGAAAAGTACGCCAAACCCAGCTATTGGATTCTGAATTACTCTAATCCCGCTTCCATTGTATCGGAAGCCTGCCGCAAGCTGCGTCCCAATGCCCGCATTATCAATATCTGCGATATGCCCATCGCCATCATTGATGTGGTCGCTGCAGCCATGGGCATCAAGGATAAGAAGAATATTGTCTATGACTACTACGGACTTAACCATTTCGGCTGGTTCACTTCCATCGAGTACAAGGGCGAGGACTTGATGCCCAAACTGCGGGATTACATCATGGAACACGAGATCCTTCTGCCCGCAGCCTACCTGGCAGACAAAAAAGCTCTGACTGGTTCCGGTGAAGGCAACCGCCATACCAAGGGCAGCTGGTACTATGTGTGGAAGGGCGTTTACGAAATCATGAAGAATTTCCCGGACACCCTGCCCAACACCTATTTGAACTATTATCTGCAGCAAAAAGAGTTCGTGGAACATTCCAGCGCCGACCATACCCGCGCCAATGAGGTCATGGAAACCCGTGAGAAGAATCTCTTCGACGGTATTGACAAGTACCTGGCTACGGGCGAGATTACCGAAGATGTGTTCTATGCAGGCAGCCACGGCGACTGGATTGCCGATCTGGCCATTGCCCTCAAGAACGATACCAAGGCTCGTTTCCTGGTCATTACCGAGAACCGTGGTGCATTGCCGAATATGCCCTATGATGCCATGGTGGAAGTGCCCGCCTACATTGGTAAGAAGGGCCCGGAGGTCATTGCGCAGGACAACATTCCCCTGTTCCAGCAAGGCCTGATGATGCAGCAGCTCAACTGCGAAAAGCTGCTGGTGGAAGGTTGCATCGAGGGTTCCTACCAGAAGGTGCTGGAAGCCTTTACCCTCAACAAGACGGTGCCCAGCATGAAGGTGGCCAAAGAAGTCTTGGATGACATGATCGAGGCGAACAAGGGTTACTGGCCGGAACTGAAGTGATACAATACCTGGTCTTTAAAACGACCGGTCGATTCGCCACCGACTACTCCGATGCTTCGGGTATGCTGCTGCTGGATGTGGAGCACAAGCGCTGGAGCCGGGAGATGTGCGAACTCTGCGGTGTGGACCCCGCCTGGCTGGCTCCCTTGTATGAAAGCTGGCAGGAAGTGGGTACCCTGCAGCCCGATGCGGCCGCCGCCCTGAGGCTGCCACAAACCGTAAAGGTCTGCGCCGGCGCCGGTGATAACGCCGCGGCGGCCGTGGGTACCGGCACGGTGGGGCAGGGCCGGTGCAACATCAGCCTGGGAACTTCCGGTACCTTGTTCATCAGCAGCAAAACCTTCGGCGTGGATGCCACCAACGGGCTGCACGCCTTCGCCCATGCGGACGGCGGCTGGCACCTGATGGGCTGTATGCTCTCCGCCGCTTCCTGCAACAAGTGGTGGATGGACGACATCCTCAATGTTACCGAAAAGGACTACCCGGCGGAACAGGAACCCATCACCCGCGAAAAACTGGGCCGCAATCCGGTCTTTTTCCTGCCGTACCTGATGGGGGAGCGAAGCCCCATCAACGATACCGACGCCCGGGGAACCTTCCTGAGGCTGAGCATGGATACCACCCGGGCGGATATGACCCAGGCTGTGCTGGAAGGGGTGGCCTTCGCCCTGCGGGATTCCTTTGAGGTGGCCCGCTCCATCGGCATTTCCATCCCGCGGTCCAATCTCTGCGGCGGCGGTGCCAAAAGCCCGCTGTGGGGCACCATTCTGGCCAACGTGCTGGGCATTCCTCTGGATATTCTGGTCACCGAGCAGGGCCCCGGCTACGGCGGCGCCTTGCTGGCCATGGTCTGCTGCGGCCGTTTTGCCACCGTGCAGGCGGCCACCGACGCCCTGATCCATGTGAGCCGTACCATCCGGCCGGATGCTGAGCTTACCGCCCGGTATGAGGAGCGGTACCAAAAATTCAGACAGATCTATCCGGCCTGCAAAGGGCTGTTTCAAAAACTGGCCCTGTAAACCCAAGGGAGGAAAACCTGCTATGACCGTCTATCCCGTTACTAGCCCGGAGTTTGCCCGTTACGGCCGGGTCATTACCGGCTATGAGGATGAATGTGCTTCCGTTGCCTCGGCGCTGGAAACTTGCACCCCGCTGCCCGAAGACGTGGGCTATCTGCCGGAGGAACCGGCCCTGCAGTTCATGCGGAAGCCGCCGCGTTGGGGGCGTCGCTGTTCGGCGGTATGCCCTTTCAGTTCGGCTGGTGCAACGGCCACAATATCAAGCTGAACTGTCTGGAATATCACCGGGACAGTGAGTTCAACCTGAGCCCCGGGGATTTTATCCTGTTGCTGGCAAAACTGGATGAAATTGCGGACGGCAAACTGGATACCGGCAGGGTAAAAGCCTTCCGCGTGCCGGCCGCTACCCTAGTGGAAGTGTACTCCCCCCCTGCATTATGCCCCCTGCCATACCGACCCGGCCCGGGGATTCAAGGTGCTGGTGGCACTGCCCAAAGGCACCAACACTGAAAAACCGAACCTTCCCGTGCAGGGCGGCGACGACGTCTGGCTGTGGGCCTGCAACAAATGGTTGCTGGCCCATCCCGATTCTGCGGAAGCCGCACAGGGCGCAGCCGCCGTTCTGACCGGGCAAAACCTTGATATTGCACCCCTGTTATCACGATAAGGAGGAATCCGTCATGCAATCCACCAACATTCCCGAAGTCCGTCTGGGCATCGTGGCGGTCAGCCGCGACTGCTTCCCTATTGCGCTGTCCACCCAGCGCCGCCAGAACATTATGGCTGCCTGCAAAGCCAAAGGTTTTGCGCCTTACGAGTGCAGTGTCACGGTGGAAAACGAAGCCGATATGCGCAAGGCCGTGGAAGAAGTCGAGGCCGCAGGCTGCAACGCCCTGACGGTGTTTCTGGGCAACTTCGGCCCCGAAACCCCCGAAACCCTTATTGCCAAGTATTTTGACGGTCCCTGTATGTTTGTGGCGGCCTCTGAGGGTGACGGCGATATGATCAACGGCCGCGGCGACGCCTACTGCGGTATGCTGAACTGCTCTTACAATCTGGGGCTGCGCCACCTGAAGGGGTACATTCCCGAATATCCCATCGGCACCGCCGAGGAACTGGCCGATAAAATGATCGAGTTCCTGCCCATCGCCCGCACCATCCTGGGCCTGAAGGATCTGAAGATCATCACCTTCGGCCCCCGTCCCCAGGACTTCTTCGCCTGCAATGCCCCCATCAAGGGGCTGTATGAGATCGGCGTCGAGATCGAGGAAAACTCCGAACTGGATCTGCTGGTGAGCTATCAGGCCCATAAGGACGACCCCCGCATCCCCGAAGTCTGCGCCGATATGGCCGCCGAAATGGGAGAAGGCAAGTATTATCCCGAACTGTCTGCCCGGATGGCCCAGTTTGAACTGACCCTGCTGGATTGGGCCGAAGCCCACAAAGGCAGCAAGAAGTATGTGGCCTTTGCCGATAAGTGTTGGCCTGCCTTCCCCAGCCAGTTTGGTTTTGAACCTTGCTATGTGAACTCCCGCCTGGCCAGCCGTGGCATCCCTGTTTCCTGCGAAGTGGATATTTATGGTGCGCTGAGCGAGTACATCGGTATGTGTGTGTCCGGGGATACCGTCACCCTGCTGGACATCAACAACAGTGTGCCCAAGTATATTTATGATGAGGAAATCGCCGGCAAGTTCGATTACAAACTCACCGATACCTTCATGGGCTTCCACTGCGGCAACACGCCTTCCTGCAAGATGTGCGCCGATCGCCGGGTGAAATACCAGCTGATCCAGCACCGTCTGCTGGAACCCGCCGGCAGCGAGCCGGACTTCACCCGCGGTACCCTGGAAGGGGATATCGCTGCCTCCGACATTACCTTCTACCGCCTGCAGTGTGACAGCGAGGGTACCCTGCGCGCCTACATCGCCCAGGGCGAGGTGCTGCCGGTGGCCACCCGCTCCTTCGGTGACATCGGTATCTTTGCCATTCCCGAAATGGGCCGCTTCTACCGCCATGTGCTGATCCAGAAGCGTTACCCCCATCACGGCGCCGTGGCCTTCGGCCATTACGGCAAGGCCCTGTTTGAAGTGTTCAAGTTCCTGGGCATCGGCGATATTGCCTACAACCAGCCCAAGAATCTGCCCTATCCCACCGAGAATCCCTGGGCCTGATGACCAGAAAGGAAGTATTTTGCCATGAAATTCTTTATTGATACCGCCAACGTGGACGAAATCCGCGCCGCCAACGACATGGGCGTCATCGCCGGTGTTACCACCAACCCCAGCCTCATCGCCAAAGAAGGCCGGGACTACGCCGAGACGCTGGCCGAGATCGCCACCATCGTGGACGGCCCCATCTCCGGCGAAGTGAAAGCCACCACCACCGACGCCGAAACCATGGTGAAAGAGGGCGAGGCCATCTACGTCCTGGACCCCAAGCACATGGTTGTTAAAATTCCCATGACCGCCGAGGGCCTCAAGGCCATCAAGGCCCTGAGTGCCAAGGGTATCCCCACCAACTGCACCCTGATTTTCAGCGCCAATCAGGCCCTGCTGGCCGCCCGCGCCGGTGCCACCTACGTCAGCCCCTTTTTGGGCCGTCTGGACGATATTTCCCAGCGGGGCATCGAACTGATTGAAACCATCCACGATATGTTCCTGAACTATCCCGACATCGAGACTCAGATCATCGCCGCCAGTGTGCACAACCCCATCCATGTGACCGACTGCGCTCTGGCCGGTGCTGACATCGCCACGGTGCCCTACAAGGTCATCGAGCAGATGCTCCACCATCCCCTGACCGACGCGGGCATCGAAAAGTTCAAGGCCGATTACTGCAAGGTGTTTGGTGAGTGATATGACGAAAGAAGAAAAAAAGGCACTGCAGGTCGCAGCCTGCAAGGTGCGCATGGGCGTGATTGAATCTACCCACGGCGCCAAGGCCGGACATCCCGGGGGCAGCCTTTCGGCGGCCGAGCTGTTCGCCTATCTCTACAACAGGGAAATGCGCATCGACCCTGACAATCCCAAATGGGAGGACCGGGACCGGTTCGTCCTGTCCAAGGGCCACACGGCGCCGGGCCTGTACAGCGCCCTGGCCTACCGGGGATTTTTCCCGGTGTCGGACCTGCCCACCCTGCGCCACATCGACAGCTATCTCCAGGGCCATCCCAACATGAACACGGTGCCCGGGGTGGATATGTCCACCGGCAGCCTGGGGCAGGGCGTCAGTGCGGCGGCCGGTATGGCCAAAGCCGCCAAATACCTGCACAAGGACAAAGTCCGGGTCTATACCCTGCTGGGGGACGGCGAGATCGAGGAGGGCGAAGTGTGGGAAGCATTTCTCTTTGCCGCCAAGTACAAGCTGGACAACCTCTGTGTCATCATCGATCTGAACGGGCTGCAGATCGACGGCCCCACCAGTGAAGTCATGCCCACCGACCCGGTGGACGCCAAACTGCGGGACTTCGGGTTCCGGGTCATCTCCATCGACGGCCATGACTTTGACCGGATGGAGCAGGCCTTTGCCTTCTTCCATGAGCAGAAGGACGCTCCCACCGCCATCCTGATGCACACCACCAAGGGCAAGGGGGTCAGCTACATGGAAAATCAGGTGGGCTGGCACGGCAAGGCCCCCAACGACGAGGAATACAAAACTGCCATGGGCGAACTGCTGGCACAGCTCTGGAAACTGGAGGCACAGCTATGAGTGAGGTCAAAAAAATCGCAACCCGGGACAGCTACGGCGCGGCACTGACCGAGCTGGCAAAGGATCACCCCGACCTGGTGGTGCTGGACGCCGACCTGGCCGCCGCCACCAAGACCGGTGTCTTCCAGAAAGCCTATCCCGACCGCCACTTTGACTGCGGCATCGCCGAGTGCAACATGATGGCTGCCGCTGCCGGCATGGCGGCCATGGGGCTGGTGCCTTTTGCCTCCAGCTTTGCCATGTTCGCTGCGGGCCGTGCCTTTGAGCAGGTGCGCAACTCCATCGGCTACCCCCATCTCAACGTCAAGATCGGCGCCACCCACGGGGGCATCTCGGTGGGGGAGGACGGTGCCTCCCACCAGTGCTGTGAGGACTTTGCCCTCATGCGGTCCATTCCCGGCATGACGGTGCTCTGCCCTTCCGACGACGTGGAGGCCCGCGCCGCCGTCAAGGCTGCCTATGAGCACGAGGGCCCCGTCTACCTGCGGTTCGGCCGCCTGGCGGTGCCGGTATTCCATGACAAAGCAACCTTCAAATTTGAAATCGGCAAAGGCGAGCAGCTCACCGAGGGCAGCGATGTGGCGATATTTGCCACCGGCCTGGAAGTGGGTGAGGCCCTCACCGCCGCCGAGCAATTGAAAAACGAGGGCATCCAGGCCCGGGTCATCAACCTTTGTACCATCAAGCCTCTGGACGAGGAGATCGTCGTGAAGGCGGCCCGGGAGTGCGGTGCCGTCGTCACCTGCGAGGAGCACAGCATCCTGGGTGGTCTGGGCGAAGCGGTGGCCGCCGTGCTGGGCGAGCAGTGTCCCACCAGAATGCGCCGTGTGGGTGTGAAGGACGTCTTCGGCCACTCCGGCCCCGCCTGGGAGCTGCTGGAGCAGTTCGGCCTGCGCAGCAACGCCATCGTCGCTGCCGTGAAGGAACTTGTGTAAGATGATCGCTATCGGCTGTGACCATGGTGGATACGAACTCAAGTAGAAGATTCTGGCCCACCTGCAGGATCGCAGACTGGAATGCCAGGACTTCGGGTGTGAATTCAACGCCTCGTTGGATTATCCCGTCTATGGTAAGGTGGTGGCCCATGCCGTGGCATCGGGCGAGTGCAAAAAAGGCATCGTCATCTGTAGCACCGGCATCGGCATTCCCATTGCCGCTAATAAGATACCTAGTATCCACTGCGCCTTGTACAGGGATTGCTTTTCCGCCAAAGGTACGCGGTTGCATAACAATGAAAATGTGTTGGATCCGGGAGTGCTCTTCACCGGGATGGGGTTGAACATTGTGGATCTTTTCATTGATACTCCATTTTCTGGTGAAGAATGTCATTGCTACTGTATCATACAACTGGAGGAACAATGATGTTTGAATTGTGCGCCTCCATTCTGGCTGCTGATTTTGCTAATCTGGCTCGAGATGTACAGATAGCCGATTCGGCTGGTGTAGACGCTTTCCATGTTGATATTATGGACGGACATCTTGTTCCAGCCATCTCCTTCGGCATCGACATGGTGCGCACCATGTCGCGCCTATCTGCTAAACCCCTGGACGTGCACTTGATGGTGGAAAATCCGTTGGATTTTCTGCCGGAACTGGCGGAGCTGGGGGTAAAGCGGGTCTCGATCCATTACGAGATCCCCGGCGGGCCGGAAAAGGCCTTGCGAGCCATCCTTTCCGCCGGTATACAGACAGGACTGGTGCTCAGTCCCGAAACCCCGGTGGAAGTGACCCTGCCGTATATGAAATACATCTCGCATCTGCTGCTGATGACGGTGCGTCCAGGATGGGGCGGTCAGGCATATTTGCCAGGCAGAAACAGGAAGATCACCTCAGCCCGGACCTTATTGCAAAAGCAGGGAAGTGACGCTGTGATTCAGGCGGATGGGGGCATCACTTTCGATACTCTGCCCGGTGCTTGTGCAGCAGGCGCGCGGAGTATCGTGGTGGGTAGTTCGGTATTCGGCGGAAGGATAGATGAAAACGTGAAGAAGTTGCGGCTTGCGATATAAAACGACTAAAAGGAAAATCCTATTGAAAAAAGGAGTAAGCAAACTGCCGGAGGAAGTTTACACAACAAGATACATACGGGTAAGAGCGCTGACCACGATGTGGTCGGCGCTCTGTTTTGTTTCGACATAATAGTATAAAAAACGCCATCTTCCGGGAGTTATCGACTTGCAGGCGTAAGTTGATAACTCCCGAGGAAGGCGTTTTTTACTGCTGCGTCTGCAAGCAGATCCATTTTTGATTGAAAGTGATTTTTTTCTTTAAATGTATCAAAAGTTGTTAGGTTTAGGCGATAAGATACCCCTATAGCAAAGGAAGGGAGGGAAACCGCGGTGCGGCCGAATGAGCGGCGCAGAAAAATCCTTGAACTGATGAATCTGCGTCGGTATGACACTATGCAACATCTTGCCGAAGAGTTCGGCGTATCGCGGATGACGATCTATAGGGACTTCCTTACTCTTGCCGAGGAGTATCCGTTTATTCACACGATCGGTCGTAGCGGGGGTGTTTCTCTGCCAGATGGATATTACTTAAGCAGAAAGTATCTAAGCCCTGATCAGGCAGATGCTATTCGGAGAAATCTGAACAGTGTCGCTACCCAAGATCGTGAAATATTCCAAAGCATCCTGAACGACTTTGCTTGGTCTGATTGATCAGATCGCACCTTGACAACTGAATACTCAGCACGGAGGCACGTTCCCAGAGCAGGAAGCGTGATCAGAGAAGCGCCATGACGTACAATGTCACACTCAACAAGGTGGCAAGATTGTGCCGAGCGATCCATTCTACTGAAAAAGCAGTGATATACGCTGCTTCGCCATGATCTGCAAGGGAGATAATGATACGCCTGTTGCCCCGCACGTCAGACGGGGTGGCCGACCTTGGGTTGAAATCCTTAGACCCCTGGAACACCAGTGAAAGCTGCGAAAGCGGCTTGCCGAACGAAAGTGAACCGTGTTCCCGGATGCCAGGGGGCGAGCTGCAAATATGGCATTTTTGCATGTTATTCTCTATTTTTCTGAACATCAACAGCCCCATGTGTTGATGTCGAACCCGTGCGGCGCAGTGAATCAACCGCTGCGCCGCATTATTTTGCCATCAACTCAAACGAGGAGATGATCCAATGATAAACTCCGAAACCGGTTATGAGAAAGCTCACCGACAGGTAGAACAGATTTTCCGGCAGTTTTTCCCAGCCAGAGGAATGGTTACACGCGAAGGCCAGATCCGTCTGTGCCACATGATGCTGGACGCCCTTTTTGGCCGGGACGTGGCCCTGTGTGACGCCGGCGTGGGACTGGGAAAGACCTACGCCTACCTTGTTGCCTGCGTGGTGTGGCAGCTGCAAAGGCCGCGGCAGATGCAACGTCCGGTGGTGATTTCTACCGCCAGTGTCGCCCTTCAGAGCGCTATTCTCACGGAATACATACCGTTTTTGTCGGACGTTTTAATACAAAATGGATACATCCAGAAACCTATTTGTGCTGTGCTGCGAAAAGGAAAAGAACGTTTCGCTTGTGATAGGCGGCTCTTGATTCGACAAAAGCAGATCGGCATTCGTGGCGAACGGTTCCGCAGAAGGGCCGCCGCCTTGCGCGCTGCCAACCAATGCCTGGACCTGGATCTTTTGCCGGGAATATCCCGTCATGATCGCCGTCTGATCTGTGTTCCGGAGCGTTGCAGCCGCAGCTGCATCTTGCACTCCGATTGCCGGTATCGACAGTATTTGAAAGATTCCAACGGTGCATCGGTTACCATTCAGGTCTGCAATCACAATTACCTGCTGGCAGACGCGGCTCACCGTCAAAACGGATGGAAGCCCCTGCTGAAAGACTACCAGGCACTGGTCATCGATGAGGCCCATAAACTGCCGGAAACAGTTCGTCAAATGAACACCCGGAGGATTCGTTCGTCAGACTTGCTTCATTTTGAAAGAATCCTGACCACCAGCCATTGCACATTGGGAGCCCAGAAGCTCCGTGGTGCAAGGATGGCGTTCCTGACAGCATTTGCGCCTGCAGAGAACGAATCGGAAAGGGAAAAATCATTCTGCTTGACAGATGAGCGATCCGCCTCCTTGCAGCATTTGGACAAAGCAATTCAGAAAATTCTCAAGCTGGAGAACAAGGAAGTGCCGCCCGTTTTGCGTAACAAACTGAGTGGTGTTCAAGAACTCATCCCACTCTTCCTTCGCAGCGATACGACTTTTGTTCGCTATGTGGAATACCATCAGGAAAATGGTGCCTTGGCCATTGATCTGTGTGCAGTGCCTTTTGATCTGCCACAGTGCGTGTATGATGCGCTCTGGAGGGAGCATAAGCCTGCTATCCTTACATCCGGGACCCTGGCAGTGGGGGAGGATTTCACCCACACGGAACAGCAATTCGGGCTGGATCGAGGAACATCATTGCGTACACTGCGCATTGTATCCCCATTTCGCTACGATGAAAACTGTTTGCTTTATTTTCCGGCGACACACAGAAAGAAGGTCCCTTACAAACAGAATGCGGACCGCGTGGCCCATCAGATCCAGGAGCTGATCAACACCGCCAACGGACACACGTTGGTGCTGTTCACATCCTACGATCAGATGGGCCGTGTCTATGAAAAACTGAAAGATAAGTTCCCGGTGCCTGTGCTGCAGGCACAACGCAATCCTCAGATCTATCTGGAACGCTTCAAACAACTTCCCAACGCCGTCCTGTTTGCCAGTGGAGCGTGCTGGGAAGGCGTGGATTTCCCCGGAGATATGGTCTCTTTGCTCATCATTGTGAAGCTGCCATTTCAGGTACCAGACCCGCTGGGAGAGGCCATGCGGAAGCAGTATGGCAATCTTCACAGCTATATCCGGGCCGAAGTCGTGCCGGAGATGCAGATCAAACTGCGGCAGGGCTTTGGTCGCGCCATCCGCACCGAAACCGACAGCTGTGTGGTCGCAGTTCTCGACCCTCGCGCAGCCCCCGGCGGGCGCTACCATCGGGCAGTGCTGGACGCATTGCCGGAAATGCCGGTTTCGGACAAACTAACAGATATCCAGCACTTTTTACAATCAAAGAAAAATCCCAGTTATTTCGAGCCCCGATTCACTAAGGAGGTTGATTATTATGCGGGCGATTTGTTATGTGCAGGAAGTCAAGAACAGTGATCTTACTATGCGTCAGCAGATTCTGATCTGCCGTAAAGCGCTTCGTAAGCTTCGTTGGCCTTGTGTACAGGAGCTGTTCGCGCAGGCAGGCACCGAAGAACAACCGCTTACGCTGCGTCCCGGTGTAATGGACTTGCTTCACGCCGCTGCAAACGGTGAGGTAGATGTTTTGATCGTGGTGGATATCAACCACCTACATTGTGGCCGCCCCGAACTGGAAGGGCTGCTTGCATCTTTGCTGCAGTACGGTGTGCACACTTTCGGTGTCCAGTGCGGCTGGATCGAGCCGGGTGGCCGGCATTGGATGGCTCTTCCAAATTACGATTCTGAGGTGTGAAGTGAAATGGAATACAAGAAAGAAGATGTGCTTTTTTTCCCGCGTGTCTGGTTGTATCCGCGCACGGGCAGCGAACATCGCTCTGTTGCCGAACAGCAGCTGAAAGAACTTCGTGAATGGGCCACTTGCAACGGATACTGTGTCGTAGGCCAAAGCTGCGAATGTGCCAAGGCCAATTCCTTTTGGCGGCCCGGTTTGTTTTCCATGCTCCGGGCCGTGCGCAGGGGAGATGTTGATACCGTGGCGGTAACACGGCTGTCGCGCTTCGCAGTACATAAGAGCAAGCTCTGCCATATTTTGAGCGTTCTGCAGAAAAATGGCGTTGTTATTCATACCTGCAATTGTCAATTGAAATATGATCTGTATCTGCATGGATTGGACCGTGTTTTAGTTGGCTGAAGGGGAGAAAGTATAGAGCATGAATCGAAAAGAGCCTGAACACGGCGGGAAACAATTCATCGAAATTACATTGTCGGGAAGCAAAGTGCGCTTTACTTTTGTGGGAGATGCAAGCGGAACTCCCCGTGAAAATGTCAAACAAATGATCATGAAAGCCTATTCTGAACGCATCAAAAAGTAGAAAAAAGTTCTCTCATTTGTTGTTGGTATTGGTGATAGCTATTTGATGTGGTTAAGGATATGTTGTGTGGTAGACCGTAGGAGGTGAAGGTGAAATGCAAAGAGTAGAATGTTTGTACCGTGTTTCGACAAAAGGACAGGTCGATCACGATGACATTCCCATGCAACGTATTGAATGCCGTAAGTTTGCCGAAGAACAAGGGTGGACGATCATCAAAGAACTGTGCGAGAAAGGCGTATCTGGTTTCAAGGTGGCAGCAGAAGATCGGGATGCAATTCAGGAACTTCGCAATGATGCCACGAACAAAAGGTTTGATATTCTTCTGGTATTCATGTTTGACCGCCTGGGACGCCGGGATGATGAAACCCCGTTCGTGGTCGAATGGTTTGCACAGCAAGGAATCCGAATCTTCAGTGTGAAAGAAGGAGAACAAAAGTTCGAGAGCCATACCGATTCGCTGATCAACTACATTCGATATTGGCAAAGTGAAGGTGAATCCCGAAAAACATCTGTGCGTATCAAGACCAGACTGGATCAGATGCGTGCAGAAGGGTTGTATACCGGAGGCCCCGTTCGATTCGGGTATCAAGCCATTGAGAAGGGCCGTCTGAACAAAAAGAATAAGCCGGTCAAGGATCTGGTCATCAATCCCGAGGAAGCGGCTGTGATCAAAGAGGTCTTTGAGAGAACGGTATATGAAGGTGCAGGATCATTCGTGCTGGCCAAAGAACTGAATGAACGTGGAGTCCGCACACATTCAGGAGCCAAACTGACGGCACTCTCCATCAACCGTATGCTGAAAGAACGGCAGTATACAGGTTACCTCATTACCAAGGATGTGACATCGCCTTATATGCCTGAATTGCAGATCATAGATCAGGAATTGTTCGACCAGGCACAGGAAATTGTCACGCAGAGGAAAACCAAAAACGCGGAATGGCGTAATATCCCGAGGCAGAACGGCAACGGAGCGTTGCTGGGTGGAAACTTATACTGTGCCACGTGTGGTCGCAGGATGACATCCAGCAATCCGGGGAAGGGAGCAAAACGTGATAAAGCAGAGTACATCTGCTTTATGGGGGCCAACCACCGAAATAACTGCAACGGACAACGCTCCTATGTGGCCAAGCGCGTAGAAGATATCGTTCTTCAAGCGACCAGGCTGCTGCTCGACACCATCAAGGACACCCCTCGAGATGAGTCGGTGGAGGCTCGAGTGCAAGCCGAAATGAAAGAACTGAAATATGAATTGCGCAAGACGCAACAGCAAGTCGAAGAAGCTGCCAAAGAGCAGGAAGGGCTGGAAATGGAAGTGAGCCGATGTCTGCTGGGAAAAAGCAATTTCACAACGGCCATGCTGAGCAGACTGATCGATGATAAGGCACGGGAACGGCGTGAACTGGAAAATAAAGCTCTGGATCTGGAGCGGAGAGTAAAGAACGAAACGGAAATGTCTGAAAAGGTGGCAGAGTATTACAACCGATTCTTGGGATGGAGTATGGAATTCGGGTTAGCCACCATCGAGCGCAAACGGATTATCATATCCCAGTTATACAAAAGAATAGAACTCGGACGCGGCTACGTTGTCAACTTCGAAGTGGATTGGAACTACAAACAGTTCATCGATACATTAGAGTTGGAGCAACACATGGGGATCACAGAAGTGGGAATTCCCATGCCGCCGAAAGTCAGAAAGCGGTCCACGCAGAACAGCAACAGAAAAAATAACGGTGCAGCATAACACGGATAGCAGGTCATTGACCTGCTGTCCGTGTTTTCTTTTGTATGCTTTAACGAAATGAGAACCCCCAGCTCTGCTGGGGAGAGAAAAAAAGCTTTAGCTTCAAGCATCGAGCGAAGCGAGAAGAGATCAACAACTTTACTATTATCAAGAAAGTTGATCTTGGATAAACAGCGCCCGTTTACGGGCTGTAGGGCAAATGATGCGAGTGGCAGATTTTTCAGTGCCTCTTGAGAGGCTGGCCGGTACGATGCCCTTCTAGGGCTTACATAAGCCCCCGGCTTAGCCGGGGGTCATGACTTTTGTAGGTTTGGTGATGCGATTGTGATTACACCCGATAATGTCACAGAACTTATGGGGTACCCATCGGAAGGCTTTTGAAAGGCCAAGAGGGATATCTGTTGCCATTTTTGTGAAAGGAACATACCACGCTGTAACAAAATGTGACTGTTCTTTCTTGCTTCGGCGTCAAGAAACAAAATGATACAATAAATTGAAAAAGGGCGACCTTTTGTCATTGTGGAATACAAAGGAATAATCTATCATTGAATTGTTGGAATTGCACGAATTTTGACTTTGCTGGTTGAGAATAACTGATGAAATGACAAGGAGGATAGCAATGCTCAAGTCTATCCATGTGAAAAAATCCGGGAATGCCTGGATCGCTGCAGTGCTGGGTAAGGCTCATTCCTCCGCAATATGTCGGCGGTATTCCAATGGGGTGAGACCATACTCACGCTGAAACACTTTGTAGAATTGCGTTCTGTTCTCATAGCCCAGTGATGCCGCGATCTGGCAGACCGGCAGCTCTGTGTTTCTCAGAAGCCGCGCCGCCTCGGCCATCTGTACCTTTTGACAGTACGCTTTAAGTGTGTATCCGGTGTTTGTCTTGATGATGCGGGATATATGCTCGCAGGAGTAGTTGAGTGCCTCCGCCAGATTGGTCCGGTGGATAGCCCCGTGGTGGGCTTCAATCAGCTTCTTGATTTGCTCCACCGCCATCAGTTCTTGGCTGTGCCCCAGCGAAATGTGGGTGGCCTTGTATATGTCAGGATTCTCTAGGGCGGCAAACAGCCGGAGCAGAGAGGAATAAACGTCAAACTGATATCCGATCCGCTTGACCGAGAAAGCACGAATCAGTTCCTGGGTGAGCTGTGGGATCGTATCTGCTCCTAAAAGGGTGAAGTCCAGGTAGTCCTTTTTATAAGCGGCACGTTCCGACAGATTGTCGCTGAAAAACTGATTGAGAATGCTTTTGTACTGAAAGGGTGGTGGAAATGATTTGGGCCACTGTGTCAGTAGAGAGGCATTGATGCCGATGTAAACGATATCCGCGTTCGACATATCTGTTTCGCGATGCATAGTGTTTCGATTGAGGAGACAAAGGTTTCCCTGCGTATAGGTGGTCTCGGCCCCCTCGATCATCACCCGGACGTGGCCCCGCTGCACATACATCAGCTCAAAAAAATTATGTTTGTGCATGTAGGTCTCATGAAAGAATTCGTGTTTGTTTGGGGTGTGAACGCAAAAGGACCATGCATCCATATAGTTGGAAAACAGATATTCCTGAGGTTTCTGGATGCTGGTTACGATCGACAACGGAGAAAAATAGTCCCGTTCGGCCGTATGGTTGCGAAGATAGTTCGGACCATGGATGCCGGTCTGGTTCCGCATTTCATCAATGCTGTCAAAAAACAGGTGTTCCATGCGAGCATCCCCCCCTTTATGGCAGTATAGCATGGAATTGAGTATTTTTGAAGGAGGAAGTATCTGTGAAACGGCAATGCTATAACCCCTATCTCCCCAGTTGGGAATACATCCCGGATGCTGAACCGAAAGTATTTGGTCAGCGGCTGTACATTTATGGGAGCCATGATCTGTTTGGCGCCAAGGAATACTGTGAGGGCGATTACGTATGCTGGTCAACCCCGGTAGATGACCTTTCCGACTGGCGGTATGAAGGCGTAATCTTCAAAAAGCAAGATACGCCGTGGAATAAAAAGAACCTGTCCTACTATGCACCGGACGTGGTGCGCGGCACAGACGGACGGTACTACCTTTACTATTCGGTTGCCAATACGTCGATCACATCGGTCGCTGTGTGTGACAAACCTGCGGGAAAATACCAATATTTGGGCGATGTTCACTTCCCGGACGGGCGAGTCTACGGCTCAAAGCCGGAGGACTGGTTTATGTTTGACCCGGCCGTTCTGGTGGATGATGACGGGCGGGTGTTTCTCTACGTGGGTAGCGGGCAGAAATCCAATGGACAATTCGGCCACGAGATCAAGGGGCTGTTTGTGATGGAACTCAGCTCTGATATGCTGACCATCATCAGCGAACCAACCATCATCATGCCGGCGGATTTTGATCCCAAGAAGCCGAACTATTGGGAAGGACCCTCTATCCGTCACATCGGTGAGTGGTATTATCTGGTCTATCCGGCCACGGACATCACCGGTCTCAATTACGCGATGAGCCTGTTCCCCGACAAGGGATTTATCCACAAGGGACCGATCCATTCCTCAAGCGATATCGGTCTGGAGGGAAGAAAACTCATGAATGCGGCATATCCGATGGGGAACAGCCACGGCGGTATGGTATGCGTCCACGGGCAATGGTATATATTTGACCACCGAACGACCAATGGCGCCAAACGAAACCGGCAGGCGGTAGCCGAGCCCATTGAGATCCGTGCGGACGGGACCATCCGCATGGTGGAGTCCACGAGCTGCGGATTGAATGGCGGCCCTTTGAAGGGAACCGGGACCTATCCGGCCTACATTGCCTGCGTCCTGCACCATGCCGGTACGTTTGGTCTGCGCAACCCGATGGGCGGACCCGAGATCACCCAGGATGGTCCGGACTACGAGCCACCGGAGCCCGGGGAACGGGAAGTGACCATAGAGACCGAGAGGACGGCACCAAAGGCGTATATTTCCAAAATGAAGAATGGCAGTATTGCCGGCTTCCGATATTTTGATCTGAATGAAAGCACCCACATTGCTGTAACGGTTCGCGGCGCAGGCGGCGTGCTGGAACTCTTACCTGGGGAAAAAGGCCCTGTCATAGCATCCATTCCCATTGCCGGGACAGCCGACTGGACAACCGCCGGAGTAAAATTCAACGCCAGACGCCTGGCATTGGAAAGCCGGCGCCCCATTGATTCCTGCCCGCTGTATTTCCGGTATAAGGGAAAGGGAACGCTTGACATCTTGAGTATTACGCTGGCATAAAGGGGGATAACGATGGACTGGACACCAATCTGGCATCAAGCCGCGGCCCCTGCCTTCGCGATGGGCTTTTTGGCGGGCAAGAAAAAAACAGTGGTGTATTCTGTGATATCCCAGGTTTCGGGCGAGAAACTTCGGGTCCGCTTCTCCAACCACTATGGAAAGAAACCCTACACCATTGGGGGTCTGACCGTGTGGGCACATGGAGAGATGCACACCGTTACGCGGGACGGTAGCCGTGTTTTCACGGTCCCCGCGGGGGAAAGCTGCTATTCGGATGAGTTGACGCTCCCGGTGACGATGGGGGAAGAACTGGAAATCAGACTCTACTATGCATCCAAGGTCATGGACAGCAATATGATCGAGGAAAATGCGGTAAGCTACCCGGGAAATCATACGGCTGACAGAGAGCTGCCCCCACCCCGGCGGGAAAGATATATGGAACAGTACAACCTTTATGAAGCGATTCCCGGGATGGATCAGATCGAAGTGTTTACCGGTCAGCCTTCCAAAATCATCGTGGCATTCGGGGACAGCATAACGGCTATGAACCGCTGGGTAAAGCCGTTGCAAAGGCGTCTGTTCGATGCGTATGGCGGTGACTACGCACTGATGAACGCCGGAATCGGCGGGAATTGCCTGCTTTATGATGTTCCGGGCCTGATGGGGGCTTCCTACGGGGAAAAAGGGGTCTCTCGCTTTGAGCGTGATGTACTCCGTTTTTCAGAACTCTGCGGAGTGATTTTGGCGTTGGGGGTCAATGATGTGGCCTACTATTCCCAAAAGACAGGGGCGGTCATCTCGCTGGAACAATATTGTTCGGCCGTAACCGATATTGTGGATCGGCTTCATAAGGCCGGTGTCCGGGTGATTGCCCAGACTCTTCCGCCCCGCACCGGTTTTGTGAAAAAAGGGTATACCCGGGAGATGGAGGCGCTGAGAGTCCGCATCAATGGATGGATCAGAGATAGCGCGCTGTTCGATTATATGCTTGATGCGGATGCACTGCTGCGCGATCAGAAGAATCCTTCGTTCACCGACGAGCGTTATCACCAGGGGGACCACCTGCACCCGAATCAGGCCGGAGGAATGTTGCTGGCGCAGGCGTATGATTTGCAAAAGCTGACAGGGGAGGTGTAGGCATGGGGAAAAAGTATTTCACGCTCAGCTTTGATGATGGACTGGAACAGGACAAACGGGTGATCCGGCTCATGAGGCAATACGGGCTCAAAGGAACCTTCAATCTCAATGCCGGCCTGTTTGGCACTCGCGGCGAGGTGAAGGGACTTGGAACCTTCTCTTTTCAGGATTGCCCCGAAGGCGTAAAGCACAAGTGGCCATTTTCCTATGTGCAGCACAACCGAATTCCACTGGACGAGGTGTGCCAGGTCTATGAGGGAATGGAGATTGCCACCCATGGCTTCCGGCATGAACCGCTGGGGGCTGTCAGCGAGGATGAAATGCGCGCATCGGTGGATGCGGACAAGGCCGCGCTGGAAAAAATCTTCGGCACCACGGTCGTGGGGCACGCCTATGCGCAGGGTTCAACCTCGCCGGCTGTCCAGGCGTATCTGAAGGCGCAGGGGTATCAATATGCCAGAGTGGTCTTTCCCACCGGCGGCTTTGGGTTCCCGGATGATCCGCTGAACTTTCGGCCTTCCTCCTCGCTTATTCTGAAAAATGCCGTGAAGCTGGTGGAGCGCTTCAAACGTGAGGAACCCGGAGAAAAGGATCTGCTGTTGTTCCTGTGGGCACACAGTTATGAAATGGACTACGAAAAGGGGAACGCCAGTTGGTATGCTTTGGAGCGGCTTTTTGAATCGATCGCAGGCCGAAGCGATATCGTGTATTGCACAAACAGCGAAGCGTTCGCGCATATTTAAGGAGAGCAGGAAAGTGAAAAAGAAAGATTTTAACCGAGGTTGGCTATTTGGCGCCGTGGGAAAGGAACAGTCTATGCAACCGGTCACGCTTCCCCACGATGCCATGCTGTACGAGAAACGCTCAAAGGATGCGGCAACAGCGGGAGCGTGCGGATACTTTCCCGGCGGGGCCTATGTCTACGTCAAACGGATTCTTGTGCCTGAAGCGTGGCGGACACAGTCCGCTGTACTGGAATTTGAGGCGGTTTATCAAAACGCGCAGGTGTTCGTGAACGATGCGCTTGTGGCTGAACAGCGGTACGGGTATACCAACTTCTTTGTGGTGCTGGACCCACAACTGAAGTATGGCGAAGAAAATGAGATCAAAGTGATCGCGGACAACTCGTCGGTACCCAATTCCCGTTGGTATTCCGGTAGCGGAATTTATCGCAACGTAAACCTCTTCCTGGGCGATAAGAGTCATATCCGCCCGGATGGACTGCTCGTCTCCACTTCCGGAAACGATGCGGCCCATGTGAAAGTTTCGGTCACCGGTGGTGATACGGTCAGAGTCTCTATTCTGGATGGTGAAAAGGTGGTAGCGCAGGCCGAATCTGCGGTCAAGGAAGGCACTGCATCGGCGGACATTCCCGTTTCCCAGCCGCGGCTTTGGGACGCGGAACATCCCGAACTGTACCGGTGCAGAGCAGAACTGTTGAAAAATGGTGAGATGGTGGATGAGGCGGACGCCTGGTTTGGATTCCGTACCCTTAGCTGGAGCACCAGAGGATTTTTTGTAAACGGCAAGAAAACGCTGTTCCGGGGCGCCTGCGTCCACCACGACAATGGTATTCTGGGCGCATGCTCTTTTGAGGATGCCGAGTTCCGCCGTGTCCGTCTGCTCAAGGAAGCCGGTTTCAACGCGATACGTTCCGCCCACAACCCTGCCTCCAAGGCACTGTTGGATGCCTGTGACCGGCTGGGTCTGTATGTCATGGATGAATTCTGCGACAACTGGCTGGTACATAAAAACCCCTACGACTATGCGGACCAGGATTTTCGCGCATGGTGGCAGCGGGATCTCACAGCTATGGTCATCAAAAACTACAACCATCCCAGTGTGGTCATGAACTCTATCGGAAATGAAATCTCCGAACTGGCTATGCCCGAAGGACAGGAGTACTGTAAAAAATTGGCAGTCCTGGCACGAAAGCTGGACCCGGACAAAGCAGTGACGATGGGGGTCAACCTGATGCTGTGCAGTATGTCGGCCAAGGGCGGCGGCATATACGGCAACAAAAAGAATGGGAAAGAGAATAAAAACGGCAGTCAGACGATGGACAACGTTCCCACCAGCGCCTTCTTCAACATGCTGATGAACCTGGCCGGGGGTATGATTGAAAAAATGGCCGCCAAACCTGCCGCGGACGATGCCACAAAGGTGAGTTTCTCTTATCTGGATATTGGCGGTTACAACTACGCCGCGTCCCGATACGAGAAGGACGGTACGCTCCATCCCGACCGCGTCATTGTCGGGTCCGAGACCCTGCCCAAGAACCTGTATCATAACTGGCAACTGGTGAAAAAACTCCCCTATGTCATCGGCGACTTTATGTGGACGGGCTGGGATTATCTGGGGGAGGCGGGCATCGGTACCGTCCGTTACAAAAGTTTCAAAAATCCCGGTCAGGATGCGCCCATCATCTCCGCCGGCTGCGGCGTAATCGACATTTGCGGAAAGCTTCGCCCCGAGGTGCAGTGGAACCGGCTGATCTGGGGGCTGGACCATACCCCTGGCATCGGCGTAGAACCGTATACCCACGCAGGGGAGACCGGCTCTGTATCCATGTGGCGTAACACAGACGCAGTGGCAAGCTGGTCCTGGGCCGGCTGTGAAGGCAAAAAAACCAAGGTCACGGTCTACTCTGACGGCGAAACGGCGGAACTCATTGTCAACGGGCATTCCTATGGCCGGAAAAAGACGAATGAATACAAGGCTGTCTTTAAACACGTTGTCTATGAGCCCGGTACCATCACCGCAATCAGCTACGATGGCGAGGGAAAAGAACAGAGCCGGACTTCCATGAAGACAGCCGTAGGGCCCGCCGAACTGCATGTGGTGGCTGACCGGAACACCTTGCAGGCAAAAACGCAGGATTTGGCCTACATCAGCATTGACCTGACGGGGGCGGATGGCATCACAAAATCTTCTGAGGATACTGCGGTCACGGTGGAAGTTGACGGTGCCGGGAAGCTGCTGGCCCTTGGTTCTGCACGGCCCAACATGGGGGAGAACTTTTTCTCCGATACCCACACGACCTACTACGGCAAGGCGTTGGCCGTGGTCCGCGGCGGCGATGTCCCCGGAAAGATTACGGTCACGGTGAAAGCAAAAGGCCTGCTGGCCAAAACGCTTGAATTGGAAGTGATCTGAGAAAAGGGCATAGGCCAGACTGCAGATTCCGATGTCTCACCAAAAAGACTGCAACAATCGTTGCAGTCTTTTTTACGTAATCTACTTCATAGATTTTGCGGGAAATTCACATTCTTCCGGAAGAGTGAACATCGGCTGCGCTATGAAGCGACCTTTAGAGCCTGTGCGTGCCAGCAGATAGCATTCGTGTTCTTCCGTCCGGAAGGTGAATGTGTGCTGTGATATTGGTGGGAATGGTGAATTCGTAGGTGACCGTATCTCCTTCATACCGCCAGCCGCTTTCGATTCGGCCTGCAGGCGAATCATAAACAGCTTTGGCGTACCCCAGCGCTTTGTGCGGAGTGGGAGCAATGGTCAGTTGACCGTCCGTGAAGTGAATGCCGCAGACGCCCCCGAACAGCCAGCCGCAGATAGCACCGTAGGAGTAGTGGTTCAGGGATTCGTGTGGTTTGCCCTCGGCGTCAATGCCGGTCCAGGTTTCCCACATCGTGTTGGCTCCTTTGTTTACCTCATACAGCCAGCCCGGAGCCTCCGGCTGCAGCAGCAGGCGGTAAGCGGTATCAATGTAACCGTATTGGGCCAGCACACCGCACAGGAAGGGGGTGGAGAGAAATCCGGTGTTCAGATGGCAGCCGTTATCTACCACCATCTGGTTTAAAGTGGCGGCAGCCGCCCGGCTCTCCTCCTCACCCAGCAGGGCAAAGGCAATGGCCCGGACGTATTCACACTGGCGGTCCGAGTGAATGACGCCGTTCTCTGTGAAAGCTGCACGGTAGGCCTTTACGGCCTTATCGGCGGTAGCACGGTAAGCTTCGGCTTCTTCCTGCCGCCCCAGTACGGCCGCAATTTCGGCCAGCAACCGGCCGGAGTAGGCCAGGTACGCTGTACCTACGCTCTTGCGGGGATTGGCCATGGCCTGCATGGGTGTCACCCCGGGTTCGCACCACTCGCCGTAGTCCAGGCCGTTGAGCACCGTGTATTTGGCATACTCGCCGCTCTGTTGCTCTTCCGTGGTCTGCTGGGCCCGGCCCAGCAAAAAGGCATACCACCGCTGCATCATCTCATAGTTGTCGGCCAGTATGCGGCGGTCACCGGTGCGCTTATAGAGAGCGTAGGGCACCAAAATGGCGGCGTCCCCCCAGCCGGCGGACATGCACAGCATGGGTGTCATATACCCGGGGCGGCTGTTGGGCGGGGCAATGTTGGCCATCCGTCCGTCAGGGTACTGGTTCAGACGGCATTCCTTCAGCCACTTGGCAACCACCGGGTAGCAGTCCATCAGGGTCAGACCGGTCTCAATAAAGACGCCCATGTCTCCGGTCCAGCCCGCCCGTTCCCGGGTGGGGCAGTCGGTAGGAATGTCGCAGAAGTTGCCTTTCTGGCTCCAGATGCTGTTGGCTACCAGCCGGTTTACCGCTTTGTTCCCGCAGGTGAAAGAGCCGGTGACCGCCATATCGGAGTAGACTGCATGGGCGGTGAACACCGCCCCGGTCAGGTCTGCATCCGTCTCTACTTTGGCGTACTGAAAGCCCATGATGGTGAAGCTAGGCTTCCAGTGGTTTACCCCTTCCTTGCAGATCAGTTCCAGCATCTGGGCGGTGCCGCCCTCTTTGTGGCGGCTGCGGTCCTGGAAGTTCTCCTGGGTGAAGTTGCCGTTTTCATCCAGCGTTTCACCACAGGTCAGCAGGACTTTCTGTCCCGCATGAGCGGTAAGGGTCATCTCCACATAGCCAGCAATGTTCTGGCCGAAATCCAGCACGGTTTCTCCGTTGGGGGCGGTGAACAGCCGCCCGGGAAACGCCTCTCTCTCCCGGATGGGAACCGTATTCATGCCGGTGACAGGCAGGGCATCGCGGTAGGTTCGCACTTCGTGCCAGCCGGAAAGAGAACCTTCCAGCCGGGCGTCATACACTTCGCCCTGCTGTAAATCATTCTGGCGGATGGGGCCCTGCTGGGTGGCCTGCATGGTATCGTCCGAAACACAGACCACTTTGCCATCAACCTCCAACTGGAAGAGAACGCCCAGTGTATCGCCAAAGAGGTTGCGGTCACCGTCTACGCCGCTGGTGCTGCGGTACCAGCCATCGCCCAAGGCGATCAGCAGCTCGTTTTCCCCCTCCCGCAGAAGATCTGTCACGTCGTAGGTCTGGGCGCCTAGGTGCTTGTCAGCGGTAAAACTGCCGGGAGCCAGCACCATATCGCCCACCCGTACATCGTTGAGCCAGGCTGCGTATAGCCCTTTGGCGGTGATGTACAGCCGTCCGCGACCGGACGAGGCGGTGAAGTTTTTTCGCAGATACGAGGCCGGACGGTGGGGCTGGTAGGGCTCCGCCGCACCCTTGCCGGCGGCCTCTTTCTCGGCCTGCTTGCGCTCCCAGTTGGGGCGGGCAAAGGCGTTGATGGCGTCGTCACCGGGAATATCCAACGGTGCAGTCTCAGGGGCAACCCACAGCCCCTGCCATTCCCCGGTGGAAAGTCCCGTCTCAAACCGGGCCTCGCTCCAGGGGCCGGGACAGTTATTTTCGTCCCACAGCCGGACCTTCCAGTTGCCCCGGACCCGGGCCCCTTCTATGGCGGGAGCATCGGCATGCATACTTTGGCTTGCCACCTTGCCGCTTTCCCAGACAAGGGTATCGTCTGCCGTCAGGTGGATCTCATAAGCGGTCTGGCGCAATCCGCCGGTGCATTGCCAGGATAAAAACAATGGGCCGCCATCCATTCCAAGAGGGGCCGTCAGGTGATTGGTTTGAAGATTGGTTGCTTGCACGGTTCTGCAGTCCTTTCCCTTTCAGATTGTTTTCATTATAGCGAAAAAACAGGGATTATACGGGATGATAATTTGGAATGTGGGGTGAATTTTCATGCAATATAAAGACTGTTGCAAATGAAAAGCCCGGGCAGCATTTTGAAAACAAAATGTGCCGGGCTCTTTGGGACGTGAAGATAACACGTTGGGGCGCTTTATGGACAGGTTCGAGGCCGGATGCTGCTCGTCAATTTATGCCAGACCATAATAAAGAGCAGCAGAGCAATGGCTGCACTGAACAGGTCGGTGGCGGCACGGGCAGCCGCCAGGCCGGGCAGCCTCAGCAGATGGTGGAACCCGTACAGGGCCGGAACCAGCAGCACGCCCTGGCGCAGGGCGGAAAGCAGGGTGGCACTGCCGGCATAGCCGGCGGCCTGCAGGAAATTGATGCCCAGATAGTACAGGCCTAGCAGCGGACTGCCTGCCAGCAGCCAGGGAAGAAGCTGGCGAGCCAGGGCCGCTGCCTCAGGATCGGATAAAAACAGTCCAATCAGTGGCCGCTGTGCCAGCAGGCAGAACAGAGAAAACAGGGTGCCAAAACCTACGGTCAGGCCCAAACTTCTGGTCAGGACTGCCCGAAGCCGGGGCAGATTCCGTCCGCCCACATTATAGGAAAGCAATGGCTGCAATCCCATACAGATGCCCATCTGGACCAGGGTCACGACCATGGCGGATTTGTCGGCGGCTGCCATGGCAGCCAGGGCGTTGGTGCCGTAAGCAGCCAACAGACGATTGCTGAAACTGCCGGCCAGACCACTCAGCAGACTGCTTACCCCATTGGGCAGGCCCAGAGTCAGGACCCGCCCCAGCCGGGTGGGGCAGCGCAGGGCATCGGCAGGTCGCAGACTCAGGGCATCAGAACGGCAAAGAATGTGGTGAAGGTAAAGCCCGCTGGCCACCAGATTGCCCAGCATGGTGGCTGCGGCAGCTCCGGCAATGTTCCAGCCGAAGGCCAGGATGAAAAGCGGGTCCAGCAGGATATTGGTAAGGCTTCCGGCCAGGTTGCCCACCAGTCCCCGGCGGATGGCGCCGTCTGCCCGCAGCAGGGTGGCTGCGGAAACTGAGAAGATCATGGCCGGGGCACCCAGAGCCAGGATGCGCAGGTAATGGGTAGCGTAAGGCAGGATCTCGGCATTGGTGCCCAGCAAATACAAAATCGGTTCACAGAACAGATTCAGTACCACGGCCAGGAGTACGCCGGTCAGAAGGCCACACCAACCGCAAAGGCTGGAAACGCACCGGGCGTCCTGACGGTCGCCAGCGCCCAAAGAACCGGCCACCACGGCACAACCGCCCATGCCCAGCACAGTGGCACCGGCAGAAGCCAGGGTGAAAACAGGCCCCACCACCGCCACCGCCGCGGTCAGGGCGGTATCCTGCAGCAATCCGATAAAAAACAGGTCGGTCATATTATAGATGATCATGACCAGAACCGATAGGACAGAGGGGCCCACCAGCGCACCGATAGCCTGCCAGACAGGCGCCTCTTTGAACAGCCGTTCGCTCTGCACAGAAAGTCCTCCTTTTAAAAGAACGCATGATGATTTTGTGAACACGTGTTGCTTTTTCTTCTGCCTTTCAGTATACTGAGGAAAAAGAACCGGCGCAATCAGCAATAGAGCGGCAGCTGTTGCTTTGTGCGACATAAAGCGTCTGGCTGTTGCAAAAAGGAGCACAAATATGAAAACTGATCCGCGTACCCGTTATACACGGGAGATCATCACCACCGCCTTCTGGCAACTTCTGCAGCAAAAGCCGATGGAGAAGATTACCGTCAAAGAGGTCTGTACCCTGGCGCAGATCAACAGGGGAACCTTTTACCGGCATTTCCGGGATTGTTATGATCTGATGGAACAGTTGGAGGAACAGGCCCTGGAACAGCTGGAAGCAGTCTTGGTGAGTACCCGAGACCGGGGTGTGCAGGCGGTTTTGCTTTCCATGCTGCAAAAGCTGCAGAACGACGAGGATTTTCTGGCAGTTCTGGCGCGGCAGAGCCCGGACGATGCCTTTCTGCACCGGGTGGTGGGGTGTTGTTTTCACTATATGGACCTGCGGATGGACGCTGGAGAGCGCACCGGGGCGGATGACGGCTGGCGGGGAATGCAGAATACCTTTTTGTTTGCGGGGGCTTCCGGGGTGATGTCATACTGGCTGCACAGTGACCGGAAAGCGCCGCCGGAACAGGTGGCGGCGGCCATTGCGGCGCTGTGTGCCGGAGCGGCCGGCGTGGAGCCGCCAGCATATTCTCTGTAAAGAAGAAAACAGACAGCGAAGAAGTTCCTTCGCTGTCTGTTTTGATGTGCTGGAAAAAATAAGTCTCATCCACCCCTATACTCTACGGGTGTTTGTCCGGTGACTTCCTGAAAGATCCGGCTGAAATAGTTGCGGGTACTGAAACACAGGGCGGCAGCAATCTCCTGTACGGTCTGGTCGGTGCTTTTCAGAAGGACCTTTGCCCGCTCAATTTTGGCAAACTTGATGTAGTCATTGATGCAAAGCCCCGTTTCGGCCTTGAACTTATGGGTCAGGTAATATTCGGTATATCCCACCACGGCTGCCAGATCGGCGGCCCGGATTTTCTGGTCCAGATGCATCTCGATGTAATCCACACACTGCTGGACCGGACGGCTGAGCTTGGGATTGGTGCGGCATTTGTGTACCCGGCGGATAAAGTCATCGTACATCACCAGGCTCAGCGGATTCAGATCGTCCAGGGTTTTGGCGGACTCGGCAGTCTGGATATAACTGTCACCCAAAGAGTAGGCCTCCTCGGGAGAGAGCCCGCCCTCAATGGCTGCACGGCACACCAGGGAGGTGAACACGATCACCGAAATTTTGCTTTGACGCAAGGCGTCATCGCTGTGTACCGGGACACCGGCACTCAAGGTCATGCTGTTGGACAGTGTCTGTTTGTAGTTCAGATCCCCGGTGCGTACCATCTGTAAAAGACCTTGTTCTGCCATCCAGACCTTGTGGCGGTCATGGGCAGGGGTATAGGTCGGATCATAGACTTTGGGCGGAGTTTCGCTGTTGATATCACTGATTTCCAGGTGGATTCCCGTCAGACAATAGTGCATCATCAAGGTGTACCGGTGCAGGATGGTATTTTGCAGTACAGGAACTTTGGTCAGAACCTGCTGCAGATGCATCGTCCAGGAAACACTGGTTTCCAGATGACTGTAATAGCGCAGGCCCTGTTCAATTCCTCGCATGGAAACATCCTGATAGAAGACCGGCCCCATTACCCAGGCACGTTTCAGCTTCCCGTTTTCCTTTTCAAAAGCGACTGCCCACAGGATTCCCAGGGCGGTTCCCAGCGTAATGGGGGTATCATGGGCGGTACCGTATTCCATCATCTGCTGTTTGCAGCCGAACAGGTCAAAAATACCGGACAGGAAGGCTTCGTCCGGGCAGTTGCTGCGCAGCAGGTTTCCCTTTTCGTCGTAACACCAGGTGAAAATCGGGCCGCCGCACTTCACCAGCTCTGCCAGCAATGCCATGCTCTGAAAAACTTCCATCGGAACCACCTCGCTTGCCGTTATTATACCATGAAAAACGGGCTGCCGTACAGACAGCCCTTTCTGGCTTTTAATCCCCGACGTAACTGCCCAGCACCGCCAGACTGGGTTTGGGCGTGCGGGCCATGGTGGTTCGGTCCACGGCAATCAGCCCGAAGTTCATGGCAAAACCTTTCTGCCACTCAAAATTGTCCATCAGGCTCCAGTGGAAGTATCCCTTCACCGGCAGACCGTCGGCTACACAACGCTGCACCCCGGCCAGGGCTTGCTCGATAAAGGCTGCCCGACGGGTGTCATCGGCGGTGGCAATGCCGTTCTCGGTGACAATCAGGTCTCCGTGGAAGTCCTTGGCTGCCCGGCGCAGTACATGTTCCAGGGCCTGGGGATAGAATTCATAGTCCATCTGGGTCAGTTCTGCACCTTCGGGGGCGGGCAGCTGGCCGGTGGGGCCGTACAGAGTACGGGTGTAGTTCTGCACGCCCAGAAAGTCGTCTCCCTGAATATAGGGCAGGTAGTGGGTAAACTCCTCCTTCCAGGCCGCCTCGGCAAAGGGTTCTCCGCCTGGCTGGGCCTGCAGGTCATGGAGAGAAAGGGTCAGGCCCACCTTTACATGTGGGCAGATGGCCCGGATGGCCTCCCGAGCGGCGGTGTGGGCGCGCATGACCAGCAGATCTCCTTCGGGGGTACGCTCGCTGACAAAAATTTTGGGCTGCGGGTCCCCAAATACACCGGCGTTTTCAGCGGCGGCATATTTCATGTTCTCCATCATCTTCTGGAAATTCATGCCCACCTGCACGGTGCCTTCGGCGGACTTGCCGGCGGCGGCAGCGGTCTTGGCCGCCTGTTCGGCCATCAGGCGGAACCGCTTGGAGATCGCGGCCAGCTGCAGCCCCATGTTGGCTTCGTTGATGGTGCAGACATAGTGCAGCGCATCGCCCAGCTGTTCCATTACATACGTGACATACCGCTTGAAATAGGAGATGGTGGACTCGGCCTCCCAGCCGCCTTTGGCGATCAGCCACCTGGGGCTGGTGAAATGCAGCAGGGTCACTACCGGCTCTACCCCATGGGCCTTACAGCAGGCAATAACCCGGCGGTAATGTTCCATTTCACCGGCATCAAACTTTCCTTCCTCCGGCTCGATGCGCGCCCACTCAATGGAAAAGCGGTAGGCGTTAAGTCCGGCTTCGGCAAGCAATCGGATATCTTCCTCATATCGGTTATAATGGTCGCAGGCGATGCCACTTGGTTCTGTAAAGCTGGAGTGGGGCAGCTGTTCCTGGGCCCAGTAGTCGGAATGGATGTTGTTTCCTTCCACCTGGTGGGCCGCAGTGGCAGCACCCACCAGAAATCCTTTTGCAAATTTCTGCATGGATAATCCTCCTTTTATTATCGAAACATCAAAGTCCATTTGCTTGTCCGTATCATACCATACCTGTCGGATTCTTATGGTGTAAAAATTGAAAATAAGGGGTAAAAAATAGATTGTACAGGGAAATTACATGAATAATTGCACCAATTTGTTGAAAATTGACTCTTCTTGGCGATGACGGTCTGTTATAGTGAGAGCACAAATAAAACCGCTGCACACTTTTAAGGAGGAAAAACCGTATGGCAAAAAAACATCTCAGCGCCAGCGAAATCGACGGCGTCCAGTACCGCCGCGCCAAGCTCTGGCAAATTATCTGCTACGCCTGCAATGGCCTTGTGGGTATGAGCGTTTACTCTCTGATTGGTATGGCCAGCTATTCGGCCAGTATCGGGTACGGCATCACAACCGCCGCAGTGGGCATTATCCTGACCTGCTCCCGTATTCTGGACGCGATCACCGACCCACTTCTGGCCTTTGTGTATGACCGGGTCAACACCCGATTCGGCAAGCTGCGTATTTTGCTGGTGGTTGGCTATCTCATTGAGGCGGCTGCCCTCTACGGTATGTTCACCGGCTTCTCTTCCAAAGGATTGGGTCTGCCGGTCTTTGTTTTGCTCTATGTGGGCTACGTCATTGGCTACACCGTTACCAACATGACAGCCCAGACCATCCCCGCCATCATGACCAACGACCCCACCCAGCGCCCCACCATCGGCGTCTGGACTACCGCTTTCAATTATCTGGTGCCCATGGCCATGTCCATGGTGATGAACGTAGTGCTGCTGCCCAAGTTCGGCGGCCAGTACAACCAGGCCTTCCTCTCTGCTGCCTGCGCCATCACGCTGGTCGTGGCCGCAGTGGGCACCCTGCTGGTCTGCCTGGGCGTATCCTCGTACGACAAGCCCGAAACTTTTCTGGGAACCAAGAAGTCTGAGCCGCTGAAAATGGGGGATATTATCGAAGTGCTGATGCACAACAAACCTCTGCAATGCTACATTGCCTCCAACGCCTCGGACAAATTGGCCCAGCAAGTGGCCAGTCAGGCCGTCATCAACACCCTGTTCAACGGCATCATCATCGGCAACATGGGCCTGGCCACCATCCTGACGGTCATCAGTATGGTGCCCTCCATCTTCTTTGCAGCCTTTGGTGCCAAATATGTGGGCAAGCACGGCAGCAAGAAGGGAATTGTGACCTGGACATATGTCAGCATGGCCATCACGGTGGTATTGGTGGTCTTTTTCCTGTCCATCGACCCGACTCGAATTGGCGTCATAGGCAGTTCTGAAATGATCATCAATACAGTACTGAACCTGTTGCTCAACGGTTCCAACATGTGCATTACTACCTCCAATACCTCTTACATGGCCGATGCTATCGACTTTGAGCTGGATCGCTCCGGCCGGTACATCCCGGCGGTTGTTTCCGGCACTTACAGCCTGGTGGACAAGCTCATTACCTCCTTCGCGGCGGTCATTGCTACCGGTGCTGTGGCGCTGCTGGGTTACACCACCACCATGCCTCAGCCCACCGATCCCTGCACCACCTCCATCTTCTGGATGGCCATGTTCCTCAAGTTTGGCCTGCCCATCATCGGATGGATCATTACCTTGGTGGCTATGCGCGACTGCCCTCTGACCAAGGAAGAGATGGTCCATGTACAGAAGCGCATCGCTGAAAAGAAAGCCGCTGCCCGGGCCGAGCTTTTTGCCGAACAGTTGAAGTAAACCCACACAAAAACCGAAAGGGTTTGCCCCTTTCGGTTTTTTGCCCTAAGACCGGAGAAGGAGTGTTTTCCATGAGTGAAACGATCGTATTGAATACAGGCTGGACCTTCACCAAGGAGGAACACAGCGAACCCGTGACCCTGCCCCACACCTGGAATGCGGTGGATGGGCAAGACGGCGGAAACGATTACTACCGTGGCAGCTGTACTTACGCCCTTCAGCTGCCGGCTATCCGGCTGCCGGAAGGCGGCCGGGCGGTGCTGCAGTTTGACGGCGTGTCTATGACAGCGGTGGTCAATCTGAACGGGCAGAAGGTGGCCGAGCACAAGGGCGGGTATTCCACCTTCCGGGTGGATATCACCGATGTGCTGCAGGACACAAACAACCTCACCGTCGAGGTGGACAACAGCGACAACGACACCGTCTACCCCCAGAAGGCGGACTTTACCTTCTACGGCGGCATCTACCGGGAGGTGACGCTGCACATTTTACCCGCCGCCCACTTTGCTATGGAGGAAAACGGCGCGGTGCCGGTGAAGGTGACCCCGGTGGTCACCGACCTGGAAACCCGCCGCTGCGAGGTGACGGTGGAGGCCCTTGTGGTGGACGCCGACAGAGTGCGCTTTACCCTGGATGGCCAGGAAATGAGCGCTCCGGTGGAGAACGGTACCGCCAAGGCTGTTTTCACGCTGGAAAATGCCCGTCTGTGGAACGGTTTGGACGACCCTTATCTGTACACCGTCACTGCCAGCCTCGATAACGGCGAAATGCAGTCCGCACGGTTCGGCTGCCGCAAATTCGAGATCGACCCGCAAGAGGGCTTCTTCCTCAATGGCCGCTCCTACCCGCTGCGGGGCGTTTCCCGCCATCAGGACCGCAAGGGGGTGGGCGTTGCCATCACCAAAGAGATGATGGAGGAGGACCTGGCCCTGATTCTGGAAATGGGCGCCAACACCATCCGGCTTGCCCACTACCAGCACGCCCAGGCTTTCTATGACCTGTGCGACGAGAAGGGCCTGGTCATCTGGGCCGAGATTCCCTACATCACGATGCACATGCATAATGGCCGGGCCAACACCCTGACCCAGATGGAAGAACTCATCGTCCAGAACTACAACCACCCCTGCATCGCGGTGTGGGGGCTTTCCAACGAGATCACCGCTGCCAGCCCGGTGAATGAGGAACTGCTGGAAAACCACCGTGCCCTCAACGACCTGGCCCATCGTCTGGACCCCACCCGGCCCACTACCATGGCCAACGTCTTTATGCTGGAGATCACCAGTCCCATTCTGGAAATCCCCGATGTGAACAGCTATAACCTGTATTTTGGCTGGTACCTGGGCGAACTGGACCAGAACGACGACTTCTTTGACGAATACCATGCCAAGTATCCCGACCGGTGTATCGGCTTCAGTGAGTATGGTGCCGACGCCAACCCCGCCTACCAGACTTCCGCCCCCGAACGGGGCGATTACACCGAGACATACCAATGTGTCTATCATGAGCACATGGCAAAAATGATTGCGGACCGTCCCTGGCTGTGGGCCACTCACGTCTGGAATATGTTTGACTTTGCCGCCGATGGCCGGGACGAAGGCGGCAAGAACGGCGAAAACCAGAAAGGGCTTGTCACCTTTGACCGCAAGATCAAAAAGGATGCCTTCTACCTTTACAAGGCATACTGGAGCAAGGATGCCTTTGTGCACACCTGCGGCAGCCGGTATGTGGACCGGGCCGAGGATGTCACGGAGGTGAAGGTCTACTCCAACCTGCCGGAAGTGGCTCTCTATGTGGATGGAAGGCTGCAGGAGACAAAGCAGGGGGATAAAGTGTTTACCTTCCGGGTGCCCATTACCGGCAAACATTCCATCGAGGCCTGGGCAGGCGGCTATTCCAGTGTGATTCTGGTGAACCGGGTGGATACCCCCAACCCGGCCTACGCCATGGCCA
This sequence comes from uncultured Faecalibacterium sp., assembly GCA_937907025.1. Lineage (GTDB taxonomy): Bacteria > Bacillota > Clostridia > Oscillospirales > Ruminococcaceae > Gemmiger. The sequence goes on from CALESJ010000045.1 coordinate 189,466, forward strand.
ACCGGCGGGAAGTAACCAACTGGTTCGACGATGAGCTGGACGAGACCTGCTGGAGCGTCAAGGACAATATGGCTGCCGCTATGGCCGATGCCAAGGTGGGCCCCATCCTCAAGCAAATCGGTGATAAGGCCGCCGCCTCCCGGGGGGATGTAGCGGCCGCCGTCAAGGACAACCCGGCTCTGGTGGCTATGATGCAGCGGGCCATGCAGCGGATGACCATTGAGGGCATGCTCAGGCAGGCCGGCACCGACATTGAGGATATTAAGCAGCTCAACCGTGTGCTGCAGGGCATTTCTAAGGAGTGAACACCATGAAGCAGACCTACTGTAATCCCCTGGATCTGGGTTACCGCTACCAGCATATGAAGGAAGGTTCCCGCGTTGAGGGCTTCCGGGAGGGCGCTGATCCTACGCTGGTGTTTTTCAAGGAGAAATACTACCTGTTTGTCTCTATGTCGGCGGGGTTCTGGTACTCCGACGACCTGCTGCACTGGGAATTCCACTCCGACCCGGGTCTGTTGATCTACGACTATGCCCCCGATGTACGGCAGGTGGGGGAGTACCTGTATTTCTGCGCCAGCCGCAAGGGGAAAAACTGCCCGATCCTGCGTTCCAAGGACCCTTTGCACGAACCCTTTGAGCAGGTCAGCGCGCCCTTCGCCTTCTGGGATCCCGACCTGTTCCGGGACGATGACGGCCGGGTGTATCTCTACTGGGGCTGCTCCAATACCACCCCCATCTGGGGCGTGGAGATGGACCCCAAAACCATGACCCCCATCGGGGAAAAGAAGGAACTGATCTTCGGACAGGAAGAGTCCCTTGGTTACGAGCGCCCCGGCGACAATGGGGTGGTGGACCGGGAGGCCAGTGTGGTGTACCAGGCGCTGAAACAGCACTACAATCCCGCCACCGGCAAACTGGAATTCCCTCCGGAGATGCAGCACATCCCCGGCATGAGCACCGACGATCTGGCCGCCATGTTCTTCGCGGTGGGCAAGCCCTACATCGAGGGGGCCTACATGACCAAGCACAACGGCACCTACTACCTGCAGTATGCCTGCCCCGGCACCCAGTACAACACCTACGCCGACGGCGTCTATACGTCGGATTCTCCGCTGGGACCCTTCACCCTGCAGGTGTCCAACCCCTTCTCGGCGGTGCCCGGCGGATTCATGACCGGTGCGGGCCACGGCAGCACCATCGCAGACCGGTACGGCAACTACTGGCATGCCGCCACCATGCGCATCTCGGTCAACCACGACTTCGAGCGCCGGGTGGGGCTGTTCCCGGCGGGGTTCGACCGGGACGGAGTGTTGTATTGCAATCAGAATTTTGCCGATTATCCTCATCGCATCCCGGCGGGCACCTTTGATGCCGCAAACTGGCAGCCGGAATGGATGCTGCTGAGCTACCGCAAGCCGGTCACCGCCTCTTCCACGGCAGCGGGCAGCAACCCGGCCCTGGCGGTGAACGAGACCTGCCGGGACTGGTGGAGTGCGGGCAGCGATGCTCCCGGGCAGTGGCTCTGCGTGGACCTGGAAAAAGAACAGGACATCCGGGCCATTCAGGTGAATCTGGCCGATGAAGGTGTGGTGGTGGACTTTCCCGCCGACAGTTACGGGGATGCCCGCAAGACCCGGCACATTGAACTGCAACCGCAGATTTCTCGTTATACGGTGGAAACCAGCCTGGATGGGGCCACCTGGACCGCCCGGGAAACGGTGGCCCGGGAATGTTCCAACGGATATTATGAATACCCTGAAGGCATCCGTGCCCGGTATGTGCGGGTGACAGGCGGCGAACTGCCCTACGGTCAAACCCTGCGCATCAGCGGGCTGCGGGTGTTCGGCAACGGGGACGGGGACAAACCCGCCCGGGCCCGAGCCTCCGCCGTGCGGGTCAGCCCGCTGGACGGCAAGGTGCACTGGCAGCATCTGGAAGATGCGCAGGGCTGCAATGTGCGCTATGGCATTGCTCCCGACAAACTCTACCACAGCTGGCTGGTTTACGGTGCCGACGAGGTAAACCTGTCCACCCTCGTGGCGGGGCAGACATATTACGTCTGTGTGGACAGCTTCAACGAAAACGGCATCACCACCGGCGAAATCATCAGAATGGAGGGGTGAGCCATGCCCAAAAAGGCAGTCCAGCAATTTATGCTGGGAACGGTACTGAACAATGAAACCCAGGCCCGGGAAACGCTGGCCGCACTCAAGGCCGCTGGGTACGATGGTATCGAGCTGTGCGGTTTTATGATTCATCCCATCGGGTTCATGGTCAAGTTGCTGACCAAGGCCGCCGGTATGCCGGTGGGCAAGGGGGAAAATTTGGACTGGCACAAGCTGGTGCAGGAGGCGGGCCTGTCAGTGGTCAGCCTGCACACCGATCTGGGCAGTCTGGAACGGGACGCGAAAGCAGTGGCGCAGGAAGCCCGGAGCTTCGGGACCAGGTATGTGGTCATTACCGGCATGTATCGGTTTGACTACGGGGACGAAGCTTCCGTGCGCGAGTTGGCCGCCCGCCTGAACAAAGCAGGGGAGGCACTCCTGCAGGAGGGCGTGGAACTGCTCTACCACAACCATAACTGTGAGCTGCGCCGGGTAAATGCTCAAAAACGGGCCTATGACATTTTACTGGAGGAGACCGATCCCCGGTTTGTGAATTTTGAGTTCGACAGTTACTGGTTCACCGAGGGCGGCGCCAACGCCCTTGCCTGGATGCAACACCTTGGCTCCCGCATGAAGCTGTGGCACATTAACGACCGGGGAAGTCGGGTACAGGGATCTGCGGTGACCCCTATCCTGAAAACCGACAGTATGGAACTGGGTACCGGCAACATGGATCTGGACGGCCTGCTGCAACAGGCCCTGCAGGTCAACGTGGAGGCGGTGATTCTGGAGAGTCACCGCAACTGGATCGACGGCAGTCCGGTGAAAAGCGCGCAGGTCAGTGCACAATTCCTGAACCGAATCCCGGGATAAAAACAAAGAGAAGGCAGAGCGAAGGGAGAAATATTATGAAAGCTACTTTCGAAAGCGTACAGGGCAAAGTTGCCGTTGTGACCGGTGCAAGCAGAGGCATTGGCGAAGCGATTGCACGTGCGTTTGCCGCCAATGGAATGAAAGTCGTGCTGGCCGCACGCAGTGAGGAACAGGGGCAAAAGGTGGCAGCGGAAATCGTTGCGCAAGGCGGCGATGCAGCCTTTGTCCGTACCGACTGCAGTGATCCTGCACAGATCAAGGCGTTGGTGGAGAAAGCGGTGGAAATCTACGGCCGGCTGGACGGCTTTGTATCCAATGCCGGAATCGGCATGGGCGGCAATCCCTTGCATGAATATGATATGGAAGCGTATGAGCGGATTTTTGCGCTCAACAGCGAAGGTGTATTTGCCGGTATGAAGTACGCAGCGGAGGCGATTTTCCGCAGCAAATCCAAAGGCGGATTCCTGATCAATGTCGCATCGGTGGCCGGACTTGTTCCGCAGCGGGGACAGGCACTGTATACCGCAACAAAATTCGGCGTAGTCGGTATGACCCGTGCCGCAGCGCTGGATTACGCCGCCTATGGAATTACGGTCAATGCAATCTGCCCCGGATATACAAAGACCAGCATCTTCGGTGATATTCCGGAAGCTGCAATGACCATGTTTGCGAAAGACTGCCCGGCAGGCAGAATGGGAGATCCGATGGAATGTGCCTGGATGGCTTTGTTCCTGGCAAGCGATATGGCCCGCTACATCACCGGTGCGGCCATTCCTGTAGACGGAGCGCTGAGCGCAGGACATCAGAATGTAACAACCTGGAAAAATCCAGAGCTTTATTGCGAATAAGGCAGAACACGGAAACAGTTTCTCACGGCATAGCCTGAACGTGGAAATCCCGGATGGACTTGCCAAAACTCACACAAGAGAATAGCCACCCTTTTTTAGCCGTTTGGTTTCTGGTAATACAGGATCAAGCGGCTTTTGTTCCTTCCGGTACAGTATTTCGATAAAATTTCTGCCGGATGCGGATCATTGAACGGACAAAAAGGATGGAGTAATAGGGTGATTATATTGTTACGCTATGCGATTCTGTTGAGAAGGCGACGGTATAGGAATGTTGGGCTGCATCAGAAAATGGTATACCATTAGTATTGTTGATTTGGTAGAGCAACTGACTCTTAATAGTGGGCCTGGTTTCGAGTCCCCGATGGTGTACCAGAAACAGCCGCAATCAATATTGCGGCTGTTTTGTTTGCTTTAGCGGTAAGACAACCCTCGGCTATGGTGGGGCGTGTACATAAATTAAGAATATTATAACATAAATGCGGCGCCTCAGCGGGATGTCATTAGTATAATGTACTTCTAGGGATTAGCAGGGGGAAACCTGACCTCTAAAAGATGTGGAATTCTGATGAACAGTTAGATGATTTACCGTATGTGATATGGAACAAGGAAAGCAACTGGTATTTCGTCCTGAAGAAGAGGAAGAGGTAGAGCAGTGGCAAGGGAAAGAGCCATTTATCTTGAATATTCGTCCTGCTGTAAAATTTCACGAGTTCATAATTATTGATAAGCGCAACATGTGACGCATAAATTGCGCAAAATATCCCAAAAAACTTGCGCTATCCCATTGCGTATCTGCGCTGGACCTGCTATACTGATGCTAAAATAGATTTGTGAATATGCGCAACATTGCGCAATCTCGCGGAGGCAAAGGTATGCAGAGAGAAAAACTTCTTCACGGTGGGGATTATAATCCCGAACAGTGGTTGGATCGGCCGGATATTCTGGCGCAGGATGTTGCCATGATGAAACAGGCACATGTGAATGTGGTCACCCTGGGTGTGTTTTCCTGGTCGCTGCTGGAACCCCGGGAAGGGGACTGCCATCTGGACTGGCTGGCGGATATCATCCACAACCTGTATTCCAACGGTGTCTTCACCATTCTGGCCACCCCCAGTGCGGCGCGACCTGCCTGGATGGCACAAAAATACCCCGAAGTTCGCAGAGTGCGCAGCGACCGCACGCGGGAACTGTTCCGCCGTCGGCAGAATTACTGCTATACCTCACCGCTCTACCGGGAAAAGGTGCGTGCCATCGATGAACAACTGGCTCGCCGTTTTGGTGAAGACCCGGCGGTGATTCTGTGGCACATCTCCAATGAGATGGGCGGCGACTGTCACTGTCCGCTTTGCCAGGCGGAGTTCCGCCGCTGGCTGCAGCGCCGGTACAGCAGCCTGGAAGCGCTGAACAAGGCCTGGAACGCACATTTCTGGAGCCATGACTACACCGACTGGGAACAGATCGAGAGCCCGGCGCCCCAAGGGGAGGATGCGGTGCAGGGGTTGCTGCTGGACTGGAAACGGTTTGTCAGCAGCCGCCACATCGACTTTTTCAAATTTGAGCGGGACTGCGTGCGGGCCCTGGCCCCCAAGGCTCGGTTTACCGCCAACCTGATGTACCGCTTCCACGATATCGACTACCATGACCTGGCCAGAGAGCTGGATGTAGTCAGCTGGGACAACTATCCCACCTGGCACAAGGCTACCGAGACGGTGGAACAGACCGCGCTGGATACTGCCATGATGCATGACCTGTTCTACTCCTTGAAAGGCAAGCCGTTCCTGATGATGGAGTCCAGCCCCAGCTTTACCAACTGGCAGCCGGTGACCAAACAGAAGAAGCCCGGCATGGCGATGCTCAGTGCCCTGCAGGCGGTGGCCCATGGGTCGGACAGCGTCTGTTACTTCCAGTGGCGTGCCAGCCGTGGTGCAGAGGAAAAATTCCACGGTTCGGTGGTGGGGCATGATGGCCGTTCCGATACCCGAATCTTCCGAGAAACCGCTCAGGTAGGCGCCGCGCTGGAGGAACTGGCCTGTGCAGCGGGCCGTCAGCGGCCCCGTCAGGCGGCCCTGGTCCATGATTGGCCCAATCTCTGGGCTATGGAAGGGTCCAGCGGCCCCCGCAACTGTGGCATGGGCTATTGGAAGGAACTGGCCTGTCATTACAATGCCCTGGCCCGTGCCGGCATCACGGTGGATTTGATCGGCCAGGATGCAGACCTGACCGGTTACGGCCTGGTGGTGGTGCCGATGCTCTACCTGCTGCGGGAAGATTTTGCCGCAAAACTCTGCGACTTTGTCCGTGCCGGCGGTACGGTGGTGGTCAGCCAGTGGACCGGCGTGGTGGATGAAAGCGATCTCTGCCGCCTTGGGGACACTCCGTACGGTTTGACAGAACTGCTGGGGCTGCGCCGCGCCGAGATCGACGGACTTTACGACGGGGAAACCCGTAGCTGCCAGCCTGTGGAAAACGCACCGCTGCCGCTGCCTGCCACCCAGGCCAGCGTACTGTGCGAGGTTTCGGTACTGAATGAAGAATCGCCCGCCACACCGCTGCTGCTCTACGGGGAGGACTATTTTGCCGGTGCGCCCGCTGTGGCTGTACACCCCTACGGCCAGGGCCGGGCCTACTACCTGGCCAGCCGCTTCACGCCGGACTTCTATCAGGCATTTTATAACGCTCTGACGCGGGAAGCCGGGCTGGAACCGGCGACCGCGATGCCGTTGCCTGATGGTGTGCTGGCCACCCGGCGGGAGGGGCTGCTGTTTGTGCAGAGCTGCAACCCTGCGCCGGTGGAGGCGCTGGGAGTTGTCCTGCCTGCTTATGGCACGGCGGTCTGGAAGACCGATGCCGAGGGATCCCGACGGATCCTCTGATTCCATATGCGTATGCGGCCGCGTCCCCGTGGGGGCGCGGTTTTTTGTCAAAATGCTGATTTTTGCTGTACAAAGCTGGTAGTTATGACGGATTTTGGGCTGGAAACTTGACAAAGCAGAAAAAAAGCTGGTATCCTGAAATTGGCGCAACGAGTTGCGCCAATTTGACAGGGGGGCATCACTGTGGCAGAAATGCAGGGAGATTCTATCTCCATTGAGGAAATTGCCAAAGCATTGGGGGTATCCAAAACAACTGTATCCCGTGCGTTGTCCGGCAAGGGCCGCATCAGTGAAGCCACCCGCAGCCGGGTGCGGGCTTATGTGGCCAGTACCGGTGCGGCGCCTACCGTGCGCGCCCGCTGGACCGAGAAAACCGCTACCCATAACCTGACTATGATCATTCCGCCGCATTTTGTTCATTTGGACCTGCCGTTTCTTCGCAAATGTATGGGCGGTATCAGCATGATGGCAGCCCAGCGGGGCTACGATCTGCTGCTGTGCTATGCCAGCGCTTCCGACACCAGCCAGCTGGAACGGCAGCTTTCCAACCATAAAACCGACGGGGTGATTCTCTCCCGCGCTATGGAGGATGATCCCTGTTTGGATCTGCTGCAGCAGTACCACGTACCCTATGTGGTCATTGGCCGGTGTGAAGATACTTCCATTCCCCAGGTAGACAACGATCAGGTGGGAGCCTCCTACGAGATGACCCGGCTGCTGTTGAGGCTGGGGGCCCGGCGCATTGCACTGATTGTGGGAACCACCACCTACACGGTCAATATCGACCGTATGCGGGGCTACATGCGGGCGCTGCCTGAGTTCGGCGTTGCACAGGACCGCCGCCTGATACAGGACGGCGTGGAAAGCGCTGCCCAGCGTTCCGACGCACTGGAGGCGGTACTGGATCATCACCCGGACTGCCTGCTGTGCGGCGATGACCGCCTGACATTTGATGTGATGCAGGCACTGCATGCCCGACATATCCGGGTGCCGCAGGATCTGCAGGTGGCTAGCCTGTACGACAGCGAACTGCTGCTGAACACAGTTCCCAATGTGTCAGCGGTGCAATTTGATGCCGAGCGGCTGGGGGCATCTGCCTGCCGCATGTTGCTGGATATCCTGGCCGGCAAGCAGATCAATACTCGACAGGTGGAAGGGTATCAGGTTATTTTACGGGATTCCACCCATTAAAAATTATACAGACAGTTTTGCAAGCCGCCCGCCGCACCACGGTGGGCGGCTTTTTTCGTACACAGGCAGGATTCTTTGCCACAGGGGAAGGAAAAGAAAAAACGAGCGGCGCAACATTGCGCACTCGAACTGAAAAAACCGCGCAATGTTCGCACAGATTGCACAAAAAACACTGTAATAATAATGTATTGCAGAAAGAACCGGCCCTCTGTATAATAGATGTTGCAATGAATTGCGCTATATCGGCGCAACAACAAATCGAAGCGCGGTGCGCCGTGCTTGCTACAAAAGGAGAAGATATCATGAAGAAGCAATTGAGCCTGGCCATGGCGGCTGCCATGGCGCTGTCGCTGGCTGCCTGCGGCGGAAGCCAGAGCGAATCGGCCGCTGAAACGACCTCCACCAGCGGCGCTACCTCTGAGGAGGCTGCCAGCTGGGGTGACGTGACGCTGACCATGTGGGGCGCCGAAGAAGACCAGACCATGCTCCGCGAGATGGCTGACGCTTTCATTGAGGAGAACAAGGACAAGGGCAACATCACCATCAACATCGGTGCCTGCTCCGAGGCCGATACCAAGGACAACATCCTGACCGACCCCACCGCCGCCGCGGACGTTTTTGCCTTCGCTGATGACCAGCTCAACGAGCTGGTGGCAGCCGGTGCCCTGCAGGAAGTCTCCCTCAACGCCGACGACGTGAAGAGCCGCAATCTGGAAGGCTCGGTGGAAGCTGCCTCCCTCAATGGCAAGCTCTACGCCTATCCCATGACCGCCGACAACGGCTACTTCCTGTACTATGACAGCAGTGTCATCAGCCCGGAAGACGCCCAGACGGTGGACGGCATCCTGGCCGCCGCCGCTGCCGCTGGCCGCACCTTTGATATGACCGTCAACGATGGCTGGTACATTTACAGCTTCTTTGCCGGTGCCGGCCTGCAGGCCACCCTGGCCGATGATGGTGTCAACACCGTCTGCAACTGGAACGAGGAGCCCGGCGCCGACGTGGCTCAGGCCATCATGGACATGGCCTCCAACACCGCCTTTGTCTGCGCTTCCGATGCCGACATCGTTTCCGGCATCCAGAACGGCACGGTCTGCGCCGCTGTCAGCGGCACCTGGAATGCCAATGTGGCCCAGGAAAAGTGGGGCGACAACTACGCCGCCGCCAAGCTGCCCACCTACACCCTGGACGGGGAGCAGGTCCAGATGAGCTCCTTCGCCGGCTACAAGCTGGTGGGTGTCAACCCCCACAGCGCCAATGTGGGCGTGGCCATGATGCTGGCCGATTACATTACCAACGAGGCCAATCAGCAAAAGCGCTTTGAAGTGCGCAACCTGGGCCCCTCCAACATCAATGTGAATGCCTCCGAGGAAGTCCAGTCCGCTCCCGCCATTGCCGCCCTGGCCGATCAGAGTGATTACGCGGATCTGCAGCGCGTGGGTACCAACTATTGGGATCCCGCTGCCAGCCTGGGCCAGATCCTGGTCTCCGGTGACACGCAGGGCAAGACCACTCAGCAGCTGGTGGATGATGCCGTAGCCGGCATTACCGCTCCGGTGGCTCAGTAATCTTCGCCGCTTGTGCGGCAGCAAACCATCCGGCCGGCACTTACCTGTGGCAGTGCCGGCTTTCATGTGAGTATATATTTGACTGAAAGGAGTGGACACGGTGGCAGAAGTGGCTTTTGAAGCGCCGCTGCGTACAGACGGCAAAGAACCCAACTTCCTGCAAAAATTCGGCCATGCGTTGGTTCACGGTGACATCTTCACCAAACTGTCCTTCCTCATCTGGGGGCTTGGCTACATCGGCCACGGCCAGCTGATCAAAGCAGTGCTGGTCACGCTGGTGCAGGGGCTCGGCCTTTACTATCTGGGCGTGGCAGGCATTCCCAACCTGATGAAATTCGGTACGCTGGGCACCGTCCAGATGGAAATGGTCTTCAATCCGGCGACCATGAAAAACGAAGTCAACAATTATGACAACTCCTTTGCCATTCTGCTACTTAGCGTTATTGCCCTGGTGGTTATCGTGGCGCTGCTGGCATCGGCTATGGCGGTGGTAACCTCCAACTATCAACTGCAAAAAATCCGTCAGGCCGGCAAAAAAACCAACAGCTTCGGCCAAGATATCCGCGCTTACCTGAACGAGAAGTTCTACGTTACCCTGTTGACGCTGCCGGTGCTGGGCGTGGTGATCTTCACCATCATACCGCTTTTCATCCTCATTGCGGTGGCCTTCACCAACTATGACCAGCAGCATATGCCGCCCAACTCGCTGTTTACCTGGGTGGGTATGACCAACTTTCTCACCCTGTTCGGCGGCGGGCAGGCGCTCTCCCTTACCTTTGGGTATGCCTTCGGCAAGATCCTGGTCTGGACGCTGGTATGGGCGTTCTTTGCCACCTTCACCAACTTCTTCGGCGGTGTTTTTCTGGCCATGTTCATCAATGACCGAAAAACCAAGCTGCCCAAGCTGTGGCGTACGCTCTTTGTCATCACCATTGCGGTGCCCCAGTTCGTCACCCTGCTGCTGGTGCGCAACTTCTTCAGCGACAACGGCATCTTCAACACCATGATGGCCAACTTCGGTGTCACCGAACTGCTGCGCAATGCCGGTCTGATCGGCGCCAACATGGAGTACATTCCTTTCCTGACCAATGCGGGCTGGGCACAGGTGATGATTATTCTTATTAACATCTGGGTAGGCGTGCCCTACCAGATGCTCATTGCCACCGGTGTGCTGATGAACATTCCCGGCGATATGTTGGAAGCCGCCCGCATTGACGGCGCCAACCCTGTGCAGATGTTCTTCTTCATCAAGCTGCCGTACCTGCTCAACGTACAGGGCCCGGCGCTGGTGACCGACTTCGTAAAGAACATCAACAACTTCAACGTCATCTACCTGTTGACACAGGACGTCTACGTCACCACCGACCAGGCCATGGCTGCCTCCAGCGGCAAGGAAGTGGACCTGCTGGTAACCTGGCTGTTCCGCTTGACACAGGAGCAGTACAACTACAAGATGGCCGCGGTCATCGGCATTATGGTCTTTATCATCTGCGCCGTATTTACGGTGGTATGTTTCCGCTTTATCAATAAGAAGGAGGCGACGTTCTCTTGACGCAGGTTATGACAGCTTCCACCCAAAAGCAGCTGCGCCAGGGCAAAATCCGGCGCGGTGTGGGCAGCGTCCTTCGCCATCTGGTGCTGGCTATTCTGGCGGCGGTCTGGCTGGTGCCCATCGTCTGGCTGCTGGTCACTTCCTTCTCCAGCTATCGCGGTATCAACATCACCACTTTTTTCCCGGAAAGTTATACCCTGGACAATTACATCGACGTGTTGTTCCATCCTGACAGTGTGGCACAGTTCCCGCAGTGGTTTGCCAATACCTTTGTTGTGGCTTGCCTCAATTGCGTGATCTCTACCTGCTTTGTGCTGATGGTGGCCTACGCCTTCAGCTGCTGCCGGTTCAAGAGCCGCCGTCTGTTGCAGAACCTCTCTGTCACCGTCAACCTGTTCCCCGGTGTGCTGGCCATGATCGCCGTCTACTTCGTGCTGCGGTATCTGAACCTGACCAACTCCTACGCCGGTCTGATCATGGTGTATGCCGGCTCCTCGGGCTTGGGCTACCTGATCTGCAAGGGATTCTTTGATACGGTGCCAGCCTCCCTGCGGGAGGCCGCCAAGCTGGACGGTGCGTCGGAAGCGCGCATCTTTTTGCAGGTGGTCATTCCCATGTCCCGCCCGATCCTGGTCTATACCATCATCAATTCTTTTATGATGCCCTGGACCGACTTCGTTATGGCCAAGATGATCCTCAACTCGGGTGTTAGCTCGGACTGGACGGTGGCCATTGGCTTGTACAACATGCTTTCCCGCACACTGGTCAACAATTATTTTGCACTGTTCTGTGCCGGTGGTGTGCTGGTATCCATTCCCATTTCGGTCCTGTTCGTCATTATGCAGAAATTCTACGTGGAGGGCATTACTTCCGGCGCGGACAAGGGCTAATTGTTGGCCGGAGCCCCGCGCTTTGCGCAGAATGAATCCGGAAGGGGACCGCTGCGAACGCTTTGTCGTGCAGCGGCCCCCTCATTTTTATAAAGAGGTGAAATCTGTGAAAAAATATTTTGGCGTCCGGCGTATTTTCAGCGCCCTGCTGGCCCTGGCCATGCTGCTGGTCCTTGCCCCTGCTGCGGCGGCTCAGGAAAATGCCGTTAACCTGCTGCAGGATGGCAGCTTCGACCAGGATATCTGGGGCGGGGACAGCCCCTGGACATGCACGGCCTCTGACTGGGGTGGCGAAGCGGAATCCCAGACCGTCATCGATCGCAAGGACCCTGACGGCAGCGATGCCGCCATGCTTCACTGGTGGAGCCCCAACGAGGCGACGGTGACGGTCAGCCAGACCGTTACGCTGGAGGCAGGCAACTATATGATGCGCGCCTCCGTACAGGGAGAAAAGTGTGAGGCGCTGCTTTTCTGCGGTTCCCAGACCGGCGCCCGGACCTCACTGACCGGCTACGGCAGCTGGGACACGCTGGAAGAAACTTTCGCTGTGGAAACGACGGGGGAGTACACCGTGGGTGTGACGCTGCCGTGTACGCCGGATGGCTGGGGGGCCTGGATGATCTGGAACTGGTCCGGCAGGAGGAAGTGACCTCGCCCGCGCCCGAGACGCCGGTGTATACCGTGGCACTGACGGCGGATACCAACAGTGTGACCGCAGGAGATACCGTCCACCTGAGCGCGGTGGTCTGCAAGGACGGGGAACCGGTTACAGACCTGGCGGCAGAGGGACTGTACCTGTGGTTCTGGGCCGACCAGTGGCAGGCAGGGCATGAAGGCGCCCCGGTGGATGCCGTATTCAGCAATTACGATGAAAACAGCGGGCACAGCCTAACTGCCGACGCCACGCTGCCCGGTGAGGGAACCTATTATCTGGCGGCGGAGCTGAAAACCGAGACGGACCGTCTGGCCATCGCTTTTGCGGCGGTGGAAGCTGCGGCCGTGGAGGAACCCCAGGAGCCTGCCCCGGATCCGGTGGAGGCCGAGATTACCGTGCCCTATGTAGCCGGTTCCGACGGTGATTTTATCCGCGGCGTGGACGTTTCCTCACTGCTCTCGCTGCTCAACAGCGGGGTAGTGTTCCGGGATGCGGACGGTAACCCGCTGGGAGACTCCGTGGAAGCCCAGGGAAAGGCCTTTATGGCCCAGCTGGCCGACGCGGGGGTGAACTGGGTGCGCCTGCGGGTCTGGAACGACCCCTATGATGCCCAGGGGCATGGCTACGGCGGCGGCAACAATGACCTGGAAGCTGCCCGACGGATAGGCTGGTGGGCCACCGAGGCAGGAATGCAGGTGCTTATTGATTTCCATTATTCGGATTTCTGGGCCGACCCGGGCAAACAGCAGGCGCCCAAGGCGTGGAAGGATATGACGGTGGACGAAAAGGCTGCTGCGGTTTCGACTTTTACCACCGAAAGCCTGCGCACGCTGCTGGATGCAGGGGTCAACGTGGGGATGGTGCAGATCGGCAACGAAACCAATAACGGCATTGCCGGTGTGATGTATGGAACCGACGGCTGGGACGCTGCCGCCAAGCTGTTTGCGGCCGGTGTGAATGCTGCCCATGCGGTGGCGGCTGAATATAATACCACCATTCTGGCGGCTGTCCATTTCACCAATCCTGAAACAGCAGGCCGCTATGCGGGATACGCCAAGCAGCTGGCGGACCATAACGTGAACTACGACGTGTTTGCTTCCTCCTACTACCCCTACTGGCATGGCTCGTTGGACGACCTGACCGCTGTGTTGCAGCAGGTGGCCGATACCTACGGCAAGAAGGTCATGGTGGCCGAGACTTCTTGGGCAACTACGCTGGAGGACGGCGACGGCCATGACAACACCGTGCGGGTCGGTTCCAACGATAACAGCAATATGAGCGGTAAAAACTGGGCATTCTCGGTCCAGGGCCAGGCATCGGAGGTGGCCGACGTGGCCAGCGCCGTCACTGCGGTAGGGGAGAACGGCATCGGCCTGTTCTACTGGGAACCGGCATGGCAGCCGGTGCACAATGTTTCCGGTCTGGAAGGGGAAGTCTACGATGCGCAGGTGGCTGCCAACCGCCTTACCTGGGAACAATACGGCTCCGGCTGGGCATCCTCCTATGCGGGAGAATATGACCCCGACGACGCCGGAAAATGGTACGGCGGCTCGGCCGTGGACAATCAGGCAATGTTTGACTTCGATGGAAAACCGTTGGCGTCGTTGTATGTCTGGAAGCTGATGAAAACCGGCTCGGTGGCACCTAAAAAAGTGGAAAGTGCCGACAACCCGGTTCTTACGGTGGAGGCAGGTAGTGACGGCACCGCTGCTGTCACCCTGCCGGACGCCACTACTGTGTATTACAGCGACGGTACCAGCGAGACAGCCCCCGTGGTATGGGAAACTGCCAGGCTGGATCTGAACACTCTGCCGACGGGTAGCTATACTGTGCAGGGTACTGTAACGGTGATACCCGCTGATACCCCTGTGACGGTGGAAGTTCATTGCACGCTGACTGTCATTTACCCCAATCTGCTGGAAAATCCCGGCTTCGAGGATGGAAATGCAGGGTATACTCTTTCAGAAAACTGGCCGGGCAACGGCGTTACGGAAAAGGAACCCGGCAACCTGCACAGCGGCAGACGGTATCTTCATTTCTATTCTGCGGCTGCACGCACGGTCACTGTGCAGCATGACCCGGTGACGCTGCAGCCCGGACAGTACACGTTTACCCTCTACATGCAGGGGGAGGGGGCTTCCGGCCGGATCTCCGTGACCGATGCGGATGGCAGTGAGCTGGCCTCCGCGGATTTTGCCGGTACCCAGTGGGGCGACTGGCAGCAGCCCTCGCTGACCTTTACGCTGACGGAAGAAACCGTCGTTACGCCGGGCATCCTGCTGGACATCCAGCCCGGGGGCTGGGGCGCAGTGGACGATCTCTATCTGGGAAAACTGGGTGACCAGGCGGTGGAACCCACCCCCGATACCCCCCAGAAAGACAACTTGTCGACCCCGGTGCAAAACCAGCAAACGATTACGGTCAGCAGCACATCCAAACCGGCCGCCGCCGCGGCATCGGAACCCGCAGCAGCTGCCACCGGGACAGTTGGTGCGATCCCCCAGACCGGTGACACGCTGCCGGTGGCTGTACTGGCACTGCTGATGGCGCTTTCGGCTGCGGCGATGCTGGGCATTGCCCTTCTGCGACGAAAAGAATAAACAATATTTAAAACCGACAAAGCAAGAGGCCACACGGAACCGTTAAGGAACCGTGCGACCGCTTTTTGGTTAAATGCTATTCTCTTCGGAAGGTGTTTGATACTGCGTTTAAAATTAAACCTTGTTTCGTGATAGAAAACAAAAAAGCGATAGAGGAAGACCTCTATCGCTTATTGGCTGCCCCTCTCGGACTTGAACCGAGGACACCCTGATTAACAGTCAGGTGCTCTAACCGACTGAGCTAAGGGGCATTATTTTCGTAGCTATGCCAAAAATAGCATCTAGCCAACGATGTTAAGGAACTGATCTCGAACATTAACCTCGCATCAGTGGCACTAACCAACTGAGCTATGGGGCAATATTTTGTTGGCGGCTGATATTTGAATCAGCGTTAATAAGTATACCGCGGCAACCTGGATTTGTCAAGAGAAAAAATGAAAAAAGTCAAATTTTTTTTAAGGGTTGATTGCATAATGAAGTTGGACACCTAAGAAAAAATCCATAGTGATTTTCCA
>CALESJ010000046.1 GCA_937907025.1 uncultured Faecalibacterium sp.
TAGGCCCTTATAGGGCCTGTTCAAACCACCCGTTCAACGGGTGGTTTTGATTTGCCAAAAAATAAAAGGGATTTTGCAGAATTCTTGCTGATAGGGGACAAATATGATATAATAAATCCGACGTATACCATATTGTACAAATGTGAAATATAATAGGAAGGGAGCATCCCCATGCAGCAGGAAACCGTTATCGTTCTGGACTTCGGCGGACAGTACAATCAGCTGATTGCTCGCCGCGTTCGCGAATGCAACGTGTATTGCGAAATTTATTCGTACCGTACGGACCTCGCCAAAATCAAGGAAAAAAATCCCAAGGGTATCATCTTCACCGGTGGCCCGAACAGCGCTTATCTGCCGGACTCTCCGACGATTGACCCCGAAATTTATACCTGGGGCGTGCCGATTCTCGGTATTTGCTACGGCAGCCAGTTGATGATGCACAGCCTGGGCGGTACCGTTTGCAAGGCCCCCGAACGTGAATACGGTAAAACCGTGGTGGATCTGGATACCAGCAGCCCTCTGTTTGCCGGCCTGCCGGAAAAGAACGTATGCTGGATGAGCCATAATGACTATATCAAGGAGGCCGCTCCCGGGTTCTCCATTGTGGCGCATACGCCCAACTGCCCGGTGGCAGCTGCGCAGGATACCTCCCGCGGCCTGTATTGCGTGCAGTTCCATCCGGAAGTGCTGCACACAGAAAACGGTACCCAGATGCTGCACAATTTTGTGTACAAGGTTTGCGGCTGTGCCGGTACCTGGAAGATGGATTCCTTCGTGGAACATGCGGTGCAGGAACTCCGTGCCAAGATTGGCGACGGCAAGGTGCTGTGTGCGCTGTCCGGCGGTGTTGATTCCAGCGTGTGCGCGGCTATGCTTGCCAAGGCAGTGGGCAAACAGCTGACCTGTGTGTTTGTTGATCACGGCCTGCTGCGCAAGAATGAACGGGAACAGGTTTGTGAGGTCTTTGGCGAGGGCGGTGCCTTTGACATCAACTTCATCTGCGTGGATGCCCGCGAGCGCTTTTATAACAAGCTGGCCGGGAAGACGGAGCCGGAGGCCAAGCGCAAGATTATCGGCGAGGAATTCATCCGCGTGTTCGAGGATGAGGCCAAGAAGATCGGCGCGGTGGATTTCCTGGCACAGGGCACTATCTATCCCGACGTGGTCGAGAGTGGCCTGGGCGGTGAGTCCGCTGTGATCAAGAGCCACCATAATGTGGGCGGTCTGCCGGCTACCGTCGACTTCAAGGAACTGGTAGAGCCTCTGCGCAACCTGTTTAAGGATGAAGTCCGTCAGGCCGGTCGTGAGCTGGGCCTGCCGGAATATCTGGTGTCCCGCCAGCCGTTCCCGGGCCCCGGCCTTGCCATCCGTATCATCGGCGAAGTCACGCCCGAAAAGGTGGCTATCGTGCAGGATGCCGACGCCATCTGGCGCGAGGAAGTGGATAAGCTGCCGATGGCACAGCGTCCCAGCCAGTATTTTGCCGCTCTGACCAACATGCAGAGCGTGGGTGTCATGGGCGATGAGCGTACCTATGATTATGCCATTGCTTTGCGCGCGGTTACGACCACCGACTTTATGACGGCGGAAGTAACGCTGTTACCCACCGAAACGCTGACCAATGCTGCCAACCGCATCGTCAACGAAGTCAAACATGTGAATCGCGTTATGTTTGACTATACCACCAAGCCGCCAGCCACCATTGAGTTTGAATAAGCAAAAATGCTTAGTAAACCCAGCGCTTATGCGGGTTTGCAGCATTTTTAAAAGTCTTTTGATAACAAATTGATAACAGTTGCATGAGCGCCA
The DNA here is from genome assembly GCA_937907025.1 of uncultured Faecalibacterium sp. Taxonomy (GTDB): domain Bacteria; phylum Bacillota; class Clostridia; order Oscillospirales; family Ruminococcaceae; genus Gemmiger. Next base: position 1,810 of record CALESJ010000046.1, read on the forward strand.
TTATTCTTGTAATCCAGTGGTTTTCGGGTTAGAGAATGATTGACAGGTGGTTGTGTAACAAAGAAATCCATATTATAAACGAAGCCCTTAGCTGTGGGTAAAAACTCATAGCTAAGGGCTTTTTGTCGTGCTTATTTATCTGGTTTGAGTTTGTCTTGGAACATTTCGACCAGAGCGTCGCTAAGTGCCTGTGATGGGACTTTTGCCCATGTTTGCGTAGTATCAAACTCCGGGTAATGGTAACGCCACTCATCGTATTTGTCTTTACTGATTTCTTCAGAAGATAGCTTGTCAGCCTGCTCTTTCCAGGCGTACAGCATTTTCCGGAGTTCGTGAGCGTCTTTACCTTTGGAAGTATCGACTTTCAGACAGATTTCTCCGTCTGATTCACTGACAGTCAGACCGTACAAATCTTCAAGGGTAAATAAAGTGTGCATCAGTCCGATATAGCTGTCAATGTCAGGAACATCGAGGGCATGAGGGGAAACATCCAGAGCCTGTGCCAGTGCAGCAGTAAGTTCCGCCTTCGGTTTTCTTGTTCCTGTTTCGTATTGTGCTAAACGTACATCGGCACTTCGTTCAGGAAAGCCGACAATCGTACCAAGATATTTTTGTGTCATCCCACGCAGAATGCGGAAAAAATGTATTCTCTCTCCAATCGCCATAACGTGTCCGCTCCTTGTATGTATTTTACAATGAGTATAGCAGATATGTTTAGGGGAAGTCAAGATAATACAAAACAAAAAAGTTTAATATTTTCCAAAAAGCCACTTGACACAAACAAATATGCTTAGTATAATAAGCTAAAATTAAGCAAATAAGTTTAATAAAAACAAAATGACCGTCCGAACAGTATAAACCGCCAAGACCTTGCCAGACAGCAAGCAAGCGCCTGACATATTATGATATATCGGGACAGCAGAGTGCCGAACAGGGAATACCTGCTGGAACTTCCTTCGGATAGAACGGCGATAAAAAATGAAAGAAAGGACTGATTATATGAAAAACAGATTTATTTGTGCCGAAGAAGTGGCACAGGAACTAAGCGTATCAAAACCGTATCCATCTTGTATTCAGCGAACGGAAAATGCTGGAACATCCAGAAGTGAAAATTGCTACCAGAAATATGTTTTATGATGAACAGGGTAAGCACAGACGCACGAAGAAAGAGATTTTAGATGAGCAGGGAAATCTACGGGCAGGATGCAGCATTATTCCCAAAGGGGAAGTTTACGAGAGCCATATTTTTACCAAGAAAGATGAATGGTTTAAGAGCGATGCTTTTACCAGAGAAGTCAAAGAGATGTTCACGGAAATCATCAACAGCCATGTAAAAGATGAATCTGAAAAGCTGTCTGTATTTCAGCAGGGCGGCGTGTATCTGGCAACGAAGAAAATCGGGAAGAATAATCCGAAAGAAGCAGAGATACGGGCGGACAATGCGGCACGGCAGGAATGGAATCGGACAGTTGATGTGGCATTAGTCGAGGGCGTTCCCGAAGAAGATATTTTAATTGTCAAGCGGGAGAAAATCACAGATAAAACATTGCAATCTATACGGGCACATGGTTGGCTGCCGGATATGTTTCAGCAGATTATCCGAGGAGCGAAAGACTTCTTACAGGAAATGATTTTCAAGTTTAAGATGCCGCCGAAGCCAGTACCGAAGATTGATTTACAGGAATGGAATGATATGCGGAAGATGATGGAGAAACTTCAGAAGCAGTCACAGGCGATGAAGTCCACACAGCAGGAGATTTCCTCATTGAAGAAACAGCTTTCCGAAACAACGGGATTTTTCAAAGGAAAAGCACGAAAATCCTTAGAGGGTAAAATTGAACAGGCAGAGAAACAGGAAAAACGTATCCACACGGATATGGAACAGACGGTAAAACAGGCAGGATATTCAGATGTTCAGTCCTTCACAAAGACATATCAGAAATCGGAAAAGTTGATCCGGAAATACAATGAGGAGCTGCGTGCATGGGAAAATCAGACAGAACAGAAGGAAGAAAAGCCATCAGAACCGCCGAAAAAGGCAAGCATACGGGAAAAGTTACACCGTTACCAGCAGGAAAGCAGACAGCAGCCAAAACAGTCAGCAAAGAAGAAATCTATGGACAGAGAACGATGAGAAAGGTGGAACAGAACATGAAGAAAACAATTTTTGAAGAAATGGGCGGCATTTATGTAAGATGTGGGGATTACTTTATCCCCAACCTTACCTTGCCGGAGGAAGAAGAACCGAGATTTGTTGGAGTATGGGGACAAAGACATTTGCAGTATTTGAAAGAATACCGCAGGACTGTATATCTGGATCTGCTGATGAGCGGCAGATTGAATAGTTATCTGGCAGATATAGAGGAACAGGCACAGGAACGATTTGAGAGGATTGTAGAGCAGATGAAACAGGCTCAAGGAATTACCGAACAGTTAAAGGCAGATAACGCATTAGAATGGGTAGGTAGAATGAATAACATACAGGCGTGTGCGAGGGAGATTGTGGATAGAGAGATAATCTATTGGTAAGTGCTGCTATGAATATGTATCGTATTTATATTTTTTGCTTGACGAGTTACCTAAAATAAATTATTATAAAGTTATAAAAAATATAACACAGAATAAAGAGGGTGGAAGAATGAGCAATGATTTGATGAGAAAGCAATCGAAAAATATTTTGAATGCAATAAATAATTTTGTTTCTAATACAGGTTTAAATGATGTAAAAACGTCTTTTGATTCAAAGACAGGAATTGCCAGTGTTATTGGAAATAAGGATGGTTTTCAGTATACTACAACGTTGACCAAACATATGAATGGCGTAGTGCAAACGACAACGCAATTTGCTACCAATTTGGGAAAGGAAGCGCTAATATCACAAATTAAAGCTTTAAGAAAGCAAGGATATAAACAACAACAAATAGCGGATATGCTTAAAATTTCTCAAGCAACAGTAAGCAAATATTTGAGAAAATAATCTCGTAAAGTATAGGAATGGGGATAAATGGGAGTGAAAAAACTTAAATTAAATGAAAATATGGGAGAAATTGTAAAGGCTCATGGATACGAACTTGATGCAGAAGAAAGATATGTTATCAATATCGAACGCGAATTAAGTGAGCAATCAGCAATCATGGCAGCAATACAAAGCGTTGGGCTACCAGCGTTAAACGATTACCATCAATGGTTAATACATAATGGATTTGATGCCAATATGCCTAATCCCACAAATAGCTTTGTTGATCAATTTTATGGAAAGAAAGCTTTGTGGAAAACAGATTTATCGCAAGGTATTGTTGTGAGAGCAGAAAATGAAGATGATTATTTTATCGTCATGGAATGTAGTAGATTAAATGAAGGATTTAAATACACTCAGATAATTTTGACATTAGGTGGATGCTTGTAATTTAAAATTATTTTTGCAAGAGGGAGGAGATTTCAATGTACTCTGTTACTAAACGTATTAGTATGGTAAAACAGCCATATGGCGGATATCTAAATAAAAAGCAATTTGATATTACTTCTATTGATGACGGAAAGACATTGAATGAAGCAGAGAATATTCATGCTTCGTTAATTGGTCTTGCGGTTGACTATTTGACCCGTTTTATGATGGGAACATCCGTAGAAGAAGCTTTCAAAATTTCGTTACAAGGAGCATTGTGTCTTGATTTATTTTTAAATAATACCAGTGGCAAAAAAGGGTTGGCATTAGGAAATGCTAAGAAGTTATTAAAAGGCATAAAAGGTCTTGATAATGAGTCTGTCAGTAATGCATGTAAATTAGTTGGTTACGATGTTTGTTTCAGAGCGGGTGTAATTGGGTATAAACCAGTAGAAGAAATTAAGCCTGATAGTGATACTATTGAGAATATTGTGATTATGGTAAAACGAAGTCTGGCATTTTGGAAAGAATATGGTCCTATTACAAAAGATGGTTTTACTTTTGAGGGTGGTTATACGGATATAGTATCATCAGGAGATGGAGATTATTTAACTGAGGATACGTTGTGGGATTTTAAGGTGTCAAAAGAGGAACCCAAAAGTAAATATACATTGCAGTTGTTAATGTACTATATTATGGGATGTCATTCAATACATCCAGAATTTCAGAAAATTGAAAAACTCGGAATATTTAATCCGAGAAAAAACAAAGTTTATATAGCCAAGGTATCTTCAATTAACCCTGAAGTAATTGAAAAAGTATCCCAGGATATTATCGGATACAAATAAAAAGTTGGGTTTATTGCTAAAAAGGAAAATGAAAATTATATGAAAAACATGAAAATAGATGCCAATGGGACAGAAATCAGAGTGATGGGTAATGTTGTTAATGAAGATGCTTACATTTCACTCACTGATATTGCAAAATATAAAAACCCAGACAATGCCTTTATTGTGGTGGCAAACTGGATGCGTAATCATTCTACGATTTCATTTTTGGGCTTGTGGGAACAAATTCACAATCCCAATTTTAAACCTATCGAATTCGATAGGTTTAAAGCAGAATCTGGTGATAATGCTTTTACGTTGACACCGCAGCAGTGGATCAAAGCAACGGATGCAATTGGTATCGTATCAAAATCAGGACGATATGGCGGCACTTATGCTCATACGGATATAGCGTTTGAGTTTGCTTCATGGATTTCGCCGGAATTTAAACTTTATATCATCAAAGACTATCAGCGATTAAAGAAAGATGAAGCAGATCGATTAGCAATTGGGTGGGATGTAAAGAGAGAACTTTCAAAAATAAACTATCGTATCCACACAGATGCAGTAAAAGAATTTTTGATAACTCCCACATTATCTCCGCAGGAAATGGCATATACATACGCTTCAGAAGCAGATATTCTAAATATGGCTTTGTTTGGAAAAACAGCAGCACAATGGAGAAATGAAAAAGGAATAAAAGGGAAAACTCCTAATATCAGAGATTTTGCTTCAGCGGAAGAATTGGTTGTGCTTATCAATTTGGAAGATACAAACGCAGACCTGATAAGGCAGGAAGTGCCTAAAATTGAAAGGCTGAAAATATTAAGAGAGAAAGCATACAGGCAATTAGAACTTTTGAGAAAGAACCAAGATACGATTGAGGCACTAAAGAAAAATCTTATTGAAGATACAGAAACAAATGGTTGATTTCCTAAGCAAAACCGTTTATAATCTGAATCGGAACATATTGCTATTATCCACAGTTACGGAGCGAGTGTTATCAATACCGATAACAAACTGATAACATTAGCCCATATAGGCAGGATAATATGGATAAATCAAATAATCAAAAGAACTGCAAACACGACAACAAATAATCTCTAAACAAAATTGATTAGTAATTGTCGAGTTTGAATAATTTCACAACCTTGAAAAACCGCATAGTTAAGCGGCTTTATTAGCTGTGAAATGCCTTGCGGCAACGATTTGGCAACATGCTTTTCTGAATGGATAAAAGAGCCAACTGACGAATGCCAGCTGGCTCTTTTTTTGTCCGGGAGCGCACGCTAATTTGTACTTTTGGGCGTTGGTAGCGGTATCATAACTTAAGCGGTTAGCCCCATGCCGATTGCGCAACCCAAAAGGTAAAAGCAATCAGCAAGAGAAGGGGGGGACAGCTGCTGACATACAAAATTAGCAGAGAAGGCCCGCAACTGCTTGACAAGTATGGACAAGGTGTTTATAATATGTAATTGGTTACTTATTGAATTGGAAGAGGTGCCACATGACGGGAAATATGCCTTTCGGGCTGAAAATCGCCATCATCAATCGGGCTTTTCGCAAAAAGATGGATGAGAAGGCGGCAACCATGGGTCTGACATCGGTTCAGCTGCGAGTGCTGGGCTCTGTCAGCCGGTTGGAAGCTGCCGGGGTGGAGGAAATTCACCAGAACGATTTGGAACGGATCGAGCATGTGACCCATCCGGCCATGACAAAACTTTTACAGCGTCTGGAGAGCAAGGGGTTTATCCAGTGTGTTCCCAGTGCCAAGGACAGACGGTACAAAAAAATTACCAGTACCGAAAAATCCGCCGAAATCTATAAAACGATTCTGGCACAGGATGAGGAAGTTTTGTCTGAACTGTGCAGTGGTTTCACACAAGAGCAAAAAGCCGCCTTGCTCCAATTGGCGGATCAGCTTATGGACAACATTGATTCACAATGAGTTCGGGCGGGAAAAATCAGATTTCCCAGGCAGTGTACCGGGTTCCGGTGGTCACTGCCTGCTTTTTTGCAAAAATAGGTAACTGGTTACATAAATAAAAGGAGAGATTGAAACAATGGAAAATGCAGTACCGGAGAACAAAAATCCTTTTGCAACAGAGCCAATCGGCCGGCTGATCACCAAATTCGCTATCCCGTGCGTGATCTCGCTGCTGGTGAACTCGTTGTACAACATCGTTGACCAGATCTTTATCGGCTGGGGCGTTGGCTACCTGGGCAACGGCGCTACCAACGTTGTGTTTCCCATCACGATCGTGGCGCTGGCTTTGTCCCTGATGATCGGTGATGGCGGTGCCGCTTACCTGAGCCTGAAATTGGGTGAAGGGGATACCGAAAGCGCAAAGAAAGGCGTGGGCAATGCCATTACCATGGTTACCGTGGTCAGCATTGTTCTGCTGATTGTCTTTCTGGTGTTCATAAACCCAATCCTGACCCTGTTTGGCGCTACGGATGCACTGCGTGGCTACGCACTGGACTACGGCTTCGTTATCGGCATTGGTCTGCCGTTCATGATGATCCCTGCCGCGCTCAATTCCATGATCCGTGCCGACGGCAGCCCCAAATATGCCATGTTCTCCATGGTTTTGGGTGCCATTATCAATACTATCTTTGACCCTGTTTTTATCTTTATCTTCCACATGGGCGTCCGCGGTGCCGCTATCGCTACGGTCATGGGCCAGGTGGCGTCTTTCATCGTGTCTGCTCTGTATCTCTGCCGCTTCAAGAGCTTCCACCTCAAAGCGTCCGATCTGCTGCTGAACTTCAGAACCTGCGGTAAGGTCCTCAGCTTCGGCATCAGCAGCTTCATCACCCAGATCGCCATTACGGTGGTCATGGCTCTGTCCAACAACCTGCTGGCTGCCTACGGTGCCAACTCCATCTACGGCTCGGAAATTCCTCTGACTGCTATGGGCATTGTGATGAAGGTCAACCAGATCCTGATTTCCATTCTGGTCGGTATCTCTACCGGTGCCCAGCCCATCATCGGCTACAACTATGGCGCCAAGAACTTCAAGCGTGTCAACAAGGCCTTTGATATTGCTCTGGTCGCCTCTGAAATCGTGGCCATTATCGCATTCCTGATCTTCCAGTTTGCCCCCATGAGCGTTGTTTCGCTGTTCGGCTCGGAGGAAGGCCTGTATAATGAATTTGCCGTCAAGTCCTTCCGTATCTTCCTGCTGTTCTGCCCGCTGACCGGCTTCCAGACCGTTGCGGCCATCTATCTGCAGGCTATCGGCAAGCCCGTCAAGTCGGCATTGCTGTCCCTGTCCCGTCAGATCATCTTCTTCGTGCCGGCAGCCATCATCCTGCCCCTGTTCCTGGGCGTTATGGGCGTGCTGTGGACCGGTCCTGTGGCGGACGGCCTGGCTTTCCTGCTGTCCTTGGGCCTGATCCTGTATGAACGCAAACAGCTGAAAAAGGCACAGCTGGCTAAATGATACATGAAAGGGGAATCTGCGTTATGAAAAACCGAGTTGTTACCATCAGCCGTGAATTCGGCAGCGGCGGCCGTACCATCGGCAAAAAGGTGGCCGAAAAGCTGGGCATTTCCTGCTATGACAGCGAACTGATCCAGAAAATTGCTTCCGAAAGTGGCTTTAATGAAGAGTATATCAAGGATGCCGGGGAATACGCCCCCAGCGGATTCTTGTCCAATCTGTCCAGCCGGACCTTCGGTCCCACCAATGAAGATTATCTGTGGAAGATCCAGTACAAGATCATCACCGATCTGGCAGCCAAGGAGCCCTGCGTCATTGTGGGCCGCTGCGCCGACTATATCCTGAAGGACAAGGCCGACTGCCTGCGGGTGTTCATTCATGCCGATATGAAATTCCGTGCGGAGCGTATTGTAAAGGAGTACGGCGAGCGGGCCGAATCGCCCGAGCAGCGTCTGAAAGACAAGGATAAGCGCCGCGCTGCCTACCACCGCTTCTACACCAACATGAAGTGGGGCCATGCCCAGAACTACGATATTACGCTGAACAGCGGCACGCTGGGCATTGATAAATGCGTGGATATCATCACGGAACTGTATTGAGCCTTTACCCTTTATCGAACCTCTCTTTACCGCACATACAACAAAAGCCGCCGGGGCCTCGGGAGTACATCCCGAAAGCCCCGGCGGCTTTTGCTGTATTCTTTTAAGAAGCGATCAGAACGCCATTACGCGGTGAGAGCATCCTTCAGGCGGCGATAGTAGCCGTCCACATAGACAACATAGATCACGCCGCCGATCACATAAGCGATGGCAGTCAGCGCAAAACCGACCGGCAGGCCGATGCTTTCCTGCAGGCAGCCCATCAGCAGAGAGCCGATGCCGATGCCCACATCATAGGAGAGCATGTAGGTGGCGTTGGCCACACCGCGCTGAGGCGCAGGCGTGGTGCCGGTCACGAAGGACTGGAACAGCGGCTGCAGAATGCCGTATCCCACGCCGAAGAAGAAACCGGCTACCAGGAGATGTCCGCCAGTGGTCAGGAACAGATAGCTGGCCATGGTCAGAACCAGAATCACCAGGCTGATGCAGACCAACACGCGATGGTGTCCAGCATCGATCATCTTCTGGGTGGACAGCTTGGAAGCCAGCATGCCGACGACCAGGCAGATGTAGAAGTAAGGCAGGAAAGCGGAAAGTCCTTTTTCCTGTGCAAAGATGGAAGAGTAGGCGATTACGGCGCCGTAGGGGATCATCAGGAACATCATGTTGAACATGAAGGGCAGAGCCGGTCCGTGGATGGAATCGCGGATCGAGAACTTCTTGCGCTGTACCTTGGGATACTTGATGCGGCAGCAGGCCACGCAAACCAGGGCGGCCACCGTGATGCCGAAGATGGTCATGAAAGAGGCTTTGCTGCTCAGGTGGCTCTGCACCTGCAGGCCCACGAAGGGACCGGCGGCCATGCCGATGGAAACGGTAAAGGCGAAGCGGCTGATGCCTTCGGTGACCTTTTTCTGGGGCAGCACGTCACCGGCCAGCGTCATGGTGGCTGAACCGCACACCGAATACACAGCGCCCATGTACAAGCGGATGATGATCAGCGCGCCGAAGATGGGGAAGGCGATAAAGGCTGGGAAGGACAGGCAGAACAGTGCCAGAAACACCAGATACACGCGGTAGCGGTTGAAGTTATCCAGCAGATAACCGGCCACGGGGCGGAACAGAATCGTTGCCACCGACATGGCGGTCAGAACGATGCCGATTTTGGAGCCGGTGATTCCGATCTCCTGGCAGTAGATGGGAATGATGGGAATCGAGGCATAGAATGCTGCCAGCACCAGCAGGTTGGTGATGAACAGTAAGATGAATCTTCGGTTCCAGATTTTTTCAGTTTTCTCCATGCGGTAAAAATTCCTCCTTTTGGAATACAAAAAACGGACAAAAAAATAAAGTGGCAATTGCCACCATATTAGTGTAACATGCCTTTCGGTTCCCGTCAATATCTGGTTGCGATTGCCACCAAAAACAGGTATAATACTGAAAAAGGAGGTAGAGGTTATGACATACACAACGGATAACCCGTTCAAATGTATCTCCATCCTGTACCGCAAATCCCATATCTGGCTGAACAACAGCTGCGAGCAGTATGACCTGACAGCGGCACAGGCGGTGGTCATCATGATCGTCTGCGATTTCAAGGTGCTGACGCAGGACGAAATTACCAAGCGGCTTTCCCTGGATAAAAGCGTGATTGCCAAAACGGTGACCAAGCTGGAGGAACGGGGCTTTCTGGTTCGCACGACTAACGCGAAGGACAAGCGCACCTATGATATCCAGCCGACGGCACATGCGTGGGCAGTATATCCGTTCATACGGCAACAGGTGGAAGAAAGTTTCCGCCGTATGACCCAAACCATGACGGAGGATGACCGGCAGACCTTCAAACGACTGCTGGAAGAGGCAGCGCAGGCAGCTCTTTCGGTTGGGGAATAAAACAAAAAAGCCCGGGACACCGTTCAAGGTATCCCGGGCTTTTGCCTACTCAATCAGGCGGATTCTTTGGTTTCGGTCTTATCCTTCGGCAGCAGCACATTCATGATGATGGCCACAAAAGCGGCAGGCACAATGCCGGAACCGCCGAAAATCAGCTGCACAGCCTGCGGCAGACCGGCCAGCACGGCGCTGTTGGCACCCAGGCCGTAGCCCAGACCCAGCGCCACAGAAACGATGGACATGCTGCGGGCGGTCAGCGGCTCGCGGGTGATGAGCTGAATACCACTCATCACGATGGAGGAGAACATAATGACAGCGGCGCCGCCCAGCACGCTCTGAGGCATGATGGAAACGATGGCTGCCAGCTTGGGCAGCAGGCCGCACAGCACCAGGAACACCGCACCGCAGGCCAGAGCCGTGCGGTTGACGATCTTGGTCATGGTGACCAGGCCCACATTCTGGCTGAAAGAGGTGTTGGGCAGTACGCCGAACAGGGCGGCGAAAGAAGAACCCAGACCGTCACACATAACACCGCCGGCCAGTTCCTGGTCGGTGGCCTCGCGGCCCATACCGCCTTCGGTCACGCCGGAAATATCACCCACGGTTTCCACGGCCGTCACAATGAACATGATCATCACGGGGATGATGGCACGCAGATCAAACACCGGCTTGACCGGCATGAGCTGCGGTACCGAGAACCAGTCTGCCTGGGCAACTTTGTCCCAGTTGAGGACCCAGGCCTTGGTGTATTCCACACCGTCGGCGGTCACGCCGGTGGTGGAGAGGAACAGCGGCAGCACAGCGCAGATCACATACCCGCAGATGATGCCGATGAGGATGCAGGAGGAACTGGCCAGGCCCTTGGCGCCGTGCTTCAGAATCAGCACAATGACCATGACGGCCAGTGCGATAAGCAGGTTCTCCACAGAACCGTAGTCGGGGGCCGAGGTGCCGCCGCCGAAGGAGCCCACGCCTACGCTGATCAGCGAAAGGCCGATGGACAACACCACAGTACCGGTGACCACGGCAGGGAAAAAGCGGCGCAGCGGCTTGAGGAAGGCGCCCAGGACTGTTTCAAACAGGCCGCCCAGAATCGAAGCGCCCATGATGGCCGCATAGGATACAACGCCGCCGCCCATGACCTTGACCACGCTCTGGAAAACACCGATGAAGCCGGAACTGGTACCCATGATGATGGGAACCTTGCCGCCCACGGGGCCGATCGAAAACAGCTGGACCAACGTAACAAGGCCGGCTACCAACATGGCATTCTGCAGCAGGGAAACCTGGATTTCGGCAAACTCTTCGGCACCGCCGCCGGCCGCACACAGGCTGGTGATGATCAGAATGGGGGTCAGGTTTCCTACGAACATGGCCAGCACATGCTGAAGCCCCAGAGGAATGGCCTGCCGCAGCGGCAGCTTTCCTTCGAATTCGTAGGGAGTCGAATATTGCTGAGTCTTTTCCATCTTGTTCCTCCCAAATTGGTTTTGTATGGCAAACATGAAATATTATAACAAAGAAAGACGATTCTTCATACATTTTTTGCCAAAAAAGCCGCTTTGCTTCGCATTTTCTACTTTTTATGCAATATGAGTGCGGTGTGCGGCAGGTTTCTTGTTCCGCTTGCCGGGAAATGCCGGAAATGTTCGGCGTTGAGAGGCAGGTCTTTTTTTATGACTTAAACCTGTATAGTAAAACAACTTTACAGTCTGACAAGAAAAAAACTCCCTGCCGGAGGTGAGTCCCGGCAGGGAGGTATATCCTTTTTGATAAAGGCTGTGATCAGCCTTCCAGAATGCGGCCGTCCGTGGAAAGGGTCACGACCCGGCAGGGCACAACGCGTCCGCTGGCCATCATGGCTTTCTGCACCGCGTTGGAAAGTCCGCCGCAGCAGGGAACTTCCATGCGCACAACGGTCAACGAGGCAACCTCGTTCTCCCGCAGGATGGCGGTCAGCTTTTCGCTGTAATCCACGGCGTCCAGCTTGGGGCAGCCAATCAGGGTCACGCGGCCGTGCATGAATTCCTGGTGCATCCGCGCATAGGCAAAGGCGGAGCAGTCGGCAGCAATCAGCACATCCGCACCGGCAAAGAACGGCGCATTCACCGGCACCAGCTTGATCTGCACCGGCCACTGGCCCAGGCAGGAGGCGCGGGCCGGTCGGTCAACCGGGGCAGCTTCTGCCATGCGGTGGATCTGCTGGCCGGGACAACCGGAAAAGGCTGCTTTTTTCTGCTGCATGCGGGCCGCTACGGCTGCCTCATCATAGGCGGCTGCTTCCCGCTCCACAAAGCTGATGGCACCGGTGGGACAGGTGGGCAGGCAATCGCCCAGGCCATCGCAATAGTCGTCCCGCAGCAGGACGGCCTTGCCGTTTTTCATGCCAATGGCACCCTCGTGGCAGGCCTTAGCGCAGGCTCCACAGCCGTTGCATTTTTCCGTATCAATGTGAATGATCTTCCGAATCATGGCAAACTCCTTCTCTGAAAGACAGATTTCTTGTATGTAGTATACCGGAATCTTGGCTCCATGGCTGTTGCAAAAACAACGAAATTCGCAAAAATGGGGCAAAGAAGCCGGGACTTGTACAAAAATACCGGAAATGGGAGGGGGATGTCTGGAGCAAAATCCACAAAAAACACGCACATACGCGCATCTGCCTTTGCGATTGTAAAAAAATTGTGCTATAATAAAAAAGTACGAAGCTAAGAAAAACAAAGAAAGTGGGGTATTGTGTGTATAACGTTGGGGATATCATCGTGTACGGGGAGCATGGCATCTGCCGTGTGGCGGCCGTTGGCCCGTTGAACCTGGGCGGACCCGGCGATCGGTTGTATTATACGCTGCGGCCGTATTATCAACCGGAACTGGTTATTTATGCCCCCATCGACAATGATCGGGTGGTCATTCGCCCGCCGGTCACGCGTGAAGAGGCGGAACAGATCGTCAGTGAACTGCCGAATGTTCCTGAACTGGAGATTCCGGACGAAAAAAGCCGGGAAACTCTGTTCAGCCAGATTCAGCATGGCTGCGATTGCCGCGCCCTGGCCGGCATGATCAAGGCGCTATACCACCGTCGGGAGCAGCGCCAGCAGAAAGGCCGCCGCGTAACCAGTGTGGATGAGCGGTATTTCCGTGCCGCAGAGGACCAGCTCTATGGGGAGTTGGCTTTTGCACTGGGAATGGACCGGGACGCTGCCCCGGAGTACATCCGAACCTGCTTAGGGCAGGCTGAATAAAAAAATCCCCCGTCGCAGCTGAAACTTTTACAAGCTGCGCGGGGGATTTTTGCATGGGAGGCCGGGAACCGGCATAGACATGCCGCTGGATGCCGAAACTGAAAACCGAATGCGGCCCGGATTTGCCCACAAAGAACGCAGACCTGCCATTGCTTTTGCCAGGGGTTGGGTGTACAATACCGATGTGTATGCCGTACCGGCCGGGGAGAAGATCTTCGCTGCTGCATGCACGGAAACGGGAGGGTATTTTGGCAAACCTGAGAAGACAAAAAGAAGCTCTGGTCAGCTATTTTGAGGCAGGCTGCAAAGCGCCCGGAAAACTGACCGTTGGGCTGGAAGTAGAACATTTTATGACCGGGACCGACGGCAGTCCCGTGAGCTTTGCGCAGGCCCAGCAGGTTATGCAGGCCCTGCAGCAGACCGGAGATGTTCCGGTGGTGATGGACGGTGAATACGTCGGTTTTTACAATGATGCGTATGCCATCTCGCTGGAGCCTGCCTGCCAGCTGGAGATCAGTGTGCTGCCGCAGCCCAGCGTAAGTCGTCTGATGGCCGTGTATGATGGCTTTGCCGCGCGGATGCACCGCGCCTTGGAGCAACAGGGGCTGCGCGGGTATAATTTGGGGTACCACCCCACCCGGCGGGCAGCGGCGCTGCCGTTGATTCCCAAAAAGCGGTATGAGGTCATGGACCGCTATTTTCAAAAGCGAGGGAACCACGGTACCCAGATGATGCGGGCCACGGCATCCACCCAGGTTTCCATCGACTATTTCAGCGAACAGGATTTTGTGCGCAAATATCGGGTCGCCTGCCTGATCACGCCGCTGCTGGCACTGCTGACCGACAATGCGCCTGTGTATGAAGCACAGCCCAACCACGCATATAGTGTGCGCACCTCCATCTGGAACGATGTGGACTCCGACCGCTGCGGCATTCCGCCCATTTTGATGGATGAGGATTTCGGCTTTGAAAAGTATGCCGATTATATCCTGCAAAAGCCGCTGGTGGTTTCCCGCCGTGGCCCCCGCACCGAAGGGGTGGGGCGCAAGTCGGCCTTTGAGGTCTATCCTTCTGCCATGAGCCGGGACGAAATCGAACATGTGCTGTCCATGTTCTTCTTCGATGTGCGCCTGAAAAGCTATATCGAAATCCGGGCGGCGGACAGCATGCCGGCAGCTTATGTGGCCGGTTATGCGGAGATGGTCAAAGCCGTCCTTTCCAGCCCGGCAGCACAGGAAGGCATCCTGCGGCACTATGCGGGCGCTACGGTGGAGGACATCGAAGCAGCCAAGGTCGGTATCTGCTGCAACGGCTACAAAGCGCAGGTCTACGGCCGCCCGGTGGCAGACGAAGTGGCCTGGCTTATGGCGCAGGCAAAAAGCCGCGTGACCACCGCCGACGCACGCCGCAATCTAGAGCCCCTGGCCGTGCTGGCAGCCCAAAAAAAGACTATCCGTGAAACGGTGAGTAGTAAGTATGAATAATTTTCAGAATGCACTGGCACTGGATGCCGAATATCTGGAGATGGCCCGGCAGGACCCGGACGCGCTGCGCCGTGACTTTGACGCTATCGTCGAATACATGAAGCATTCCACCGCTATCCATCACGGGGAATATGTCCGCACCTGTTTCAAACCCAAGCTGCTGACCGAGTCGCAGTTTGCCTGCATCAAGGCGGATATGAAGATCCTGTATTCGATTTTTGCCCGGGTGATGGATGAATATGAGCAGGACGCTTCCTATCGTGCCTTGTTCGGATTTGACCCGCGGATTGAAGAACTGATTCTTCGTGCCAACCGTGGGCCGTCGCTGCTGCCCATGGCCCGTATTGATTTCTTTTACAATGAGGAAACCGGGGCGTATACCTTCTGTGAATTCAACACCGACGGTGCCAGTGCGATGAATGAGGACCGGGAACTGCACAATGCGCAGCAGC
This sequence comes from uncultured Faecalibacterium sp., assembly GCA_937907025.1. Taxonomy (GTDB): domain Bacteria; phylum Bacillota; class Clostridia; order Oscillospirales; family Ruminococcaceae; genus Gemmiger. Next base: position 17,138 of record CALESJ010000046.1, read on the forward strand.
TCTCCGGGGTGTACCGGGCATTTACGGCGGCCCACAAGACCCGCCGCTGTGAACTGTTCGACAGCTGGGTCGAAACCATGCGCCGTATCTGGCAGCGTGCCGGTGGCCATGATGTGCCCCGGGTTGCCATTGTGGATTATATGGAATGCGGCACCGTCAATGAATTTGAGATTTTCCGCCAGCATTTTGAGGCGGCAGGAATCCCGGCAGAAGTCTGTGATGTGCGGGAACTGCAGTATGACGGCCATTCCCTGACCGGCCCGGCGGGGGAAAAGATTGATATGATCTATCGCCGTGCCGTCACCAGCGATGTGCTGGCTCACTATGAGGAAAGTACGGCACTGCTGCAGGCCGCACGGGATAATGCGGTGCTGCTGGTAGGGGATTTCCATACCCAGATCGTACACAATAAGGAGTTGTTCCGGGTGCTGCACCTGCCGCGGACCCTGCAGATGCTGGATGAGGAACAGCAGGCCTATGTGCAGGCACATGTGCCATACACTGCGGAATTCGGTGCCGAACATCTGCCCATGGTTCTGGAAGACAAGGACCGCTGGATTCTGAAACCAACCGATTCCTATGGTTCCCGCGGTGTATACGCCGGGGTGGAGTATGACGCCGACCGCTGGGCGGAAGTGGTGCGCAATGTGCCGCATACCGGATATCTGCTCCAGGCCTTCCACACACCCTATGTGACCGAAAATTATGGCCTGAACGGAGAAGAATTCGGCCTGAACCGCTATTATAACCTGACCGGTATTTATACCTACGACGGCGAGGCACAGGGCGTGTACTCCCGGGTGTCGCTTACGCCGATCATCTCTTCCCAGTACAGTGAAAAGACGCTGCCCACATTGCTGGTGGCCGACTGATGAATGACGGCCCCTGTTTCTGCGGATACTACCCAAAAGACCGGTTGTACCGGGGAAGGGGCGCAGTTCATGCGGGAATCATCCTATCATGCCATTCTGACCGAAATGACGGTGCGTGCTCTGTGGGAAACGCAGAACGTTATTGACTGTATTCCAGATGAACTGTGGGACAAGCCATACGGCGGGGCACCGCTGTGGCAGCATATTTATCACATGCTGCACGGATTGGACCAGTGGTTTATCAATCCGCGGGACCGGGATTTTGTGGAGCCGCCGATTCATACGCCGCTTTTGCAGGACCTGGCCATTTATCCGGCCACACGCCTGAGCCGTCGGCAGATCAACGATTATTTCCATACCATCAAGGCCAAGTTGTCGCTGTATCTTCCGGCCTTGCATGATGAGGATCTTCTCCAGCGGCCGGAAGGCTGCGAATGGACCCGTATGACCCTGATTCTGGCACAGTACCGGCATCTGCACCTGCATCTCGGGATGCTGATGGGGTTTGTACAGGCGGCCACGGGTCTTTGCCCCCGGGTACTGGATCTCGGCACGGAAATTCCGCTGGGACCCTATGACCCCTATGAATGAAAGGATGTTTGCCTATGAAACGCCTGGTGTGCCTGGTGATGGCTGTGCTGCTGGTATCGGTTCTGCTGTGTGCCTGTACCAAAGAGGAAACAACACCGACCTGGCAGACTACGCTTCCCAATACGGGCGTAGCGTTGACCATATCCGGCGGAGAAGTAACCGAATCCACAACGCGGCTGTTTCCGGATGACGGGACCCAAAATTATTGGGAGGAGCCGCTTCTGACGGTTCCGGCTGTGACAACGCTTACGCTGGAGGGCGTTCAGGAGGAAGACGTTCGGATTGCCTTTGTGTTTGCCTGGGATAACTGCTACCGCGTGTATGATACATCAGAACCCATCGTCAAGGTAGATTATACCCAATTGGATTCCCCGGAAGGAACCCTGCAATATCGGTTTGATACATCGTATTGTTTCATTGTTACCGTGACCACGGAACAGGGCACGGATGAGTTCATTCTGGATTGCCGCCGTGATATCTGACCTTCATTATATGTTAAAAGCCCGGCCATATGGCCGGGCTTTTGGTATACTTATTTTTCGGGGACACTTTCCAGATACACGCTGGTGGAGGGGAAGGCGAAGGAGCAGCCTTCTTTTTCCATCAGATCCATGATCTGCAAGTTCAGCCGGTTTTTCATGGCGCGGAAATCCGCCAGACCCAGTGCCGTAACATACATGCGCACATCAATGTCAATGCTGGAAGCACTGAAGCTGATCAGGCAGACCTGCACCGTTTCCGGTTGTGCGGCAGGGTCTGCCTTGCAAAGGTCTGTGAGAGCGGCACACAATTCTTCAATTTTCTGCCGCGGTGTGTCGTATGTTACGCCAATGACAAAGTTCCACAGTCGGCTGTTTCGGTCGGTCACATTCTGGATGTACTCTGCGCTGACCTTGGAGTTCTCCACGGTGATCTGACAATTGTCCGGCGTGCGCAGCTTGGTGGAACGGAAGGAAATTTCTTCCACAGTGCCCTCAAAGCTGCCCAGTACGATATAATCACCGATGCCGAACGGCCGTTCCATCACCAATGTGATGCCCGCAATCAGGTTGGATAAGGTGGACTGGGCGGCCAGGGAAACGGCAAGGCCTGCCACACCGGCACCAGCCATCAGGCCGGCTACCGGAATGCCGAACAGCTCCAGTGTGGCCAGTACGGTGATCAAGATGACCAGTGCCCGGTAGATCTTTTCAAAAAAGCGGGTCATGGTCTTATTGCTTTCCAGGTCCAGGCGGTTCTGAGCGCTGCGCAGCAGCAGGCCGCAAAGGTCTTCACTGCGCCAGAAGCCCAGCCCCAGCAATGCGATAGAAATAGCCTGGAAAACGGGTCCGGCCAGCAGAGCGGTCTGCTGCGGGGTCAACGGCAGGGGAAAGGCCAGCACGGCCAGATAGATCAGGAAGGTGCGCAGCAGCAAAACCAGTGAACCGGAAAAGCCGTCGTACAGAATGCGCAGCCATTCCGGCATAAAGCGCAGCAGCTTGGCCCGCAGTGTGCGGATGAGCGCGCGGTAAAGCCGGGTCCCGAATACGGCGGCCAAAGCCAAAAATAGGGTCAGGATCACCCGCAGAATAACGTTGTGTGTATTGATAAACCCCATGAAAAGGGTCCAGAATTCCCGAATTGCCATTGCTATTTTACTCCTGTACATCATGTCCGAAACCAAAAGATTTGGTCTTGGGTACGATCAATTGTGTATGAGGTAAGAATACCGTGAAACGTCCCTGGTGTCAAGAAGGGGACAGGATGCACAAAAAATATCTTGCATTCCCTGTAAATTGTGCTATACTTGTGACTAGAAAGTCTGTTTCAGGGCGGGGTGAAACTCCCCACCGGCGGTAAAGCCCGCGACCGGCTGCTTCGGCAGCTGCTGATTCGGTGAAATTCCGAAGCCGACGGTATAGTCCGGATGGAAGAAACGGAAGCTCGCTTTATTTGCTTTGCTTTCCTGCGCCCTGCTGCATCTTTTTTGCGGCAGGGCGCTTTTGCGTGGCAACAAAACAAGCCTCCCGACAGCTGTGGCAACCGGCTTTCCTATTTTGACGGGCCGCAACGGCCGGGAGGTATTTTTTATGCAAACCAAGAACCATATCCGTGAACTTACTGTGACCGCCATGCTTTCGGCGGTTGGCTTTGTGCTGATGATGGTGGATTTCAGCCTGCCCATGTTCATCCCGTTCTTTGTCAAGATGGACATCTCCGAACTGCCGGCTCTGCTGGCTTCCTTCAGCCTGGGCCCTGTGTACGGTGTGGCTGTGTGCCTGGTCAAGAACATTCTGGCAGCCATTTTCCATGGCTCCACCGGCGGTATCGGGGAAGTGTGTAACTTTTTGCTGGGGGCATTCTTCACTGCCATTGCGGGCCTGATCTATAAGCATCACAAGAGCCGCAAAATGGCGGCCATCGGCGCACTGGTCGGTGCGGTCGTCATGGCACTGGTCAGCGTGCCGGTCAACTACTACATCACCTACCCGGTATATGCCCAGATGTTCGGCGGCATGGATCTGATCCTGGGCGCTTACCAGGAACTGAACCCGAAGGCCGACAACCTGATGTTCTGCCTGGTCATGTTCAACATGCCCTTTACGTTTGTGAAAGGCCTGCTGGATTCCGTTCTCTGCTTCCTGATTTACAAGCCCCTGTCGCCGATTCTTCATGGCCGCCGCTGATTTTTGTACAGTATCCGCTTTTTGTACAGGCAGACCAAAAAAGCTGTCGAAAAATCGTTGACAAGGCAAGAAGGGTATGCTATCATACTCGATGACATCAGAATAAGGTGACTTATCAAGAGTGGCTGAGGGAACAGGCCCTGTGAAGCCCGGCAACCTGCGCAGTGCGTAAGGTGCCAATTCCTGCGGGAAACCGGAAGATAAGCGTTTGCGCGCGTTTCCCGCCATGATGGGAAACGCGCTTTTTACTGCGTTGCCTATCATAGCGGAACGCAGCATGGTTTTCGTCAAGTTGCCTTTCTGAACCATATTTTTCATTCAAGGAGGCAGCTTTTTCATGTCTAAGACTCTGTTTACGTCCGAATCCGTTACCGAAGGGCATCCCGACAAAATCTGCGACCAGATTTCCGACGCCATCCTCGACGCCATCCTGGCCCAGGACCCGGGCGCCCGCGTCGCCTGCGAAACCACCTGTACCACCGGTCTGGTCCACATCATGGGCGAAATTACCACCAAGTGCTATGTGGATATCCCCGGCATCGCCCGCAGCGTTATCAAGGATATTGGTTATGATCGCGCCAAGTATGGCTTTGACTGCGACACCTGCGGTGTCATGACCAGCATTGATGGCCAGAGCCCCGATATCGCGCTGGGCACCAACGATGAGGTGGCCGGCGCCGGCGACCAGGGTATGATGTTCGGCTATGCCTGCAACGAAACGCCGGAACTGATGCCCCTGCCCATTTCTCTGGCTCATAAGCTGGCCAAGCGCCTGACCGAAGTGCGCAAGAACGGCACCATGTCTTACCTGCGTCCGGACGGCAAGAGCCAGGTCACCATTGAGTATGTGGACGGCAAGCCCGCCCGTGTGGATACCGTGGTCATCTCCAGCCAGCACAGCCCGGAAGTTAGCCAGGACCAGCTGCATGCCGATGTGATGGAAAAGGTCATCAAGGCCACCATTCCGGCGGAGCTGCTGGATGAGAACACCAAGTATTTCATCAACCCCACCGGTCGTTTTGTCGTGGGCGGTCCTCAGGGTGACAGCGGCCTGACCGGCCGTAAGATCATTGTGGATACCTACGGCGGTTATGCCCGCCATGGCGGCGGCGCTTTCAGCGGCAAGGACCCCTCCAAGGTGGACCGTTCCGCCGCTTATGCTGCCCGCTGGGTTGCCAAGAACCTGGTGGCCGCCGGTCTGGCCGACAAGTGCGAAGTGCAGCTGGCCTATGCCATCGGCGTGGCCAAGCCGGTTTCCATCATGGTGGACACTTTCGGCACCGGCAAGGTGGCGGACGACAAGCTGGAAGCTGCCGTTGAGAAAGTCTTCGATCTGCGCCCCGCTGCCATCATCCGTGACCTGGATCTGCGCAAGCCCATCTATCGCAAACTGGCTGCCTACGGTCACATGGGCCGTGAGGACCTGGGCGTCAAGTGGGAAAAGACCAACCGCGTGGATGAGCTGAAAGCTGCAGTGGCTTCTCTGTAAGGTTCAGAATCAACATCATTCCGGCAGGCTCTGCCGTTCTGCTTTGCTCTCACAGGGGCACGGCAGGGCGCAGAGCCTGCTTTTTTGTGCGAAATCCTGCCTTGCAAAATGCGAATTCGGCTGTATAATTATACATGTATACATAAAATGTAAAAAAACAAGAAGGGAAGCGCATGGATCATGAAAATCCGCAGAGCCGAAACCGGAGATATGCCCCGCATCAATGATTTGCTGATGCAGGTGGAGCTGGTACATCATAAGATTCGCCCGGACCTGTTCAAGAACGGCGGGCGCAAGTATACCGATGAAGAGCTGGCCGCCATTATCGCGGACGATGAGCGGCCCATCCTGGTGGCGGCAGATGATAACAACCGCCTGCTGGGGTATGCGTTCTGCATCTTCAAACAGTATCTGCATGATAACATCATGACCGACATCAAGACGCTGTACATTGATGACCTGTGCGTGGATGAAACCTGCCGTGGCCAGCATATCGGGCGTTCGCTTTACGAAGCGGTCCTGGCCTATGCCAAGGAGCACGGCTGCTACAACGTGACCCTCAATGTCTGGGCCGGCAATGACAACGCCCAGCGCTTTTATGAATCCTGCGGCCTCAAACCGCAGAAGACCGGCATGGAAATTATTTTGTAAAGCTCTTAAAATCAGAAAAAAGCGGTTCCCGTTGCCCATGTTTTGGGTGGCAGGGACCGCTTTTTCCATATCTTCTATAATAAGGAAAGCCGGCACGCGCCATTGCCAAACAATGGCGGAATGGCTATAATATATAAAGTATATTGGGTGCTTGTACCCAAAACAAAGGAAAGGGGGAAACGGCCATGACCGGGGAGCTTCTCAAGCTGGAAGGCGTTGTGGAACATGTGATTTTTGAAAATCCGGAAACCGGCTATGCGGTGTTTGAAGTAAACGCCGGCGGTACCGATGTGGTCGTTTCCGGCAATGTGGGCAGCATCGATAACGGGATGTCGGTGGTGGTGTACGGCCAGATGACCAACCATCCCAATTACGGCGAACAGTTCCGGGCTGAAACCTGTGAGGCCGCACTGCCCCAGGATACGGCGGCCATCCAGAGCTACCTGGCCAGCGGCGTCCTGCCTTATATCGGGTCCTCCACCGCCAAAAAGATCGTGGCAAAATTCGGGGCGGAAACGCTGACTGTGATTGCGGAGGAGCCGGACCGCCTGTGCGAGATCAAGGGCATCACACCCCAGAAGGCCACTGCCATTTCCAATGAATTCCGGCGCCTGTACGGCGTGCGGGAGGTCATTGCCTGGATGGCACAGTACGGCCTTTCGGCGCAGTGTGCCGTGACGGCATACCGGGCTTTTGGCCCCCATACGGTGGAGGCCCTCAACCGGAACCCCTATATGCTCTGTGGGGAGCCGCTGAATCTGAAGTTCAGCCAGGTGGATGTTATCGCCAAAAATTTGCAGCTGGGGGCGGACAATCATCTCCGCATTGCGGCGGGAATCCTGTATGCGCTGCGCCATAACGCGGGCAATGGACACACCTGCCTGCCGCGTGCCAAACTTATTGAAACTACGGCCAAGTTTATCCAGCAGGACCCGGAGCTGGTGGATCGGACGCTGGATGAACTGCTGCAAACGGAAGAAATGCGCGCCCGCACCTATGAGGGAACGGAATATATCTATCTGCCTGACCTGCTCAGTGCCGAGGAGGACATTGCTGCCCGTCTGGGGGAGATTTCTACCTTTCCCACCGAAGTGCCTTCCACGCTGGACAATGATATCCGGGTGCTGGAACTGGCCCAGGGCTTTTCCTACGCCCCTTTGCAAAAGGAGGCCATCCGTCTGGCTCTGTCCAGCCGTGTGATGGTGCTTACAGGCGGTCCCGGTACCGGCAAAACTACCACGGTCAACGCGATTCTTACCCTGTATGAGGGACTGTATGACCGGGTGGCCTTGTGCGCGCCTACCGGCCGGGCGGCCAAGCGGCTGAGCGAGCTGACCGGGCACAGCGCCTCCACCATCCACCGTCTGCTGGAAGTGGATTACTCCACCGGGACGGTGCGCTTCATCCACAATGAGAAAAATCTGCTGCCCTTTGACGTTATCATTCTGGATGAGATGAGTATGGTGGACGTCAAGTTGTTTCAGGCGTTGCTGGCGGCGGCCCGGCCCCATTGCCGCATCATCATGGTGGGGGACGCCGACCAGCTGCCCAGCGTAGGGCCGGGAAATATCCTCGGCGAGATTCTCAAAGCAGATGTGCTGCCCACCGTGCGGCTGACCGAAATTTTCCGTCAGGCGCAGAAAAGTCTGATCATCCAGAACGCCCACCGGATTGTCCAGGGAGAGATGCCCCGCACCGGCGGTCGTGACGATGATTTTTTCATGATCGAATCCTTTGGGCCGGCTTGCCAGCGGCTGGTATGTGATCTGGTTTCCACCCGGCTGCCGCGGTCCTACGGGTTTGACCCTGTTCGGGATATCCAGGTTCTGTGTCCTACCAAGGTGGGACCCACCGGCAGTATTGAACTCAACCGGCGACTGCAGGAGGTTCTCAATCCTCCGGCGAAGGACAAACCGCAGATCGCCTGGGAAAAGAGCGGTCGGGTGCTGCGCCTGGGCGATAAGGTCATGCAGATCAAAAACGATTACGACATCCCCTTTGAACGCTCCGGAGCCGAAGCCGGCGTCGGGGCATACAACGGGGATATGGGCATCATCACCGAGGTGGACCCGTCTTCCCGCAGTGTGACCGTTCTTATGGATGACCGGAAATACGTCTACGGCGCCGATCAGCTGGCGGAACTGGAACCGGCTTATGCGGTGACCATCCATAAGAGCCAGGGTTCGGAATTCCCGGCGGTCATTATTCCGGCGGCTGATGTGCCGGGACGGCTTTGCTACCGCAATCTTTTGTACACCGGCGTTACCCGGGCCCGCAAATTGTGTATTATCACCGGTACGGGCCGCACCGTGCAGGCCATGACCGAAAACGTGCGCCAGAACCGGCGGTACAGCGGTCTGCGCTATCTGCTGGCGGATGCCGTCGGCCATCACGCATGAGGGCCCTGCCTGAACGGCTTGCGGCCTTGCTGTGGCCGCGGCGCTGTCCGTTCTGTGACCGAATTCTGCCGGCAGAGGCCGCTTTCGGGTGCGTGTGCCCGGCATGTCTGCCGGAGGCGAAACGGCTTGCCCATGAACCGCCACGCCTGCCCGTTACCGAACATTCCTTTTACGCGGTGTCCGGTGCAGCCGGTGCTTTTTATTACAGCGATACCGTGCGCCATGCCATTCTGCGCTGCAAAGGCCATGGCCATCCCTGGTACGCCCGGGAACTGGCCGACCTTGTGGCGGTGCAGGTGTTTGGCGCCGAGGCGGCAAATCGCCCGGCCGGGTGCCCGCTCTACACAGCTCCCGGCGGACTGAAACCGTACACGCTCATCGTGCCGGTGCCGCCGCGCCGGTGGGGCAGCGGACGTCTGCCCCGCTTGCTGGCCGGCAGGTTGTCCCGGATTCTGGACATTCCCACGGCTGATCCACTGTATACAACAAGAACCATGCAGCCGCAGAAGAATCTGGACCTGGCGGCCCGCATGCAGAATACAAAAAATGCCTATGCCTGCCGTCCCGGTACCGACCTTTCCGGTGCACGGGTACTGCTGGTGGATGACATCATTACCACCGGGGCCACGGTTTCGGCCTGTGCATTGGCCCTTTTGCAGGGCGGTGCGGCCTCGGTATTTGCGGTCAGTGTGGCCGCCAAAGAGGATTTACCCCCGGAAAAACGTCTGCCCCAAAAGCAGGCGCAGGAGAAACAAAGCAAATGAAGCAATACGATATTGGCATTGATCTGGGCACCAGTTCCATCATCATTGCAACCGAACAACAGGGTGTGATTTTCCGTCAGCCCAGTGTGGGCGCAGTGGACACTCGTTCCAATACGGTTATCTCGGTGGGGGAGGACGCTCTGCGCATGGTGGGGCGTGCCCCACAGTATATCGACATCATCCGCCCGCTGCGGGATGGGGTCATTCAGGACCACCGTATGACCAATGAGCTGATCGTACGTTTTATCAATCAGGTGTGCCCGTCGCGGCTGATCCGCCCCCGGGTGGCGGTGTGTGTTCCGGCGGCCATCACCGGCATCGAGGCCGATGCCGTGGTGGAGTCGGTGATGTCGGCCGGCGCCAAGCAGGTTTACCTGGTGGATGAACCGGTGGCTGCGGCGCTGGGGGCAGGCCTGGATATCCGCACGCCCCGGGGCTGCATGGTCATCGACATCGGCGGCGGCTCCACCGACATTGCGGTCATCAGCATGGGCGGGCGTGTGCGTGCCGCCAGCCTGCCGGTGGCGGGCAATGCCTTTGACAACTGCATCGCTCAGTATGTGCAGGAAAAGTTCAGCATTGCCATCGGCCCGCTGACCGCCGAAGCACTCAAAAAGCAGGTGGCCTGCTGCTCTCAGAGCGAGTTCGAAGGCGTGATGGAAGTCCGCGGCCATTCCTGGGAAACGAACCTCCCGGCCCGCCGTCTGATCTATACCCGCGACCTGTACGAACCCGTACGGGAACTGGCGGCCCGCATTGCGGCGGCGGCCCACAATGTACTGCAAAGCACCCCACCCGAACTGGCCGCCGATGTGGGCAAAAATGGCATCCTGCTCACCGGCGGCGGGTCCATGCTGCGCGGCCTGGCCGGGTATCTGGCCGGGGAGCTGCATGTGGATGTGGCCATTGCACCCGACCCGCTGAACTGCGTGGCCCGGGGAACGGCGGCCAGCCTTTCCATGGGCAAATACCTGACAGCCGGGTTCCGGGATGCCACGCCCAAGGTCTGGAAAAGCCGGCTGATGGGACCCCGCGACCCTTTCCATGGCTGAGATTTTGTGGTATACTAAACATTCGGAATTTTACCTTTTTATGAAAGACTGCAGGAGCAAAGGAAGAGCCACCCATGCCTGACGCCATTTTGAACGAATACCTTCAACTGCGGGATCAGTATATCGAATCCTGCTTTACCCGCCTGAATCCGGTACAGCGCCAGGCGGTATTTACCACCGAAGGCCCGCTGCTGATTCTGGCGGGCGCCGGTTCTGGCAAGACCACTGTGCTGGTCAACCGCATTGCCAACATCATCCGGTTCGGCCGCGCCCACGGCAGCAAAGAAGTCTGCCGTCCCGTGACCCAGGAGGATATCGACTACCTGCGCAATACCATGGAGAGCGGCCGCAAACCTTCCGCCGACCAGGCAAAATTGCTGGCAGTGGAACCGGCCCGTCCCTGGAATGTCCTGGCCATCACCTTTACCAATAAGGCGGCCGGGGAACTGAAGGACCGACTGAAAGCCATGCTGGGGGAAACGGTGGGCAGCGATGTGTTTGCCTCTACTTTCCACTCGGCCTGTGTGCGGATTCTGCGCCGGGACGCCGAGCGCATCGGATTCCCCACCAGTTTCACTATCTATGATTCCGACGACCAGCAGCGCGTCATCAAGCAAATTTATAAGGAAATGATGATCGACGACAAGTTCCTGCCGCCCAAGCAGGCTATCGCACGCATCAGTGCCTTCAAGGACAAGCTGCTGTCGGCCCGGGATGTGGCTTCGGAACCGCCCAAGGATACCAAGGCGGCCCTTGTCAGCAAGATTTATACAGCCTATGCCGAGCGGCTCAAAACCGCCGGAGCCATGGACTTTGACGATCTGATCTTCCACACTGTCCAGATGCTGAAGAAGGACGCCGAAGCCCGGGAATATTATCAGAACAAGTTCCGCTATATCGTGGTGGACGAATACCAGGATACCAGTGTGGCCCAGTTCCATCTGGTGCGGCTGCTGGCCGGCGGCACCAACAATGTCTGTGTTGTTGGCGATGACGACCAGTCCATTTATAAATTCCGCGGGGCCACCATCGAGAACATCCTGAACTTTGAAAAGGTGTTCACCGGCGCCCGGACCATCCGCCTGGAGCAGAACTACCGTTCTACCTCCAACATCCTGAACGCTGCCAACAGCGTTATCAAAAACAACAATGGCCGTAAGGGCAAGACTCTGTGGACCGAAAACGGTACCGGAGCCAAGGTGCAGCATTACACCGCGGCCAGTGAGCAGGATGAAGCCAGCCATATTGCCGATATCATCGGCCAGAACCTGCGCAACGGCGCCAACCTGCGGGACCATGCGGTTCTGTACCGTATGAACGCCCAGTCCAGCCCTGTCGAAGCCTATTTCGCCCGTGCGGGTATTCCGTACCGCATTGTGGGAGGTCAGCGCTTCTTTGACCGCAAGGAAGTCAAGGACATCAACTCCTATCTGGCCATTGTGGTCAACCCGCGGGATGATGTGCGCCTGCGCCGCATCATCAATGAACCGGCCCGCAAGATTGGCGCCACCACCGTGGACAAAGTGGCCGAACTGGCGGCCTCCCGCGGAGTGTCCATGCTTCAGATCATCTCTGAAGCGTCCACCTATCCGGCGCTGGCCCGGGCGGCTTCCGCTCTGGGGGCTTTCTATGATATGTACCGCACCCTGTGCGATTTGTCGGTGACACTGCCTCTGGATGAGTTTGTGGGGGAGGTCATCCGCAAGACCGGCTACGAAGCCATGCTCAAGTCCCAGAAAGAGGAAGGGGAAACCCGCCTGGAAAACTTGGGCCAGTTGGTCAACTCGGTCAAGACCTACGCCGACCAGAACGGCGAGGATGCCACCCTCTCCGGTTTCCTGGAAGAAGTGGCGCTGATCGCGGACATCGACTCCTACGACGAGGATGCCGATTCCGTCACTCTGATGACCCTGCACAGCGCCAAAGGTCTGGAATTTCCGTATGTCTTTATTATCGGCATGGAGGATGGCGTCTTTCCCGGCGACCTGGCCCGCTACAATGAGGAAGACATGGAGGAAGAGCGTCGCCTGTGCTATGTGGGCATCACCCGCGCCAAGAAAGAGCTGTATCTGTCCTCCTCCCGCAGCCGGATGATCTTCGGCCAGACCCGGCGCAACCCGCCGTCGGAATTCCTCAACGAAATTGACCCCAACCTGATGGAGGAAACCCAGAGCCCCGAACTGGCGGCAGCCGGCAGCGGTTTCGGTGCCGGATACGGTACTTACTCCACCAATGTGCCCGGCGGACGCAGCGGATACTCCGGCGCTTCCCGCGGGTATCTGAACAGTGAGTATAATGCCGGCTTCGGCAGCCGTTACGGTTCGTCCGGCGGCTTCCGCAGCGGCTTTGCCGCCACCGGCGGGCACGAAAGCCCCCGGGGCATCGGTCACCATACAGTGCCAAGCGGCGGCTTTGGTGCCGGTTACGGTTCTTCCCGCAGTGCGGCCCCGGCCGGGGCGGGCTCCTCCGCCTTGCTGGACAAGGCAGAGCCGGCTCCCAAAAAGAAGGCGGCCGGATTTGAACCCGGCGATTTCGTGGACCACAAGGTCTTCGGACGCGGCAAGGTTCTCAAGGTCACGCCGGTGGCGGGGGACTGCATTGTGGAAATTCAGTTCGACCGTGTGGGCGTCAAAAAAACCATGGCCAACTACGCGCCGCTCACAAAACTTGCCAAGGAATAATAAATGGGGGGATACACCATGCTGGTCAACCTGATCGCACACACCAATGACCCGGAAAAGACGGTGGCCGCTGCGGCCAAGCTGTGCTATTCCGACGCGCACATCGAAACGCTGCTGGACGGCCTGACGCCGGACAAGACCGCTGCTTTTCTGCAAAGGCTGAACGACGTGGGCCATGCCAGTCCCATTGAACACGCGTCCTTCACCTTCGGCATCGAAGGCGTCAGCCGCACGTTCCTGGCCCAGGTGACCCGGCACCGCATCGCTTCCTTCAGCGTGCAGAGCCAGCGGTATGTCCGCCTGGAAGATTTCCATTACGTCATCCCGCCGGAGATCGAGGCCATCCCGCAAGCCAAGGCCCAGTTCATCGAATCCATGAACGAGGATGCCCGCCGGTATCTGGAACTGGTGCAGACACTGGAGGATACCCACACCAAGACGTTCATGGCCCAGGGTCTGGACGAGAAAGCGGCCCGTGCCAAGGCTTCCAAAAAGGCCAACGAGGATGCCCGCTTTGTGTTGCCCAACGCATGCGAAACCAAAATGGTCATGACCATGAACTGCCGCAGCCTGATCAACTTTTTCCAGCTGCGTTGCTGTGAGCGGGCCCAGTGGGAAATCCGCGCCGTGGCTGACCGCATGCTGGAACTGGTTCTGCCGCTGGCACCGCACATCTTTGCGGCGGCGGGGCCTCGCTGCCTGACAGGCCCCTGTCCCGAAGGCCGCATGTGCTGCGGCCAGCAGGCACAGGTGCGTCAGAAATACTCCGAAATGAAAGAGAAGGTACTCAACCATGGGTAAATTGATCATCTTTGAGGGGCTGGACGGCTCCGGCAAGGGAACACAGACCGATCTGCTGTGCAGCACGCTGCGGGAGCGCGGCCAGGAACTGCGTCAGATCACCTTCCCGGATTATGAGAGCGATTCCTCCGCACTGGTAAAAATGTATCTGTCCGGCAAGTTCGGCCAGAAGCCGGATGATGTCAACGCATTTGCGTCCTCCACCTTCTATGCGGTGGACCGTTTCGCCAGCTACAAGACCAAGTGGGGCGATTTCTACCGCCGCGGCGGTCTGGTCATTTCGGACCGGTACACCACCAGCAATGCGGTGCATCAGTGTTCCAAGCTGCCTCCCATGCACTGGGATGGCTTCCTGGAATGGTTGTTTGACTTCGAGTACAAAAAGATGGGCATCCCGGCGCCGGATGCCGTTGTGTATCTTTCGGTGGATGTGGAAGTTTCCCAGAAGCTCATCACCGAGCGCTACCACGGTGACCAGACCAAGATGGATATTCAGGAAAAAGACGCCGAATATCTGGCCCGTTCCCGTGCCGCGGCAGAATATTGTGCCCGCAAGCTGGGATGGCGCCGCATCGTCTGCACCAAGGAAGAAAACGGCGTCAAGACCATGCGCAGCGTGGAGGATATCCATGCCGAAGTGCTATCCAAACTGGCGGACGTGCTGTAACGGCATAAGCCGGCAGGAGAGGGGGCATACCGAATGGCCGCTGTTTTGCGAAAAGCCACCCCGCAGGATGTGGAAGCACTGGCAAGCCTGCGGGCAGAAGCTTTTGGCACCGATATGGAAGAAGCCCGGTCCTGGCTGCAAAGCATTGCCGGGCTGGATAACGTTCTGGTCCTGGAACGGGCAGGAACGGAAGGCGCACCCGGTATACCGGCTGCCGTTCTGGGGGCGGTTCCTGTGGAATGCGGGCACCGCCGCGGTGTGTGGTTCTGCGGGCTGCTGACCCGGCCGGAACTGCGCGGCCGCGGGCTGATGAGCCATCTGCTGGATACCTGCCTGCGGGCTTACGCAGCGGGCGGCTACGATTTTGCGGTCACCGTGCCGGAAAATCCCCGGATCGGCCAGAGCCTGAAAAAGCTGGAGTTCAAGAATGCGTTTCCGCTGCGTGTGGTGCGCAAACCTATTGAACACAATCTGCGGGCGGTGGCAGAGTTTGACAATCTGACGGTGCGCCGCCTCATTGATACCCGCATGCGGTATCAGCCGGCCTGTATCACCCTGCCCGAGTCCACTATGACCGAAATGATCACCCGCCTGTACCGCAAGGGAATGACCATTGTGTCCAATCAACGTGGATACGGTCTTTTCTGCCAGCAGGGGGACGTGCTGCAGGTGATGGAACTGCAGGCGGACAACGACCATTGCGCCGACTTGCTTTTGCAGGCAGCCAGAGAAAAGACTGGCGCCCAATATGCCAGCATTCTGCTGGCGGAAAACCAGACCCTGTACCTGGGGGCGGGTAAGCGGTGCGGATACGGCATGATCCGCTTTTTGTCCGAACCTTTCCCTATTACGGACGTATATTTCCGGCTGCTGCAGTAAACGCGGGGCCCTGTAAAAAATGCCTGCCGAATCTGTACAGGCGAAAAGGAGCAAAAGATGAAGATCAATCGTGAACCGGAAAAGCATTCTTCGTCCAGGCGTGAGCCTGCCCGGCCTTCCCGCCATGAATCCGCCCCGGAACAGCCGCAGCGCCGCGCGTACGATGTGGCCCAGGACGGCGGGTTCGATGACCCGGAACCGACCGTGGAAGAGGAGGAAGAGGTGGTTGTCAAAAAGCGCCGTTTCCCCGTCGGATTGTTGATCGTGGTGATCATCCTGGCACTGGTCGGTGTGGCCGGCTGGAAGATGATGCAGTTTTACAGCGAGGTGGATGGACATGGTTCCGTTGGCCAGGAAGTGACGGTCACAGTGAATCAGGGGTCTTCCGTGGCGGATATCGCTTCGGTGCTGAAACAGAACAACGTCATCAAATATGATTGGCTTTTCAAACTGTACACCAAGTACAGCGGCCGCGCCAGCGGATTGCAGTACGGCGATTTCCAGGTCCATTCCGGCATGTCGTATAATGACATCATCACCACGCTGTCGGAACAGAAAGTGTTCCGAGATACGGTCCGTGTGACCATTCCCGAAGGTACCACCGCCGTGGGTGTGGCCCAGATCTTTGTGGACCAGGGCCTGGTGGACGGTGTGGATACCTTCCTGAACTGCGCCGAAGGCAAAGACGGTTCGGATTTCAGCCAGTACGATTTCTGGAACCAGATCCCGGATAATGAGGGCCGTCTGCTCAAGTGTGAAGGGTATCTCTTCCCGGACACCTATGAGTTCTACACCGATGCCACCGTGTACGATATCGTGGACCGGCTGTACTCGGAGTTTGATACCAAGACCGAAGGGCTGATGTCCACCATCGAGGAGAAGGGGACTACCCTGGACCAGGTGGTCATTCTGGCCTCCTTCATCCAGGAGGAAGCCGGTATGCCGGCGGAAGATTACAAGGTCAGCGCCTGCTTCCACAACCGCCTGGAATCCGATGATCCCCTGTGGGCAGAACACAAGCTGGAATCCAACGCCAGCAGCTATATCACCAACGACGGGGACAACAACTATCTCTGGAACTCTCCCATGGCGGAGTATATGGGCTGGCCGGAGGCTGGTGCCATTCCGGACGAAGTTCTGGCCGCCTATGACACCTACCGCATCAGCGGCCTGCCGGCGGGCGCTATCTCCAACCCCGGCATCGACGCCATTGATGCGGCCTTGAACCCGGATGAGGAGTTCATGGCCGAGGGCTACTACTTCTTTGTTACCGGCCGCCCCGGCAATGAATACGAGGGACAGTACCTCTATGCCAAGACCGCCGATGAACACTACGAGAACTGTGTCAAGGCCGGATGGGCCTGATTCCAGCTGTAAGGAAAGGAAATATGCATGCTTTCACAGCCTGAACTGCTGTCCCCGGCGGGCAGCCTGGAAACTCTGAAATATGCGGTGCTGTACGGGGCGGATGCCGTGTACTGCGCCTTGCCCCAGTTCGGCATGCGCGCTGCGCCGCCGAACCTGACCAATGAAGAACTGCACGAGGGCTGCATCTTTGCCCATGCCCGCGGCCGCAGGGTATATCTGACCCTGAACACCCTGCCCACCAATGAGGAACTGGATCTGCTGCCCCAAGCCATGAAGGATGCCTCTGCCGCCGGTGTGGACGCCTTCATCATTGCAGACCTGGGCGTTCTGGCCCTGGCGCAGAAGTATGCCCCGGAGGTGGAAGTGCACTTTTCCACCCAGGCGGGCATCGCCAACTATGCCGCCGCTACCCAGGCTTACAAGATGGGAGCCAAGCGGGTGGTGCTGGCCCGGGAACTGAGCCTGACCGATATTGCTAAGATCCGGGACAACACCCCGCCGGAACTGGAACTGGAAGCCTTTGTGCATGGTGCCATGTGCATGAGCGTGTCTGGCCGGTGCCTGCTGTCCAGCTATATGACCGGGCGCAGCGGAAACCGCGGCGAATGCGCCCAGCCTTGCCGCTGGAAGTACTACCTGGTGGAGGAACACCGCCCCGGCCAGTACATGGAGATCGGGGAAAACCAGGATGGCAGCTATATTCTGAACGCCAACGACCTGTGCACCGCGCCGTTTGTTGACCTGCTGTGCAAGGCAGGGGTGGACAGCCTGAAAATTGAGGGCCGCGCCAAGACCTTCTATTATGTGGCTTCGGTCACCAGCGCGTACCGCCGTGCTCTGGATACCTACCTGGCCGACCCGTACCGCGATGATTTCGAGCTGCCCGATGCGGTCATTGAGGAACTCAACCGCACCAGCCACCGCCACTATTCGCCGGGATTCTATTTCGGCAAGGAAAAGGCCCTGCAGACCCCCAGCCACACCTATGTGCGGGACTGGGACTTCATCGGAACAGTGGACAACTGGGAGAACGGTGTGGCTTCCTGCACCCAGCGCAGCAAGTTCTGCCTGGGCGATACCCTGGAAGTGCTGCAGCCGGACGGGTCGGTGTATACGCTCACGCCCGACTGGATCAAGAACGAGGAAGGGGAGAATGTGGATGCCACGCCCCATCCGCTGATGCACTATACAATTCCCTGCGAAAAGCCGCTGATGCCGTACAGCCTGCTGCGTATGCAGAAAACGGAACAATAAAACCAAAAGAGCCGTACAAGCCCGTAAAGAGGCCTGTACGGCTCTTTTTTATTCTGTGACATCGGGGACGTCTGCCTGCCAGAAATCGCGCAGAGCGTCTGTCAGGGCCTGCTCTGTGTATATCGTGCGCAGATGGGACCAGTGAGGCGGCATCAGCCGCAGATAATCGGGGGTGATGAATCGGCTGTCGAACAGCAACACCACACCCCGGTCCTCCGGCGTGCGGATCAGCCGCCCGGCGGCCTGCAGCACCTTGTTCATGCCGGGGTAGCGGTACGCATAGTCAAACCCGCAGCCCCGGGTCTGTTCAAAGTGGTCGCGCAGCTTTTCCTGCCGGGCGCTTACCTGTGGCAGGCCGGGCCCTACCACTGCCACGCCCACCAGACGGTCCCCGGCCAGGTCCACGCCCTCACCGAACACGCCGCCCAGCACCGCAAAGCCCAACAGGCTGCGGGCGGGGGAAGGCGCAAAGCGGGTGAGAAAATCAGCGCGCTGTTCCTCGTCCATGGAACTTTCCTGGCGGCATACGTCCAGCTCCGGATACTGGGTGCAGAAACTATCGTACACCTTGTCCATGTAGGCGTAGCTGGGGAAAAAGGCCAGATAATTGCCCGTCCGGGCCTGTACCATGGCCGCCAGATAGGATGCAATGGCCGGAATGCTGTTTTCCCGGTCCCGGTAGCGGGTGCTGACGTTCCGGGCACACAAGAGCGCCATATTGCTCTGGGGAAAAGGACTGCGCAATGCCACTGCCCGGGCCTGTTCCAGACCGCACAGGTCCTTGTAATAAGAGGCCGGCGTGAGCGTGGCACTGAACAGGACAGCCGCCCGGCCAAGGGCAAAATCCGCAGCCAGAAAAGCACTAGGGTCCAGGCACAGCATGGAGGCCCGCACCTGCGCCCCGTAAGCGCTGATCTGCAAAACAAAATGTTCGTCGAAGGTTTCGGCCACTCGCAGCCAGTCGCGGGCATCAAAGTATAGCTGCAAAAGCTCTGCGTGCAGTTCGTCGGCCTCCCGGTGGTCGTCCAGCCAGATTTCCAGCTGTTCGCACAGCCGCGTCAGCAGCCGGTCAAAGGCGTCATCCCGGGAAGATTCAAAGAGAGTTTGCCCAAACCGTGCGTCCTGCCCGGAAGCTGCCTCCTCGCACCGGTGCCGCCATTCAATAAAATAGTTGTTGACCTTGCTCAGCGCCGTTTTTAAGGAGCTCTTGCCTTTGCCCAGATCTTTTTTAGCCTGATAAAAGGCGGCCTTTTCCAACGTGGCACTGTGCATGTCCCGGGCGCGGTCGGGCAGGTTGTGGGCTTCGTCAATGAGGAACAGGTATTCACCCTTGGATTCAAAAAAACGTTGCAGCCGTACCACGGGATCAAACAGATAGTTATAATCTCCGATAATCACATCGCTCCACAGCGAAAGGTCCAGCCCCATCTCAAAGGGACAGACCCGGTGTTTGCGGGCGTATTCCTGTAGCAGAGAAGCACTCAGGGCGGCCGTCCGGTCATGCAGGGCGTCCCACAGAGCCTCCTTGATGCGGTCAAAATAACCGTTGGCGTACGGACAGGCTTCGGGGGTGCATTCCCGGGTTTCACACAGGCAGATTTTGTCTTTGGCGGTCAAGGTTACACTGCGCAGCGGCAGAGTCGCGTCGCGGGCCCGCAGCAGGTCCAGCGCCGATTCCGCCGCTGCGCGGGTGGTGCCCCGGGCTGTCAGGTAGAACACCGGCCCGGGAACACCGTTGCCCAGGGCTTTCAGGGCAGGAAACAGCACGCTCATGGTCTTCCCGATGCCGGTAGGAGCCTGACACAGCAGCTGTCCGCCGTCCCGACAGACTTTGTACACTTCGGAGATCATGGCGCGCTGTCCCGGCCGGTACTCCTCAAAGGGAAAAGCAAGCTCTTTCAGAGCGGCCCGGCTTTTGGCTTGCCAGTCGGCGGCCAGACGGGCCCAGGGAGCGTACCGGCGCAGCAGGTCCTGTACAATGCCGTCCAGCTCTTCAGCCGTGTAGGTGCGCTCGTAACGCACCACCAGCTCTTCATCTACCTGGAAATAGGTCAGCAGGACCGTGACCTGGGGCAGATCATTCTGCAAAGCGTAGATGGCGGCGTATACCTGGCCCTGGGCCCAGTGTTCGGGGGCGTGGTCCTCGGTGATGTCCGGCATGGGCAGGGTGGTGGACTTGATCTCCTCAATCACCGAAAGCCCATCCCGGGTAAAGATGCCGTCTGCCCGGCCGTCCAGGGTATAGGTGATGCCTTCGCAGGTATACTCCTGCCGCAAAGGCACTTCAGCCTTGTAGTCTTCGTGTTCCTTGATGGCGGCACGCTGCAGGCGGCGATGGATACGGGCGCCTTCGTTGGCCCGGTCAAACCCGGAAAAGCGGCTGTCGATGCTGCCGGTACGCAGCAGAAACTCAACAAGCCGCCGCACGGACAGTGCGACGGCCAGCGGTGCCTGATTGTCGGAAGTGATGTCAGACATCAGAAAATACGGCTCCTTTTACTTTGTTTCACGTTCAAAAAGTTCCTGTTCCACCCGCAGACGGATGCGGTCCACGGTCTGAAAATCCGAAGCCTGCACATAGTAGCGTTCCAGCGCATCGTGCAGCGTTTTGGCAGCCGCCTGGACTTCACAGGTCTTATCCAACAAATGAAAGGCCAGTTTCTTGTGATACGCCAGCAAACGCTTGCAGCGCGGGTCCGGGGCGTGTGTGATGAAGCGGGTGGCGTGGATGTTTTTCTGCCCGGCAAAGTCCATGGGGTGCCACGGATTGCTGGTCACAAAACCCAGGCCCAAAGAGGGAACGAACAGGTGGTCGATCTTTCCCCGTTGGTCACTGGCGCAGCGGCAGACATAAGTGTCGTATCCGTTTTGCCGGGCGTGTTCGGCCAGCTGCTCCATCATCCGGGAAGTGCAGGCCCCGTAAGGGTCATGAATCGCATACAGCGTTTTTCCGGCCAGATGCGGTATGGTCTGCCGGAACACTGTCAGTCTTTTGGGTGTGGGGGCGCTGAGAAGGCGGATATACTGCTGCCCGGGGACCGTAACGCGGCGGGACGGCATGGTGCGGGCGGCCAGCCGGGCGGTGAAGGTATCCAGTTTTTTTCCATCCAGCAGTTCGCCAGCCAGTACGCGGTGGCGCAGCAGTACGGCACAGGCCAAAGCCCAGTGGGCGGATGCCTGCTGCATCAGCCGGGCGTGCTCACGTCCCAGCTGCAGGATCTCGGCCCTGCGCCGGACCAGATACCCATGATCCAGGGCGTCGTACAACGGGATCAGCCGCTCGGCGGCATCGGGAAATTTGCAGTCCAGGGTATGCGGCGCCGTGGCGTCCAGCACCAGGGCACCCACGTCGCTCATCCGCACGCCGTCCAGACTGTCCGGGTCGCTGGAGCAGTGAATGCGCTCAATCCGGCAGCCTTCGCAGCGACCAAGGGCGGCGTCCCGTTCCAGAAGACGGCGCATCAGGGTGGATTTACCGCATCCGGGGCCTGCCTTGATAAGCCAAGGAGTGATCTGCGGGTCGGCGGCAGCTTCGGCAAACCAGCCGGTGAAACCGGAGGGGGACAATGCCCCCAGAAAGAAATCCAGTACAGGCTTGCATTGCATGGTTCATAACCTCCTTATCGGCAAGAATCTGAACCATGTTATGCAGGGCAAAAGAAGGCCGTGCAGCGGGAGGGGGCAAAAGCCGGGTTTTGTTGCGGTGAAAGAACGGTTTACCGCCATCCTGCGGCAAAACCAAAAAATCAATAGGTGTGGTCGCATACCTCGTGAATCTTGTCACGCAGAGCCACGAAGTCCTCAAAGGCCTGGGGTTTGCTGTGCGGATTGCGCAGCAGCGCGGCCGGGTGCAGCGTCGCCATGAACAGCGTACCCTGCTTGTCAAAAAACTTGCCGTGGTCCTTGGTAACCGAAAGGTTCTTGTCGATCATCTGCTGGGCGGAAATACGGCCCAGGCACACCACAATTTTTGGGCGAAGCAGCTGGAACTGCTGCCGCAGCCAGGGCATGCAGGCAGCGGATTCTTCCGGCAGGGGGTCACGGTTTTCCGGCGGACGACATTTGACAATGTTGGCAATAAAGATGTTGCGGTTGCGGTCCAGGTCGATGGCTTCCAGGTAGCTGTCCAGCAGTTTGCCGCTTCGGCCCACAAACGGCAGACCCTGCTCGTCCTCGTTGGCGCCGGGACCTTCGCCCACAAACAGAACTTCCGCGTTGGGAACGCCCTGCCCGAATACCACATGTTTGCGGGTTTCACAAAGCCCGCAGCGTCGGCAGGCAAGACATTCAGTTTTCAAGGTTTCAAAGTCCATTCAAAAACACCTCATTCCGGTATTCTGTGATTCGTAGGAAACAGCCGGTTTTCCCGGCCAAAAACGGGGCATACTGTGTATATCAAGTAAATGGGAGAGGGGAGAAAGGGCAGATGCTGTACAGGCAGGTGCTGCTTCGTCTAGTGTGCCTTGCGTTCGGAACAGCGGTGCAGATGATTTTCATGGTGTGTATACACCGCTTCCGGACAGGCCGCCGGGAAAAGCGCAGCGCTTGGCTGCTGCAAGGAATGACTGGCATCTGTACCATGACAATGTGCTGCGCAACTGCGGTTTTAACGGTTCCGCTGTCGGTGCCCGTCACTATATTATATACGGGGCTGGGGATGGCAGTCGTCTGCATGGCAAGAAAACCGACCGGAATGGCCGAACAGCTGCCCATGCTGTGTACCTGGCTGATACTGTATCTCCCGGTTACCGGGGCGCTTGCCTGCCTGGGCGGCGGATTGCTGGTTCTGACGGCAGATGTACCGGAAATAGCGGTACCGGCTATTCTGGTACTGGCCTCGCCCATGGCATTTCTGCAATTCGGGCCGGAAGGCGCCTTGGTCCTGCTGGGGACCGTTGCGTTATTGAGCTTTGGTCGGGGACTTCAATCGTGGAAATCCCTGCACGGCGCAGATACTTCCAGCACCGGAAATGCCTGATACCATCATACCATGCGGCACAAGGAATTGCAAAACGGACGAATAACCAAGAAAAGTCAAAAATAAAAGTACGATATAAAGAGAAAAACAAAGAATTTCAAATATTTTTTGAAAAAATCGGAAAAAACCTATTGACATTTTGGGGTTCGTTGGATATAATTATCAACGTTGCAGCCGCCAAGGCCAAGCGCCAAAGGCAAAAGCAACCGCTGGTTATGGCCCGGTAGTTCAGTTGGTTAGAACGCTAGCCTGTCACGCTAGAGGTCGTCAGTTCGAGCCTGATTCGGGTCGCCATCTGCTGATATAGCTCAGTCGGTAGAGCGCATCCTTGGTAAGGATGAGGTCTCCAGTTCGAATCTGGATATCAGCTCCAGCGCAAGACCCACAGCTTTAGAACTGTGGGTCTTTTATGTAGGGGCATAGCTCAGTTGGTAGAGCAGCGGTCTCCAAAACCGCGTGCCGAGGGTTCGAATCCTTCTACCCCTGCCAAAAAAGCCTGACCGAAATCGGTCAGGCTTTTTTGTTTGCCTTTTTTCGCAGGCGGAAAAATATTTCCGTACCCTGCTTGATTTTCCGTTTGCGTATCAGTATAATTATCACCGCGTTATGGCGCGGCCGTTGCCGCGCTGTTGTATTTTTGGCGATAGGGGAAAGCGGAATGACAAAAGATCTTACAAGCGGCATGCCATTGAAAGTTATTGCCATGTTCACACTGCCGCTGGTTCTGGGAAACCTGTTTCAGCAGTTTTATTCCTTGGCAGATACCATCATTGTCGGGCGATTTGTCGGTGTTGATGCACTGGCGGCTGTCGGCGCCACCGGCTCGGTGAACTATCTGATCCTCGGGTTTGTGATCGGCATCTGCAATGGCTTTGCCATTCCCATTGCTCAGTATTTCGGGGCACGGGATTTTTCCCAGATGCGCCGCTATGTGGCCAACGCAGGCTGGCTCTGCGTTGCCATGAGTGTGGTGCTGACCGTGGCCACCGTGATCCTGACCCGCCCCATCATGCAGCTGATGCAGACGCCGGCGGATATCATTGACCAGGCTTCCATCTATATCGGATGGATCTTTGCGGGAATCCCGTTTGTTTTTCTTTATAATATGGTTTCGGCCATTATGCGCGCTTTGGGCGACAGCAAGACGCCGCTGTTCTTTCTGATTCTGACCAGTGTGATTAATGTGGGGCTGGACCTGTATTTTATTATTGTGTACGATATGGGTGTTTTGGGGGCTGCAGTGGCCACCGACCTCTCCCAGGCAATTTCCGGCGTGGTGAGCTTCCTGTATATGCTGCGCCGTTTCCATGTGCTGAAAATGGAAGGGGACGAGCGGCGGCTGGATTCCGCTGTCTGCGCCCGGCTTTCCGGTATGGGGGTGCCGATGGGGCTGCAATGCAGCATTACAGCCATCGGTTCGGTCATCATGCAGAGCGCCGTGAATATCCTCGGCTCCACGGCGGTGGCGGCTGTCACAGCGGCCAGCAAGACGCAGAACCTGCTCACGGTCCCGCTGGAAAGCGTGGGTACCGCTATGGCAACGTATGCCGGGCAAAACCTGGGGGCGGCAAAGCTGGGCCGCATCCGCCGCGGTACCAACAGCGCCATGTTCCTGATTGTGGTGTATTCGCTGGCCGCTGCCGTGTTCCTACATTTCTTTGATGTGATTATCATCGGATTGTTCATTGATACCGCCAAGGAAACCACCATTGTGGCCATGGCCAGTGAGTATATGTTCTGGAACAGCCTGTTCTTCATCCCGCTGGGCGCCCTGATCGTGTGGCGGTATGTCATCCAGGGACTGGGGTATTCCACCCTGGCCATGATGGCCGGTGTGGCCGAAATGGTGGCGCGTACGGTGGTTGCCATCACGCTGGTTCCGCCTCTGGGCTACTTCGGCGCGGAACTTGCAAACCCCGCGGCCTGGGTGGCTGCCAGCGCGTTCTTGTGGCCGGCTTATCGCTGGACCATCGGACAGCTGCAGAACCGGATGCATGCCCGCCGCCTGGCAGCGCTGCATGCCATCGGAATGGCGCCGGAGGAAGACCCGGACGACTGAATCTTGCATACAGTATGGCAAACGCTGCATATTTATACCAAAATGTGGATGAAAGCCTTGCCCTTGCTCATAAAAAGTATTATAATCCAACTATATGTCTTGTATTGTCGGACATTGCAGAGGGATAAAAGGAAAGGGAGGACCATCCATGTCCAGCACAAAAAGGCCGTTCATCAGCCTGGAGCAGGCGCAGCGCATCATTGAGGATGTGCCGACGCCGTTCCACATCTACGACGAAAAAGCCATCCGTGAAAATGCGCGTCGGGTCAACCAGGCGTTTGCCTGGAATCCCGGATTCAAGGAATATTTTGCCGTGAAGGCAACGCCGAACCCCTATCTGCTGAAGATTTTGCAGGAGGAAGGCTGCGGCGTGGACTGCTCCAGCTATACCGAACTGATGTTGAGCGAGGCTTGCGGCTTTTCCGGCTCCGATATCATGTTCTCCTCCAATGAAACCCCGGCCGAGGATATGAAGAAGGCCTATGACCTGCACGCCAACATCAATCTGGATGACCTGACCCATGTGGATTTCCTGAACCGGGTGGCCGGCATCCCGCCGGTCATCTGCTGCCGGTATAATCCGGGCGGCGTGTTTGACCTGGGCAACGGCATTATGGATAACCCCGGCGACTCCAAGTATGGCATGACCGAGGACCAGATGGCCGAGGCCTATACCCGTCTGATGCAGCTGGGCGCCAAGGAATTCGGCATTCATGCGTTCCTGGCCAGCAACACCGTTACCGACGATTACTATCCCGAACTGGCCGGCATTCTGTTCCGCCTGGCAGTCCGCCTGCAGGAACGCACCGGCGCCAAGATCAAGTTCATCAACCTGTCCGGCGGCGTGGGCATTGCCTACAAGCCGGGCCAGCGCCAGAACGACATCATGGCCATCGGAGAAGGCGTGCGCCGCCAGTACGAAGCAATTCTGACGCCGGCCGGTATGGGTGACGTGGAAATCTATACCGAGATGGGCCGGTATATGCTGGGCCCCTACGGCGGCCTGGTAACCACGGCCATTCACCAGAAACATATTTACAAGGAATACATCGGTGTGGATGCCTGCGCAGCTAATCTGATGCGCCCGGCCATGTACGGAGCCTATCATCATATTACTGTGCTGGGCAAGGAAGACGCCCCGGCTGACCATGTGTATGATGTGGTGGGCGGTCTGTGTGAAAACAACGACAAATTTGCCATCGACCGCGAACTGCCGGAAATTCATACAGGGGACATTCTGTTTATCCATGACACCGGCGCCCATGGTTTTTCCATGGGATACAACTACAACGGCAAGCTGCGCAGCGCCGAGGTGCTGCTGTGCGAGGACGGCAGCCATCAGCTGATTCGCCGTGCCGAAACGCCGGCTGATTATTTCGCCACACTGGATTTCAGCCCGTTCTATAAAAAGATGGGCCTGTAAATTTTCGGAAGATACACCGCAAGAGGGAGGACCGCTGCCATGTTTCAATTTCTGCTTGTGATCGGTCTGGTTCTGGCATACTACGGATATGCCGTGACCAGAAACCCACATATCTGGGGCGATCAGGGCAAAGACAGCATCAAGGAAGAATACTGGCAGGAATATGTTCTGCGCAACGGACGGTTCGTGATGTATGCGGGCTTCCTTCTGGCCGCGCTGGCCGCGTTGGATGCGGCTGTCACTCTGGCGGCCTGGCTGTATTTGCTGATCTTGCTGGGCGGTCTGGCGTTGCTGGCGTATCCGCTGGCACACTGGATGAAAAAGACCCATGGAACCTGGAATCCGTGGCCCCGCAAAAAGAAGAAAAACCGTCATTGACGGAGATAGCGAAAGCGCCCGTTTCCCAACCGGAAACGGGCGCTTTTTATCTTCCTTTGATTTTTTTACTCCGCGGAACGGATAAAACCGCCGCCGAAAACGAACCCGCCGCGGTAGAATACGGCGCTCTGCCCGGGGGCGGGGGCGCGTACCGGCTCGGGGAAGGTGACGGTCAGGGTGCCGTCCTCGTTGCCGCAGACCTGGCAGGGAACCGCCTTGGCGGCGCTGCGGACTTTCACGCGGTAATCGCCGTCCGCCAGAGGAGCGCCGTCTGGGGTGGCGATCTCATCCACCACCATGCGGGATGCGTATTCGCCGCCGCTTTCGGCCAGCTGAATGTTGCCGTCCGGCAGAATGGTCTTCACAAACAGCGGCCGACCTGCAGCAATGCCCAGGCCTTTGCGCTGCCCGACGGTGTAGTGGTCCACACCGGCATGTTCGCCCATGTCTTCGCCCTCTGGGCCGATGAAACGTCCGGCCTTGGGAACAAAGCCCTTTGCACGGATGTAAGCAGCATAATCGCCATCGGGAATAAAGCAGATTTCCATGGAATCGGGAGCATCGGCGCAGGCCAGTTCAATATCCCGGGCAATTTCCCGCACATCTTCCTTTTCAAAGTCGCCCAGCGGCAGAATCAGACGGGACAAAATCTCCTGCGGCAGGCGATACAGCATATAGCTCTGGTCCCGGGCAACACTGTCGGCTGTGCAGAGGCGGCTTTGCCCATCGTCACATACTTCCACGCGGGCGTAATGTCCGGTTGCAATGAACTTGCAGCCCAGTTCGTCCGCTTTGCGCAGCAAAAGCCGGAACTTCACGGCAGGATTGCAGAGAATGCAGGGGTTGGGGGTGCGCCCGGCACAGTAGCTGTGGCAGAAAGGCGTGATGACCTCCCGCTCAAAATCTTCCTGTGCATCAATCACATGCACGGGAACCCCCAGCTTGGCGCCGGTTTCCTGGGCAGCCTGTACGGCAGCGTCGTGCTCGGGCGAAAAACGGATCACAGCGCCCTGCACCGCAAAGCCCTGCTCCTGCAGGATGCGCACGGTTACGCTGGAATCCACGCCGCCGCTCATGCCCACAAGGACCTTGTCCTGCTCCTCAAATGTATTGAATCCGAGAGTATCCATCTTTTGATTCCTCCGTTGTTATTATGCCTGCTTGCCGCCGTAACGCTTGCTCTGTTCCACCGCCATGCGGTCGCAGCGCTCGTTCTCGGGGTGTCCGGCATGGCCTTTCAGCCAGTGATAGTGGATCTGGTGCTTTTCGCTTTCTTCCAGCAGCGGTGCCCACAGGTCCGGATTGAGGGCAGGGGACTTGTCGGCTTTTTTCCAGCCGCGGGCCCGCCAGCCTTTGGCCCAGCCTTTTTCCAGCCCGTTGATCACATACTGGCTGTCGCTGAACAGCTCAATGACACAGGGCTCTTTGAGTTGCCGCAGGGCTTCCAGCAGACCGGTCAGTTCCATGCGGTTGTTGGTGGTGGAAGCCTCGCCGCCGCTGATCTCTTTTTCAAAGACTTTGCCGGTGCTGGTGCGAAAACGCAGAATGGCGCCCCAGCCGCCGGGGCCGGGGTTGCCGCTGCAGGCGCCGTCGGTGTAGATTTCGATTTGTTTCATTGTGTTTTGCAGCCTTTCCTGGTCCATACTTGATTCGTGCCCTTATTATACCCGTTTTGCCTGTTTGTGGCAACCGCCCTGCCGACAAGGTCTATTTGACAAGGTAAGGGACAGGAATTATAATAAGACTAATTGCAATGTCATGTTTTTCGCAGGGCCCGGTCGCATCCTGTCGGATGGACTTTTCGCGCCCAATCGCCGCAAGGCAAAAAATCATACGATGCAAAGAACGATCCAGCCGGGAAAGGGCAGCGGCCGTGTGCGCGCGGACCCGCCGGCGCGGAATATTTCGGAGGTATATGAATGGAAAAAATGAACAACCAGAACCCCAAGCGTCCGGCGCAGAAGCGCACCCGGCAGAACAACACCAACCAGTCCCGCCGTCCCCGTGGGGAAGGCAAGACCCAGAAGCCGCAGAACAACGGCAAGAAGGCTGCCGGACAGGGACAGGAACAGGGCAAGGCGCCCCGCCCCCAGCGTGCCCCGCGCAGCGGCAAGGGTGAAGGCCAGCGCCGTGCCCCCCGTCAGAACAACAACCAGCCGCGTCTGAATGCTCCGGCCCAGGCTCCGCGCCTGCCGCGCCGCCGTCAGAACGCTCCCATCTATGATGAACCTGCCATTCCCATGCACATCTGCCCGCTGGGCGGTCTGGGTGAAGTGGGCAAGAATATTACCCTGTATGAATGCCAGGGCGATATGATTCTGGTGGACTGCGGCCTGGTGTTCCCGGACGAGGAAATGTTCGGCGTTGACCTGGTCATCCCTGACTTTACCTATGTGCTGGAAAACAAGGACCGCATCAAGGGTCTGTTCATCACTCATGGCCACGAAGACCATATCGGCAGCCTGCCGTATCTGCTCAAGAAGTTCAATGTGCCCATTTATACGGCCAAACTGACCATTGGCCTGATCAAGAACAAGCTGGAGGAGCATGGCCTGGCCTCCAGCGCGGAATTTCACGAGATCCGCCCCCGGCAGAAGATCCATCTGGGGTGCTTTACCGTGGAGCCCATCCATGTCAATCACTCCATCCCCGACGCTCTGGCATTTGCCATCGAGTGCCCGGCGGGTGTGGTACTGCATACCGGTGACTTCAAGATCGATTACACCCCGCTGTCCGGCGATGCGGTGACCGATCTGTCCACCATCGCCGAGTACGGCCGCCGCGGTGTGCTGGCATTGCTGGCTGATTCCACCAATGCCGAGCGTCCCGGCTTTACCGCTACCGAACAGACGGTGGCTGAAGGCGTCCGCCGCCTGTTCCAGAAAGCGGGCAACCGCCGTATCATCGTGGCGACCTTTGCCTCCAATATCTACCGTATCCAGCAGATCATTGAGCTGGCGATGGAAAGCGGACGCAAGGTGGCTGTCAACGGCCGCAGCATGGTGTCCAACACTGAGATGGCCCGGGAACTGGGCTATATCCGGGTGCCGGACAATGTGCTCATCGACATTGAGGAAGTCAACAAATACCCGCCGGAAAAGGTGGTCCTGATCACCACCGGCAGCCAGGGCGAACCGCTGTCCGCTTTGTCCCGTATGGCTCAGGCCAGCCACCGCACCGTCAAGGTGGGGCCCAGCGACTTCATTATTATCTCAGCCCGCCCCATTCCCGGCAACGAAAAGACCGTTACCAAGGTGGTCAACGGTCTGCTGTCCCTGGGTGCGGAAGTCATCTACGAAAATATGTACGATACCCATGTTTCCGGCCACGCCTGCCAGGAGGAACAGAAGCTGATCCTGACGCTGGCCCATCCGCAGTACTTCCTGCCGGTGCATGGTGAGTTCAAGCAGCTCAAGCGCCACGCCGAAACGGCCGAACACCTGGGCTACATTCCCAAGAACAACATCTACATCGCTGAAAACGGCCAGAACATCCGCATTTCTCAGGATGGCCTGACTGTGGAGGGGACGGTTCCCTCCGGTGCGGTGATGGTGGATGGCTACGGTGTGGGCGACGTGGGCAATGTGGTCCTGCGTGACCGCCATCATCTGTCCGAGGACGGCATCATCATCGTCACCGTGGCGGTGGATGGCCATACCGGCCAGGTGGTTTCCGGCCCCGAGCTGGTTTCCCGCGGTTTTGTCTATGTGCGGGAGAGCGAGGAGCTGATGGACGGTGCCCGTACCCAGGTGGAAATGGCACTGGACCGCAGCCTGGCCGAAAATCTGCATGACTGGGCCAGTGTCAAGGCACGTGTGCGGGAAGCTCTTTCCAGCTATATTTACCGCCGTACCAAGCGCAGCCCCATGATTCTGCCCATCCTGATGGAAGTGTAACCGACTGCGTGCGGCTTTGCCGCACAGGCCTTTGAGCGGCCGAGGATACCATGAAAAACAAAAGAAGTCCCGACAACATCGTTCTGATCATTCTGCTGGCGGCGGCCTGCCTGGCTTTGGCAGTCCCGGTGGCCATCCTGAACCCTGTCTGTCTGATTGCTCCGGCTGTGGTGGTCGTCATTGTGGCCATTCTGGTATTTGTCAATATCCGCCGCCTGCGCCGGTTTGTGGCCGACAATCTGTGCGGCCGCCGATTTGCGGACAGCAAACTGCAGTATTCGTTGGCGGAACTGCCAATTCCGGTCATGCTCCTGGATGGCAAAACCATTGTCTGGTACAATGAGCTTTTCCGGGACCAGGTCCTGGGCGGTGTGGATGCCGTACAGCCGGTCGTGGAGCGCTTTCTGCCCGGATTTGACCTGGCGGTCTGTGCCCGTCCCCACGGGCAGGACCTGACGGCCAACGGCAGCCGGTTTACGGCATATGCCAGCCCGGCCCACGGTGCGTCCGGCGGCAGTCTGGTGTATCTCATTGACGATACCTTCTTCAAGGACACGCTGGACGAGTACAACGCCAGCCGTCCCGCTTACCTGAATATCGTCATCGACAGCTATGATGAGCTGTTCACCGATATGAAGGACTCCGAGCAGGCCCACGAGCTGGAAGCCATCAACCGGCTTCTGGAAGATTATTTTGCCCAGACCACCGGCTTTTTGCGCCGTGTTTCCAACAGCCGCTATATTGCGGTGGTGGAGGAACGGGACGCCCGCCGGATGATCGAACAGCGATTTGATATTCTGGATAAAGTCCGTGCGCTGAACCCCAGCGGTATGCTCACCCTTTCCATCGGCCTGGGACACGGCGGCAAGACGCTGTTTGAATGCCAGGAAATGGCCCGGGAAAGCATTGATATCGCCCTGGGCCGCGGCGGCGACCAGGCTGCCGTAAAGACGGTGGACGGCTTTGAGTTCTATGGCGGTGTTTCCCATGGCGTGGAAAAGCGCAGCCATGTGCGCAGCCGCATCATTGCCAACGCTCTGGCCGACCAGATCCGCCAGAGTGACAGCGTGATCATCATGGGGCATCGCATGTCCGACCTGGACGCGGTGGGCTCGGCAATCGGCATCCTGCGCATGTGCAAGATGTGCGAAGTTCCTTCGGTCATTGCCATTCAGCGCAATGCCACCCTCGCGGGGGCTTTGCTGGATGTGTTTGATGAAGCCGGAGAGGAACACAACTTCATTGAGCCCAAGGAAACACTGGACCTGATCACGCCGGACACGCTGCTGATCGTCGTGGACACCTACCAGAAGTATCTGCTGGAAAGTCCGGAGATCTATGCCAAGTGCAAACGCGTGGTGGTCATCGATCATCACCGTATGGCTGTGGGACATATCGATAACCCGGTGCTTCTGTATCACGAACCCTATGCCTCCAGTGCCAGTGAGCTGGTGTGCGAACTGCTGCAGTTCATGCCCACCGAAGGCAACATCACGCCGCTGGAAGCCCAGGCTCTGCTGGCCGGCATCATGCTGGATACCCGCAGCTTTGCGCTCCATGTGGGGGTGCGTACCTTTGAGGCCGCAGCCTGGCTGCGAAGTCGCGGTGCCAAAACGGCGGAAACAAAACTGCTGTTCAACGTTTCGAAGGAAGAATACGAAGCCCGCGCCGCCATTGTGGAGAGCGCGTATATCTATAAGGGCTGTGCCGTGGCCATCTCGGATGAGCTGGAACCAGGCATGAGCGTGGTGCTGCCCATGGCAGCCAATGACCTGCTGACCATCAACGGCGTGGACGCCAGCTTTGTGGCGGTGGCCAAGAACGGTGGCGTCAATATCAGCGCTCGCAGCATGGGAGCCCTGAATGTGCAGGTCATTCTGGAACCGCTGGGCGGTGGAGGTCATTTGACCATGGCCGGTGCGCAGCTGAAGGATTGTACCGTGAAGCAGGCGGAAGCCCGCATCCGGGAACAGATTGATCATTACCGGGAAGCACAGGCCGCCAGCGAGGCGGATGCCCGCGTGTAAACCCATATTGCCATCTCATAATTTCTACATAAAGAGGGGAGAAACCACTATGAAAGTCATTCTCAAGCAGGATGTCAAATCCATCGGCAAAAAAGACGAAATCCATGAAGTGTCCGACGGGTACGCCCGCAATTTCCTGTTTCCCCGCGGCCTGGCTGCGCCGGCAGATGCCAACGCGCTGAACACCGCCCGCACCAAGAGCGAGGCCAAGGCCCATCATGAGGCCGAAGCCCGCGCTGCGGCCGAAGCCCTGGCAGCTCAGATCAAGGACAAGACCGTGGCCATCAAGGTCAAGGGCGGCGCTTCCGGCAAGCTGTACGGCAAGGTCACCGGTAAGGATGTGGCCGAAGAGCTGGGCCGCATGATCGGCGCCGAGATCGACAAGAAAAAGGTGGAGCTGCCTTCTTCCATCAAGGAATTCGGCTCCTATGACGCACAGGTCCGCCTGTATGCCGGTGTTTCCGCATCCTTCAAAGTCAAGGTGGAGGAACTGTAAAGCAAGATGCCTTTACAGAATAAACATCCTGTAAGAAAGGGGAGTCTGTATGCCTGCCGGTGAATTGAGCCTGTCCAGTCTGGGCATCCAGATGCCCTACAACATGCAGGCCGAGCAGAGCGTTCTGGGCGCGGCATTGATGGATGAAACCATCCTCAACCGTCTGATTACCGAACTGGAACCGGATATGTTCTATTCGGACCAGAACCGGGCCGTGTATGAGCAGATGCGCACACTGTTTGCGGACAGCGAAGCGGTGGACGTCATCACTCTGGTGGATGCCCTGGCGCAGAACGAGGCCTTCAAGGGGGCCGACGACGCTAAGGTCTACATCGCCCACATTGCCGAAACTGTTCCGGCCATCTCCAATGTCGATTCTTACATCAAGATCGTCAAGGAAAAGTACCAGACCCGGCGCCTCATCGAGGCAGCCCGCTCCACCCTGGAGCAGGCTGTCAGTGAACCGGACGCTGATATGCTGCTGGAAAGCGCCGAACAGAAGCTGTATGATATCCGCGGCGGACAGGAAAAGTCCGGCGTCAAAACCATCCGGGAGTCCATCCTGGAGGTTATCGATACCATGCAGAAGCTCAGCGGTGCGGACCGCGACAAGTTCGCCGGTATCCCCACGGGCTTCCATTACCTGGATAACGTGCTCACCGGCCTGGGACGTTCCGACCTGATCATTCTGGCGGCCCGTCCCGGCATGGGCAAAACCAGTTTTGCGCTGAACATCGCCACCAACGTGGCCCGCCAGCAAAAGGTGCCCACCATCATTTTCAGCCTGGAAATGACCTGTGAACAGCTGACCGACCGTATCCTGTCCAGCGTGGCAGGAATCGACAGCCAGGCGTTCCGGACCGGCCGGCTGAACAATTCCGACTGGAACGACTTTGCAACAGCCACTTCGCTGCTGTATAACGTGCCCATCTACATGGATGACTCCTCCGGTATTTCGGTACCGGAGCTGAAAGCCAAAATCCGCCAGATCAACCAGGACCCCAAAAAGGAAAAAATCGGTCTGGTTATCATCGACTACCTGCAGCTGATGCAGAGTGCCAAGCGCACCGAGAGCCGCGTGCAGGAAATCAGTGATATCACCCGAAACCTGAAGATTATGGCCAAGGAGCTGAATGTGCCGGTCATCGCGCTGTCCCAGCTGTCCCGTGCGGCCGAAAAGACCACCGGGCGTTCGGACCATCGTCCGCAGCTGTCCGACCTGCGTGACTCCGGTTCTATCGAACAGGATGCCGACGTGGTATTGTTCTTGTACCGCGCTGCGTATTATAACCGTCAGAACGGGGAAGCCGAACAGGCCAACGAGAATGAGGCCGAGTGCATCGTAGCCAAAAACCGCCACGGTGAAACCAGCATCGTTCGCCTTGGTTGGGACGGCGCCCACACACGCTTCAGCAATTTGGATGAGATTCATGAACAGTATTGATGCGCAAAATGTCATCGATAAGACCGAACAGACCCTGCTTGCTTACTGCAAACAGCAGGGCTTGTTCAAGTCTGGCGACAGGGTCATCGTGGCCTGCTCCGGAGGGGCAGACTCCATGGCCCTTTTGCTGTTTTTGCTGCGGTGCCGCCGTGCCCTTTCCATTGAGGTGCTGGCCACCCATGTGAACCATGGCATCCGGGGCGACGCTGCCGATCGGGATGAAAAATTCGTGTCCCGGTTCTGTGAGGACCGCGCCGTGGAGCTTTTTGTGTACAATGCCCGGCGTGCCGGGGTGGAAATCCCGGAAAATCCCAGCGAGGACTGGGCCCGCAACCTGCGGTATACCTGGTTTGATGACCTGGCTTCCCGGGAGGAGGCACACATTGCCACCGCCCATACTATGTCCGACCAGGTGGAAACCGTCCTGCTGCGCCTGGCGCGGGGAACCGGCCTGCATGGGCTGGGCGGCATCCAGCCGCACCGGGGTGTCTATGTGCGGCCCATGCTCTGCCTGACCCGCGCCGAAACCGAGGCATACTGTGCCGCGCTTGGGCAAAGCTATGTGCAGGACGAAACCAACGCCCGGGATACCTATGCCCGCAATCGGGTCCGCCATGATGCTGTGCCGGCGTTGCTTTCGGTCAACCCGGCAGCGGAACGCTGCATCGGCCGTCTGTGCCGTCAGATGCAGCAGCTGGATGCCTGGCTTTCTGCCGAAGCTGCTGCGCTTTTACAGGCGGCTGCCACAGCCCACGGTTACGATCTGCAGACCTTGCGGGATGCGGAAGGCCCCGTGCTGGATGCGGCCCTGCACAGCCTGGTTTCGCCGGTGCGGGATGCGGAGGAAAAGTATGTCAGCCTGCTGCGCTTCCTGGTTGTGAAAGGGGAGGGCGCATTGCAGCTGACCCAGGATGTGACCTTTAAGGTGCAGAACGGGCCTTCCGGGAAGGAACTCGTCCGCATTTCGCCTTCCGGTGCAGCCCCGGCTCCGGCTCCGGCCCAACCGGCTTTACCGGGTGTTTATCACCTGCCGGGAGGCTATACCATCGCTCTGCGCATAGAAAAGTATGAAGATTTTCTAAAAAATGCACCAATTTTCAAAAAAGACTTAAACTGTTGCGCAGATTATGCTAAAATAAGCAAGAATATCATGCTGCGCACACGGCAGCCCGGGGACGATTACCGGCCCAGGGACCGCCATGTGCGTAAAACGCTGAAAAAATACTATAATGAGCTTTCCATCCCCATGAATGAGCGCCCGCTGCTGCCGCTTCTGGCAGATGGCAGCGAGGTGGTCTGGCTGTGGGGTTCCGGCTTTGCCGAAGGTTTTGCGCCGGACCGCTTCACGCGGGAAGTGCTTGTTATCCGCACCGAAAAAACGGAGGTTTAACGTATGCAGTCTATGCACCAGGATATCGATCATATCCTCGTTTCGGAAGAACAGCTGCAGGCCAAGGTGGCCGAACTGGGTGCCAGAATCAGTGCCGACTATGAAGGCCGCGATCTGTTGCTGGTTTCCATCCTCAAGGGCGCAGTGGTCTTTATGGCGGACCTGATGCGCGCCGTCACTATTCCCTGTGCCATCGACTTCATGGTTGTTTCCAGCTATGGCGGCGCCAACACCAACTCTACCGGCCTTGTCAAGATCATCAAGGACCTGGACCAGGACCTGTCCGGCAAGGATGTCCTGATTGTGGAAGATATCCTGGATACCGGCATCACCCTTTCCCACCTGATGCCCATGCTGCAGATGCGCAATCCCCGCAGCCTGCGCCTGTGCACCATTCTGAGCAAACCCAGCCGCCGCAAGGCCGATATCGAGCCGGATTACTGCGGTTTTGAGGTTCCCGATGAATTCGTGGTGGGATATGGCCTTGACTATGATGAGAAATACCGCAACCTCCCGTATGTGGGGGTGCTCAAACCGGAAATCTATTCCAAGTGATTTTCGGATAACCAATATGTAAGGACGCCCGCGGATGGTGCGTCCGGTATAAGGAGTTGATCTTTTGCAGCATAAGCCACGCCTTAGCGGCATCATCATTACCGCGGTTCTTCTGGTTCTGGTCCTGGTGATGGCAACGACCTACACGTCGATGTCCAGCTCTTCGACCAACACGATGAAGATGTCCGAGGTCATGAATTACTTTGCCGCCAATCAGGTAACGTATTTTGACCTAGACCTCAATACCGGCGTCATTGAATTGAGCCTGAAGGAAGGTCAGTATGCCCTGCCCGAGCAGAGCGAAAGTCAGAAGCAGGCCACCGGTCTGCTGGCGGAACTTTCCGGCGACGAAGACTATGGCCCGCAGAACGGCGGTGTGGTGTCCGTCACCTACAAGCTGCCCTACACGGCCTACTTCCTGGAATATGTTCAGGATTATATCGACGCCTACAACCAGGCCAACCCTGACGCGCCCATGGTATACGATATGGTGGGCCTCAAGACCAGCATTCCCTGGTTTGAAATTCTGCTGTATGCCTTTATGATCGGCAGCGTGGTGCTGCTCTTCATGTCCATGTACCGGGGCGGTGCCGGCGGCGGCAGCATCATGAACGTGGGCCGCGCCAAGGTCAAGGACCAGCAGGAGGGCCAGCGAAAGGCTACCTTTGCCGATGTGGCGGGTGCCGATGAAGAGAAAGCCGAACTGCAGGAAGTTGTCGAATTCCTCAAGGCACCCAACAAGTTCAATTCCCTGGGCGCCCGCATTCCCCACGGTGTTCTGCTGGTGGGCCCTCCGGGTACCGGTAAGACTTTGCTGGCCCGCGCCTGCGCCGGTGAAGCCGGGGTCCCGTTCTATGCCATTTCCGGCTCCGACTTCGTGGAAATGTATGTCGGTGTCGGTGCTTCCCGTGTGCGCGATCTGTTTGAAAAGGCCAAAAAGACCATGCCGTCCATCATCTTTATTGATGAGATCGACGCGGTCGGCCGTCAGCGTGGCGCTGGCCTGGGCGGCGGACATGACGAACGCGAACAGACCCTGAACCAGCTGCTGGTGGAGATGGACGGCTTTGATGCCAATGACGGCGTCATTGTCATGGCCGCTACCAACCGTGCTGATATTCTGGATAAAGCGCTGCTGCGTCCCGGCCGTTTTGACCGTCAGGTTTATGTGGGCCTGCCGGACGTGAAGGGCCGTGAAGAAATTCTGCGCGTGCATACCAAGAATAAGCCTCTGGCTCCCGATGTAAGCCTGAAGACTATTGCCAAGTCCACCGCCGGTTTCTCCGGCGCTGACCTGGAGAACCTGGTGAACGAAGCGGCTTTGCTGGCGGCCCGCAAGGGCAAGAAGGCCATCACCGAGCCGGAAATCGAAGAGGCTTCCATCAAGGTTGTGGCCGGCCCTGAAAAGAAGAGTCGTGTGGTGACCGATAAGGAAAAGCGTTTGACCGCCTACCATGAAACCGGCCACGCCATCACCGGTTACTTCTGCAAGACCCATGACCCGGTGCATCAGATCAGCATTATTCCGCGTGGTGCAGCGGGCGGTTACACCATGTATCTGCCGGAAAAAGACCCGAGCTATGTGACCAAGACGGCCATGAGTGAAAGTATTGTCAGCCTGCTGGGCGGTCGTGTGGCAGAACAGCTGGTGCTGGAGGATATCTCCACCGGTGCTTCCAACGACCTGCAGCGGGCAACCGATACGGCTCGTGCCATGGTTACCCGGTATGGCTTCTCGGAACGTCTGGGCCCGGTTGTGTACGGTACTGACCCCAGCGAAACTTTCCTGGGCCGTGATATCGGCATGGGCAAAGGATACAGTGAAAATATTGCGGCGGAGATCGACAACGAGATCCGTGACATTGTGGACGAAGCCTATGAAACGGCTCGCCGCATTCTGACCGAACATATGGATGAGCTGCACAAGGTGGCAGCTGTCCTGATGGAACGGGAAAAAATCAGCGGCGATGAGTTCAAGACTCTGATGGAAGGCGGTCAGCTGCCGCCCTTTGATCTGGGCAAGACAGATTCTACCCCTGCGCAGACCAACACCGCCGCGCCGCAGGCAGCGGAACCTGCAGTGCAGCCTCAGACGCCGGACGCCCCCGAAGCGCCCCAAGAATGACAAGGTAAGGTGGATTGAATCATGGATCAGAATTTTTCTCTTATGGCACAGTCCCGCGCCAATTACTACACCGCGGGCAGCCCGGTTCAGTTCGTTCGTGTGGAACTTCTCAAAGGTGATGTCACTGGAGAGGTGGCTGTCTGCCTGACTTTCAAAAATGTCGGTACGGAGCCTTTGACCGGTCTGGTGGTCCATTTCAAATGCAAGGATGCGGCCGGGCAGATTCTGTGCGAGGATGACTTCTATTATGAAGATCTGAACGCCCAGCCCGGTGAGCTTTTCGGCAGCGACGATGCGGTCTTTGTCAGCGATACGCCGGTTTCCAGCGTAGAAACCGAGCAGGACCGTGCATTCCTGAACGGCCGCGGCGTGAACCTGCGGGATTACAAGCGTGTGCGTCTGCCGCAGCCCCGTGTGCTGCCTGGCTCTATTGCCAAGATCCTGCAGAACCGTACCGGCAACCCGCAGCTGAATTGCGTACCGCAAGATACCGAATACGGCTGGTTCTGCTCCTGTGGTGCCTTCCATCCCAACGAAGAAAATGCGCAGGTCTGCAGCGAGTGCGGTGGTGACCGCGCTTACATCAAGGCCAGCCTGACCTCTATCCTGGAAGAAGCCCGCCGCGCTGCCGAACAACAGCAGCAGGAACTGAACGCTGTTGCGGATGCAACCGCGCCCCAGAACACCGCTGCCGCGACTGCGGCTGCCGCACAGGCTGCCATCGCCAATGAGGAGGATGAGGTCGAGGAGCCTACGGCGCAGTTTGACCCCTCTGCCGATGCGACCAATGCCGAAATGGCCCGTGTCCGTCAGTATACGCCCAATGGCCGTCTGTTCGATGACGATGAAGAAGAAGATGACGGCGAAGGCACCCGTATGTTCGATACCGAAGATGAGGACGAATACGATGAGGAGCCCCGGACTCGCCGCGGTCGTTATGCCGACGACGAGGAAGAAACGGAAGATGACGCCATGGCGGAACGGATCATCCGCTGGGCACCGCCCATCACCGCTATTGTCTGTGCT
This sequence comes from uncultured Faecalibacterium sp., assembly GCA_937907025.1. Taxonomy (GTDB): domain Bacteria; phylum Bacillota; class Clostridia; order Oscillospirales; family Ruminococcaceae; genus Gemmiger. The sequence goes on from CALESJ010000046.1 coordinate 57,069, forward strand.
CTGATCGTGGCAGTATCGCTGATTTATTACTTTGTGATCGCCTGATTTTGATCTTCCCCCAAATAGCTATAAGCTCCGGCCGAAAGGCCGGAGCTTTTTTGGTGCCGGTATCTGTCCGGCAAAATCTTTACATCTGAATCAAGGTAAATCTATTGCAGCACGAGTGTATTACTGGTATAATACACTTAGAAAATACAAAAGGAGGGAGAGATCAATGGTCAGCTTTCAGGGGCTGCAGTTTCATGACCGAACGCCGGTTTACCAGCAGATCGCGGAACATCTGAAACGTCAGATTATGCTGGGTACCGTAGAAGATGGAGAGCCGATGCCCAGTAGAAGGGAGCTGGCAGCCCAGACCGGCATCAATCCCAATACGGCCCAGAAGGCCTACCGCCTGATGACCGAGGAAGGGTATGTACAGACCCAGGGAAACAACCTGAGCACCGTCCATCTGACGCCCGAGCTGCGCAGCTGGATCGAGGACGAACTCAGCCGGGGACTGGTGCAGCAGTTCGTGACGGATGCTAAAGAAAACAACCTTTCCTACCGCAAGGTCATAGCGCTGATCAGCGAGCTGTGGGGGGAGGAATAACCGCTATTTTTTAGCTTGATGTGTATTATATGAATAGTACATGGGAGGTTCTCATGAAAAGACTGTTACAATATACGGCCTGGAACTGGAGCATGGGCCGCGGCCCGGTTGCACTTTTGCTGGTGCTGGGAGCAACGGCAGAGTGCCTGATGCTTTTTGTGGCGGCGGCATCCGTAAACCAGGCTGCATTGGCATATGGCGACCTGGTGGAGTCTGCCGGGGTCTTGTGGGTGATTGCAGCGACATACCTGCTGTTGCCGATCTGTGCACAGGCCGTGCAGGAACGGGCCGCGCATACGGCACGCACTTCCTATACGCTGTTTACCCTGCCGCTGTCCCGCTGGGAGTTGCTGCTGGGTCGTGCCTTGTCCGGTATCATCTGGATGATTCTGGCGATGGCGGTGCAGACCCTTGTGCTGGTACTGCTCAGCGGACCGATTCTTGCGCTGCAAGACAGTGTATCAGCCGGTTGCTTTTTATTTGATGTGACGGAGCAGGGGCGGCTCTGGTGGGCTTTGGCGGAATGCAGTATTCTGCGGACGATGCTTCCCGACAGCATTCCGGGCATTGTTTTTACCGCAGGAATGCTTTTCGTTCCATCCTTTATGATGTCTTCGGCACTCATGCATAGCGGCTGGAAGAGAGTCACGGCTTTTGTGATTGCTTTTGCGGAGCAAGCTGCCCTGTTCATGCTGGCAAATCCGGTTTTGACAGGGAAAAACACCTGGGAGCAGATCGGTCGGGCACTTCAGACAAGCACAGGGATGGCAACCTTTCTGGTGGTCATGGCAGGTGTGGCTATTGTTCAAATTCTTTGGGGCCTATGGGCTTCCTATCGCTCTGAAGCAGCTGCATAAAGGAGGGACCGGGGATGAAATGGAACAAGTTGGTTCGCCCTTATCGGGCTTGCCTGGGAACTCTGGCGGCAGGATTGGCGGTGCTTTTGTGCGGACAAGCGTGCTTGCACATGGCCTATCCCCGTCAGGCTGTCAGGTTTCAGCTGAAAACAGGAAATGCCACAGAGCTGGAAGGCTTTACCCTGGCGGGAAGCTGGGGGCAGACTGCATCCGCTGCCATACAGTTTGCCCTGACGGATGGAGTGTTGGACCTGCACCCGAATTTACAGGCAAAACAGGAGGACGGGCTTTCTCTTATGGACCAGAGCCTGCTCTGTGTTCCGGATGAGGAGCTGGCCGATATGGACCAGCAGGCGGAAGGTGGCTATGTGGGCGGTTCGTATGGAGCGTTCTTTTTGCATACTTCCTATGAAGGAATGAAGTACACCGCCCAGGCCAGCCGGCTGAACCAGATGTACACGCTGAACACACTCAACGGAAGCAACCTGTCTGTCCGCTTTAACCTGGGACAAGTCCAGCTGCCGCAGCCTGTTACTGTGACAGCAGAACTGTATGAAAACGGCAGAGTACGGGATTCCTATCCATACCTGATGAACGCTGCAGAACTGGAAAACGCCGATCTCGGCATCCGGGAAGTTACCATTTTGGATGCGAAAGATCCAGTGAGCTTGTGTATCAGTCCAGGCAACGGCGGAAACGGAGGAATCTACTTGGTGCGGAAATTCTGCTCGGCAGGCGAAATTGCGAAAATCGTACCACGGGTAACGGTGCAGGGGTTTGAGGTTTCTTCTGAAAACCAACCCTACGGCACCGTGGAAGAAGTTTGCCCTTTGGATACGGGGGAAAGCCTGGTTTCCTGTGATAACTGGGAAGATGCCCGTATAGAAAAGGGCCATTGGCTTTTGACCCGGCAGGAAACCGGTGAAACCAATCTGCTGCTGTTGGATAAGGAATGGAAACTGATTGGCGAGTGTCCTCTCGACATCAGCGTGAACGAGTATCAATCTGTAACTGTTCTTCCGTCCTTGCGAACGGATGAAATCGCCTTTACTGTAGTGGATCAATCCACTACCGGGCAGATGGTGGTTCTGCGGATCAATCAAAATACGATTGTAGCGCAGTCCACCATGGATTTCATAACAACATCCGCTCCTATTGCCGCCGGGTACAGCGCGGATGGAAGCCGGCTGATGACAGTGACCGAAAACAGACAGTCTTTGGAAGCAAAGATTCCGGCAGAAGTGAGTGAATATTATACCGGGGCTCAAGCTTTGAATCAGGAACTGTCGAGCCTCATGAATGCTGTGACGGGCTGGGATATTCAGGTATACAATACGCAGAATCTCCAGCGTCCAACCCTTTCCGCCTGCCTTGATTTTGGGGTTTCACAGCGTTGGAAACAAGAGCTCTGGCTGAACGGTGTCTACGGCGGCGGACGAAAAATTTTACTTTACCGTGTGACAGCGGCCTGGGAGCAGGCCGGGGAGGCAGCAGAATGAAAAACGTTATGAAACTGGTGGGATGGCATTGGCGTTTTGTCAGGTATCCCTTTGCGTTACTGTGCGGAATCTATGGCGTGCAGCAGATGCTGTTGCTTTTGCTCTCGGCTTCCAATAAAGGTAAGATCGGGATGCAATTGGCAGATTTGTTTATGAGTTGTGGACAGTTCCCGTTGTTCTTTTTTGTGTTGTATCTGGTGCTTCTCGTTTCTGCGGCTGCCAATCAGAATCGCGGACGTGCCCACACGAGCTATACCTTGTATACGATGCCGTTTTCCCGTGTGGTTTTGCCGGTTGCCCAGATGCTTCTGTGCCTGGCGTTACTGGTCATCTTTGCGGCATGGCAGGTACTTCTGTATGTAGCAGCGTACGTTCCGGTTTCTATGTTCGGCGCCGGTGCGATGGCGGGGATGGTGAGTGGAGTTCTGCCCACGGGAAATTTGCTGGACGAGATCAACGCAAATCCGCTGTTCCAACTGTTGCTGCCTGCACGACCGGGCACCGGTCTGTGGCTGATTGGCTTTTTTCTGGTGCTTTCGGTACAGTCTGCCTGCGTTGCCGTTTGCCGTGGCTTGCGGCGTATGGCGGCGATGGTTGCGGCGCTGATTACGGCAGGAGTCGGGGCAGGGGCATTATACCTGCGGTATCTGATTGCGACGGACCATACAAAGGAACAGGGAGTATTTTTGCTGCTTGCTTTTTTGTTGGCAGCGGCCATTCTGCCGTTGGTTCTGAATCTTATCAGCGCCGCATGGGCTTTGTACCGGAGTGAAACTCTGTGAAGGGAGGGACTGGAATGAAACACGCAAACAAGCACCCCGGTCTGGGCCTGGCAATCTTTGCTGTTGCGTCGGTGACTGTTTTGGCGGCTGGGATACTGGCTCGTCTGGCAGGCCTGAACCAGATGCAGACAACCCTTGTGGAGGAGTCCGGAAACCGGGATACATTGCAGGGATTTACTCTTTCAGGCTATACGCGGTTCCAGGCCGAAAATACCCTGACCCATTTTATCTTGCAGAACGGGCTGCTGACTGGCGAAACCATACCGGAGCAGGTCCGGATGCCGGAAAACGCCCAGTTACCCAGTGCCTTCGACGATGATTCCAATATTATCACGGTGGCGCCGGAAGAGCGGGATGCCGTCAACCGACAAGCCAACTTCAGCGGCAACACCGCAACTTCCTATGCCAAAAATTTCTGGATCATGCGGGAGATCACCCTGCCGGACAACACCTCTCTGCGCCTGCACATTGCGGATAAAACGTCAAATATGCCGGTGGAGGTGATTTCCTATCCCAACGCCTGGAGTGGAATGGACTGGTCCGCTTCCAATGACTATCTGCCGGAAACCTATCCTTCCTGGGCGGAGGAAATCAGTGTACAGTGGAAAGGCCACTGGATGATCGGACTCAACAAAGAATCTGTTCTCTACCAACCTGGCATCTGGCGCGTGACCGAAAGCCTGACCGAGGAGGAAGTGCAGGAGCTTCCGTTGGACGGTGCCGTAAAGTACGGGGATGGAACCATCAACGTGCTGTGCAAATCCACCGAGTACGGCAAGGCGGAGCTGTTCTACGTACCGCAGGACCTTGATACCATTCTGGAATGTGACACGCTGGGAGAGTATCTGGGCGTCCTGTATCAGGATACAAACGGGGCTATCCGTTTTGATCTGGTGGATGAGAATGCCGCCTGTGTCCAGCAGGCATTGATTTTGGAAGACGCCGGAACAGAGGTTTCTCACTCACAAGTCAATACCCAGCAGGCCGGCCAAATCTGTTATTCCCTGGGAATGCATCAGGGAACGGACTGGCGAATCGTATTGCTGCAGATGGACGAGGCCGGGCGTCTGGAATGCCTCAACCTGCCGGGAAATATTCTCCAGGACGGCAGCCAGCTGCCGGGCACCACTGTCATCCAGCGCAGTTCGGACGGACAGTATGTGCTCTTTGTGGGCAGAGAAGAAAACCAGATCCAGCTGACCCGCCTGTTCCAGGAAGAAGAAACGACTTCTTATCCCGTCGGCTACCGGTTGGCTGTATATGATCTGAACGCGCAGAAGGTGGCATACACCGGTCTGCTGGACACCGGCACAGACAGGATCTGGGGCAATTATATTGTCACACGAGATTTTATCTATTACGGTCTGGCAGGGGAGCTGCTGTCACTGAGCCGGGATTGCTACACCGTTTTCCCACAACAAGCACAGGAGGGCTGATCGTATGATCGAAGTCAAGAATCTGGAAAAGACATGGCGCCGGGGCCGCACCCGCGTGGGACTGTTTTCCACCAGCTTTACGGTACCGGACGGCCAGATCGTGGGGGTCCTCGGGGATAATGGCGCCGGAAAAACCACCCTGTTGCGGGCGATGGCGGGGCTTCTGCCTCCAAAGACGGGAACCGCGTTGTTTGACGGCAAACCGGCTGCCAAACAGTACGAGCGCATCAGCTACATCACAGGAGAGGGCAGTTATTATCCCCAGCTGACGGTGGGAGAGTACGGGGCTTTTCTGGAAGATCTCCATTCCGCCTTTGACCCCAAGCGCTACCGGGACTTCCTGGCATTCTTCCAGCTGCCGGAGGATGTGAAAATCGCACGGCTTTCCACCGGCCAGAAAGCACGGGTGGAACTGGCCGCCGGGTTCGCCAAACGGGCCGATTACTATCTGATGGACGAACCGTTTCTGGGCAAGGATGTGTTTACCCGCAAAGACTTCATCAAGCTGATGAGCGCCGTCCTGCACGGGGAAGAAACCATCCTTATCACCACCCATTATCTGGATGACATCGAACATTTTCTGGACCGGGCCCTGGTACTGCACGAAGGCAGAATCGCCGATGATTTTCTGTTGGAAGATCTGCAGCAAAGCGGACAGACCCTGGTGGAGCGTATGGCCAAGACCTGCGGGTGGGACCCGCAGCGGTATCTGCATTTCGGCGAAGAGGAGGGCTGAATATGAATCCGAAGAACGGTAGGAAACTGACCCCCAGCGAACAGGCATTGTGGAATACATTGTATGATAACCGCGGCAAAGCGGTACCGCGCGGCCAGCTTCTGGCCGTTGTGGGGTACCCGGCGGGCATCAATACCCGCACCCTGGATGTGCATATCCAGCACTTGCGCCGCAAAATGGGCCAGGAAGCCCGCATCGAAACGGTGTTCCGCATCGGCTACCGCCTGGCAGTGTAAAAGACGAATAAAAACAGACCGGAAGAATGCCTTCCGGTCTGTTTTTTGTCAAGTTATTGGTTCTGCTTCAGTGCGTCAAAACGGCGTACGATCTCCGGGTTACTCAATTTGATGACCTGCCCGGAAAGCCGATGCAGACTGTTGGTTTCGGGAATACGCCCGAAGGTCAGCCGCTGGGCACAGAGCGCCTGTGTCTTGAACCCCATGCGCTCGTTGACGGCCCGGTTGCCGTATTTAATGTCCCCCAGCACAGGATGCCCCAGGAAAGCCAGGTGGGCACGGATCTGGTGGGTGCGCCCGGTCAAAAGACCGATACGGCACAGGGTGAACGGCCCGTTGATCCGGATGGGGGTCACATCGGTGATGATCTGCTTGTAACCTTCGGATTCCCGGGCGTGGACCTTCACCTTGTTGCCCTTTTCACTGTGCTGCAGCCAGGCAATGTGCCGCCCGGCGGGGGGCGTGCCGATGGTGATGGTCAGGTATTCTTTCTTGAGCCAGTCTTCCCGGATGATCTCGTTCATATCCCGCAGGGCGGTATAACTTTTGGCCGCAATGACAAGGCCCTCGGTGCCACGGTCCAGGCGGTTGCACAGGGCGGGAGCAAAGCGGTTTTCCGCCTTCGGGTCATACTTGCCCTCCTCAATCAGGCGGGCCGTGAAGGCGTCCACCAGATTGGGGTCCCCGGTCCGGTCGCTGTGGCACAGCAGATGAGCGGGCTTGTACAGGACGGCAATGTCCTCGTCCTCGTAAATGACCGTGACCGGCGGCTGCCGACGGGGCGGTTTTTTCACGCTGGTCACCGGCACGGCGGGGAAGAACTCATCATTGATGTACAGCTCAATGATGTCGCCGGTCTGCAGCCGGGTGTCCGGCTCGCCGCGCTTGCCGTTGACCTTGATGCGCTTGTTGCGGAAACTCTTGTACATCATGCTCCGCGGCATGTTGGAAGTGACTGCTTCCACAAAGCGGCTCAGACGCACGCCGTTTTCGTTTTCTCCTGCCGTAAACTGTTTCATCCTGGTACCTCTCTACTTTGCAAAACAATATTTATAGTATATAATAGAAAAAGTCAAACGTAAAGGATGTGCATCCCGATGGCGCAGGAGAAAAAGGAGAAGCCGATCCATGCCGATCATCGTTCCCGTATGCAGGAACGGGTGCGGCGCGAAGGTCTTTCCGCTCTGGCTGCCCATGAGGTGCTGGAATACCTTTTGTTCTTTTCCATTCCCCGCAAGGATACCAATGCACTGGCCCATCGCCTGATCCAGCATTTCGGCAGTTTCTGCAATGTGCTGGATGCCAGCGAGGAGGAACTGCTCAAGGTGGAGGGCATCGGACCGGCCAGTGCCCGGCTGATTGCCAGCATCCGCAAATTCGACCAGTATTATCTTTTGCAGCAGCGCCGCGGGCGCGCCCACCCGCTGAACAGCGAGGCGGCCCGCATCGAGTATGTGCGGCCGCTGTTTTACAGCGAACATAACGAGATTTGTTATCTCATCGCCATGAATGACCAGTACATGCCGCTGCGGGACATCCGCGTGGCAGAAGGCGTGCCCAACCATGTCAGCCTGAACACCCGCAAGATGGCGCGGGAGGCAGTGGCCTGCGGATGTACCTGTGCATTTCTGGCCCACAATCATCCCACCGGTCTGGCGATGCCTTCCAGTGCGGATGTGTATTCTACCCGCCTGGTTGCCAGTGCTTTGCAGCCGTTGGGAATCCACCTGGTGGATCACATCATTGTGGCGCCGTCGGATGCGGCCAGTATGATGAAACAGTTCCAGGCCTCTTCGGAGTTCGCACCGCAGGCGGCCTTTGCCAGTGAGCCGGTTCCCGAAACGCCGGAAGAGGAAAATCAGTGAAACAAAAAGGCGCCGCCCCCGAAAGAGGGCGGCGCCGTATTGAGTATGTCAGGCTTCCGGAATCAGAACACCGTAACCGCCGTCGGCACGGTGATAAACAACCTGGACATTGCCGGTGTCGGCACTGCGGTACAGGAAGAATGTATGCCCCAGAAGTTCCATCTGCATGATGGCTTCTTCGGTGGTGCAGGGCTTGACGGCAAAATGCTTTTCACGCACAACGGTCAGCGGCTCTTCCGGCTCGTTGACGGTGGGTTCCTGCGCCGCTGCTGCGGTCAGCTTGTCGCCAAGGCGCTTGCGGTACTTGACCACGCGGCGTACCAGAAGGTCTACGGCATCACTCAGGGCGTCCTCCATCCGGTCAGAGGCTTTCTCGGCACGCATGGTCAGCGTTCCGCTGCGCAGCGTCAGCTCCACCGTCTGCCGGGTCTTCTCAACCGTTACTGTGACCTGCGCCTGCGCTTCTTCCGGGAAGAATTTGTCAAGCTTGGCCAGCTTCTTTTCTGCCAGTTCAATAAAGCTGGGCTTCAGCGATACGCGACGACCGGTACATGTGACTTTCATAGGACAACCTCCTTATTTGGCACCGTATAAAAACGGCGCCCGGTCTTGGCAGCTGCAATCGGATATGTTTTTCCGGTTGCGGTTACCGTATCTATATTATAGCAACCTTTTCACAAAAAGTAAAATGATTTCATTCAATTGTAGAAAAATTTTGTAAAAAGTTCACAACCTGCGCCCGGCGCGGAAAGGAACCCCCGGATGAACAAATACGATGTTCTGCAAAAATACTTCGGCCACGACAGCTTCCGCCCCGGTCAGGAAACGCTGATCGACGCCCTTCTGGCTGGCCGGGACGTACTGGGCGTAATGCCCACGGGTGCCGGCAAATCCGCCTGTTATCAGGTGCCGGCCATGCTTTTGCCGGGGCTGACCCTGGTGGTATCGCCTCTGATCTCGCTGATGCAGGATCAGGTGGCCTCCCTGCGGCAGAGCGGCATTGAAGCCGCCTGCATCCATTCCGGCATGGATGAGCAGGAATATTGGAATATTGTACAGGGGGCCCGGCTGGGGCAATACAAACTGCTGTACGTGGCGCCGGAACGCCTGGAAACAGACGGTTTCCTCTCCCTCATCAGCGGGGTACAGGTTTCGCTGGTGGCGGTGGACGAAGCCCACTGCGTATCCCAGTGGGGGCAGGATTTCCGCCCCAGCTATCTGCGCATTGCGGGATTTCTGGCAAATCTTTCACCCCGCCCGCCGGTGGGCGCGTTTACCGCCACGGCCACCGGCCAGGTCAAACAGGATATTGCCCGGCTGCTGGAATTGCGGGACCCTGTTTCCATCACCACCGGCTTTGACCGCCCCAATCTGTATTTTGGGGTGGAGCGCCCGCGTGACAAGGACCGGTTTGTGGAAGACTATATCAAGGACCACCCGGACAAGAGCGGCATCGTTTACTGTTCTACCCGGAAGACGGTGGAACTGGTCTGTACCCAGCTGCGCAAAGCAAAGATTCCCGCCACCCGTTATCATGCCGGCCTGGAGGCGGAGGAACGCCGCAAGAACCAGGAAGATTTTGTGTATGACCGCCGTCGGGTCATGGTGGCCACCAATGCGTTCGGTATGGGCATCGATAAATCCAATGTGGGCTTTGTCATCCACTACAACATGCCCAAAAATATCGAGAACTACTACCAGGAAGCCGGCCGCGCTGGTCGTGACGGAAGCGCCGCCGAGTGCATTCTGCTGTACTCATTGGGGGATATACAGACAGCCCGATTCCTCATCCAGAACAGCCATGACAATGACGAGCTGACCGAGGAACAGGCCAAACAGGTGGAAAAGCTGGACCTGCAGCGGCTGGACCGGATGGTGGCTTACTGCAAGACGACCCGCTGCCTGCGGGGATTTCTGCTGGAATATTTCGGGCAGCACCAGGAAGGCGGCTGCGATAACTGCAGCAACTGCCGCGGCGACTTTGTGCAGACCGACATCACCACCGAAGCCCAGAAAATTCTGTCCGGTGTGGCGCGCATCGAAAAGCGCTGGCCCGGTGGACTGGGAGTGGTGGCTCTGGTGCAGATGCTGCGAGGCAGCAAGGACAAAAACACCCTCAAGCGCGGGCTGGATGAACTGCCGACCTACGGGATCATGGCGAATACGCCGCCCGCCCGCATGCGGTTGTATCTGGATGCGCTGGAGGAGCAGGGGTATCTCATCAACACCCAGGGAGAATATCCGGTGGTCCGCTTGGCTGCCCGTGCCAAAGAGGTACTGTTCCAGGGACAAACGGTAACCATGTCGGAGCGCCGTGTGGCCGAAAAACCGAAAAAGCTCACAAAGGCAAAAACAACCGAAATACCCGCGGATATGCCGGAAGATTTGTACGAACGTTTGCGCGCCGTGCGCAGCGAACTGGCCCAGAAACAGCATGTGCCCGCGTATATTATTCTGTCCAATGCCTCTTTGGCGGAGATGGCTTCCAAGCGCCCGCGCACCACGGGAGATCTGATGCGGATCTCCGGCGTGGGAGAGGCCCGTGCCCATCGTTATGGAAAACAATTTTTGCAGACTATCGCGGAATATACGGCACAGCATCCGAAAGGATAAAAGCGGTTCCGTTTTTGCAAAAAACACTTTACGCCCGCCGAAAAGCATGCTATAATCAAACGGTAATACAACCAATTGTTGTAAGCTGAGAAGGCCAAAACAGAAGCAGTATAAAGGGGGATGGGATGTGAATCAAGATCCGAATGCAGAGCTGCAGGGTGTTTTTCACCTGAAAGCACCGTTTTCGCCCACCGGCGACCAGCCGCAGGCCATTGAGGCCTTGGTCAAGGGGATCGAAGCGGGGGATAAAGGTCAGACACTGCTGGGCGTGACCGGCTCCGGTAAGACCTTTACCATGGCCAACATCATTGCCCGGTGTAACCGGCCCACCCTGATCCTGGAACCCAACAAGACCCTGGCGTCCCAGATCTGCACCGAGATGCGCAGCTTCTTCCCGGACGATGCCGTGGAATATTTTGTTTCTTACTACGATTACTATCAGCCGGAGGCGTATATTCCATCCACCGATACCTATATTGAAAAGGACAGCGCCATCAACGATGAGATCGACCGCCTGCGCCATTCCGCTACGGCGGCCTTGTCAGAGCAGCGCAATGTCATTATCGTGGCCAGCGTTTCCTGCATCTACTCTCTGGGCGACCCCATCGACTACCGCAGCATGGTCATCAGCCTGCGTCCCGGTATGCAGATGGACCGGGATGAGCTTTGCCGCCAGCTGGTCAAACTGCAGTATGAGCGCAACGATGTGAACTTCATCCGCAATAAGTTCCGGGTGCGGGGGGACATTGTGGACATCCATCTGGCGTACAACGATGAATTTGCCATCCGGGTGGAATTCTTCGGGGATGAGATTGACCGCATCAGCGAGTTTGACCCCTTGACCGGGGAACGCCGCAACATCATCCGCCATGTGGCCATCTTCCCGGCCAGCCATTATATCGTCGGTCCGGAAAAGATGAAGGAAGGCCTTGTCAAAATCAATGAGGAGATGGAGCAGCAGGTCAAGCGCTTCACCGAGGAAGGCAAACTCATCGAAGCCCAGCGCATTGCCCAGCGTACCAAGTACGATATGGAAATGCTGCAGGAAGTGGGCATGTGCAAGGGCATCGAAAACTATTCGGCGGTGCTGTCCGGCCGTGCGCCCGGGTCCACTCCCACGACCCTGCTGGACTACTTCCCCAAAGATTTTCTGCTGATGGTGGATGAAAGCCATGTGATGCTGCCCCAGATCCGGGGTATGTTCGGCGGAGATTACAGCCGCAAAAAGACCCTGGTGGAATACGGATTCCGCCTGCCGTCGGCGTTTGACAACCGTCCGCTGAAGTTTGAAGAATTTGAGTCCAAGGTGGGACAGACAATCTTCGTCAGCGCCACTCCCGGTGCCTATGAGCGGGAACATTCCTCCCGCGTGGCGGAACAGGTTATCCGCCCCACCGGCCTGCTGGACCCGCTGATCAGTGTGCGTCCGGTGGAAGGCCAGATCGAGGACCTTCTGGGCGAGATCCGTCTGCGCATCGACCGGGGCGAACGGGCTCTGGTTACCACCCTGACCGTCAAGATGGCCGAGGACCTGACCGACTTCCTGGAAGAACACGGTGTCAAGACCAAGTATATGCACCATGAAGTGGATACTTTTGAGCGCATGGAGATCATCAAGGACCTGCGCACCGGCGCCATTGATGTCATTGTGGGCATCAACCTGCTGCGCGAAGGTCTGGACCTGCCGGAAGTATCTCTGATCGCCATTCTGGATGCCGACAAGGAAGGCTTCCTGCGCAGCGAAACCAGCCTTATCCAGACCATCGGCCGTGCGGCCCGCAATGCCAACGGTGTGGTGCTGATGTATGCTGATGAGGTGACCCCCAGCATGGAGCGGGCCATCACCGAAACGGAACGCCGCCGCGCCATCCAGGATGCCTACAACCAGGAACACGGCATCACCCCCAAGACCATCGTCAAGGCCATTGGCGGCGGGCTGGAGATCAGCATGTCCGAAGAAAACAAAAAGATGCGTCGCAACCGCATGAGCCGTGCCGAGCGGGAACAGACCATCGCCCGGCTGACCAAGGAAATGAAGGAAGCGGCCCGCCTGTTGCAGTTCGAGCACGCTGCCTTCCTGCGGGATGAGATCGAACGGCTGCAGCGCGGGGAAGATCCCACCAACAAAGAGGAAAGCCCGAAACGCCCGGCGGGCAAAGCCAGAAAAGGCAGGAGGAAATAACCATTGAGTCCTTCCAAAAAAATCGAGATCGATGCCAACCAGCGCATCGTTATCAAGGGTGCGCGGGAACATAACCTGAAAAATGTCAACCTGACGCTGCCCCGCAATAAACTGATCGTTATGACCGGCCTTTCCGGGTCTGGCAAGTCCAGCCTGGCATTTGATACCATCTACGCCGATGGTCAGCGCCGGTATATGGAAAGTCTGTCCAGCTATGCCCGGCAGTTTCTGGGCCAGATGGAAAAGCCGGATGTGGACGAGATCACCGGCCTTTCCCCGGCCATCTCCATTGACCAGAAGACCACCAGCCACAACCCCCGTTCCACGGTGGGCACCGTTACCGAGATTTACGATTATTTGCGTTTGATGTACGCCCGCATCGGCGTTCCGCACTGCCCGATCTGTGGTCGTGTCATCTCCCAGCAGAGCGTGGACGAGATGGTGGACGAGGTACTGAAGCTGCCCGAACGAACCCGTTTCCAGGTGTTGGCACCGGTGGTGCGCGGCCGCAAGGGCACCCAGGCCAAGGAACTGGATGCCGCCCATCGTGCCGGCTACGCCCGCGTGCGCATTGATGGCAACATGTATGACCTGGAAGAAGAAATCAAGCTGGAAAAGAACATCAAGCACACGGTGGAAATCGTGGTGGACCGTCTGTCCATCAACGACTCTGTGCGCAGCCGCCTGGCAGACTCTATTGAGTCCGCTCTGGCACTGACCGGCGGCCTGGTCACGGTGGATGTCATCGGCGGTGAACCTATGACCTTCAGCCAGAACTATGCCTGCCCGGAACACGGATTTTCCATCGAGGAACTGAACCCCCGCATGTTCAGCTTCAACAACCCCTTCGGTGCCTGCGAAACCTGTACCGGCCTGGGTACTTTCATGAAGGTGGACCCGGCCCGCATCATCCCGGATAAGCGCAAATCCATCCGGGAAAGTGCCATCAAGGCCAGCGGCTGGTATTATGCCGAAGGCTCTGTGTCGGAGATGTATTACAAGGCGCTGGGCAAGCGGTATGGCTTCACCCTGGATACCCCCGTAAAGGACATGAGCGAGGAAGCGGTTCACGCCATCCTGTATGGTACCGGCGGCGAAAAGATCGAACTTCAGCGGGAAAACATGTTTGGTTCCGGCACCTATTACAATGAATTTGAAGGCATCGTGCCCAATCTGGAACGGCGTTTCCGCGAAACCAGCAGCGAGTGGGTCAAAGAGGAAATTGCCCTGGTCATGTCCAGTGAGGAATGTCCCACCTGCCACGGCCGACGCCTGAAACCGGCCAGCCTGGCTGTCACGGTAGGCGGCATCAATATCGCGGATTTCTGCGATATGAGCGTGCAGCAGGAGCTGAAGTTCATCCAGAACGCCAAGGTTTCTGAGCGGGACGAGATGATCGGTGCCCCTATTTTCAAGGAAGTACGGGAACGCCTGGGCTTTCTGAACAGCGTGGGCCTGGGGTATCTGACCCTGTCCCGCGGTGCATCGTCCCTGTCCGGCGGCGAAAGCCAGCGTATTCGCCTGGCCACCCAGATCGGCAGCGCCCTGACCGGTGTGCTGTATGTGCTGGACGAACCCAGTATCGGCCTGCACCAGCGGGACAATGATAAGCTGATCGCCACCATGAAACGCCTGCGGGATCTGGGCAATACCCTGATTGTGGTGGAACACGACGAAGATACCATGCGGCAGGCGGATTTCCTGGTGGACGTAGGTCCCGGGGCCGGTGTCCACGGCGGCGAGATCGTGGCCGCCGGCAGCGTGGCGGATGTGTGCAAGGCCAAGCGCAGCATCACCGGTCAGTATCTGTCCGGCCGCAAGTTTGTGGAAGTGCCGGACCATCGCCGACCCGGCAACGGTAAGTTCCTGCGGGTGGTCAAGGCGCGGGAAAATAACCTCCAGAATATCACGGTGGACTTCCCGCTGGGCAAGATGGTCTGTGTGACCGGTGTGTCCGGTTCCGGCAAGTCCACCTTGGTCAACGAGATTTTGTACAAGACCCTGGCGGCGGCTATGAACGGTGCCCGCAGCCGTCCCGGCCAGTGCGATGAAGTGCAGGGCATGGAGTGGGTGGACAAGGTCATCGGTATTGACCAGTCGCCCATCGGCCGCACCCCGCGCTCCAACCCGGCCACCTATACCGGCGTGTTCAGTGATATCCGGACCCTGTTTGCCAATACGCAGGATGCCAAGGCCCGGGGCTATGGACCCGGCCGCTTCAGCTTCAACGTCAAGGGCGGCCGCTGTGAAGCCTGTGAGGGCGGCGGTATTCTGCAGATCGAAATGCATTTTCTGCCGGATATTTATGTGCCCTGCGATGTCTGCAAAGGCAAACGCTACAATAGGGAAACTTTGGAAGTGCATTACCGGGACAAGAACATCTCGGATGTGTTGAATATGACGGTGGAGGAGGCCTGCGTCTTCTTTGCCAACCAGCCCAAGATTGCCCGCAAACTGCAGACTTTGCAGGAAGTAGGCCTGGGCTATATCGAACTGGGACAGGCGGCCACGACCCTGTCCGGCGGCGAAGCCCAGCGCGTGAAGCTGGCCAATGAGCTGGCCCGGCGGGATACCGGGCAGACGGTGTATATTCTGGATGAACCCACCACCGGCCTGCATGTGGCCGATGTGCACCGCCTGGTCAAGGTGCTGGACAAGCTGGTGGATGCCGGTAATACGGTCATCGTCATTGAGCACAATCTGGACGTGATCAAGCGGGCCGATTATATCATCGACCTGGGGCCGGAAGGCGGCAGCGGCGGCGGCCTGGTGGTGGCCACCGGTACGCCGGAGGAAGTGGCGGAAAATCCTGCCTCCTATACCGGACAGTACCTGAAGCCGGTACTGGAACGAGCCAGGCAGCTTCAGCAGGCGCAGGAGGAAAAACCGAAGCCTGCCCGCAAAAAGACGGCAAAATCATAAGCAAACGAACCCTCCGGGCTGCCTGCTGTTTGGCAGGTGGCCGGAGGGTTCGTTTTGTGACATGCCGGAAGGAATTTCGCTTGCAACCTGAAGCGGGATTCGATACAATAAAAATGTTCAAGCGGCGGAAAACCATACCTATGGAAAAGCCGTAAAAAGCTTGCGGCAGACGAAAATGAGAACAGAAAAACGGGCGGAACATGTCTATGAGGGGAAATAATACAAGCAAAAGAGTACAAAAAACCGTCAAGCGCGACAGAACGCTCTGGCTGAATATTGCACTCATCGTGGTTTTCTTTGCGGTGATGTCCCTGGGAATCTATCTGGTGCGGGACAAGCTGCTCTACAATGCCAATGAGATGGGCAATAACCTTGCGCAAAGTTACTCCAACGAGGAGGAAACGCGCATATCAATCTATGAAATGTTTTTGACCATGTGCTCGCTGTACACCAATGCGTCCATTGATCAGCAGAATTCGGACCAGGTGATGCAGCAGGGACTGGAAGAATATACAGATTATATGTCCCAGGTCCTGGGGGCCAACATCATTGACCCTTACGCGGTTATCAACGGAAAAATTGTGGCAGCCAATCCCTGGGAAGGGGACGAAGAATACGATTACAGCCAGAAAGAATGGTATACCAATGCCTTGTCTGCAAACGGCAAGATCGTGTTTAGTGATGTTTATGTGGATGCCATTACCGGGCAGAAACTGGTTACGCTTTCTGTCAAGCTGCATGGGGAAGGCAATGTCCTGGCGTTTGATATTCTGATGGATAACTTCCATGCACTGAAAAACAAAATTGAATTGCCGGAAGACAGTGCTTACTTTTTGTTTGATGCCAGCGGTTCTTTGATCTATCTCACGGGCGGATATGATGTGGACGATGCGGCGGTCCAACAATATGCGGCCAATATGCGGCACAGCTTTTGGCCGGTGTGCGGGACGGCTCTTTCGAAAGCCATACCGCAACGTTCAAGGGGCTGGACGGTCAGCTGCAGGGCATTTATTATTATGAGATGAGCAATGGGTGGACCTCTATTGTGACCTTCTCCTTGCAGCAGATTTTATATGGGACCAGCAGCAGTACGTCCATGTATCTGCTGACCGGTATTTTTCTGATTCTGTTGGTGGCGGTGATCGTTTCCATTCTGCGGGAATATGCCGAAAAGAGAAAAATCAAGTATATCTCGGATACGCTGCAGATCCTGGGCGATACTTACTATGCCATCTACCGCATCAACTTTGAAACCGGTACCTATGAAACCATCAAATCTTCCACCGATTTGGAAGAGTCCCTGGGCAAGAACGGGGAATACGAACATCTCCTGCACATTTTGTCCCGGGTGGTGGAAGACAGTACCTACGAGGAATTCAAGAAGAACTTCAATCTGGAAAACATCCGGCAGCTGGTACAATCCCATATTTATGAGTTTGGCGGGGATTATCAGCGCCGTTTCCGGGAAGGCCGCAAGTGGGTCAGCATCAAGATCGTGTACAATAAGGCCCTGGGATTGAATGAAGTGATCATGTGCTTCCGGGAAATCGATGTGGAGAAGAAAAAGGAACTGCGGCAGCATGAACTGCTGGAGCAGGCGCTGGAAAATGCCAAGCGGGCTGCCAGCAAGAAAACCATGTTTTTCTCCAACATGTCCCACGATATGCGTACCCCATTGAATGCGATTTCCGGCATGAGCAAACTGGCCCACCAGCATGTGCAGGACCCGGAAAAGGTAGAAGAGTACCTGACCAAAATCGATACCTCCAGCCGTCAGCTGACCGCGCTGGTCAATGACATCCTGGACATGGCCCGGCTGGAACAGGGCGTGGAGAGCACACTGAACTGCCAGCCTATGGATATCGTGCAGAGCGTGAGCGAAACAGCGGAATTGTTCCGGGAGCAGGCGCAGCAGGAAAACCGCCGGTATGAGGTGGTGCTGGACGTGCAGGACCGGATGGTCAACGCTGACGCGTTCCGCCTGAACCAGGTGCTGAACAATCTGCTTTCCAATGCGTTCAAGTACAGCCGGGAAGGGGACAGCATACGGCTGGAACTGCGGCAGGCGGCCCGGCGGGAAAGCCGCGGACAGTATCAGATCATTGTGGAAGATACGGGCATCGGCATGACGGAAAGCTTTCAGGAACGATTGTTTGAGCCCTTTGCCCGGGAAACGGTGTTTGCCCCCACCAAAGCCACGGGAACCGGGCTGGGTATGCCTATTGTCAAGGGGCTTGTACAGCAGATGAGTGGGGAAATCACCGTACAGAGCAAACTGGGAGAGGGCAGCCGCTTCGTGGTGTCCCTGCCGTTGCAGATCGTGGACGCAATGCCCGGGCCGGAGAAGCCGGAACTGACCGAACTGGAGCCCTTTACGCTGGAAGGCAAGCGGATGATCGTGGCCGAAGACAACGAATTGAATATGGAGATTACCACCGAATTCCTCTCCATGTTGGGGGTGGATGTGCTGCAGGCCTGGAACGGACGAGAGGCTGTTGAGCGCTTTGCCCTGGAAAAAGAGGGAAGTGTGGATGCCATTCTGATGGATATGCAGATGCCGGAAATGGACGGCTGCACCGCCTGCCGGAAAATTCGGACCATGGACCGTCCGGATGCGGCCAGCGTACCCATCATTGCCGTCACAGCCAACGCCTTTGCCGAAGATATTGCCAAGACCACCGAGGCCGGTATGAACGCCCACATTTCCAAACCGATCGACTTCAAACTGCTTTCTGACCTGCTGCAAAAACTGGCACAGGAAAAACATGAACCGGGAGAACATTGAAACCTCATGCAATACCGAAACGATAAAACCGGATTTCCCATTTCCATCCTCGGCTATGGCTGTATGCGCTTTACCAAAAAGGGGACGGCCATCGACCTGGACAAGGCAGAAAAAGAAATTCTGCATGCCATTGAACAAGGCGTGAACTACTTTGACACCGCCTATATCTATCCGGGCAGTGAGGCGGCCCTGGGCGAGATTCTGGCCCGAAACCATTGCCGTGACAAGGTCCGGATCGCCAGCAAACTGCCCCAGTATCTGGTGCGCAGCGGCGCAGACCTGGAACGCTATTTCTCGGAGCAGCTGCGCCGTCTGAAGACCCACCACATTGATTACTACCTGATGCACATGCTCACCGATGTGGAAAGCTGGCACAAGCTGGAGAAGGCCGGCGTCCGGGAATGGCTGGCGGAAAAGCGCCGCCTGGGCCAAATCGGGCAGGTGGGTTTTTCCTTCCACGGCAATACGGCCATGTTCCTCAAACTGTTGGAGGTATACGACTGGGATTTTTGCCAGATCCAGTACAACTATCTGGATGAAAACAGCCAGGCCGGGCGGGCCGGTCTGCAGGCAGCGGCTGCAAAGGGGCTGCCTGTCATCATCATGGAGCCGCTGCGCGGCGGCAAGCTGGTGAATCTGCTGCCCGAAGAGGCACGCAACCGGTTCGCCCGGGACAAAAACGGCTGGTCCGCCGCCGAATGGGCCTTGCGCTGGCTTTGGAATCAGACGGAGGTGACCTGCGTTCTTTCCGGTATGAACAGCCTGGAAATGCTGGACGAGAACTGCCGGATTGCCTCCGAGGCACAGACCGGGGCATTTACCGACCATGAATTTGAAGTCCTGGATGCAGTCAAAGCCGATATCGAGCAGAAGGTCAAAGCCCCCTGCACCGGCTGCGGATACTGCATGCCTTGCCCCAAGGGGGTGGACATCCCGAGTGCCTTCCGCTGCTACAATGCCATGTACACAGAAAACCGCTGGACCGGTCGCCGGGAATACTGGCAGGTAGTTTCTTTGCGCCGGGAACCGGCCTTTGCCACTCAGTGTGTGGAGTGTGGGGCCTGTGAGCAGCACTGCCCGCAGCATCTGCCTATCCGGGCCCTGCTCAAAGAGGCGGATAAGGAACTGCGCCCCTGGCCATACCGCGCAGCCAGCTGGGTGGCCCGAAAGTATCTGTTTGGCAAAACAAAATAAATAGTGAATTGCTTGACAAGCAAGAAATCCATGATAAAATAATGGCAGTGTGTGTGGAGCTTTGCTACCACCCACGCAAATAGATTTGGCCGGGCGCATACCATCGCGCCTAAAGCTCATCGGACAGGGCTGGCCGCTGCCGCGTGTGATGTAAAGGCATCACAACATTATTGAACGGGTTGTAAGCCCGGAAATTTTATAAGTTGGTCACTTTGAATAACCCCGTGCGGATGCACACCACTTGTGAAACGTCAATAAGAGTAGCAGAGCAGCCAGACCTATTTGCTGGAAAACTCTAAGTACGGATCAAACAACATCTCTCTGTCTGTCCCCCAGTATGCGGGGCAGTCATGATTTTGCGATGTGTTTCACAGGCAGTGTGCCCAAAAGGGTGCACTGCCTTTTTGTGTGCTTCCGCGAAGTTTTACAGGAAAGAGGGATGGTCTTGGACCGGGAACGTCAAAAGAAAGCGCCCATCTATGCGGCGCTGGAAAAATTCCGCCGTCAGCGGGTGGTCCCGTTCGATGTGCCGGGGCATAAGCGCGGCCGGGGAAATCCGGAACTGGTGGAATTGCTGGGGGAACGCTGCGTCGGCATCGATGTCAACTCCATGAAACCGCTGGACAATCTCTGTCACCCGGTTTCGGTCATCAAGGAAGCGGAAGAACTGGCCGCCGATGCGTTTGGTGCAGCGCATGCTTTCCTGATGGTAGGCGGTACCACCAGCAGTGTGCAGAGCATGGTGCTGACCGCCTGCAAGCCGGGAGATAAAATCATTCTGCCCCGCAATGTACACAAGAGCGCCATCAATGCCCTGGTGTTGTGCGGCGCTGTGCCGGTGTATATCGACCCGAAGGTGGATAAGCAGCTGGGCATTCCCCTGGGGATGGAAGTGGCGGATGTGCGTGCCGCCATCGAAGCCAACCCCGATGCCAAGGCTATTTTCATCAATAATCCCACTTATTACGGTATCTGCTCGGACCTGCGGTCCCTGGTCAATCTGGCTCATGAGCACGGCATGCTGGCCCTGGTGGACGAAGCTCACGGTACGCATCTGTATTTCGGGCCGGCCCTGCCGCTCAGCGGAATGGAAGCCGGGGCGGATATGGCGGCTGTATCCATGCACAAGTCCGGCGGCAGCCTGACCCAGAGTTCCATCCTGCTCTGCGGACCGGGCGTGAATGCCGGGTATGTGGGCAACATCATCAACCTGACCCAGACCACCAGCGCATCCTACCTGCTGATGTCCAGCCTGGATATCAGCCGCCGGAACCTGGCTATGCGCGGCGCAGAGAGCTTTGCCAAGGTGGTGGACATGGCGGAATATGCCCGCCGGGAGATCAACGATATCGGTGGCTACTACGCCTACGGATCGGAACTCATCAACGGCGGCAGCATTTTTGACTTTGACGTTACCAAGCTGGCCGTCAACACCCGGGGGATCGGCCTGACCGGCATTGAGGTGTATGACCTGCTGCGGGACGAATACGACATCCAGGTGGAGTTCGGCGACCTTTCCAATATGCTGGCGTACATCTCCATCGGCGACCGCATTCAGGATATCGAGCGTCTGGTAGGCGCTCTGGCGGATATCCGCCGCCTGTACGCCAAACCCAAAAGCGATATGTTCACGGCGGAATACATCACTCCCAATGTGGCGGCCACACCCCAGCAGGCATTCTACTCCGAGAAAGAGAGCCTGCCGCTGCGCCAGACAGCGGGCCGTATCTGCAGTGAATTCGTCATGTGCTATCCGCCGGGAATTCCCATCCTGGCACCGGGTGAAGTCATCACCCAGGAAATCATCGACTACATCGAGTTTGCCAAGGCCAAAGGCTGCTCGATGCAGGGCCCTCAGAGTGAGGATATTTCGGAACTGAATGTTTTGAAGGAGGGATAAGCGTGCAGGAAATGGATTACTGGTTCGGTGAACTTCACACCGCCAACGTCAAGACCTGTATCCGTGTGGAACGCCAGTTGTACAGCGGCACCAGCGATTTCCAGCGCATCGACGTGTTCGATTCGCCGGAATTCGGCCGGTTCCTGACCTCGGACGGCAGCGTGATCTTCTCGGAAAAGGACGAGTTCACCTATGATGAGATGATCGTTCACGTTCCCATGGCCGTCCACCCAGACGTGAAACGGGTGCTGGTCATCGGCGGCGGCGACGGCGGCGTGGCCCGCGAGCTGTCCCACTATCAGGAGATCGAAGTCATCGACGTGGTGGAACCGGACAAGATGTTCGTGGACGTTTGCCGCAAATTCTTCCCGGACAACGCCTGTGGCCTGGATGACATCCGGGTGCGGGTCTACTATGAGGACGGCTTGCGGTTTCTGCGCGGCCGGGAAGATGATTACGACCTGATCATCAATGACTGTACCGACCCTTTGGGCCATGCCGCGGGACTGTTCACCAAGGAATTTTACGGCAGCTGCTACAAGGCCCTGCATGAGGACGGCATCATGGTGTACCAGCATGGCAGTCCCTTCTTTGATGAGGATGAGGAAAGCTGCCGCGCCATGCACAAGCGTGCCTATCGTTCGTTCCCCATCAGCCGGGTATATCAGGCGCACATTCCCACCTGCCCGGCAGGGTACTGGCTGTTCGGGTTTGCCAGCAAAAAGTACCATCCCCTCAAGGACTTTGACCCCAAACGCTGGAACAAGCGCGGGATCAAGACCTGGTATTATACCACCCATCTGCATCGCGGGGCATTTATGCTGCCGCGCTATGTGGAGGAACTGCTGCAGGAAGAAGAAGATTAAATCTTTGTCCAACATATCCCTGAAACAGAAAAAGGAGAGTTTACCATGACCAGACTGCTTGTTATCGGCTGCGGCGGCGTGGCCAGTGTTGCCATCCAGAAGTGCTGCCAGAACCATGAAATCTTTGGCGAGATGTGCATTGCCAGCCGGACCGTGTCCAAGTGCGACGCCCTGAAGGCCAAGCTGGAAGCCGCCGGTACCCCCGTCAAGATCACCACCGTCACCGTCAATGCCGACGATGTGGAGGACGTGAAGCGGGTCATCAAGGAATACGGTCCCGACCTGGTCCTGAATGTGGCGCTGCCGTACCAGGACCTGACCATCATGGACGCCTGCCTGGCCTGCGGCGTGCACTATGTGGATACCGCCAACTATGAGCCGGAAAACACCGACGACCCCGAATGGCGCGCCATCTACGAGAAGCGCTGCAAGGAAGAGGGCTTTACCGCTTACTTTGATTACAGCTGGCAGTGGGCTTATGCCAAGAAGTTTGAGGACGCCGGCCTGACCGCCATCCTGGGTTCCGGCTTTGACCCGGGTGTCACCAGTGTGTTCACTGCATACGCCCTGAAGCACTATTTCGATGAGATTCACACCATCGATATTCTGGACTGCAACGGCGGCGACCATGGCTATGCCTTCGCCACCAACTTCAACCCCGAAATCAACCTGCGCGAAGTGTCCGCGAATGGCAGCTACTGGGAGAACGGTCACTGGGTGGAAACCAAGCCCATGGAAATCAAGCGAGAGTATGACTTCCCCCAGGTGGGCAAGAAGGATATGTACCTGCTCCATCATGAGGAGATTGAGAGCCTGGCCAAGAATGTGCCCGGCGTGCAGCGCATCCGCTTCTTCATGACCTTTGGTCAGAGCTACCTGACCCATATGAAGTGTCTGGAAGACGTGGGCATGCTCTCCACCAGCCCCATCAACTTTGAGGGCCATGAGATCGTTCCCATCCAGTTCCTGAAAGCTCTGCTGCCTGACCCGGCTTCCCTGGGCCCCCGCACCGTGGGTAAGACCAACATCGGCTGCATCTACACCGGTGTGAAAGACGGCAAGGAGCGCACCATCTACATCTATAATGTCTGCGACCATCAGGAATGCTACAAGGAGCTGGGCAGCCAGGCCATCAGCTACACCACCGGTGTGCCTGCCATGATCGGTACTGCTCTGGTGGCCAACGGCCAGTGGCGCAAGCCCGGCGTGTTCAACCTGGAAGAGATGGATCCGGACCCGTTCATGGAAATGCTGAACCAGTACGGCCTGCCCTGGGTGGTCGATGAGGCCCCCGCCACGGTGGAATGATGGATCGTCAGGCAAACGTGGAACCGGGGCTGCGCACCCCGGTGTATGTGGTGGACGAGGCCGCGCTGAAACAAAATCTGACAATTCTGGCAGATGTGCAGCAGCGCACCGGCTGCCATATTCTGCTGGCCCAGAAAGCTTTCTCCATGTTCCGGGTGTACCCGCTTATCGGGCAGTATCTGGCCGGCGCCACGGCCAGCGGCCTGTATGAGGCACGCCTGGCCCATGAGGAAATGCCCGGCAGGGAAAATCATGTATTCTGCCCGGCCTATACACCGGAAGAAATGAAGGAACTGGTCGAGATCTGCGACCACATCAGCTTCAATTCTCTGGCACAGCTGGAAGCCCACCGCGCTGTGTGGCAGAACAGCAAGGCCAGCGTGGGGCTGCGGGTCAATCCGGAACACTCCACTCAGGAAGGACATGCCATTTATGATCCGTGCTCTCCGGGCAGCCGGCTGGGAATTCGTCGCTGTAACCTGCCGGATACCCTGCCGGACGGGGTGGAAGGTCTGCATTTCCATACTCTCTGTGAGCAGGACTCCGCTCCGCTGGTAGAAACCTTCCGGGCTTTTGAAGAAACGTTCGGGAACTATCTGCCCGGTCTGAAGTGGCTGAACCTGGGCGGCGGGCATCATATCACCCGGCCGGGATACGACCTGAAAGCCCTGGAAGAACTGATTCTGTATATCCGGGAAAAGTACGGCGTGGAAGTCTATCTGGAACCCGGCGAGGCCATCGCCCTGAACGCCGGCACCCTGATCACTACGGTGCTGGATGTGGTACCGGCCAGCGATATGCCGGTACTGATTCTGGATGCTTCGGCGGCCTGCCATATGCCGGACGTACTGGAAATGCCCTACCGTCCGCCAATGTTCGGAGCAGGGGAAGCGGGGGAAAAGCCCTGCACCTGCCGTCTGGCCGCGCGCACCTGCCTGGCCGGAGATGTCATCGGCGAATACAGCTTTGATAAACAGCCGCAGATCGGTGACCGGCTGGTGTTTGGAGATATGGCCATTTATTCCATGGTCAAGAACAACACCTTCAACGGAATGCCTTTGCCGGACATTGCTCTGCGCCATACCGACGGCAGCTGCGAAGTGGTCCGCCGTTTCGGTTACGAAGATTTCAAGATGCGTCTGTCCTGAAACAGAAACAATGGAAACGAGGTTTATTCATGAGCGAATACCGCATGCCGGCGGAATACGCCCCGCACCGCGGCACCCTGATGATCTGGCCCGTGCGTCCGGGCAGCTGGGGCAAGGACCCGTCCGATGCCCAGGCGGCTTTTGTGCGGGTGTTTGAAGCCATCGCCGAAAGCGAGGGACTGTATGTCCTGGCCGGTCCCGACCATCTGGCGGAAGCCCGGGCGGCAGTGGCCCATATCCCGAACACTACGGTGTTTTGCGTGGACAGCGACGATGCCTGGGCCCGGGATGTGGGACCGACCTTCGTGAAAAGCGAGGATGGCAAACTTAAGGGAATCAGCTGGAGCTTCAATGCCTGGGGTGGCACCGTGGATGGTCTGTATGCCGATTGGCGCAAGGACGATGCGGTGGCCAAGGCATTCTGCGAGGCGATGCATCTGCCCTGTGAGGATGCCGCTCCCTTTGTTCTGGAAGGCGGCAGCATCCATACGGATGGAGAAGGCACTGCCTTGGTAACCGAAAGCTGTTTGCTGTCTGCCGGACGAAACCCGGAAATGAGCAAAGAAGAAATCGAGGCCGAGCTCTGCCGCCGGCTGGGGGTAGAAAAGGTCTTGTGGCTGCCCCGGGGCATCTACAACGATGAAACCAACGAACATGTGGACAATGTCTGCGCTTTTGTGGCGCCCGGTCAGGTGGTTCTAGCCTGGACAGATAATGAAAATGACCCGCAATACGCGTTGTCGAAAGCGGACTTTTCTTATCTGGAAAGCGCCACGGATGCCAAGGGGCGTTCCATCACTGTCCATAAACTGCCTATTCCCGATCATCTCATTCTGTGCAGCGAGGAAGACTGTGACGCCTATGAGTTCGCCCCCGGGGAAGATGTCCGCACCCCCGGCGAGCGTCTGGCTGCCAGTTATGTGAATTTCTATTTTACCAACGGAGCGGTGCTGGTGCCGCAGTTTGGCGGCGGCAACGCCGAAAGCGACGCCCGGGCTGTGCGAATCCTGCAAGGTCTGTGCCCGGACCGCAAGGTCATCGGTCTTCCTGCGCGGGAGATCCTGCAGGGCGGCGGCAACATCCATTGCATCACCCAGCAGATTCCGAAGTAAACCAAAGGAGGGAACATCCCATGCCTCAAACCATGGTGGCGGCCGTGCAGATGTCCTGCTCGGCCAATCCGGCCGAAAATATTGCCCACGCCGAAGAACTGGTGCGGCAGGCAGCTTCGCAGGGGGCGCAGATCATTCTGCTGCCGGAGCTGTTTGAACGTCCGTACTTCTGCCAGGAACGCCGGTACGACTATTACGCTTATGCCACGCCGGTGGAGGAAAACCCGGCGGTGCAGCGCTTCTCACAGGTATGCCGGGAACTGGAAATCGTGATGCCCATCAGCTTTTATGAGGCAGATGGGACCCGCCTGTTCAACAGTGTGGCTATGATCGACGCTGACGGCAGTGTACTGGGCATCTATCGCAAGACCCATATTCCGGATGACCATTACTACCAGGAAAAGTTTTATTTCACTCCCGGCAACACCGGATTCCGTGTGTTTGAAACGCGATATGGCCGGGTAGGCGTGGGCATTTGCTGGGACCAGTGGTTCCCTGAAACGGCCCGCTGCCTGGCCCTGGCCGGGGCAGATGTGATTCTGTACCCCACGGCCATTGGCAGTGAACCCATCCTCGATGTGGACAGTGCCGGCCATTGGCAGCGCACCATGCAGGGCCATTCGGCCGCCAACGTGGTGCCGGTGGCGGCAGCCAACCGGTACGGTGTGGAGGTGGTCAGCCCCTGCACCGAGAACGGCGGCCAGCAGAGCGCCCTGCGCTTTTATGGTACCAGTTTCCTGACCGATGAAACCGGTGCGTTGCTGGCCCAGGCAGAACGGGATGGAGATGCGGTTCTGACAGCGTCCTATGACTTCGCCGCCATCCGGCAGGCGCGTCTGGAATGGGGCCTGTTCCGTGACCGGCGCCCCGAATGTTACGGTGCCATCTGCGATCTGGACGAACTCTGATTTACAGGATAAGAAAAGCCTCTGCGTGCGGATTCTTCCGCAGGCAGGGGCTTTCCTTTTGCAAAGATGTCAGCGCTCGGCACGGGTGGCACACTGCGGACCGCAGCTGCATTCCTTGATGGTGATATGCATGGCGGCACAATGGCTGTGGTCGTTAAAGCAGCATCCGGCGTCATCACAACGGATTGCCGTTTCAGCGGTGGGTGGCACGTTATCGGTACAGACGTTGCCGTACGCTTCGTTGTTGCGATAACTGCTGCAAATTGAATCGGCGGGGCCGGTATGGTGGACACTCACTCCGTTCAGACAACATCCGCCGCCTTTATTATGGCAGCAGTCAGCTTGGGAACAGTCAAGATAACACATGCTGAAATTCACCTCCGGATACAGTATGCCCACGGTTTGTCGAATCATGCGGTACGGCGGACACTACCAAATCTTCACACGGGTAACAGATTTCTATCACATTTGGAAACTATGCTTTTAGATAAAGCGGAAGATGTCGCTTGATGACTGCCGTGCACCGGTGCATGGCGGCAAGGATAAAGAGGCTATTATCTATGAAAAAACGCACAACATGGTTTGGTGCGGTACTCGTTTTGATATTTGCGGCATGCAGTGTTGGACCTATGCCTGCCGGGCTGGATCTCAGCAATACTGCCCTGACCGGGCAGGTACTGCAGCGGGATGCATCCACCGTAACGCTGAATCTGGGGGAACTGGCGGTCGGGCAGACGCCGGAAAGTGCACTGCCTGCCATCAAAATACCGGAACTGACCACGGTTTCCCGCACTTCCTCCCATACGGCCCCTACCGGCCAGACGCCTGAAACGGCGGTGCAGGCATTTGTATCCTGGCAGCGGGATACAGTCCTCGATCTGACGGGAGCCAGTTTTTACATGGTGACGGCGGCAGGACAGACGGAACCGGCTCATGTGGAGGATATTGAGCCGCAGGATATCCTGCATGTGTCGATGGGGGAAGATAACAAACCCTCTTCTGTCTGGATTCTGGGAGAAACCAGCTGTGAGGTCGACCCTGAAATCCTGCAGGGAACAACGGCTAATCTCATTGCGGACAACACGACCCAGCGGGGGAGTGAGTACACTTCACAGGCGGATAATGAAAACGCGTTGCGGGTACAATCGGCCACGGTCGCATTGCATCATGTGCGGGTGGAAAAGGTGGACGGCAGCAGTACGGATACAACCCGGAGCCGATACTATGGGCTGAATGCGGCGCTGCTGGCAACCGATGGGGCAAAGCTGGATCTGACAGACGGAGTGATTGCTTCGTCGGTACAGGAAGCAAGCGGCATATACGGGCACGGCATTGGCACCGAAATCCGACTGAGTGACAGCACTGTCACGACAACCGAAGATGGAGCCGGAGGTCTGCAGGCCTCCGGCGGCGCTCAGATACAGGCAAAAAATATGACGGTCATTACGTCGGGAAATTCGGCTGCCACGGTACGCACAGAGCCGGGTGGCGGAAAAATCCAGCTGGAAGGCGGGACCTATACTTCCGGCGGGTACGAATCACCGGTGATCTATGCAGCCGGAAGCGTGAAGGCAAACAATGCCGAGCTGACGGCAAACAATTCTGCGGCCGTTGTCCTGGATGGCCCCGGTCTTGTCACATTGCAGAACTGCACTGTGAGCGGAAACATGGGAACAGACGAAGGGCAGGCACCGGTCTGTGCGGTTTTGATCTGCGGCGACCGGGAAACGCCGGATGAGGAAACAGCCGCCCTGGAACTGTCCGATGGAAGTCTGACGGCTCGCAGCGGGGATCTTTTCTATGTGTCGGGCGCTGCATGTAATATTGATTTAAAGCATGTATCACTGACAGGGGCCCCGGATGGGGCGTTGCTCCGTGCTGTGGAAAATGATTCCTCCGACAAGGCAGGCGCAGTGGTCAGCCTGACAGCAACCCGCCAAACTCTGGAGGGAAACCTGGTGGTGGATGGGACTTCGACCTTGCAGCTCAGCCTGGAAAACGGAAGCAGCCTGTCCGGTGCGGTTGTGCGCAGCGAAGCGGCGGACGGCGGTACGATTTCGGTACGGATCGACGGGGGCTCTACCTGGTCCCTGACGGAAAACAGTGTGGTGGATACGCTGGAGAACAACGGCACCATTCAATATAACGGGTATTCCATCACGTTGGGGGATGGTACCGTACTGACAGCATAAAAAGCGAAAGGAAGTTCCGGTAAGGAACTTCCTTTTTTGCTTTGTGATGATGTGGTATAATGCAGGAAAACCATAAGGAAAGGCGGAATTTGTCGTGTTTGCATCAATGGCCGGTATGGCCGGTATGTTTTGGTTGGGGCTGACCAATATTCTGGGACTGATCTTGATGGGGGCCGACAAACACCGTGCCCGGCAGGGAGCGTGGCGCATTCCCGAAAAGACCTTCTTTGTGCTGGCCGTTCTGGGCGGCAGTGTCGGTTGCTGGGCCGGGATGTATCTGTTTCACCATAAAACCAGGCACTGGTATTTTGTAGTGGGGATGCCCCTGATCCTGGCAGCGCAAATTTTATTTGTCCTGTGGCTAAAAACGGACATATTGTAAAGTCTGTGCAAAATAAACGCGCATTTATTGCTTTGCCTGTACCGGTGTGTTATACTGAAGAAAAATTGCACACATGTATAATATGATATAATGAGGTGAACTTTCATGGAATGCATGAACGTACAGCTTGGCCCGAATCACGCGCGTTTGACCTGCTATCTGCAGGATAAAAGTGCAGCTATGCCCAATACAGATATCCGCCCCGCCGCTTTGATTCTGCCGGGCGGCGGTTACCAGTACTGCTCCGACCGCGAAGCTGAACCTGTGGCACTGGCTTACATGGCAGAAGGATACAATGCCTTTGTACTGCGGTATACCACCGGTACTGACTGCCCGCTTGACAAGTCCCTGCAGGACGCGCAGGCAGCGCTGGCATATCTGCGTCAGAACGCGGCGGATCTGCGCATTGATCCGCAGAAGATCGCGGCAATCGGATTTTCCGCAGGCGGTCATCTGGCTGCTGCGCTGGGTACACAAAGTGAGGACAAGCCCAACGCGATGGTGCTGGGATATGCCGTTACGTTGGGCGCTACCTGGGCGCCTATGGGACGCCCTTCCGAACCGAATCTGGGGGACCTTGTCAGCGATACCACGCCGCCGGCGTTTATTTTTGCCACCCAGGGGGATACGCTGGTGCCGGTCAAGAACAGCCTTGTTTTTGCCGATGCCCTGGCTGACCACGATATTCCCTTTGCGCTGCATATTTTCCCGGTAGGGGAGCATGGCTTGTCGTTGGCGCGGCCTTGCACCTGCAGCGGGGATAAGAGCCGCACCAATGAAGAAGTGGCCCAGTGGCTGCCTATGAGCATTCGCTTTCTGCAGGACATTTGGGGCGCACTGGATGTGGTGGAGCCCTGCCCGGAATTGAAAGAACAGATGGGCAATGTGAAAGCCGGATTGGATGTACCTTTCAAGCGACTGCTCAAACATCCCGGTGCCGTTGAGGTTTTGCAGCGCCGTTTGCCGGAAGTCATGGGAATTTTGCAGCAGAATCCGCTGCTGAAAGGTGCCTCGCTGCGCCAGCTGGCCGGTTTTATGCCGGATGCCTATCCGGAAGAGCTGCTTCACTCTATCGATGAAGAACTTTCCAAACTGTAAGGAGAAATTGATATGCTGTTTTTGCAGTATCCTCCGTGTTCCACCTGCCGCAAGGCGAGAGCCTGGCTGGATGAGCATCATCTGGATTACACAGCCCGTCACATCAAGGACGAGAATCCTTCCTGTGAGGAATTACGGGAATGGCAGGCGCGCAGCGGCCTTCCGCTGAAAAAGTTCTTTAATACCAGCGGTCAGCTGTATAAGGCAATGCAGCTGAAAGACAAACTGCCGACCATGACCGAGGAGGAACAGCTGCATCTGCTGGCCAGTGACGGTATGCTGGTAAAGCGTCCGATTCTGGTCACGGACAATGCCGTGCTGGTGGGATTCCGCCCCGCTGAATGGGAAAACGCACTGTTGTAACAACCCGGAAAGAAGGGGAGTTCCATGCTTTTCAAGCGCAAAAAAGAGATACAGACACCGCCACAGGGAATGGGCATAGCGGATATACAGCGGCAGAGCAGCATCTGTACCGGGGAAACCGTCATCGGGTTTTGGGAACCGAAAAGTGGTCGGCTGCTGCAGTCGGTGGTGGTACGCTCGCCTAAGGATGAGGCTGATTTTTACCGTGTATACGGTTTTGAACCTCCGAAAAAGTTGTGATTTTCTTAACTTTGTAATATATTTTGCCGACTTTGCCACAGCAACCCTTGAAATGCGCAATATTTGCGCGAATCTGGCATGAGCCCCTTTGCAGGCAGCAAAATAAGTGCTATAATCACTGTGTAAGAAGATGTTGCGCTGCAGACTGTACCGACAAGCAGCCATGCGGCGAAAGAATCGGAGGTTAGTTACAGTATGGAACTTTTTGAACGCTTTGAATCACAGCTCAAGGCAAACCCCAAAACCATCGTCTTTACCGAAGGTCCGGATGCCCGTATCCTGAGCGCTGCCAGCCGTCTGCTGGCCGGCCATGTGCTGAAGGTCATCCTGCTCGGCAACCCGGATGAGGTCAAGGCCGCTGCGGCTGCGGGTGGATTTGATATCTCCGGTGCGGAGATCATCGACCCCGTCAACTATGAAGGCTTTGAAGAGATGGTCGCCAAGATGGTCGAGCTGCGCAAAGGCAAAATGACCGAAGAACAGTGCCGTGCCGCCATGGCCAAGGGCAACTACTTCGGCACCATGCTGGTCAAGATGGGCAAGGCTGACTGCCTGCTGGGTGGCGCCACCTATTCTACCGCCGATACCGTTCGTCCGGCCCTGCAGCTGATCAAGTGCAAGCCCGGCATCAAGTCTGTCAGCTCCTGCTTTATCCTGGTCCGTGGCGATGAAATGCTGGCCATGGGTGACTGCGCCATCAACATCGATCCCACCGAGGACGAAATCGTCGAGATCACCGTGCAGACTGCCAAGACGGCTTCTGTCTTCGGCATTGATCCCCGCGTTGCGCTGCTGTCCTACTCCACCAAGGGGTCCGGCAAGGGCGAAACCGTGGATAAGATGCGCAATGCGACCGCTCGCGTCCAGGCGGATCATCCCGAAATGAAGGTGGACGGCGAACTGCAGTTCGACGCCGCTGTGGCTCCGGAAGTCGGTCAGCTGAAGGCTAAGGGCAGCCCGGTGGCCGGCTACGCCAACACCTTCATCTTCCCGAACATCAACGCCGGCAACATTGGTTACAAGATTGCCCAGCGTCTGGGTGGCTTCGAAGCATATGGCCCGATTCTGCAGGGTCTGAATGCTCCCATCAATGACCTCTCCCGCGGCTGCAATGCGGAAGAAGTTTACAAGATGGCTCTGATCACGGCTGCTCTGATCTGATTGTCTGTATGATTCTATTGCCCCCGCGTGGAAGGAGTTTCCATGCGGGGGCTTTTTCTGCGTTTGCACAATCCCCGTGAAACAAAAGAACTCCCCGTCGGAAAATTTCCGACGGGGAGTTCTTGTATCTTACTGCAGAATCAATCAGGCCTGATAGCGCAGATGATCGGCGTCCAGCTTCTGCAGAACAGGCAGCATCTTGCGGCATTCTTCCCGCGCCGATGCGGGGTCCATCAGGCGATAGTTGCCGCATTCGGTTTCACTGGCACCGGGAATCGGACCATCGTACTCTGCCATCCAGGCAAAAGACTCGGTCACCAGCTGCAGGGCTTCTGCATCGGTCATGCCCTGCGTCAGCAGGTAAAAACCGGTCAGGCAGCCCATGGGGCCTACATACACCACATGTTCGCTCCAACGGCTGTTGCGCGCGTAGGTGGCAAACAGATGCTCAATGGTGTGAGCCGCGGCAGAAGAAAGATAATCGCCGTGGTTCGGCCGCTTCATGCGAATATCCCAAGTGCGGACGTCGCCGTCCTGACGAGAAAGATACATACCGGGCATCAGCGTGGTATGATCAACACAAAAACTGGCAATGCGCTCCATTTTTGATTACTCCATCATCATCTGGACGACGCCGTGCTGGCAATCCAGAGAAATGTTCATGCCGTCATGCAGCACGCGGGTGGCACCAATGGCGCCGACGATAACGGCCTTGTTCAGGGACAGGGCAACGATGGCAGCGTGGCTGTTGGTACCGGCTTCCTCGGTGATGATACCGGCAGACTGACGGATATAGGGCAGCATGTCGTTGCTGGTGTGCGGAACGACCAGAATCTGGCCGGGCTTGAACTTGGAAGCGACTTCCGCAGCGGTACGGCAGACGCAGACGGTGCCTTTGGCATTCTTACCGCCGATGCCAACACCGGTCAGCAGGCTGTCGCCAACCAGATGAACCTTGATCATGTTGGTGGTGCCGGAAACGCCAACGGGAACACCGGCGGTCACCACGGCCATGCTGCCGGGCTGGACCAGACCAGCGTCGACAGCGCATTCCACGGACTTGCTGATCAGTTCGTCGGTGGAATTGGCGTAAGGCATAACCAGCGGGGTGATGCCCCAGTGGATGTTCAGCTGACGCTGTACCTGTTCATCCAGCACGCAGGCCACGATGGGGGTGGCGGGACGGTAACGGCTCAGCAAACGAGCCGTTTCGCCGCTCTTGGAAACAGTGATGATGGCGCTGGCGTGGATGTCGGAAGCGGTGGTGCAGGCGGCATGGCACACGGCGGCGCTCACGCTCAGGCGGCTCTCATCAGCCTGGGCATGATGGACCAGGCTGTTGTAGCTGGCATCGGCTTCGGTGGTTTCGGCAATGGCGACCATAGCCTTCAGGGCAGCAACGGGGTACTTGCCGGCAGCGGTTTCGCCGCTCAGCATAACGGCGGAAGAACCGTCGTAAATGGCGTTGGCCACGTCGGTGATCTCGGCACGGGTGGGACGGGGGTTGGAAATCATGGAATCCAGCATCTGGGTGGCAGTGATGACAACCTTGCCGCAGGCCATGGTGCGGTCGATCAGGTGCTTCTGAATGGAAGGAATCTCGGCAAAGTCGATCTCAACGCCCATGTCGCCGCGGGCAACCATGATGCCGTCGGCCACAGCCAGGATCTCGTCGATGTTGTCCACGCCTTCCTGGCTTTCGATCTTGGCGATGATCTTCATGTTGGAGTGGCAGTCATCCAGCAGATGACGGATCTCCATGATATCGGCGGCGCAGCGGGTGAAGCTGGCAGAAACCAGATCAAAGCCCTGCTCGGCGCCGAAGGTGATGTCCTGCTTGTCGCGCTGGCTCATATACGGCATGGACAGATGGACGCCGGGAACGTTGACGCCCTTCTTGGTCTTGATGGTGCCGTCGTTCTCAACAACGCAGCTGATGTCGGTATCGGTAACATTTTCAATGCGCAGGCTGATCAGGCCGTCATCCAGCATGATGTGGCCGCCGGGCTGCACGTCGTGGGGCAGCTCCTTGTAAGTGATGGAGCAGATTTCGTTGGTGCCCTCCACCTCGCGGCTGGTCAGAGTGAACTTCTGGCCGGTCACCAGCTTTTCGGCGCCGTTCTTGAAGACACCCAGACGGATTTCGGGGCCTTTGGTGTCCAGCATGGCTGCAACCGGCTTACCCAGCTCGGTGCGCAGAGCCTTCAGCTTCTCAAAACGGCCGCGATGTTCATCGTAATCGCCGTGAGAAAAGTTAAAGCGAGCCACGTTCATGCCGTTTTCAATCAGCTGACGCAGCACATCGCCCTTATCGGTAGAAGGGCCTAGTGTGCAAACAATCTTAGTCTTGCGCATATCTCAATTTCTCCGTTTCAAATAAGAGTATTGTATACATACGGCCTTATTATAATACATATCTTTTGATTCGACAAGACGGCCACGAAAAACTTGCACAAAAATTTTCGCGTTTTTTGCACTGAACGCCTAAAAAGCCGTGCGCGGCAGCTTCTGTTTTACTTTTATGGGAAATTCATGTATAATAGCCCATATAATCTGGGAGAGTTTATCCCTCATTGCAACAAAGGAGAAACACCATGGCAAAACGAGTGTTTTTGATTGTACTGGACAGTTTCGGCATTGGCGCCGAACCGGATGCTGCGGCATTCGGCGATGCCGGTACCAATACCCTGGCAGCAATTTCTGCTCATCCCAACTGCAAGGCTGACAACCTTGCAGAACTGGGGCTGTTCAACATCGACGGCGTGACCTGCCGTCCGTCTGTGGCAAACCCTACCGGCTGTTTTGCCCGCTTGCGGGAAGCCAGTTCCGGCAAGGATACCACCATCGGGCATTGGGAGATTGCCGGCTTGTTGTCGCCCAATCCGCTGCCGACCTTCCCCAATGGCTTCCCGCAGGAATTGCTGGATGAATTTACCGCCCGTACGGGATACAAGGTGCTGTGCAATAAGCCGTATTCCGGCACCCAGGTCATCCATGATTACGGCGAGGAACATCTGAAGACCGGCGCTCTGATCGTGTACACCTCGGCGGACAGCGTATTCCAGATTGCAGCCCATGAGGACCTTGTCCCGGTAGAAAAGCTGTATGAAATCTGTGAAACGGCCCGTGATCTTCTGAAAGGCCCCTATGGTGTGGGGCGCGTCATCGCCCGCCCGTTTGTGGGAACCTGCGCGGATGACTTTACCCGCACGCCCCGCCGTCACGATTATTCCCTCAAGCCGCCGGCTGAAACCATGCTGGACAAGCTCCAGGCAGCCGGTCTGCAGACCATCGGCGTTGGCAAGATCCACGATATTTTTGCCGGACAGGGCGTGGGAGAAACCATCCGTACCAGCGGCAATACCGAAGGCTTGAAGGTTACGCTGGAGCTGGCAGACCGGGACTTCAACGGCCTGGCCTTTGTCAATCTGGTAGATTTTGATATGCTGTACGGTCATCGCCGGGATGTGGCGGGCTATGCGGCCGCCACGGCGGAGTTTGATGCCTGGCTGCCGGAATTTATGCAGCGCATGCGCCCGGATGACGTGCTGATGATCACCGCCGACCATGGCTGTGATCCTTCTTATACCAAGACCACCGACCACACCCGGGAGTATGTGCCGTATCTGGTGTATGGCTCCGGTGTGCGCCAGGGCGTGGACCTGGGCACGCGTTACAGCTTCGGCACCATTGCCGATACCGTCTGCCAGGCTCTGGGCGTGAAGGCTGATGTGGCGGGATGCGGTGTCTGGAATGAAATCGCACAGCACTGAACCGCTGACCCGCAAAGGAGTTCTATTGCAGATCATATTGTTTCTTCTGGCCGGGGTCATGTTGTTCTACTCGGTCATGCTGGTATTTACCAGCAACTTCAATATGGGCAACCTGATCGTCTGGGTCCTGACGGCTGCCTGCTGCGTGTATGCGGTCTGGCATCGCAGGCTCAACGCCTGGTTCACAGGCCCTCTTTCCGGGCGTATTGTGCTGACCGTACTGATTTGCGGCGCTGTGTTCTATGCCGGGATGCTGGCTTTTGTAGCCGTCAGCGGATATGCCAATCCGCCTTCCGGCAACGAAAAGGTCGTGATCGTCCTGGGGGCCGGCCTGCGCAAGGATAAACCCAGTCTGTTGCTGCGGTACCGTCTGGACAAGGCCTATGAATTCGCCCAGGCGCATCCGGACGCCGTGGTTATTACCACCGGCGGACAGGGTCGGGATGAATGGGTGCCCGAAGGGCAGGCCATGCGGGACTATCTCATCGAAAAGGGGCTCTCCCCGGACCGGGTCCTGGCGGAAACAAGGTCGACCTCCACCGAGGAAAACTTTGCCTTTGCCCGGCAGATCATGGAACAGCAGGGGATGGACGTGACTCAGCTCATTGTATATGTGACCAACGCATTCCACTGCTACCGCGGCGGGAAATATGCGCAGATGGCCGGTTTTGACCAGGTCACGGCGTTGCCGGCGGGAATTCCGCTGCGCAGCATTCCCACCTGTTACTTGCGTGAGGTATTTGCGGTTTTGTATTATTGGGTGTTCCGCTCTTCCGCAAGTGGTCTGATGCAGAACATGGTCGGAATCTTGAGTCTGAACAAAAAGTTCTTCTATAAATAACAAACAGGATGCCGGCCGGGATTCCCCGGCCGGCATCCTGTCAAGGGAGAAAACAGAAAATGCAGGTGCGTTATTATAAGGAATACAGTCACTGCCTCGGACGCGACATGGAGTTCAAGGTCTACGGTCACAGCGGCCGGCCTATCCTGATCTTCCCGTGCCAGTGCGGGCGCTTCTATGATTGGGAAGACCAGGGCATGTGCAATGTGGCGGCTCCCTGGATTGATGCCGGCAAGTTGCAGATCTTCTGTGCAGACAGCATCGATGGGGAAAGCTGGGATAATCCCGGCCCCTGTCGGCCGCGCATTGAACAGCATGAGCGCTGGTATCATTATGTCTGTGATGAACTGGTGCCTCGTCTGCTGGAGATCAACCGGGAAAACGGTCCTGATCATACCGGACGC
Organism: uncultured Faecalibacterium sp.; assembly: GCA_937907025.1. GTDB lineage: Bacteria > Bacillota > Clostridia > Oscillospirales > Ruminococcaceae > Gemmiger. The sequence continues at coordinate 94,464 of CALESJ010000046.1, forward strand.
ATTCTGACCGGCGGAGCCAGCATGGGGGCCGGACATGCCGTGAACTTCTATCTGCGCCGCCCGGACATCTTCAACGGGACGATAGCTCTCAGCGGTCTGTATTCTTCCCGCATGTTCTTTGGGGATTACATGGACGATCTGGTGTACGCCAACAGTCCCTGCGATTATATGCGCAATTTCCCGGCACAGCATCCGTACTATGAACTGTTCGCCAAGGCAGACAAGTTCATTATGTGCTGCGGGCAGGGTGCCTGGGAAGGAGAGCTGCTGGCTTCCACCCGGGAACTGCGGGATATTCTGGAAAGCAAGGGCATCCACCCTATTGTGGATATCTGGGGACCGGATGTTTCCCATGATTGGCCCTGGTGGGCAAAGCAGTGGCCGTACTTCCTGGAAATGACACTCGGCCGGCCCTAAACCATCAAAAATAAAAAAGGACCGGCATGCCGTACGGGCGCTGCCGGTCTTTTCTTTGTATGTGAGTATATGAATCAGGTATGGGCCCGCTGGTACAGGACAGCCAGCCCCTTGAACAGCAGGTCGGCATCGTACAGCACTTTTCGCCGGCAGCAGGGGATGATGCCCCGGGCCAGACCGCCGGTGGCCACAACGGTCAACGGCTGACCCAGTTCGGCTTCCACCCGGTCTGCCAGCCCTTCCAGCATGGCGGCGGTGCCGAATACTGCACCGCTGTTCAGACACTCTACGGTGTTGCGGCCGATCAGATGGTCGGTGGCTTCGGGGGCAATGGGCGGCAGCTGAGCGGTGCCGGCGCTGATGGCGCGCAGACTGGTCTGTACGCCGGGAACAATGAACCCGCCCAGAAAATGCCCGTTTTTGTCAATGACGTTGTAGGTTGTGGCGGTGCCCAGGTCCACGGTCATGCAGGGCAGTGGGTAAAGGGCGGCGGCCGCCGCAGCATCGGCGATACGGTCCTGCCCCACGCGTTCCGGGCTGTCTACATCGAAGGTCAGCCCGCTGTCCAGGGTGTAACTTACCCGCAGCGGCTCATACCCGGTCAGATAGTGCACAGCCTGGGCCAGCGGTTCGCTGAGGCTGGGCACCACACTGCACAGAATGGCACCGGTGCAGGTTGTGGCATCAAACCCGACCCGGCGCAGAAGGAAGCGCAGTTCGGCGGTGTACTCATCCGGGGTACACCGCGGGCGGGTCACCATCCGGAACGTGAATTGCAGTTTCTGCCCGTCCAGTCCGCCGATGCAGATGTTGGTGTTACCGATGTCCACTGCCAAAATCATGTGTGAGCCCCGTTTCTGTGTGATATAATCTGATTATACCAGCCTTTACAATGAAGTCAAACCGACCTATAATAAATTCCGGAAATCAACAGTTTAAACGTATAGAAACGGGAGGACCGCAACATGGAAAAAGACCTGCAGGGCAAAACCATCGTACTGGGCATCACCGGCGGCATTGCCGCATACAAAATGCCCAATGTGGCGCATGCACTGGCCAAACGCGGCGCTTCGGTACATGTACTGATGACCAAGCATGCCACCGAATTTATTGCACCGTTGGTCTTTGAAACACTGACCAATCATCGCTGCATTGTAGACACATTTGACCGCAATTTCCAGTATGATGTGGCCCATGTTTCGCTGGCTAACGCGGCAGATCTGATGCTGATTGCACCGGCCACCGCCAATGTGATTGCCAAGCTGGCACATGGCATGGCTGACGATATGTTGACCACCGTGACGTTGGCCGCCACCTGCCCGAAACTGGTGGCACCGGCCATGAATACTCATATGTTGGAAAATCCCATCACCCAGGATAATATCGCTACGCTGCAGCACTATGGCTTTACGGTCATTCCGTCCGGCTCCGGTATGCTGGCCTGCGGCGATGTGGGCAGCGGCCGCCTGCCGGAAGAGCAGGTGCTGATTGACTATGTGGACCGGGAACTGGCCTGCCAGAAGGATCTGGCCGGCAAGGAAGTTGTGGTAACGGCCGGCGCCACCAGTGAACCCATGGACCCGGTACGGTATATCACCAATCATTCCACCGGCAAGATGGGATACGCCATTGCCCGGGCCTGCATGCTGCGTGGGGCGGATGTCACGCTGCTGACGGCACAGACGGCTTTGCGCCCGGTGCCGTTTGTACATACGGTGCCGTTCACCACCGCCCAGGACCTGTTCGAGGGGGTCAAGAAATACGCCATGGATGCGGATGCCCTGGTCATGGCTGCTGCGGTGGCAGATTATCGCCCTGCCAAAGTGGCGGATGAAAAAATCAAGAAGTCTGACGGAGAACTGACCCTCCAACTGGAGCGTACCCAGGATATTCTCGGCTGGGTGGGGCAGCATAAGCCGGAAGGACTGTTTGTGTGCGGATTTTCCATGGAAACCGAACATCTTCTCGAAAATTCTTCCGTCAAACTCCATAAGAAGAACATGGACATGATCGTGGCCAACAACCTTAAAACACCGGGCGCCGGGTTCGGGGTAGACACCAATGTGGTAACTTTAATCACCAAGGATGGCGCCGAACAACTGCCTTTGCTGAGCAAGGATGCGGTGGCTATGCGCATCGCGGATGCCATTGCGGCGCGGGAATAAGATTGATCCGAATAAAAATACAACTGTCCACCGGGCGGGAACTGCCAAAAAGGCGATTCCCGCTCGTTTTGTTTTGCAGGGGGAGTTTCAAAGGGATTTTCACAGATATTCAAAACTCTATCCCACAATTTTCACAAAAAGGGCCTATAATCACAAACGGACATCCAGACGGGCGGCAACGCCTGAATCAATACAAAGGGGAGTGTGCATCTTGATCGAAGTCAGCCATCTGACCAAGCGGTACGGTTCGCATGTGGCGGTTGATGACATCAGCTTCACGGTGGACGACGGCTGCATTTATGGCCTGCTTGGCCCGAACGGTGCGGGTAAATCCACCACCATGAACGTTATTACCGGGTATCTTTCGCCCACCAGCGGCACCGTTACCATCAATGGACATGATATCCAGGAGGAACCCCAGGCTGCCAAGGCCTGCATCGGGTATCTGCCTGAAATTCCGCCGCTGTATACCGATATGACGGTCCGGGAGTATCTGAATTTTGTGGCGGAACTCAAGGGTGTGAAAAAGAAGGCCGACCGTGCTGCCGATGTGGCCAAAGCATCTGAAAAAGCCGGCCTGCAGGAAATGCAGACCCGACTGATCCGTAATCTTTCCAAGGGCTATCGTCAGCGTGTCGGCGTGGCGGCTGCCCTGCTGGGCAATCCGGACATCATCATTCTGGACGAACCAACCGTCGGTCTTGACCCGGCCCAGATGATCGAAATTCGTTCGCTGATTCACGATCTGGGCAAGACCCATACGGTGATCCTCTCCAGCCATATACTGAGCGAGGTTCAGACTGTTTGTGACCGTGTTCTTATTATTTCCGGCGGCAAGCTGGCTGCCCAGGGCACGCCGGAAGAGCTGGCCGCGCGCCTGGCTGCCAAGGGCGTGATCTCCGCCACAGCCCAGGGCAGCAGGGAAGCGGTCCTGAAGGCCGCCGGCAGCGTGCCCGGCCTGACCGATCTGCGTGTGACGGCTGAAAAGGGCGATGAAGTCAGCTTTACAGCCGCCAGTACCGACGGCGGTGATTTGCGCGCAGCTTTGTCTGCGGCTTTGGCCGCGGCAGGGTGCCCGGTGTTGAGTCTGAGCAGCCAGAACCTGAGCCTGGAAGATGTGTTCCTGCAGCTGACCGAAAACGACCATCCGGAAGAAGAAGCCGGTACCAAGGCGCAGGAAGACAACGCACAGCCCGCGGCGCAGCCTGAGGAACCGGCACAGGAATCCCCGGCGGAAGAAGACAAGGTACCGAATGAGAAGGAGGGAAACTGAGAAATGCTGGCTATCTTCAAGCGTGAAACCAGAAGCTATTTCACCAGCATGATCGGGTATGTGGTTATTGCCGTCATCCTGGCCTTCATCGGTCTGTATTACAGCGCCAACTGCCTGGTCTATGGCACATCGGATTTTTCCATTATTTTGTATTCCACTACGCTGGTAATGCTGTTTGTTCTGCCGGCACTGTCCATGCGCAGCTTTGCGGATGAACGCCGGAACAAGACTGACCAGCTGCTGCTGACCAGCCCCGTCACCATCCCGCAGATTGTTCTGGGCAAATTTCTGGCTCAGTTGGTCGTTTTTGCGGTACCTCTGGTGGTGGCCTGCATCATGCCGCTGATTCTGACGGCATTCGGCACCGTATCGCTGGTCAGCGCTTATGCAACGCTGTTTGCGTACCTTCTGCTGGGGGCGTCCTGCATTGCGGTGGGTACGTTCATTTCGGCTCTGACCGAAAATCAGATCATCGCCTATCTGGCCACGTTCGGCGTGCTGCTGGTGGCCTACCTGATGGAAAGCGTTCAGTCGCTGTTCACTTCCGGCAATACGCTGGCGTTCATCGTGTTCTGCATTGTGCTGGCAGTGGTTGCCGTGCTGATCGGTTTGGTCTGCAAGAGCGTGACCATCGGCAGCGGCGTTTTCTGCGGCGGGGCCGTGGTGCTGATCCTGCTGTTCCAGCTGCGTCCCGCCTGGCTGCTGAGTGCTTTCAATCATGTGCTGGACGCGCTGGCTCTGTTCTCGCCCTTTGAAACGTTTGTGGGCGGCATGTTCAGTGTTTCGACCATTGTTTATTATCTGTCCGTCATTGTTCTGTTCCTGTTCCTGACCGGTCAGGCGCTGGAACGGCGCCGCTGGAACTGAGAAAGGAGGGTTTTGACAATGAATTTCAAATTTGGCAAAAAGCCCTCTGGCCGTACGCCGGCTGCGCAGCCTACCGAGGCACAGCGCGTCAGCCGTCGCCGCCTGCTGCATTCCGGGGCTTACGCCAGTGTCCTGGCAGTGATTGTTCTGGTGGTTGTGATTCTGCTGAATCTGGTTATGAATGCCATACCCACCAAATATACCGAGTTCGATATTTCCACTGGGCAGATGTTCACCCTGAGTGAAACGACCGTCAGCATGATGAAGTCCCTGGACAAGGATGTGACAGCGTATTTCCTGGCTGAAACCGGCAATGAGGATACCAATATCAGTCGCATTCTGGACCGCTATGCAGGGGAAAGTTCGCACTTTACCTGGCAGCAGCGGGACCCGGCATTGTATCCTACCTTTGCCGATCAGTATGATGCAGGGGATGCCAGCACCAACAGCGTGATCATTGTCTGCGGTGACAACCATACGGTTGTCGATTACAGCGACATGTATGATTACAACTACTCCAGCGATTACTCCTACACCATGAATTTTGCGGCAGAGAACGCCCTGACCACGGCGATTGCCCAGGTCACCCGGGAAAATACCTATACCATGTATGCACTGACCGGACATGGGGAAAGTTCTCTGGGCAGTGACTTTACCGATACGCTGTCCAATGCCGGCGTAACGTTCACCGAGCTGAATCTGAACACGGGAGAAATTCCGTCTGATGCGGCAGCTTTGATCATCAATGTGCCGCAGGCGGACCTCAGTGACCTGGATGCCGATGCACTGCGCGGGTATCTGTCCAACGGCGGCAAGGTGATTGTGGCGACCAGCCTTCTGTATGATACGCCCAATCTGGATGCGGTTTTGGCCGAATACGGCATGGAACGGCAGGATGGTCTGCTGGTGGAAACCGATCCCAACTACTATGCGTACCGTTATGCGGGAACTTATCTGCTGCCGGAGATCAAGACCAACACCATCACTTCCGGTATGGCGGACGGGATGTATGTCTTTGCACCCAGTGCGCAGGGGATCATCACCGTGGAAGATGATACAGCCCAGACGGATGAAACCGCCGAAAGCGGGACCGGACTGACCCACACCACGCTGCTTTCCACCTCGGACAATGCGTATTCCATGCTGGATTATGAAACTGCGACGGTGCTGCAGAAAGGTGACAACGATCCTACCGGCAGCTTTGATCTGGCTGTGGCGGCCGAGGATGAGTCCACCGGTGCCAAGCTGGTCTGGATCAACTGCGGCAATATCTTCCTGGATGAAATTGACGCGGCTGTGTCCGGCGGCAATGCACAACTGCTGGGCAGCATTGCCAACTGGATGAACGGGGAAGAAAACAACGTGGTCATCGATTCCAAGAGCATGAGTGCCGAAACGCTGACCATTCCCAGCGGCGTGATTGCCCCGTTGAGCGTGCTGTTTGTCTTTATTGTCCCGCTGGCCTTCCTGGTGGCAGGTGTGTTCATCAGCGTTGTGCGCCGTCGCCGTTAATGAGGTAACTGCCCATGAAAACAAAGAAATATTTGCCGCTTCTGATTCTGGTCATTGTTGTGGTCGTGTTGGGAGTGGCGCTGGTTGTGCTGAATAATCTGGACGAGGAAGAAGATGACAGTGTGGCACTGTTTGATTTCGATTCGTCTTCCGTAACGGCGCTGGCGTACAGCAAGGATGAAACGGATGTGACCCTGCTGCAGGATGAGGATGACGCCTGGTATCTGGAGCAGGATCCCACGCTGCCGCTGGATCAGGATACCGTTTCCTCTTTGGTGGAAGATTTTGTCGGTCTGGAAGCGGCCCGTGATCTTGGAGCCGGAACCGAAACCGAGGAAATGGGACTGGATGCGCCTACCATGGTCTTTACCCTGGGAACGGACGGAGCGGACATCTCTTCGGCTGAAACAGCTTCTGCCGAAACGGCGACCGGGGAAACCGCGTCCGGCGTGTATACCGTGACCATTGGTGCCGAAAATTCCATCACCGATGCGTACTATGCCAAGGTCAGCTGGAATGATCACATCTATACCATTGATTCCTCCAAGCTGTCCAACCTGGTCAAGACGCCGCAGGATCTGTATGAGGCACAGGACATCACGACGCTGGAATCGGATGATGTGACTTCGATGACACTGGAAATTCCCGGTGAAACACTGAACTTCACCAAACAGGATGATACCTGGACCCTGACGGATGACCCGGAGTATGCGGTTGATCAGGATGTGGTCGAAAAGATGGCTGCGACTATCTGCAACATGAATACCGAAATGACCATTACCCATCCGGAGGAAGACAGCGCATACGGTCTGGATACGCCGCAGGCGGTTGTGACGGTGGTGGGCAGTGACGGCACTTCCATTACCTGCAGCTTCGGCAGCGTATCCTCCGAAAACAGTGACGTCTGCTATATGCGTTCCAGCCATACAGCGGGAGTGGTGTATGAGGTAAATGCCGACTATTTGTCTGCCTTTGCTTACACCAAGGAAACGCTGAAGGCTGCTACGGAAGAAACGGCGGATTCCAGCAGTGACAGTTCTGATATCATTGCTGAGAACCCTGTGGGCGGTGAGGATGATTACGCCGATTCGGTAGCGTAACTCCCTTTCCGAAATTCTGACAGAATCATAAACAAAAGAGCCTCTGCACGACGCTGCCCGAAAGGTAGGCCGTGCGGAGGCTCTTTTGTTGTTTCTGCTGGAAGAAGCAGGGCAGATTATTCCATATGTTCTTTCTTCCAGGTTTTGATCTGTTCCAGGCGGGTTTTGTACCGGCTTTCCAGGCCTTCCTCGGTGGGTTCGTAATATTCCCGACCGATCAGACTGTCCGGCAGGCACTGCATGGCAGACAGTTTGTCCGGCTCATTGTGGGCGTAGCGGTACCCCTTGCCATAAGACAGCTCTTTCATCAGTTTGGTGGGGGCGTTGCGGATGATGAGGGGAACCGGTTCGGCCAGCTGCTTGACGGCATCGGACTTGGCGTGTTCGTAGGCTTTATACATGGCGTTTGATTTGGGGGCCATGGACATGTAAATGACGGCCTGGGTCAGATGGACCGTGCATTCCGGCATGCCCAGAAAATGGCAGGCCTGGTAGGCGGCCACTGCCTGCTCCAATGCCCGCGGGTCCGCAAGGCCGATATCCTCGCTGGCAAAGCGGATGACCCGTCGTGCCACATACAGAGGGTCCTCGCCGGCTTCCAGCATGCGGGCCAACCAGTAGACTGCGGCGTCCGGATCGGAATTGCGCATGGATTTGTGCAGGGCGGAGATGAGGTTGTAATGTTCCTCACCGTGTTTATCATACAGGAGGGACTTCTTTTCGGTACATTGTTCCAGCGTTTCCTTGCTGACGGTAATGCTGCCATCCGTGCCCACTTCACCGTTGAGCACGACCATTTCCAGGGTGGAGAGGGCAGTGCGGGCATCTCCGTTGGCAAAGACGGCCAGGGCCTCCAGGTATTCCGGGGCAATATAGATTGTCTGGTTGCCAAATCCCCGTTCATCCTGCAGGGCACGCTGCAACAGTGTAACGAGGTCCTCTGTTTTGAGTGCTTGCAGCACAAAAACCTTGCAGCGAGAGAGCAGAGCGCCGTTGATTTCAAAAGAAGGATTTTCGGTAGTGGCACCGATCAAAATAATGCTGCCTTTTTCAACGAAGGGAAGAAAGGCGTCTTGCTGGGCCTTATTGAAACGATGAATCTCATCCACAAAGAGGATGGTTTTTTCACCGAACCGACGGTTTTCCTCGGCCTGCTGCATGACGGTGCGAATTTCCTTGATGCCGCTGGTGACAGCGGAAAAATCAATAAAGGCCGCTTTGGTCCGGTTTGCAATGATGCGGGCCAGGGTGGTTTTGCCGACTCCCGGCGGGCCCCAGAAGATCATGGAGGAGATCTGGTCGCTTTCAATCAGCCGGCGCAGGACCTTGCCCGGGCCAAGCAGATGGGTCTGGCCAACATATTCATCCAAAGTGCGCGGCCGAAGCCGGGCTGCCAGCGGCTGTGGCGTGTTCTGTTCAAACAGGGTGGTCTGCTGCATAGCTGTCCCTCCCAAAAGCAAGTGAGTTGAATTTCCTTTATTATACAACCTTTTGCTGTTAAGGGTAAAGGGGCGTTTTGATTTTTGCCGGTAAATGTAGTATAATGACGCCAAAAAGATCACAACGGCGGAGGAATACAATGAAAGAAAAGCTGAACCCGGAGATCTACCAGGCCTATGTGAACATTTTGCAGGAAGAACTGGTTCCGGCCATGGGATGTACCGAACCCATTGCGCTGGCATACGCGGCCGCGCTGGCAAGGCAGGAACTGGGCTGCATGCCGCAGATGGTAACAGTGGCTGTCAGCGCCAATATCATCAAGAACGTCAAGAGTGTTGTGGTGCCCCACACCGGCGGCCTGCGCGGAATTCAGGCTGCCGTGGCGGCCGGTACAGTGGCCGGGGACGCGGACCGGGAACTGGAAGTCCTGGCCGGTATTACGGAAGAACAGCAGTCGGACATTGCGGCGTGGCGCAGCCGTACACCAATTACCGTGACCCAGGCAGACAGCGGCTTCCTGCTGGATATCGACGTTACGGTGGCTGGCGGCGGCCACACGGCACGGGTTCGGCTGGTGGGCGGCCATACCAATGTGGTCCGCATTGAAAAGGACGGAGAGGTGAAGCTGGACCGTCCCTGCAGTGAAGAACAGCCCGCCAAGTCCACGGACCGCGGCTTGCTGAGTGTAGAGAATATCATTACTTTTGCGGACCAGCTGGACCCCGAAGATGTGCGGGAAGTGTTGCAGCGGCAGATCGACTACAACACAGCCATTGCGGAGGAAGGTTTGCGCGGCAACTATGGCGCCAACATCGGCAGCATTTTCCTGCAGGCATACGGCAATGGGGTACACAACCGGGCTAAAGCCCTGGCGGCTGCCGGTTCGGATGCGCGTATGAACGGCTGTGAGCTGCCGGTGGTCATCAACTCGGGCAGCGGCAACCAGGGACTGACGGCTTCGCTGCCGGTTACTGTGTATGCCAGGCAGATGGGAGCAGATCAGGCACAGCTGTACCGTGCGTTGGCGGTATCCAATCTTGTGACCATCCACATCAAAACCGGTATCGGCAAACTCAGTGCTTTCTGTGGTGCCGTGGCGGCCGGTGTGGGGGCCGGGGCCGGTGTGTGCTATCTGCATGGCGGCCGGTATAACGAAATTTCCCACACCATTGTCAATGCCATTGCGGTGGATTCCGGTATTATCTGTGATGGGGCCAAGGCCAGCTGTGCGGCCAAAATCGCCTCCGCAGTTGAAGCCGGACTGCTGGGCATGCAGATGCAGGCACACGGTACCCAGTTTTACAGCGGGGACGGCATCGTTACCAAGGGCGTGGAGAACAACATCCGCAACATTGGCGCGCTGGCCCGGGAAGGTATGCGGGAAACGGACAAAACGATCATCCGCATGATGACAGAAGGCTGCTGCTGATTCGGAAACCAGCCGGAAATTTGGCAGGCGGACACTGACATACCTTACCACTGCAAAGTGCATGAGTTCCCAATAAGCGAAAACCGCTCCCGTGCTTTTGGCACAGGGGCGGTTTTACTTATTGGGTTTTGTCGTTGAAGTGGTAGTAATAATTGAACCAGGCACTTAAACCACACATGACGGCCATGGCAATCACGGCAAAGATGCCTATGAACGTTTCTTCCGGCGATTGTCCTGGCGCAAAGAGCCAGCCGGAACAGGGAACCATGATCAGAACAAAGAAAATCAGAGAAGGCAGGGAACAGCGCAGGATGCGCAGCAGCTTGCGGCGGATGGGAGAAACAGATTGGTCTGCCACACTGCTCCCGCACAGGCGGCACCGGATGATGGCCAGCGGTGCGCTGACATACCGGTATCCGATACGGCGGTAGATGCGCTGCGCTTCATATTCCGTACCGTCCAGAGTGAAATGGGGATACATACCTTCCCGGGTGATCACAATATCCTTGCCGGCTGCTTTGCTCCAGGCAAGCAGGGCGTCGGTGAATTCCCGGGGGGTGGTGACCGGACCGTCCGGCACAAAGGTGAATTCCTCTTCGTGCTGGGCGGTGGCCACCCGCTTGTAATCGTCAATCCATCCGGCAAAGAAACCACCGGGCTGCGGTGTACTTTCCATCCTTGTCAGGCAGGCATCCACATCCAGCTGCCCGGCGTCCTTCCCACTGGCTTTCAGGTCCCGGCAAAAACGGATGGCAGCCTGCAATTTCTCCGTTTGCGCCTGCAGACGCTGTTCCTGATTTTGCAGAGCCTGGGGCAATGGTGCCGTTCCGTTCAGTACTGTGCGGATGTCTTCCAGCGGCATATCCAGCATCCGCAGCATGCGAATCAGCTTTAGAATATGCAGGTCCTCGTCGGAGTATTCTCTGTAACCGTTCTCCGGATTGCGCTGCGGACACAGCAGACCCTCCCGCTCATAATACCGGATATTCTGGGGAGATACGCCGCTGTGCTGCGAGGCCTGTTTGATGTTCATCAAAGCGGGTCACCGTCCTTTCTAAGGGTAGTGTAAACCATAAAGTTGGTATAAGGTCAAGTCATATGGGCTCGTTCTTTTGAAAAAATCCGGAAATCAAAGGAAAAGTTCGTTTTCTTTCCGGTCCGAGCACAGTTTGGCCAGTTTCTGCTCGGTGGCAGCTACCTTTTCCGGTTCGGCATGGCGCCCATGGGTGGGACAAACCGCAACACAGCGCATGCAGCTGATGCACAGGTTTGCATTTACTTCGGCGGGGTTCTGCGCAGAGATGGCGCCGGTGGGGCACAGTGCAGCGCAGGTGCCGCAGCCGGTGCAGGTATCATCAGGCAGCGGAATCATGCCCACACCGCCGAAAGCACGGTAAGGGCGATTGCCCGGCAGGATGAGTTCGTCAGGCAGAGTATTGCTCTGGATGGCAGCAAAGATCCGGCTGCCGTACCGGGTCAATTCCTGGGTGTCCGCTTCGTCCGGGCGCCCCGCAGCGTAACAGCGGGCGATGGAGTGCTCGGCCACGGCGGCCACGGCGGCTGCGCAGCGGAACCCGGCCTTTTCCGCCAGGTCCTTCATTTCAATGAGGGTGTCGTCAAAGGCACGGTTGCCGTATGCCACCAGCAGGACAGCCAGCGCTCCGCCGCCCTGTACCGCCGCCATGCGCTGGGCAGCCGGGCCGGGAACGCGCCCGCCAAAGCTGGGCACCGAGAATACGCAGATGTCCTGCGGAGCAAAGCGAAGGGATGCAAAGTCAAATTTGGCATCGCTGAGGTCAATGGGATGGACCGGCAGCGGGAACCCGGCACACAGGGCTTCGGCGGCTTTTTTGGTGCCGCCGGTGGGGCTGAAAATGAGAGAATACAGATTCATGGCAAAGGCCTCCTTGTTTGGTGCTCTCATTATAGCACCGGCGGAAGGCTTCGCCAAGGCGGAAGGAAACACAAAAAATCCTTCGGAATATATCTTGTACTTTTTTAGGCCGTGCGATATACTATTATGGTATATCTGGGCGTATGCCCTTTTGAACTTATATGCAATGGCAGGAGATCAAAGTTGGAAAAACTGACCTACAAACATGACGCGCAGGCTGCGGCCGTGATTGCGTCGGTATACAGGGATGCACCGCCTCTGGCGTATGTGCACAGCTACGGCTGCCAGCAGAATGTCAACGACGGCGAAAAGATTCGCGGCGTTCTGATGGATATGGGCTTTGGCATGTGCGAAAACGTGGAGCAGGCCGATCTGATTCTGTTCAACACCTGTGCAGTCCGTGAGCACGCGGAACAGCGGGTGTTCGGCAATGTGGGCGCCCTGAAAAAGCTGAAAGAAAAGAACCCGAAGCTGGTGATCGGTGTCTGTGGCTGCATGGCACAGCAGCAGCACATTGTGGACAAGCTGCGCAAGAGCTACCCGTACGTGGACCTGGTGTTCGGCGTGGATGGTATTGACCGTTTGCCTGCTATGCTGGCAGAACGCTTCCGCCGCGGCAAACGCTATCTGGAAGACCCCAAGACCCGCAATGCGGTGGTGGAAGACCTGCCCATCCGGCGGGATTCCGGCTTCCGTGCCTGGCTGCCTATCATGTATGGATGTGACAACTTCTGCACCTACTGCATCGTGCCGTATGTGCGCGGGCGGGAACGCAGCCGGGAACCGGAGGATATTCTGGCAGAATTCAAGCAGCTGATCGGGCAGGGATACAAGGAAATCACTCTGCTGGGCCAGAATGTGAACAGCTACGGCAAGGGCCTGGCCAATCCCATCGACTTTGCCGACCTGCTCAATCTTCTGTGCGAAGTGCCGGGCGATTACCAGATCCGCTTTATGACCAGCCATCCCAAGGATGCCAGCCACAAGCTGATTGATACCATCGCCGCACAGCCCCATCTGTGCAAGCACATCCATCTTCCGGTGCAGTCGGGCAGCGACCGTATCCTGAAGCAGATGAACCGCCATTATACGGTGGAACAGTACCGCGCCCTGATCGATTACGCCCGGGAAAAGATTCCCGGCGTGACCTTCTCCAGCGATATTATTGTGGGTTTCCCCGGTGAAACGGAGGAAGATTTCCAGAAGACGCTGGAACTGGTGGAAGCCGTGGGGTATATGCAGCTGTTTACCTTTATTTATTCCAAGCGGGAGGGTACCCCGGCCGCCAAGATGGAAGACCCCATCACCCATGCCGAAAAAGCCGAGCGCATGGACCGGCTGCTGCGCACCCAGGACCGTATTGCCTTCGCGGCGGTTTCTCAGCTGGTAGGCCAGACCGTGCGGGTGCTGGTGGAAGGAGCGGGCCGTCTGGAAGGCACTCTGAACGGACGCCTGGATAACAACCTGGTGGTGGAATTCGCCGGGGACGAGGCCCTGATCGGGCGGTATGCCCAGGTGCATCTGACCGGGTCCCGTGCAGCGCTGCTGCTGGGTGAGCTGGTCACTGAATAAATGCCCTTTCCCCATGTATACTGTGCATAGGATTTGAAAATCAAATACAATTACACATTTATTAAGGAGAATATTACTATGGATTGCATCGATCTCTTCAAGAAAGCTGCTATGGCTCTGCAGACCGACCCCCGCTACCTGGAACTGGACGCCGCACGCCGGGAAAATGACATGGACCAGGAACTGCAGAATATGATCGGCGAGTTCAATCTGGCCCGTCTGGACCTGAATAACGAAACTTCCAAGACTGCGCCGGACCATGAGCGCGTGGCCGATCTGAACAAGCGGGTCAATGACCTGTACAGCCAGATTATGGCCAGCGAAGGCATGGCGCGCTACAACGCTGCCAAGTCCGAGTGCGAGGCTCTGGTCAGCCATATCGACGCTATCATCAACACTGCCATGAACGGCGGCGACCCCATGACCGTCAACCCGCCCGAAGGCGGCTGCACCGGCAGCTGCGCCACTTGCGGTGGCTGCCACTAATAAAACAGAGCAGGAATCGGGCACAGTGAAAGAAGCAGGAGTGTGAAGCATGGCCGGACAAAGTGTATCGCCCATGATGCAGCAGTATTTTGAAATCAAGAAACAGCATCCCAATGAGATCCTCTTTTATCGTGTGGGGGATTTCTATGAGATGTTTTATGATGATGCCCTGACGGCCTCCCGCGAGCTGGAACTGACCCTGACGGGCAAGGCCTGCGGCCAGGAGGAGCGCGCCCCCATGTGCGGGGTGCCTTTCCACTCCTATGAAATTTATGTGGCCCGTCTGATTGCCAAGGGATACAAGGTCGCCATCTGTGAGCAGATGGAAGACCCGGCTACGGCCAAGGGGCTGGTCAAGCGGGATATCATCCGCGTGGTTACGCCCGGCACGGTCATCGAGAGCAGCATGCTGGCCGAGGACAAGAACAACTATCTGTGTTCCATCTATGCCAAAAAGATCCGTGGCGGCTGGAAAGCCGGCATCTGCTTTGCGGATATTTCCACCGGTGAAGCCTATGCCACCGAACTGCACAACGAAAAGATGGGCGGTGCGCTCATCACCGAGCTGTGCCGGTATATGCCCAGTGAAATTCTGATCAACCCGGCGGTTCTGGACCTGAAGGACCTGACCAACTACATCAAACAGCATACCAATGCGCTGGTGGAACTGCGGGAGGACGACTGCTACAAGCCGGCCGTCATCGAAAGCATGCTCAGCCGTCAGTTTGGCGAGGACTGGAACAAGAGCTGCGGGTTTGCGCCCGACGGTTTTGTGCCCCAGGCGTTCGGCGCCTTGCTGGGGTATCTGTATGAAACCCAGAAACACGGTACCGAGCGCATCAAGGCAGTGCAGAATTACGCCGACGCCCAGTACATGCGTCTTTCCGCCGTGACCCGCGCCAATCTGGAGCTGACCGAAACCATGCGCGGCCGGGAAAAGAAAGGCACCTTGCTGTGGGTGCTGGACAAGACCGAAACCTCCATGGGTAAACGGATGCTGCGCTCCTGGATTGAACAGCCGCTGGTGGACAGCAAGATCATCAACGAGCGCCTGGACGCCGTGGAAGCGTTGTATAATGCCAACGTGGGGCGTGCCGAACTGAAGGAAGCGCTTTCCCATGTGTTCGACATTGAGCGCCTGACCACCCGTATCCTGTACGGCTCTGCCACGCCCCGGGAAGTCAAAGCGCTGGGGGATACCTGTCAGCGTCTGCCGCAGGTCAAAGAGCAGGCGTCCGCAGCGGGCGCCAAACTACTGGATGACCTGGCGAATGCCATTGATCCGCTGGCCGATATTCTGGACAAGGTCAGCCGGGCACTCGTGGATGACCCGCCGGCCAACCTCAAGGATGGCGGCGCCATCCGGGAAGGCTACAACTCCGAAGTGGACGAGCTGCGGGATATCATGCACGGCGGAAAAGGCGTGCTCTCCCAGCTGGAGGCCGATTTGCGCCAGCAGACCGGTATTCCCAAGCTGAAGATCGGCTTTAATAAGGTCTTCGGCTATTACATTGAGGTCAGCCGCAGCTATGTGGGCAGCGTGCCGGAAACTTTTACCCGCAAGCAGACCCTGACCACCGGCGAGCGGTATATCACTCCGGAACTGAAAGAGCTGGAAAACAAGATTCTGGGCGCCAATGAACGGCTGCTGGCACTGGAGCATCAGCTGTTCTCCGAGCTGCTCAGCGATATTTCCGCGCAGCTTCTGCGCATCCAGCGCACCGCTACCGCCGTGGCGCAGCTGGATGTACTGGCATCCTTTGCCGAAGCAGCCGTGCAGAATAACTACGTCAAACCCACCGTGGACGACAGCAACGTGCTGGACATTGCGGAAGGGCGTCATCCGGTCATTGAACAGATGCTCAAAAACAGCCTGTTCGTGCCCAATGATACCACCCTGGACGAGAGCGAAAACCGGATGCTCATCATCACCGGCCCCAACATGGCCGGCAAGTCCACTTACATGCGTCAGAACGCCCTGATCGCCCTGATGGCGCAGATCGGCAGCTTTGTCCCGGCGGCCAAATGCCGTGTGGGCGTGGTGGATGCCATCTTCACCCGCGTGGGCGCATCGGATGACCTGGCTGCCGGCCAGTCTACCTTTATGGTGGAAATGACCGAGGTGGCTGAGATCCTGCGCAGCGCCACCAAGGACAGCCTGGTGATTCTGGACGAGATCGGCCGCGGTACTTCGACCTTTGACGGCATGAGCATTGCCCGGGCCGTGGTAGAATACATCTGCGACAATATCGGGTGCAAGACTTTGTTTGCCACCCATTATCATGAACTGACCAGCATGGACAAAGATGTGTTCGGGGTCAAGAACTACAACATCGCGGTCAAGAAGCGCGGCGAGGACATTACCTTTCTGCGGCGCATCGTGGCCGGCCCGGCGGATGACAGCTATGGCATTGAAGTGGCCAAACTGGCCGGTCTGCCGGATGCCGTTATCAAGCGGGCCCATGCGGTGCTGCGCCAGCTGGAAGCGACGGCGCCCGGCGCCAATACGGCCATGCAGCTGGATTTTGAAACGGTGGAGGCCTACAACAATCCCACGGTTCCCAGTGAAGTCGTGGACAAGCTGCATCAGATCGACGTGGAAACGCTGACACCGCTGGAAGCACTGAACTTCTTGTATGAACTCAAGCAGGCACTGAAATAAGGTGCCGTTTTACCGACGAACAAGGCAGGTGAACCCCTATGGCACAGATCCATGTGCTGGATAAACATACCGCGGAATTGATCGCCGCCGGTGAGGTGGTCGAGCGCCCCGCATCCGTGGCAAAGGAACTTCTGGAAAACGCCATTGATGCCGGCGCCACCCAGATTAGTCTTTCCATTATGCGCGGTGGCATTCAGCAGCTGCAGATTTCGGATAACGGCAGCGGCATCGAAGCGGAATCCATTGAGAACGCTTTTGTCCGCCATGCCACCAGCAAGATCACTACGGCAGATGATTTGACCCATATCCACACCCTGGGGTTCCGCGGCGAAGCACTGGCATCCATCGCCAGCGTGGCCCGCGTGGAACTGCTGACCAAGACGGACGCCGACGAATTTGCCTACTGCTACCGCATTGAAGGCGGGGAAGCGCTGGGCCTGGAACCCGGTGCCCGCGGCCGCGGCACCACCATCACGGTCAATGACCTGTTCTACAATACTCCCGCCCGCATGAAGTTCCTGAAAAAGGATGTCAGCGAAGGAACCTTTGTGGCGGATGCCGTTTTGCATGTGGCTTTGTCCCATCCGGAAATCTCCTTCCGGTTTGTGCGGGACGGCAAGCAGCAGTTTGTTACCCCCGGCGACGGCTCGCTTCGCAGTGCGGCTTATGCGGTGCTGGGCCGGGATTTCTCCCGTGACCTGCTGGAGCTGGAAGGGGAGAATGGCGTTTACAAAATCAAAGGTCTGATCACACCGCCCCGCGCCTGCCGGGCTTCCCGCAGCGCACAGCATTTTTATGTCAATGGCCGCTATGTAAAGAACCGTACCATGATGGCGGGACTGGAAAATGCCTACAAGGGAACCCTGATGCAGGGACGTTTCCCGGGCGCCATTCTCATGCTGGAAATGCCGGCGGAGCTGGTGGATGTCAACGTGCACCCGGCCAAGACGGAGATTCGCTTTGCCCGGGAAAGCGATGTGTTTGATACTGTCTACCGGGCCGTGCGTTCGGCTCTGGCCACCCCGGGCAGCGGAGAATGCCGGTTTGACCTGGGGCATAAGGCACCCGAAGAGGAAACGCCTGCCCCTCAGCCCAAGCCCGCAGCCACGCCGGCTGTGCCGGCCGCAGCAGTTACTGCGGCTCGCCCTGCCACTCCGCAGCCGCAGAAACATTTTACAACGCTGTCTGCGGCAGAATATCGGGCGCTGAACCAGATGACGGCAGGGGTTACGCCCCGCGCCGTGCCGGGACTGCAGAATCCGGCCAAGCTCCCGGACGAGGTAGTGCTGGAATCGGTGCCTGCTTCTGCCGATTCAGAGGCTGTGCTGTATATTCTTCCGGAATTGTCGGAAACAGATACCAAACCGGAAATCCGGAAAACGGTTGAACATGCCGTTCCGGCAGTTGCTGAACCGGAGGCACCGGCTGCACCCGCGATGGCAGCTGCTGCGCAGGAGGATGCACAGGAGCCGGAATCCGAACATGCACTCAGCGCCTTGCCTGCACAGAGCGTGGAACAGACGACTTTTGACCCGGAACCGGCCAGCAAGCCGCTGCGTCTGGTGGGTGAGGTGTTCAAGACGTATATCATCACCGAACGCGACGGGGAACTTTGCCTGATCGATAAGCATGCCGCACATGAGCGGATTTTGTTTGAAAGCCTTTCCCGGGACTACGGCAATGTGCCTGCCCAGATGCTGCTGATGCCGGTGCAGGTCAATATGAGCGCACCGGAAAAGCTGGCCATTTTACAGAATCAGGATCTTTTGCAGGATGCGGGCATTGAAGCGGAAGACTACGGTGGACCGACCATTGTGGTCCGGGCCGTTCCGGCCGATGTGCCGGTGGATGATGTGGCTGATATGATGTTGGAACTGGCAGCCCATCTGCAGAACGGTGCTCATGATGCCCTGCGGGAAAAGACCGAATGGGTATTGCATTCCATTGCCTGTCGTGCCGCCATCAAGGCGGGGGACAAGACCAACTCGGAAGAGATGCTCGTACTGGCACAGAAAATCATGGACGGGTCCGTGCCGCCTTTCTGCCCCCATGGACGGCCCTGCGTTTTGAAAATCACCCGGAAGGAGCTGGAAAAGCAGTTTGGACGCCTTGTCTGAGAAAAAGCTCCCCCGGGTGGTGGCCATCGGCGGACCGACGGCTACCGGGAAAACGGCTCTGTCAGTAGCGCTGGCACAGATATTCAACGGGGAAGTGATCAGCGCCGACTCCATGCAGATCTACCGCGGTCTGGATGTGGGAACGGCCAAAGTCACACCGGAAGAGTGCTGCGGCGTACCGCATCACCTGGTGGATATTCTGGACCCGGATACGCCGTTCAGCGTGGCGGATTTTGTGTCGGCAGCGGATGGCTGCATCCGTGACATCACTGCCGCGGGACATTTGCCGCTGGTGGTTGGCGGTACCGGGTTATATATCACAAGCTTGCTCAATGGATTGGACTTTGCCCCTGAAAAGGGGGACCCGGCCATCCGCGCCGCTCTGGAAAAACGGGCGGAAACAGAGGGCAAAGAGGTCCTGTACCGGGAGCTGCAGCAGGTTGACCCTGCGTACGCGGCAACCGTGCATCCCAACAATCTTCCGCGGGTCATCCGGGCGCTGGAGCTGTATCAAAATACCGGCCGACGAATGAGCGAGCAGCGGAAGGAAGCGCGCCGTAGTGAACCACCCTACCGCTCACTTTGCCTGTGCCTGGGCTACCGGGACAGAAGTCTTCTGTACCGGCGGATTAACGAACGTGTAGACCGGATGCTGGAAGCCGGCATTCTGGATGAGGCGCGTCAGGTGTACGAACATCGGGACACCTATCGTACGGCGGCGCAGGCTATTGGATATAAGGAGTTCTTCCCGTACTTTGAGGGAACACAGCCGCTGGAAGCTTGCACAGATAAACTGAAACAGGCATCCCGCAATTACGCCAAGCGGCAGCTGACCTGGTTCCGTCACCAACAGGACGCTGTTTGGCTGTATGTGGATGAACAGGCAGGAGCCACGCTGACACAGCAGGCCCAGATATTGATCACTGAATTTCTGGCAAAATAATAAAAGGAGGGATTGCAGATGCCGGAACGGGAAAATCACCGTCGTGCTGCGGTAAAAGCCGCAGTTGTCATGGGAACATTGCTGTTCCTGTTGGCGGCGGCTTATATCATCGTACAGCTGTATGCAATCCTTGGCCGGGAATATAAAACGGAAACGGCCATTTCCTATACCATGGCCGACAGTGTGGAGCTGCCCGGGTTCGTGATGTTTGATGCGGTCAATGTACCGGGAGAAGGAAATCTCGGATATCTGGCCGAAGACGGGGAGCGCGTGGCGGAAGGGGCTGTCATTGCCGAAAAATATACCGATGATTCCCAGAGTGCGGCCCGCGAACAGCTGATCCGTCTGGATAACAGCATTGATCTGCTGACCAAATCCCAGAATTCGGCCGGCAGCGACCTGACTCTTCTGACCACCCAGACCAATACGGCGCTGTATAACCTGCTGGATCAGTTGGACACAGCTTCCTATACCGGTATGATGGATGCAGAGTCGGAATTTCTGCTGGCACAGAACCGGCTGCAGGTATCCACCGGGCAGACCAGCGGATTCCAGTCTACCATCGCCGAGCTGCAGTCTGAACGGGATCAGGTGGCGGCACAGCTGGACGGGCTGGAAACCATCACGGCCGAAAAGAACGGGTATTTCATCTCCGCCGCTTCGGCCATGCCTCTGGATCTGGAGGAACAGACCCTGAAAGATGCTACGCCTTCCCAATTGCAGGATCTGTTGAATGAAGGTGTGGCAGACAGCACCGAGGCACTGGCCGGCCGAATTGTGGAAGGATTCTCCTGGCGGTTCTATACGGTGTGTGATCTGGATACGGCCGCACGGTTTGACGGTATTACCAATGTGCGCATCAGTATACCGGGCAAGGAAGACACACCGCTGGATGCGACGGTTTCCTCGGTAGAAACGGATGAGGCGGCAGGGCTGGCCAAAGTTGTGATCGAATGCCAGACCATTAATGCGGATGTGCTGCGCCTGGGGCAGGAGATGGCTCAGATTGACCTGAAGACCTATGAGGGAATCCGTATTGATAAGGATGCTTTGCATATTGTGGATGGCCAGAAAGGCGTGTACGTCAAATATGGCGATCTGCAGCGGTTCCGGAAGATCACCATCCTGTATGAGGATGACAACTATATGCTGGTCCCTGCCGATGGAGGCATTGGAAAGGACAGCGAAGTGCGCCTGTACGATGAGATTATTGTGGAGGGCAGCAACCTGCAGGACGGCGGTCTGATTTAGCACTCGGATGGAATTACCGCTATCGTATTGACAATTGGACAAAAAAAGACGATAATAGTTTATGTATATCGCTGGAATTATTGTCCGTCCGGCTGTGTACAAACACCTGATATGGTATATTATACTGATTTTTACTTGATTTAGAGAAGCGAAGGAGAATTCATCATGTCAATGTTTGACGGTCTGAAAAACGTTCTGGGTATCAACCAGGACCCTGACGGGGATGCCTATGTGGACGATACCGAGGACGAAATCTTCGCAGGAGGGCAGGGCGGCGGTTCCGCTGCGCCGGATACCTATGCACAGCGCGAACCCGTGCAGCAGCGCAACAAGGTAGTCAATATCAATGCAACCACCCAGCTGCAGGTCGTTCTGGTCAAGCCGGAGCGCTTTGACGATGCTTCTACCATTGCCGACCAGCTGAACGCCAAACGCACGGTCGTGCTGAATCTGGAATCCACCAACAAAGAGGTTTCTCGCCGCCTGATCGATTTCCTGTCCGGTGTGGCCTATGCCAACAACGGTCAGATCAAGCGTGTGGCTACCAGTACCTTTATTATTACCCCCTACAACGTCGATATCATGGGCGACCTGATCGACGAGCTGGAGAACAATGGCGTCTTCTTCTGATGCCGCTGTTCGCGGGTTTGTTCCGCCGCAGAATGAGGCGGAACGCTTTTTGATGCACCGGGTTCAGGAACTGTGCACTCTGGCGCAGAAGCGCGGAGTACCGCGCAGTACCGGGTTTCTTTCCGACCGGGAACAGGCATTGGCGCAGGCGGCCCTTAACCGGGAAAACTGTACCTGTGCCCGTTTTTGGGGCGGATGGGAACAGGCAGAACGTAAAGTTCTGTGCCTGGAACCGCCGGACACATGGGAGCTGATGCCTGTGTGTGTGCTGCGTCTGACCGCTTTGAATGCACAGCCGCCCCGCGTACCTGGCCATAGGGAATACCTGGGAGCAATTCTGGGGCTGGGGCTGGATCGGGCCTGTCTGGGAGATATTCTGCCGGACCCGCAGGACCCATGTGTGATGTATGCGTTTGTGTTGGAAGACAAACAGGAGTTTCTGGCCGAAGAACTGCATCAGGCGGGCAGCTGGAGTGTCCGCGCGGAACCCTGCGAAGAGGTTCCGGCACGGGTTCTGGCAGAACCGGAACGGGAACTGCATGATACCACAGTGTCCAGCCTGCGTGCCGATGCCGTTCTGGCATCCATGATGCACACATCCCGCACGCTGGCGGCGCAGGCTATTTCCGGCGGCAAGGTGGAAATCAACCATCTGCCGTTGCGCAGTGCTTCCGAGCCCGTATATGCCGGAGATTTGTTTACCGTACGCGGTGCGGGGCGCTGGCGCGTGAAAGAAATTGGCGGGACCAGCCGGAAAGGCCGCCTTTTCATCACCTATTTTCAATATTGAGCAGGATCGAAAACGATACGGCTTTTGCCCGAACAGGAGGAGTAATGGATGATTGCTTCGGAGGATGTCCGCCGCGTGACTTTTGAACGTGCGATGCGCGGGTACCGCTGCGAGGATGTGGACGATTACCTCAAGCAGGTTGCGGACAGCATGGACGCTTTGAGCGCCGAAAATGAAGATCTGCAAAAAAAGCTGGTTGTGCTGGCACAGCGCATTGACCAGTACCGTGCCGAGGAGGATACTCTGCGCACGACCATGATCAATGCCCAGCGCCTGGGTGAAAATGTGATTCGGGAAGCCAAGCAGAAAGCAGCCGAAATCATCCGTGCGGCCAACATCAAGTCGGAAGACCGGGAACAGCATGCCCGCGATGAGGTGGAACTGGCCAAGCAGGAACTTATTACCCTGAAAAAGGAAGCGGACAGCTTCAAGAAAACTCTGATGGGAATGTATCGGGAGCATATCGAGGTCCTGAGCAAGATACCGGAGTATCCGGGAGAGTTGGCCCAGGAAGCGGCTGCCGAGCAGAAAGCACAGGCATCCTCGGCTTCCTATCAGGAACCCGAGCCTGAACCGCAGCCCGCGCAGCCGGACCCTGCTCCCGCAGCAGCCCCGGCACCCACCGCAGAGCCGGAGCCGGCCCAGCAGCCGGAAACGGCCACCTATCAGCAGCCTGATTACTATGATCCCACACCGGCCGATCCCGCGGAGGAAGGCAAGATCAACACCGTTGAGTTTGCCATTGCCCCCAAACCGGAAGAGCCTGAACAGGACTATTACGAAGAACCGGCGCCGCAGCCGGCTGATGAACTGCCGGATGCTTCCGGCTTGTACGCCGATCTGGCCCCCGAGCCGCCCAAAAAGACGACCCGCAGCCGCAGCACTACCAAGAAATCGACCACCCGCAAGTCCAAGACGACCAAGCAGTCCAAAGAGGACAACCTGCCCGCCGCCTTTGATTCGTTCCAGGGTGTGGACTATAACGACTGACCCCGCAGTTTCTCGCAGCGGTCTTTTGGCAGCTGCGACCTAGCGGTCAATTTATCAAATATAGAGGGAGTTGGAGACCTTGGCGCAAAATTACAACGACACCATCCACAAGATGGCTACCCCGTTTGAGATGCGGGCCGGCCTGCCGAAAAAGGAACCCAAAATGCTGGAAGACTGGGAGAAAAACCATGTCTACGAGCAGATGATCAAGAACAATGAGGGATGCCCCGATTTCATCCTGCACGATGGCCCTCCGTATGCCAACGGCAGCATTCATATGGGCACCGCGCTCAACAAGATCATCAAGGACATCATCATCCGCTACAAGAATATGGCGGGCTTCCGCGCACCGTATGTTCCCGGTTATGATACCCATGGTCTGCCCATCGAACTGAAGGCCCTGGGCTCTCTCGGCGATAAGAAGGCGAATATCTCCAAACTGGAGCTGCGCCATATCTGCCGCGAGTTCGCTACCGAGCACATCGACGTGATGAACAGCCAGTTCAAGCGTCTGGGTGTGCAGGGCGACTTTGAAAATCCGTATCTGACTCTGCGTCCGGAATTTGAGGCCCGTCAGGTCGAAATTTTCGGCAAGATGGCGCAGAAAGGCTACATCTACAAGGGCAAGCGTGTTGTCTACTGGTGTCCGGAAGATCAGACCGCTCTGGCCGAAGCTGAGATCGAGTACGGCGAGGACGAGTGCGATTCTCTGTATGTCCGTTTCAAGCTGACCAAGGATCCCAACGGCGTTCTGGCAAAGGCCGGCGTCCCGCTGGACAAGGCCTGGATCGTCATCTGGACGACGACGACCTGGACTCTGCCCGCCAACGTGGCAACCTGCCTGCATCCCGACATTGAGTATACCTTCGTCAAGATCGGCGAAGATTACCATATCATGGCTGCCGAGCGCGTGGAAGCAACCATGAAGGCCTGCGGTATCGAGGATTACACCGTTCTGGATGTCCGTATTCCTGGCCGTGACCTGGAAATGATGGAATACCAGCATCCGTTCCTGGATCGTATCGGCCTGGTTATCCTGGGCAACCACGTCACGCTGGACAGCGGCACGGGCTGCGTCCACACCGCTCCCGGCCACGGCGCCGAGGACTTTGACGCCTGCGTGGGCCATTATCCCCAGCTGCCCATCGTGATGCCGGTGGATGCTGCCGGCTGCCTGACCGAAGAAGCCGGCAAGGAGTTTGCCGGTCTGAAGGTCTGGACCGCCAACAAGGTGATTCTGGAGCACATCCGCAAGAGCGGCCATCTGATGGGCGTGGAGCACATTGTGCACCAGTATCCTCATTGCTGGCGCTGCCATCATCCCATCATCTACCGTGCCACCGAGCAGTGGTTCTGCTCCATCGATGCCTTCAAGGATGACGTTTACAAGGCTATCGACAATGTGAAGTGGCAGCCGGCCTGGGGCCATGACCGTATGACCGGCATGGTCCGCGACCGCAGCGATTGGTGCATCTCCCGTCAGCGTGTGTGGGGCGTGCCCATCCCGGCTTTCTACTGCAAGAAGTGCGGCAAGTATCACATCACCGAAACGTCCATCAAGGCTGTTTCCGACCTGTTCCGCAAGGAAGGCAGCGATGCCTGGTACAAGTATGATGCCAATGATATCATGCCCAAGGGTGAAACCTGCGAGTGCGGTGCTTCCGATTGGGAGAAAGACAACGATATCATGGACGTCTGGTTCGACTCCGGTTCCACCTGGAGCGCTGTCTGCCGTGAGCGCAGCGAACTGCGTTGGCCCGTGGACCTGTATATGGAAGGTGCCGACCAGTTCCGCGGCTGGTTCCAGTCCAGCCTGCTGACCTGCGTTGCCACCGAAGGCATTGCCCCGTACAAGGGCGTTCTGTGCCATGGCTGGGTTGTGGATGCCCAGGGCAAGCAGATGCACAAGTCCGCCGGCAACGGTATGGAACCCGCCGAGATCATCCGCGATTATGGCGCTGATATCATCCGCCTGTGGGTGGCTTCCAGCGATTACACCGTCGACGTGCGCGCCGGCAAGGAAATCTTCAAGCAGTTGTCCGAAGCATACCGCAAGATGCGCAACACCGCCCGCTTTATGCTGGGCAACCTGGGCGACTTCAATCCCAACCAGGATATGGTGGCCGATGACCAGCTGTTCGAGATTGACCGCTGGGCACTGGAGGCTGTGGCTGAACTGACCCGTACCATGCGTGCAGCATACGATGAGTACGATTTCTCTCGTGCTTATCATGCCATCTACAACTTCTGCGTCATCGACATGTCCAACTTCTATATGGACGTGATCAAGGACCGCCTGTACTGTGCCGATGAACATGCGCGCCGCTGCGCCCAGACTGCCCTGTACCGCATTCTGGTTGATTTCACCAAGCTGCTGGCTCCCATTCTGTGCTTCACCAGCCAGGAAATCTGGAGCTATATCCCGAAGATGCCCGGCATGAAGGAGTATGTCGTGCTGGAGCGGATGCCGGAAACGAAGCCTGTTGCTGATGAGGCATTTACCGGTAAATGGGAGCGCATCATGGCGGTGCGTGACGACGTCAAGAAGGTTCTGGAGCAGGCTCGCGCTGACAAAATCATCGGTTCTTCTCTGGAAGCAGCCCTGACCCTGTACTGCAGTGATGAACTGTACGACTTCCTCAACGCCATCCCCATGGACGAGCTGGCCGACCTGATGATCGTATCTAAGGTCAATCTCGAAAAGGGTGAAGGCGGCGTCAAGGGCGCCGTGGAAGGCCTGGGTGTCAGTGCAGCTCATGCAGCCGGCAACAAGTGCCTGCGCTGCTGGAAGTTCGATGATGCCGTGAACGAGGACGGTCTGTGCCCGCGCTGCGCAGCTGTTCTGAACCGCGCCTGAGTATTCATCTGATAAGGTGAATCCGGGCAAGTAACAATGCCCTGTGGGCGGTGCTTTACATCTGATGGAAAGCACCGCCTTTTGTGGCTTGAGCGGATGTAGGAATCCGCGAAAGGTAAGAATCTATGCTGTATGGCATTTGCTTTGTGATCGGCGGTCTGGCGCTGGCCGGTCTGGACCAGCTTCTGAAAATCTGGGCAACGACGTATCTGATGCCGGTGGGCAGCGCTCCGCTGATTCCCGGTTTCATCGATCTGCAGTATGTGCTGAATGATGGCATGGCGTTCTCTATGCTCAGTGGTCGCCGCTGGCTGCTGATTGCCGTAACAAGCGCTGTTCTGCTTGTGGTGGCCGTGGCGCTGATTGTACATCGCATGTCAAGGCTGGAACGCATTGTGTGGATGCTGATTCTGGGCGGCGGTCTGGGCAATCTGATTGACCGTATTCGCACCGGTGTCGTGGTGGATTACCTGAATTTTCAGTTCATTGATTTTCCGGTTTTCAACTTTGCGGATATCTGCGTCTGTACCGGCGTGGGATTGCTGATTCTCTCGCTGCTGTTGGATATGCGCAGCGAACATCGGAAATCTTCCGCGGCAGCGGTAAAGGACGAACAGAAGAATGCAGACGCTTGAATTCGTTGCCGGCCCTCAGGATGCGGGACTTCGTATGGACCGCTGGCTGGCGGGCTGCTGCGCGGAGGTTTCCCGCAGTGCATTGCAGTCGCTGATGGAGCAGGGGCTGGTTCTGCAGAACGGTACGCCTGTCAACAAGAAGGACAAGGTGGCACAAGGGGATACCGTGCAACTGACGCTGCCGGACCCGCAGCCCATCGAAGCAATACCGCAGCCGATTCCTTTGGATATCGTGTACGAGGATGAACACCTTCTTGTGGTAAACAAACCAAAGGGAATGGTGGTTCATCCGGCTCCCGGCAATCCGGACGGTACGCTGGTCAACGCGCTTTTGTATCATTGCGCGGGCGGCCTGTCCGGCATTGGCGGCGCTATACGCCCCGGCATCGTACACCGGATTGACAAGGACACCAGCGGACTGCTGGTGGTGGCAAAAGATGACGCCACACACCAGGGCCTGAGCGAACAGATGGCGGTGCATGACATCCACCGTGTCTATCATGCGGTGGTGTACGGCAATTTGAAAGAAGACACCGGTACTGTGGATGCGCCGATTGGCCGGGA
The DNA here is from genome assembly GCA_937907025.1 of uncultured Faecalibacterium sp. GTDB lineage: Bacteria > Bacillota > Clostridia > Oscillospirales > Ruminococcaceae > Gemmiger. Next base: position 122,058 of record CALESJ010000046.1, read on the forward strand.
TCCCAAAGATCGCAAGAAGATGGCCGTGACGCAAACCAATTCAAAGCCGGCCCGAACCCATTGGAAAGTGCTGGAACGCTTCGGCAATTTCACTTACATTGCCTGTCAGCTGGAAACCGGCCGTACCCACCAGATTCGCGTTCATATGGCATCCATCGGTCATCCTCTGGCCGGGGACCCTGTATATGGCCCGCGGGCAGTTCTGCGTTTTCTGAACGGGCAGTGCCTGCATGCCAAGGAACTTGGCTTTGTACATCCCATTACCGGTGAGGCGCTCCGCTTTGACAGCGAATTACCGCCCTATTTCCAAGAGTATCTGATGCGTCTGAGAAAGGAACATCGCAGATGAAACGGAAACTGCAAGACTATCTGGTCTTTTGCGATATGGATAATACGCTGCTGACGGCAAAGGAAGGCATTCCCGAATGTAACCGTACGGTCATTCAGCTGTTCATTCGTATGGGTGGACGTTTTACGGTGGCATCCGGCCGTCCGCCGGAGTCCATCCGTGCAGCGCTGGGGGATATCCGGCTGTCTTTGCCGGCCATTGCCTGCAATGGTGCGTTGCTGTATGATTTTACCACCAACCGAGTGCTGCGCCATGCCACCCTGGAACGTGCGCAGGCCACGGCGGCTATCCTGGATATTCTGCAGAAATTCCCGCAGCTTGGGGTGGAAGTCATGGCCGGGGCAGGGGAAATGTATGTCATTCGTGCCAATACATATACCCATGCACATCAGGTGGATGAAAAGCTGTCCGGGGTGGCCTGCCCCATTGAAAGCGTGCCGGACGGATGGGTCAAGGTCGTGTTTGCCGCAGACCCGGAAACAATCCGCAAAGTGGGCCAGTATGCCAAAACCCGCTATTATGGACGGGAAAATTACTTCCTGGCGACCAACAGCATTTATCTGGAAATTATGCCGGCCGGTATCGGCAAGGCGTCCGGCCTGCGTGATATGTGTACGCTGCTGGGGCAACCGATTCAGAATACGCTGGTCATCGGTGACTATTACAACGACCTGGAAATGATGCAGCAGGCCGGATACTCGGTGGCGGTGGCCAATGCACCGGCCGAGGTGAAGGCAGCTGCCAATGAAGTGACCATTTGCACCTGTACCGAAGGTGCGGTGGGAGAATTCCTGTACAAATTGATTGAGAAGGCGACCGGCTGAACCTGAGAGGGGGCGTATCGCCATGCGTGTAAGCGATCTTTTGAACCGGGACAGTGTTCTGTTGCATGCCGATATGGAGGATGCGGCAGATGCCCTGGGCGTTCTGGTGGAACTGCAGGAATCCAACGGGGTGATCACCAACGGGACTGCCTATTACAATGCAGTCTGCGAACGGGAAGCTGCCGGTGGAAGTACGGCAATCGGGGATGGTATGGCACTGCCCCACGCCTGCAACGCCGGTGTGGCGGCTCCCGGTGTGGCAGCGCTTACCTTGCGCCGCGGTGTGGATTGGGGGGCTCCGGATAACAAGCCGGTGGACCTGATCTTCATGATCGCTGTGCCCCCGCAGGCCCAGGCTGACCATCTGCTGATTCTGGCACGCCTGGTCAATCTTTTGTCTGACCCGTCCCTGGTAAAGGAACTGCGCGCAAGTGTGTCGCGTGAGGATTTTATTCTGCGTATGGCCCGGGCGGAAGCTTCCCGCTTTGCCTGAAACCGGCGCATTTTATAAGCAAATAGGGGAATGAAGTTCTCCCCGGGATATCCCGAACCGCTGAAAACGGCTGATGACTTCTGTGTTTCATACAGACGCAGAAGGTGTCGGCCGTTTTTTGTCTTTTTTTAAGGAGGAAACAGAATGCTTACGTCCTTGGCTTTAATTTTTCTGGTAGGTTTGTCGGCGGCAGCCCTGTGCCGGGTCCTGCACCTGCCCCGTATTATCGGCATGCTGCTGACAGGTGTTGTGCTGGGCCCGTATGTGCTGAATCTGCTGGACCCGCTGATTCTGCAAGCATCCGCAGATCTGCGGCAGATGGCCCTGATCATTATTTTGCTGAAAGCCGGTCTTTCTCTGGATTTGTCTGATCTGAAAAAGGTGGGGCGCCCGGCTGTGATGATGTCCTGCGTGCTAGCCAGTTGCGAATTGCTGGCGTTCGTTCTTTTTGCACCGGCTTTTCTTGGGGTAAACCGTATTGAAGCGGCGGTCATGGGGGCCGTGCTGGCGGCGGTATCTCCTGCGGTGGTGGTGCCGCGTATGGTCCAGCTGATGGACCAGCGCTGGGGCACAGAAAAGGGAATTCCGCAAATGATCATGGCTGGGGCTTCCTGCGATGACATCTATGTGATTGTTTTGTTCTCCACTTTTGTGGGTATGGCTCAAGGAGGCAGTGCCCATTGGCAGGACTTTGCCAAGATTCCCGTGTCTATCGTGCTGGGAGTCCTTGTGGGGGCCGTTGTGGGGCTTGCTCTCAGTGCTTTCTTTGAAACTGCCTATGCCCATCGCCATTATGTGCGCAACAGTATGAAGGTCATTGTGGCATTGGGAATTTCGTTCCTCCTTGTGGCGATGGAAACCTGGTTAAAGAACTTCGTTCCCATGTCTGGACTTCTGGCAGTTGTGGCGATGGCCTGTGTACTCAAACTGAAAAGCACTTCTTTTGTTTCCAAACGTCTTTCGGAAAAATTCGGCAAACTTTGGCTGGCGGCTGAAGTCATCCTGTTTGTTCTGGTCGGTGCAGCGGTTGATATCCGGTATACGGTGGCAGCGGGTCTGGCAGCCATCGGTATGATCGCCGTGGCCCTGGTTTTCCGGGCGTTTGGCGTGTTCTTGTGTATGCTGGGAACCCGCCTGAACAGGAAGGAACGGCTTTTCTGCATGATTATATGCCGAAAGCAACGGTGCAGGCGGCTATCGGCTCTGTGCCTCTGGCTCTGGGACTTCCGTGCGGGCAGATGGTCTTGTCTGTTGCAGTGCTGGCAATTCTGATTACGGCGCCGCTGGGAGCTCTGGGAATGGATGCCACATACCGGAAATTGCTGACCCGACAGGCAATGCCGGAAAAGAACTGAATCTGACCATACTTGGAAAATGCAGTATTCCCTAAAAAAAACTGTGCAAAATGACTGAAACTTGCTTGATCTTGGCTCTTCTGTTTGTTAAAGTGTGTATTGCCAGATAGAAAAAGCTGTGATATACTTTAAAGCATTAAATCGCCAAAGAACTGTGCGAGAGGACTCTTGGCGACAGTGAGGAAGGCAGGAGGAAACAAGATGAAAAAGCGTATCATTTCCCTCATTACGGCAGGGTGTATGGTCTTCTCCATGGCAGGTTGCACTTCCGGCGGCAGCCAGACGGCGGAGGAATCCTCTTCCACGGCAGCAACCCAGAGCGGGGAAACGGCTGCAGAGGGAGCCAAGTATACCATTGGTATCTGCCAGCTTGTTCAGCACGATGCGCTGGATGCGGCTACGCAGGGGTTCAAGGATGCAGTTGTTGAGGCATTGGGAGAAGATGCCGTCACATTCGATGAGCAGAATGCCCAGAATGATACCAACACATGCGCCACCATCATTACCGGTTTTGTGGCATCTGAAGTGGACCTGATCCTGGCCAATGCCACGCCGGCCCTGCAGGCAGCACAGGCAGGCACCGACACGATCCCGGTCCTGGGAACTTCCGTTACCGAGTACGGCGTAGCCCTGGGAATTGATGATTTTGACGGATTGGTCGGTACCAATATCTCCGGTACCAGTGATCTGGCTCCGCTGGACGAACAGGCAGCCATGATCCAGGAACTTTTCCCGGAAGCCAAGAATATCGGTCTGCTGTATTGCAGCGCCGAAGCAAACAGCCAGTATCAGGTAGATACCGTCAAAGCGGACCTGGAAGCCATGGGATATACCTGTGAATACTACGCTTTCAGCGATTCCAATGATTTGTCCACGGTCTGCCAGAGCGCAGCCGATGCCAGCGATGTCATCTATATTCCCACCGATAACACGGCTGCCAACAACACCGAGCTGATCAATAACATCTGCTATGGTAAGGTCCCCGTGGTAGCGGGCGAAGAGGGAATCTGCGCCGGCTGTGGTGTGGCAACCCTTTCTATCAGCTACTATGATCTTGGCGTGGCTACCGGCAAGATGGCGGTCAAGATTCTGACCGGTGAAAGCAAGGTTCAGGATATGCCCATCGAATATGCACCGCAGTTTACCAAGAAATACAACCCGGCCAATGCGGAAGCGCTCGGCATCACCATTCCGGATGACTACGTTGCCATTGAAGAATAACGTACCAAGCATTCTGCATAGGTCCAGGCAGGGAGCCACGAAAAGGGGAAGACCGTTTTTTCGTGGCTTTTTGCCATTGTAACCGGCGGCTTCAATATTTCAAAGAGAGGACTGTTCCCGTGGATATCACAACACTGTTCAATGCAATGCCCGGCGCCTTTTCACAAGGCTTGATCTGGGCAATTATGGCAATTGGCGTATACATTACCTTCCGCTTGCTGGATGTGGCCGACCTGACGGTCGACGGCACCTTGGGCCTTGGCGGTGCGGTCTGCATCATGTGCATGCTGGCCGGTATGAATGTCTGGGCGGCCATGGCACTGGCCTTTGTCGCCGGGATTCTGGCCGGACTGGTGACCGGCCTGTTCCACACCCTGATGGGGATTCCTGCCATCCTGGCCGGTATTTTGACCCAGCTTTCCCTGTATACCGTGAACCTGAAAGTGATGGGAAAGGCAAACCAGGCCATCAATGTGGATAAGTATGATCTTCTGATCTCACTGCGCTATGTAAAGGACGTGCCGTTTTGGCAGAATACCATTGTGATCGTCGCAGTGATTGTGGTTCTTTTGATCGCGATTCTGTACTGGTTCTTCGGTACGGAGCTGGGCTGCTCCATCCGTGCTACCGGATGCAACGGCAATATGGCCCGGGCACAGGGCATCAATACCAGCTTTACCACCGTACTGGGTCTGATGCTTTCCAACGGACTGGTGGCTTTTTCCGGTGCCCTTCTGTGCCAGTATCAGGGTTTTGCGGATGTGTCCATGGGCCGCGGCGCCATCGTGATCGGCCTGGCGGCGGTTGTCATTGGTGAAACCATTTTCAGCAAGGTGTTCCGGAACTTTGCGCTCAAACTTCTCAGTGTTGTGATCGGCAGCATCGTCTATTACCTGGTTATGCAGGTGTGCATCTGGTTCAAAATCGACACCGACCTTCTCAAAATGCTCAGTGCCATTGTGGTGGCTGTTTTCCTGGCGATTCCGTACTGGAAAACAAAATACTTTACTCGGGTGAAAGTGCCCAAAGGAGGTGCCGGCAATGCTTGAACTGAAAAACGTACACAAGACCTTCAATGTAGGCACCGTCAATGAAAAAGTGGCGCTGAACGGTCTGGATCTTAAGCTGGAAGATGGCGACTTCGTAACGGTCATCGGCGGCAACGGTGCCGGAAAATCGACGATGCTAAACGCGGTGGCGGGCGTATGGCCCATCGATATGGGCAAAATTCTGATCGACGGCAAGGACATCACCCGGTTGCCGGAACACAAGCGGGCGCGTTATATCGGCCGCGTTTTTCAGGACCCGATGATGGGCACTGCCGGTACGATGGAAATTGAAGAAAATCTGGCCCTGGCGGCCCGCCGCGGCAATGCCCGCACGCTGAAAGCGGGAATCACGCGGCAGGAGCGGGATACCTACCGGGAACGGCTCAAGATTCTGGGCCTTGGCCTGGAAGACCGCATGACCAGTAAGGTCGGGCTTTTGTCCGGCGGACAGCGGCAGGCCATTACACTGCTGATGGCAACGCTGAAAAATCCGCGGCTGCTTTTGCTGGATGAACATACGGCTGCTCTGGACCCCAAAACGGCGGCCAAGGTGCTGGAACTGTCCGAGAAAATCGTGCAGGAACATCAACTGACGACCCTGATGATTACCCATAACATGCGGGATGCCATCAAGTACGGTAATCGCCTGATTATGATGCATGAGGGACGCATTATTTACGATGTGCGGGGAGCAGAAAAGCAAGCTCTCCAGGTGTCCGATCTGCTGGCTCGGTTTGAACAGCTCAGCGGAGATGGTGCCAACGACAGAATGCTCCTTTCCTGAATCAGTTTCTTTGAAAACGTCGGCTGCCTGGCCGGCGTTTTTCTGGTGCATAGGGGATTTTTCACAAAAGGATATCAAATTCATGGGAAGTGATTTTCAAAACGAGATTTTTGTGTTATAATATACTTCACTGTTAAAGTGCGGTGGTACGTCCACCGGAATTCGCATGGCAGGAGGAACTCTGATGCCGGCTTATAATGCAGTGTTGTTTGATGTGGACGGTACGCTGCTTCATTCCCGTCCGGGCATTATTGATACATTTTCGTACGCTTTTCGTGCTATGGGACTCGACCCGTCCCAGATGGATTTGGGACGCTACTTGGGCCCGCCGCTGCGACAGAGCTTTGCCGAACATTTTTCTGACGAAAAAGATGTGGAGCGTGCGGTGGAGTTCTACCGCACGAGATATGCACAGCAGGGAATGCACATGTGTGCGCCGTTTCCTGGCGTTGTGGATATGCTGAAAACTCTGCGTGAGGCGGGAATTTTTCTTGCAACTGCTACCTCCAAGCCGACAGCGGTGGTGACACCGATTCTGGAAGAACAGGGGATTGCCGGATTTTTTAACCACATTGGCGGTGCCAGTATGGACAAGAGCGTGGATACAAAAACGGCAGTTATTCGTTCCGTTCTGGCAGACCCGCGTCTGCGGGACAAGAAGATCCTGATGGTTGGAGATCGGAAAGATGATATGCAGGGCGCGGCGGACTGTGCAATTCCGGCAGCCGGCGTTTTATATGGCTACGGCAGCAGAGAAGAACTGGAGGCATGGAATCCGGTGATTCTTGCTTCCGACTGCAACCAACTGACACACTATATACTGAACATATAAAATATAAAGATTTCACCGCAACATAGAACGGAGGTATCTTTCAATATGAGCCGCAACGGTTTCCGCGGGGCATCCTTCAGCCCCACCCAGCGTCGTGCCTGCCTTGTGCTGGTATTGTGCGTACTGGCTGTGATCATCACCTTTGTGTGTGCCTGGCTTGTTCCCGGTCTGTTGGGAGCAGGGGGCAAAAAGGATTCGTATGACAGCAGCCTGTATCCGGTGGACACTTCTTTGGATGCAGTGCTGAAAGAGGCCTCTTCGTCGGATTCTTCGTATGCATCCAGCGTTGTGTATGTGGGTGATGATTACACCGCTTCGCTGAAGAGCGCAGGGCAGATTTCCCTGAATCAGTATCTGGGAAAAGAAGGCTTGTCCGTCAGCAAGGCTCTGCAGGAGTCCTGCATTTATTTTGAGGGAGATTCCAACTCGTACACGATTCCCCAGGCCCTGGCTAAAATGAAGCCCCGTCGCATTGTAATCACGTTGGGAAGCAATGATTTGTCCTCCGGGCTGACTGCGGATGTCTTCGTGCAGGATTACAAGCATATGGTGGAAGGATTTGCCACGGCATATTCTTACTGTGATATCATCGTGAATTCCATCCCTCCGGTTACGAAGGATTCCCAGGATGCGGCGGCCAGCCAGCTGCTGATCGACCAGTACAACCAGGCGCTGGCCGTGATGTGCAACGATGCCGGGTATAAGTTCCTGAATAGTGCGGAAGTGCTGAAGGATGAAACCGGGTATGCGGATACCAGCATGATCAGCGGGAATGCCTATACGACCACCGGCGCCAAAGAATTGGTCAACTATGTGGTTTCTCATGCGTATGACACGGAGGACCGCCGCCCCGATACCGATGATATTCCTACCCGTGCCGAAGCGGCCTCACAGTCGTCCAGCACGACGCCTACTGCAACGCCCACGGCGACCCCTTCCGTCCACAAGGTCACTTTTGAGATTGAAGACGGGAAAGGTACGCTGAATGGCAACGGTCAGACCGGTGTAACCAAGCTGGAGTTTGAAGTGCCAGACGGTGAAACCGTGACGGTGGAGGCTGTCCCTGCCGATGGATACACATTCTTCGGATGGAGTGACGGCATCAAGAATACCAAGTGGGTCAAAAAGGTCACCCAGGACATTTCCGTCACAGCCATGTTCAACCAGAAGACCACAGCAACACTGACCATTGATGAAGGCAACCAGACCATGAATATGGGAGATAGTATTACCTTCCATGCTACGTTGATCGTAAATGATCAGGCGGCCAGCGCCGATAATGTCCAGTGGGCTGTCAACGGTGATCTGGTGCGCAACGGGTACAGTTTTGCCTTTACTCCGACGGCTACCGGCACCTATACCATCAAGGCCGGTGTGGAAATTGACGGCGTGTATGCTTCGCAGGAAGTGACAGTCACCGTGGCGGATGCACCGACAAAGGTGTCCATCACCGGTGTGTCCAGTATGCCGGCCGGCAGCTCGACGACCTTGACAGCTACCGTCGAAAATCAGAGTGGTGACATTACCTGGTCTTGCCCGCAGAAGCCGGACTGGTCTGCTACCGGCAATTCGGTTCAGTTCACGGCCAACGGTGTCGGCGAATACACAATTCGTGCTACCAATAACGGGAAGACGGCGGAATTCAAACTGACAGTCACAGAAGCCGCGCCGACCCCTTCACCTTCTTCGGATAACAAGGGCGACAAGGACGATGACTGATCCTCGGACCCGGCCGTACGGGAAAACCGGTGTCGGCGGTGTAAGCCTGCCGGAAATCCTTTGTGCGGCCACATAAACAGGAGCAAATTATGGCCTACTATACTTGTTTGTTATTGGACGCAGATAACACGCTGCTGGATTTTGATGCTGCAGAACGCCAGGCGCTGACTGATACGCTGCTGCACTATGAGCTGCCACATGATGAGGCAGCTTTGGATACCTATCATCAGGTGAATCGTCAACTTTGGGACCGTCTGGCCAAAGGAGAACTGACGAAAAATAAATTGTTCTCCATTCGGTTTGCCCAGTACCTGAAAGCCATGAATCTGTCTGATAACGGCAAAGGCCGGGAAATGAACGACTATTACGAAGACCAGCTGGCCACCCATGCGGACCTGATTCCGGGGGCACTGACCGCGCTGAATGAACTGGCCGAGGTGGCTACGCTGGCTATTGTTTCTAACGGAGCGTATAAGGTCCAGAAAACCCGGATTGATGCTTCCGGTTTGGAACAATTCATGGACGGCATCTATATTTCGGAAAAGATCGGAGCCACAAAGCCCAGCCCGAAAATCTATGAGGCGGCACTCCGTGACCTTGGCGTTACCAACCGGTCCCGGGTGCTTGTGGTGGGAGATGACCTGCTGGCGGATATTCGCGGCGGTAAAAACGCCGGGCTGGATACCTGCTGGGTCAATTTCACGGGGGCCGAAAATCAGACGGGAATCGAGCCGAAATATACTGTTGGTTCGTATGAAGCTCTCTACCAGATCGTAATGGAGCCGGAAGAACTGGAAAATGTGGGCGTGCGGAATCGTCGCCACATGAATGACCAGTAACAGAAATCAAATGCCGCTGCTCTGCCGGGCAGCGGCATCTTTCGGTATGTCTTGCCTTTGAAATGGAATGAGAATAAGGATGAAAGGTTGAAACCATCATGTTGATTGAACTGCAGAACCTGGGCAAAAGCTTTGGCGAACATGAGGTTCTGTCCGGAATAACGGCGGGGGTTGAACGCGGAGATCGCATTGGAATCATTGGTGCCAACGGGACCGGAAAAACAACGCTGCTCCGGATACTTTGCCAGGAAAGCCAGCCGGATACAGGTGAGGCCGTGTTTGCCTCAGGAGTGACCTGCGGGTATCTGGAACAGTCCGGCCATCTTTCTCCGGAAAAAGATATCTATGAAACGATGAAACTGGCGTTTTCTCCGGCTTTGCAGGCCATGGAGGAACTGGAACAACTGCAAAAACAACTGGCAAAGGATCATGGCCCGGAGCTGGAAGAAAAAATCGCACATTGCAATGCTGTGATCGATGCCATGGATGCCTATAACATGGATACACAGATCAAAAAGGTCCTGAACGGCATGGGTTTTCCGGCGGACACATGGACCAAAAAAGCCGGCGTTCTGTCCGGCGGGGAACAGACACGACTGCGCCTGGCACGGCTTTTGCTGGAACGACCGGATATTCTGATTCTGGATGAACCTACCAACCATCTGGACCTGGAAACCATGGAATGGCTGGAAAATTATCTGAAGACGTACCGTGGTGCGGTGCTGGTTGTCAGCCACGACCGGTACTTTCTGGATGCGGTCTGTACGCGTATCTGGGAACTGGCCGGAAAAAACATCCTGACCTATAAGGGCAACTACTCCGCATACCTGCCCCAGCGGGAAGCGGCGGATGAAAGACAGCAGAAAATGCATGATGCCGCCGTGGAAAAGGCTGCCAAATTGCAGGATTATATCGATCGCAACCTGGTACGCGCTTCGACCACAAAAATGGCCCAGAGCCGCCGCAAACAGCTGGAAAAGCTGGAAATCGTGGATGCCCCGCAGCGCCCCGGACGTGACCTCAACTTCCGGTTTGAATACGATATCGAGCCTTACGACGAGTTGGTCATCATGAAAGGCCTGACTGTCCGTATAGGGGAACGCACGCTGCTGGAACCGTTTGATTATACCGTACACCGGGGAGATAAACTTGTTATTGCGGGACCGAACGGCGCCGGTAAGTCCACCCTGTTGCAGGTCCTGGATGGGAAACGCCGCCCTTCCGGCGGGATGGTCCGCTTGGGCTCCGGCGCCAAAGTGGGAATTTTTACCCAGCAGCAGGCACGGCGCGGTGGTCGGGTGATTGATGCCATCTGGAATCAGTATCCCCGGTTTACCGAACTGGAAGTCCGTAGCCATCTGGCAAGATTTGGCTATCGAGGGGAGGATGTTTTCAAGGACTGTGCCACGCTGTCCGGCGGCGAACTGGCGCGGCTGCGCTTTGCCGAACTGGCACTGGAACGTCCGAATTTGATGTTCTTGGATGAACCTACCAACCATCTGGACATCTATATGCGGGAGAGCCTGACCAATGCGCTGGTGGCCTATACGGGAACGCTGCTTCTTGTTACCCATGACCGGTATCTGATGCAGACGTTGGGATGCCCGATTCTGCATCTGGAAAATGGCAAGGCTGTTATGTACCGGAACTTTGAAGCACTGCATGCGGCTTCTTCCGGCACAGAACCTGCCAAAAACAGCGGCAAAGAAGAACGCCCGGTGAAGGCGGGATACGGCAAAGAACAACGCCGCCGCCGTGCCGAACTGCGCAACCGCATCAAGGAGCTGGAAACGAAAATCGAGGAACTGGGCGCGCATATCGTGGAGCTGGAAAACGAGATCAACGATCCGGAAGTTTTGAAAGACCATCTGCTGTTGAGAGATAAATGCGATGAACTGGACGATACCCGGTTCCACCAGCAGGAGCTCTTTGACGAATGGGAAAAGCTGGCGGAAGAACAGGAACAGATGGAGGCAGAAGAAGCGGCGGACAATTGACAAGGACCTTTTGCGGTCAAGTGTTTACATATCTGTAACTTGCTTTCTGCCGAAAACGCGGTATACTTATTTAAAATAGCCATAATGCGCCTGCCCGGCGCAGACAGGATATATAATTACGCCGCGGAGCATACGCGGGCGCATACCGTAAGCGGGGAACACTTTGGAAACGAAGATTATCATAGCGACGCATAAGCCGTACTGGATACCGGACGATCCCATGTATCTGCCGGTACAGATGGGGCATGCCATTCATCCGGATATTGGATATATCGGGGACGATACCGGCGAAAATATTTCGGAAAAAAACTGGAATTTCTGTGAGCTGACCGGTCTGTACTGGGCATGGAAAAACCTGGATGCCGATTATATCGGGATCGTTCACTATCGGCGGTATTTTTCCAGCCGGCAGAATCGGTTCGCCTCCAAAAAGCGCAGAGTCATCGGGCACGAAGAACTGAATACAATCCTGGCCACCACCAACGTGATTCTGCCGCGGGAACGGCATTACTATATCGAAACCAACTATACACAGTATATTCATGCCCATCATAAGCAGGACCTGGAAGTGACCCGCTCCATCATTGAGCGGAAATGTCCGGAATATCTGCCTGCCTATGACCTGTATATGTCCAAAACACATGGACACCACTTCAATATGTTCATCATGAAGCGGGAACTGCTGGGGCATTACTGTTCATGGCTGTTTGATATTCTGTTTGAACTGGAAAAAGAACTGGATATCTCCAATTACTCAACCAATGATAAGCGGGTGTTCGGCTTTGTCAGCGAACGTCTGCTGGATGCCTGGTTGATTACCAACAACATTTCGTATGAGGAACTGGAAGTCCTGCATATGGAAAGCCAGCGCTGGCTGCGCAAAGGTACGGCTTTCCTGATGCGGAAACTGTTCCCCAAGAAGGATTGATCATGCAGCAGGGAAAGATTGCGGCGGTTGTAGTTACCTATAACCGTAAAGAACTTTTGTGCCGCTGTCTGCAGGCCCTGGAGGCACAGCAGGAACCGAATCTGGACATTCTTGTGTTTGATAATGCCAGTACGGATGGTACTGAGGCGGCTGTCCGCGGTCTTGGGCTGCCGCAGGTCCGGTACCGGAACACTGGTCGCAATCTGGGGGGCGCCGGAGGATTTTCCTATGGCATCCGTGAGGCTGTGCAGGCCGGATACCAGTATCTTTGGATCATGGATGACGATACGCTGCCGGAACCGGGAGCACTGAAAGCCCTGTTACAGGCAGATAAAACACTGCGGGGGCAGTATGGCTGGCTTTCCTCCCGGGCATTGACTCCGCAAGGGGAAGACCAGCCCATGAACCGCCAAAGAAAGACGCCCTACCGGGATATTGACGGGTATGAGCAGGAATTGGTACCCAGTGTGATGGCAAGCTTTGTTTCCTTGTTCTTGCGGACCGACACTGTGCGCAGACTGGGGCTGCCCATTGCAGAATTTTTTATCTGGTCGGACGATTGGGAATATACCCGCCGTATTTCCCGGGAAATGCCTTGCTATACCGTGTCTTCCAGCCGGGTGGTGCATGCCATGCAGAATGCAACGGTTGTAAATATTGCGGCGGATGTACCCTCCCGCTGGGAACGGTACCGTTATTTCTATCGGAATGATGTGTATCTGTACCGCAGGGAAGGCCTTGTGGGATGGCTGTGGGTGATAGCCAAGTTTGTCTGGCACAGTGTGCAGCTTCTTCACGGCAAGCCTGGAACCCGTTGGGGGCGGTTCAAAATTATCTGGAAAGGGTTTGCGGCGGGAATCCGGTTTGACCCTTCTATACAAACAATCGAAGAATAAATTGCAGGACGGAGAACGATGCAGCAGTTGGAACAAAAATTGATCAAAGCCGCAGAGCACTATGATGCGGTGGCTTTCGATGTGTTTGACACGCTTTTGTTCCGCGATACAGCGGCTCCGTCCGATTTGTTTTCTCTGATGGAGGAAACCGGTCTGGCGCCGAAAGGGTTTGCTCAGAAACGCCGGGAAGCGGAAGCCATGGCGCGCACGCCGGGGCGGGAAGTTACCTTGGAAGAGATCTATGCACAGCCGCCTATGCAAGGGCTGGATTCCCGGGTTGAGTTCGAGGCAGAACTGCGTGTGGCGGTGCCGAACCGGGCGCTTTTGCAGGCGGCCCGGACGTTGCAGGAACAGGGGAAAGCCTTGTACGCCATTTCGGACATGTATCTGTCGGTTCAGCAGGTGACGCAGCTGCTGGAACATTGCGGTTTTGATTTCTTGAACGGGATTTATGTTTCGTCTGCATACGGGGTACAGAAACGCAGCGGAAAGCTGTTCCGTGTGTTTCTGGAACAGACGGAACTGGCCCCTTCGCAGGTCCTGTTTGTTGGCAACGACCGCAGGGTGGATATTGCCGGTTCGGCGCTGGCGGGCATCCGGGGCTTTTTGATTCCGGAGCCAAAACCGTTGCCCTATTATCCGCAGCCGTCCCATGTATGGGAAGGTGCTGTGCAGGCTTTTATCCAAAATCGCCTGCCGGATGGGGACCGGTTGGAAATGCTGGGCTTTTCTCTGATTGGTCCGCTGCTTACAGCATTTGCGGTGTGGCTGCATGAAACCTATTCAGAAGCAGAAAACAACCGCCTGATGTTCCTGGCCCGGGATATGTATCTGGTGCGCCAGATTTATGCGGAACTCTACGGACAGGAAACCGACTATCTCAAAGTGTCCCGTCACAGCCTGTGTCCTGCATTGTTACAGCGGCCCATGAATGAAGAAGGTCTGGCACTGCTGGCTGACGCTCTGCCACGGCAGGTTATGACGGTGGGCCAGGTGCTGGATTACTGCGGGTTCGATACTTCGGTGGGACTGCACGGAACCGATGTGCGGCAGACGGTGGATCTGCGTACGCGGCCGCTTACCGCTGCTGTCAAAGAAAAGCTGTTGGGGCTTGCAGCTCTGGGCAAAACGACTGCGGGGGCCTGTGTTCGGCAGCGGTCTGATCTGGTTCGGGCATATCTGCACCAGAATCAAATTCGGGAAAAGCCTCCGGTGCTGGTGGACATTGGCAGCGGTGGTACGACCCAGCGGATACTGGAATGCCTGTGCGCAACGGAAATGCAGGGGGCTTGTTTTGCCTGCGATACCAGACTTCATCAGGGGCTGCCGGCAGACAGAGCCAAGGCCTTTTTGTTCCGGGGAAATCCGGCACCGCTGTGGTACTGGGTCGGGCAGCCGATGTTGGAACGTTTGATTTCGGAACCATGCGGGGCAACCGGCGGCTACAAAGAGCGGCAGGGAAAAGTGAGCCCTGTATTGGAAACGGCACAGTTTGACGAACGAATTGTACGGGTACAGCATGCGGCATTGCGTTTCGCCCGCTCCTGGCGCGATGGTCCGTGGTGGGAAATCCCCCTGCCGGAAGAGATGCTGACAAGCGCGTATCTTGACCTGGTGCGCAGCCCTGCTCTGCGAGATATCCGGGAACTGGGCACAATCACCGTGGAAGACGGTGGAACCTGGATGCTGGCTGCGCCAAAAAGCTGGCGGCATTACCTGAAACGTCCCAAGAGTTTTGCACAGGATTTCCGCCAGGCAAGATGGAAAAACGCTTTTTTGAAGCAGGCAATCCGGCTGCCGCTTCCGTATGCGCGGCTGTATGAAATGCTAAAAAGTAAACATGGAAGGTGAAATGAATGCAGCAACCGTTGTTCAGCATCATCATCCCGGTATACAATGCAGCCGAAACGCTGCAGGCTGCGGTGGACAGTATTCTCAAGCAGTCTGTACAAGATTTTGAACTGATTTTGGTGGATGATGGTTCCCGCGACGGAAGCAGTGAGCTGTGCCGTGAATTGGCGGAACAAGACTCACGGATTCGGGCATTTTTCCAAAAAAACGGCGGTATCTGTGCGGCGCGCAACAGCGGTCTGGCGCAGGCAAAAGGCCGCTATGTAGGCTTCTGTGATGACGATGACCGATATTTGCCCCTGGCGCTGCAAACGGCCAAAAGTCTGATTGAGCAGACGGACGCGGATGTGGTTCGCGGCGGATATGAGCTGCAGCGGGAAACCCAGGCAGGATATATGGTTACGCTTCCCCATGCGCCGGGGCAACCCTGCCGCCTTGAAAAGGGGAAGAACGGCTGTGCATATCTGCAATTCCTCACAAACTCCGGCCCTCAGTTCGTGTGGAATGCGTTTTATCGCCGGGAATTCCTGGAAGACACCAAATTTGATGAACATTGCCGCTACGGACTGGAGGACTTCCTTTTCAATGCTGCGCTTTATGCCAATAATGCCAGCGCAGCCTATGACCCGACTCCGGTCTACCGCCATTATGAGCGGTCGGACAGCACTTCGGCGGCAACAATTCGTGCAGTGGTCAGCCGTGGGCAGACACTTCCGGCCTGGGTCCGGGCGGAGTATTGCGCCGCGAAAGCACGGTGTGAAGAGGAGCAGTTCAGCTCTGTCTGGGCAGCAAGAAAAGCGGAGTTTGTGACTTTTCTGATGCATCAGCTTCGGGACAGTCGCGCATCTTCGCCGGTCTGCCGCCGGGCATGGCGGACTTTGCGCCGCGCCTTGCAGAATGTGAACGGAGCGGGGGATACTCTTGACTTTTTGCGCGTGGCACGGCACAATAAAAAGCAGGCAGTGGCATTATTGCTGTATGCTACCCACACACAAGGGCTGTATGCCCATCTTCCGAACAAGGAGGAAAAAATTTTAAAATGAAAAAGATTCTTGTGACCGGCGCTGCCGGGTATATCGGCCGACATGTTGTGAAGACTGCCCTGGATATGGGGTATCAGGTTATTGCGGCTGATTTTGCCTTCAAAGGCGTGGACGAGAGAGCTGAATTCTGTGATGTCCCTCTGTTCAGTGGCGACAAAGGTATTTACCGTGCACTGGGCAGCCCGGATGTCTGCATTCACATGGCCTGGCGGGATGGCTTCCGCCACAATGCCTCCAGTCATATGAAGGATCTTTCCAGCCACACGGTATTCCTGAACAACATGGCAGCAGGCGGTCTGCCTTCTCTGTCTGTTATGGGTACCATGCACGAGGTTGGGTACTGGGAAGGCCCCATCAAGGCCGACACCCCCTGCAATCCCCAAAGCCAGTACGGCATTGCCAAGAATGCGCTGCGCCAGAGCCTGATGCTGTCTTTGGCGGATACCGGTTGCCGCCTGCACTGGCTGCGTGCCTACTATATTACGGGCGATGAAGCCCATGGCAGCTCTATCTTCGCTAAAATCACCCAGGCAGAACTGGATGGCAAGAAAACCTTCCCGTTCACCAGCGGCAAAAATCTGTATGATTTTATTGATGTGGATGAACTGGCCCGGATGATTGTGGCTGCCAGTGTTCAGGACAAGATCGACGGCATTATCAACGTCTGTACAGGCAAGCCTATTTCGCTGGCACAGCGGGTCGAACAGTTCCTGAAGGACAAGAATTATAAGATTAAACTGGATTACGGTGCGTTCCCGGACCGCCCGTATGACAGCCCCGGCGTTTGGGGCGACCCTACCGAGATTGAGCAGATCATGAAGGATGCGGGTCTGAACGGTTGACCGGATACGGAAAGGACACTCCATGAAACGACTGGGAATTTTCTTCTTCTTTGAAAAGCAGGGATATGTGGATGATTTTATCGTCTATTATCTGAACGACCTCGTCAAAAACCTCAGTGAGCTGGTGGTCGTGTGCAATGGCAAACTCAGTGAACAGGGCCGCAAGGCGTTCAGCCGGTTTACCGATAATATTATTGTCCGCGAAAATAAGGGGTTGGATGTCTGGGCATATAAGGCTGCCCTGGACCAGTATGGATGGCAGCGCCTGAGTGAGTTTGACGAAATTGTCATGACGAACTCTACGTTGATGGGGCCGGTCCGTCCGCTGAAGGAAATGTTTGATACCATGGCTGAAAACCAGGACCTGGATTTCTGGGGCCTGAGCCTGCACCATGGCGCGGAAGGAAACCCCTTCAAGGGCAAGCATATCTATGATTTCCTGCCGGTTCACATTCAATCTCATTTTATTGTGTACCGCAAGAGATTCGTGCAGTCGGCAGACCTGCAGAAATACTGGGACGAGATGCCGATGATCAACGGCTACACCGATTCTGTTCAGCGGTATGAGGCGGTCTTTACCAAGATATTCGGGGACAAGGGCTACAAGTGGGACGTATATGTCAAGACGGATGACCTGAAGGACTTCACGGATTACCCGCTTCTTGTGTGCCCGGCCCGGTTGCTGCGGGATAAGAAATGTCCGCTGTTCAAGCGCCGCAGCTTTATGCATGAATATGAGGCATATCTCAATGATACGGCCGGGGAACCTGTGCGGGAACTGTATGCCTATCTGCGGGACCACACATCCTACCCGCTGGAGTTGATTTGGTCCAATATGATCCGCACCATGCATCCCTTTGACTTTACCCGCGACCTGAGCCTGACGCGACTTATCCCGCCGACTCTGCAGGATGCGACCTGTGCGCAGAATGTGCGCAAGACCCGCCGTATCGCTCTGGCTATGCACCTGTATTTTATGGATATGCTGCCCCAGAGCATGGACTTTGCGCGGAACATGCCGCCGGAAACGGATGTTTATATCTCGACAGACAGTGACGAGAAGAAGGCACAGATTGAAAAAGCGTTTGCGGAACTGCCCCTGCACAGCGTAACTGTTGTGACGGTAGAGAACCGCGGCCGCGACGTGGCGGCGTTCCTGTGCGACCTGGCGCCGTACCTGAAAGGGTATGATTATGCGTGCTTCATGCACGATAAAAAGGCTGTGCAGACCAAGCCGGGCAGCGTGGGGGCAAGCTTCGGCTATGTGTGCAACGAAAATATCTGCAAGAATCCTGACCATGTGCTGAACATTCTGTGCGAGTTTGAAAAAGACCCGCGCCTGGGAATTCTGTGCCCGCCGTTCCCCACGCATGGCTTGTATTTCATGAATATGTGCTCCAACGGCTGGGGGCCCAACTTTGACAATACCAAGCAGCTGGCCAAAACGCTGGGCCTGAATGTTCCCATGTCCGGCGAAAAAGCACCGCTGGCGCCGTTCGGCAGTGTATTCTGGTTCCGTCCGGCCGCACTGGCACCGCTGTTTGACCATGGCTGGAAACATGAGGATTTCCCGCCGGAACCGCTGCCGCAGGACGGTACGATCAGCCATGCCATTGAGCGGATCTACCCCTTTGTGGCACAAGGCGCCGGCTATTACCCGGCGGAGGTGATGAGCACCGAATTTGCCGTCAGCCGCTGCGATGCCATGCAGGCATACGCATCCGGCCTGATCCGGCCGCTGGCGCGTGTGTTTAACTGCACCACCTTCGGCAATGCTTCGCAGGCGGCCATTGCGTTCTCCTGCAAGCGCCATTTCGGGTTCCGTACCTATGGTCCGTATGCCAACAGCCGGCGGCGCCGCACCCGTAATTGGCTGCGTGATCGGCTGCCGGAGAATGTATACTGGGGTATGATGCATGCCAAACGTGCGGTGTTCGGGCCTCACGGTGCGCCGTACGAAGAATAAAGCAGGCAGAATCAATGAATAACAGACTCGTGATCTACTTCCACTATGACCCACGCGGGCAGGCCGATACGGCCTGCCGTTTTGCGGTACAAGCCATGCGGAAGCAGGCGCGGGTCTTTTTGTTTGTCCATAACGGTGCCCTTGCAAAAGAAAGTCGTGCCTGGCTGGAACAGAACGGAGTCCCGTTTTTGGAGCGGGAAAATGTGGGTCTGGATGTGGGCGCCTACCGGGATGCACTGCTGCACATCGGACGGGAAGAACTGGACACTTTCGATGAAGTGATTCTGATGAATTATACACTGGCGGGGCCGGTGTATCCGCTGGAAGATCTGTTTGCGAAGATGAATGCCCGGCAGGATCTGGATTTTTGGGGGTTGAGCCGACACTATGCCATGCGCAGCAGGCGCTTTGGCAAAGGCGGAGAGGTCCCGGAACATATCCAGTCCCATTTTATTGCGGTGCGCCGCCGGATGTATGCGGACTTCTGGCAATACTGGCAGACTATGCAGTTGCCGGCCAGCTACGAGGAATCCATACGGAATCACGAAACACGATTTACTGAGTACTTTGCAGCGTTGGGGTATCGTTGGGATACTTGCGTGGACGGGGAAACCTGGCGAGGCGTGTTCGTCAATCCGATAATGGGTTGCCCACGGGAACTGATTGAAGGGAAATCCTGTCCGTTTTTTAAGCGGCGCAGTTTCTTCACTCCCTATATGGACGAATTGCGGCGGACTGACGGATGCGCGGCGGTTCAACTGTACACCTGCCTGAAAGAAAAAACGGAGTATCCCGTAGATGATCTGATCGCCAGTCTGTTGCCGGTGCAGCCACTGGCCTATATGGCACAGAATCTGCATTGGCATTACCGGCTGCCTGCGGTGTCAAAAGGCGACATGCCGGTGGTGCTGCGCGTCGAGGATCTTGCAGACGGAATGCCTTTGCGGCCGGATACGATCTACTGTATTCATCTGCCCCTACCGGAAGATGGCGCGCTGCACTGGTATGCGCGCCTTTCTGACTGGGACGATCAGGCTCTTGCCGCTGCCGCAGCTTTGTTTGAACAATATGCCGGGCTGGGCGTCTTGGGACCGGCTCTGCCGTTGTACCCGGAGTTTATCCATGATAAGTGGGCGCGCTGGCACAGCGACTTGCCGGAGCTGAAGCAGGCTATGGATAAAATCGGAGTAAAAGTACCTGTGGTGGAGGAAACACCATTGCCACTGCCGAATGTTGGCTGTCTTCTGGTGCGGGGCGCGGCATTCCCGCAGGGGCTGCCGCCGCTGCGCCGTGCCGCTGATTTCTGGCTTTTGCCGCTGATGGCACAGCAAAATGGTTTTTTCAGTGCGGATGCCGAAACGGAGGAACAGTCCCTGGCACGGGTGGATGTTTATCAGGCATCCATGTGGCCGCAGCAGACAGTGAGCGGAACCGCCAAAGCCTTTGCGCGCTGCGTCAAACACACACTGGTCCACAAGGAGGCTGACAAATGAAGAAACCTCGGTTGTTTTACCTGGACCTGATCCGCACGGTGGCGTTGATCAGTATCCTGATCATACATTTCAATGCGACGGTAACCGGTTACTTTACATTGCCGCATAAGTTGTTTACCAGTACACTGCCCTTTGGTATCTATCTGGGAGATTTTGGCTCCACATTGTTTTTTATTGTGTCGGGGGCTTCTTTGTGCTACACCGCTCCGGAACATTTTGAAACGAAAGCGTTTTATAAAAAACGTGTCCGTGCGGTGTATCCCATGTTCTGGCTTGCCTGGCTCCTTTGCTTTTCCATCCGCTTTGTCACGCGTCCCGGATACTATGTCGGGGCCAGAACCATCACCCTGATTCTGACGGTGCTGGGACTGGATAATTTTGCAATAGCGGCAGGCTGGGTCGGCCAGGATTTTGCCTGTGTGGGCGAATGGTTCCTGGGCAGTATTTTGTTCTTGTACCTTCTGTTTCCGATTCTGCTGCGTGGCTACCGCAAGCGCCCGTGGCTGACTTTTGCTGTGGTATGTGTTATCGGTACGGCGGTTCATCTGACCGGATGGGATGCCCGGCTCGTGGCCATCCATCTGCCGGAATTTTTCCTGGGGATGTTGCTGGTCGGTATTTCCCGCAAGCGGCAGGTGCTGCTTGCGGCTGCGGCCGCTGTGCTGTTGGTGGTCCAATCCCTGCTGGGGGGATGGGATACCAAGATCGTTTGTGCCTTGTTCGGGGCAGTGGTTTTTGTGCTCCTGATTCTGTTGGCAGATCTGATCACCTTTGCACCGGTACGCCGGCTGTGTGCACTTTTGGGCAAGTATTCTTATGCGGTGTTTCTGGTCCATCATGTCATCATCCTTCGGCTGGCGGAAGGTTTTGACCTGGTGGCACTCTCCCGCCGGGATACGGCCCTGCTGTTTTTGGCTTACCTTGTTTTTACGGCCCTGGCAGCCGCGGCGCTGTACTGGCTGGACGGCAAAGTCCGAGCCGGTGCTGCCGCGCTGTGGCACGGCTGATTTTCGTACGGATTTGTGCGGGCGTATCTGTACAAAAACAGGTGCGTACGGTATAATGAAATCAATATGGCAAGGCGGTCCGCTTTGCCGCATATCGTTTTGAAAGGGGAGAACACCTGTGGCGCAATTTTCTGTAACTCTGGCCAAACTGGCCGAGGAATCCAACCTGGCAATTGCCTATACCCCGAAAGACTTGAAAGAGATCAAGGTCTATTCTGCGGAGGTTTACCGTCCCGGCATTATGCTGGCGGGGTACTATCAGTACTTTGATAACACCCGTATCCAGATCATCGGTCTGACGGAACTGTCCTATTTGGAAGAACTGGACCCGGCCATCCGCCGTACGCATCTGGAAAAGCTGTTTTCCTTTGTGCCGCCGGCCGTTATTGTGTCCCGCGGCATGACCCCTCCGCCCGAGATGTTTGAGTTTGCCAAGCAGTACGGCGTGCCGCTGCTTCTTTCGGAAGAGATGACCTCGGTACTGATGATCACCCTCATTACCACCCTGAACACGGAGCTGGCACCTCGCATTACCCGGCATGGCGTTCTGGTGGAAGTGTACGGCGAAGGAATCCTGATTCTGGGTGATTCCGGTGTTGGCAAGAGCGAAACGGCCATTGAACTGGTCAAGCGCGGTCACCGCCTGATTGCCGACGATGCGGTAGAACTGCGCAAGGTATCCAGCCGCAAGATTATGGGTATGGCCCCCGAAAACATCCGGCACTTTATCGAGCTGCGCGGCATTGGCATCATCAATGTGGCCCGTCTGTTTGGCGCTGGTGCTGTCAAGAACAGTGTGGAAGTGGAAATGGTTGTGGAGCTGGAACCGTGGGAACGGACCAAGAATTACGACCGCACCGGTCTGGAGCACGACAGTTATGATATTCTGGGTGTGAATGTGCCCAGCATGCTGATTCCTGTGATGCCCGGACGGAATCTGGCTGTGATTCTGGAAACGGCTGCTATCAACAACCGTCAGAAAGAGATGGGCTATAATGCGGCACAGGACCTGTTGAACAGCCTGGGCCTGCAAAATGATATTACCGGATTTTAATGATACCGAATGAAATGAGGAAACGTTCTGCATGCAAGTGATTGCTGATCTGCATACCCATACCCTTTGCGCCAGCCACGCCTTTCATACGGCGCTGGAAATGGCAGCTGAAGCCGAAAAGCTGGGTTATCGTGCCATGGCACTGACCGACCATGCGCCGGCTATGCCGGACTCGCCGCATATCTGGCATTTCGGGAACTGGAGTACCATGCCGCGGACTATCGGAAAGGTGGCCATGCTGTATGGTGCGGAAGTGAATGTCATGGACACCAAAGGCAACCTGGACCTGCCGGACCGTATGCTGGCGGTACAGGACTGGGTGGTTGCTTCCATCCACAGCCCTTGCATTCCGGGACTTCTGACTGAAAAGGAAGCCAACCGGCTGTGGCTGGGCGTGGCGGAAAATCCGTATGTGGATTGTATCGGCCATTCGGAACAGCAGCACTACCGCTATGATTATGACCTTGTGACCAAAGCGTTCGCCAGAAACAACAAGGTTGTGGAAATGAACGGAAATTCTTTTCAGGTCCGTAAGGATGGTATCGCCAATATGCAGGCGCTGCTCAAGGCCTGCCTGAAAAACGGATGCCGCATCTCCCTGGATACCGATGCCCACAGCATCCGGCAGCTGCGTGAAAACATGAACGCACTGTTTTCCCTGGTAGAAGAAATCGATTTTCCGCAGGAGCTGATTGTCAATGCCAGCGTGGAAAATCTGGTTGCGGAATTGAAGCGGCACAACCGCGGTTGTGCGCAGGAAATAGGAGGCATTTTGTTATGAGCCGGTATACCATTGGTATTGACCTTGGCGGAACCACTATGACCGCCGGCCTGGTGAATGAAAAATATGAGATCGTGGCAAAGCTGACCCGTGCGACCCGGCTGCCGCGCCCGGCGGATGATCTGGAGCGTGCACTGGCGGATTTGTGCCGTGCCGTTGCCAAAGAAGGAAAAATTGAATTTTCCCAGATTGCCTATGTGGGTATCGGCACGCCCGGCAGTGTGAATTTTACCACCGGCTTTGTGGGATATAACACCAACTTCGGGTACTATGATTGGAACCTGGGACCCGATATGGAGAAACTGCTGGGCTGTAAGGTATATGTAGAAAATGATGCGAACGCAGCTGCGTTTGGCGAATATCTGGCAGGCGGCGCCAAGGGCTACCGGGACGCTGTGATTGTGACGCTGGGAACCGGTATTGGCAGCGGCATTATTCTGGGCGGCAAGATTCTGCGCGGATTCAATTTTGCGGCCGGGGAAATGGGCCATACTGTGATCGTCAAGGATGGGCGCCCCTGCAACTGCGGACGCCGCGGCTGCTGGGAGCGCTATGCTTCGGCCCGCGCACTGAGCGAGGACACCAAAGAGGCCATGAAGAACGATCCGGACACCATCATGTGGAAGATTGCCGGTGACCTGGACCATGTCAATGCCAAGACGGCATTCGATGCTATGGCAGCGGGGGATGCCTGCGGCAAGCGTGTGGTCGCAAACTGGATTGAGTATGTTGCCTGTGGCGTGGCCAATGTGGTCAACACCTTCCAGCCGGAAGTCATTTGCATTGGCGGCGGTGTTTCCAACCAGGGCGAGGTCCTGCTGGCGCCTGTCCGTGAATATGTAGAGCGAGAAACCCACAATATCACCACCGGCCGCAATCCGGTCATTGCTGCGTGCGTCCTTCGCAATGATGCCGGCGTGATCGGTGCAGCCGAATTGGCGGATTCTATCTGATGAATCGGCCATTCAACAATAATCAGAGGGGAGGGCATGCATGATGCAAAAGCCAATTGCCGATTTACTGGACGCGATGGGCGCGCAGGCGCTGCCCTGTATTCATAACGAACCGCTGGACCGCCACACTACTTTTCGGATTGGTGGCCCGGCTACGGTTTTTTGCAAACCGCGTACGGTGACGGAACTGACCCGTATGCTGGAACTTTGCCGTCAGAGCGGCGTGCGCACCTATTTTCTGGGCAATGGCTCCAATACGCTTTTTGCCGACGAGGAATACGAAGGCGCGGTGATCTGCCTGACAGATCTGAAGACCAACGCTACGGCCCAGTTGCAGCCGGACGGCAGTACGCGCTTGACGGCAGGAGCAGGAAATCTGCTGGTTACTGTTTGTAACAGAGCGTTGGAATTGAACCTGACCGGTCTGGAATTTGCTTTCGGAATTCCGGGCACGGTGGGCGGGGCTGTCTACATGAACGCCGGCGCCTATGGCGGAGAAATGAAAGATGTGCTGCAGCAGGTGACCTTTCTGGATGAAGACCTGAAACTGCGCACACTTCCGGCAAAAGAGTTGGAGCTCGGTTACCGCACCAGCATTTTTGAAAAGAAACCATGGTGCATCCTGGAAGCGGAATTTGTTCTGCAACCGGGTGTGCATGAAGAAATTCATGGGAAAATGCAGGATTTCATGTCCCGCCGCCGGGATAAACAGCCGCTGGATATGCCTTCTGCCGGCAGCACTTTCAAACGGCCGGCCGGTTGTTTTGCCGGTCAGCTGATCGAACAGTGCGGCCTGCGAGGCTTTTCGGTGGGTGGCGCCGCCGTCAGCCAGAAGCATTGCGGTTTTGTGGTCAATACCGGAGGTGCAACCTGCGCCGACGTGGTGGAACTGACGGATAAAATCCGGGAGATTGTGCAGGAAAAAACCGGCCATGTGCTGGAACGTGAAATTCGGGTTGTGCGGTGAAAATATTCTGAGTGCGGCAGGGAAGTGAGGAACGGTATGAAGTTTCTGGTGGTGACCGGACTTTCCGGGGCAGGCAAGTCAATGGCGGCCAATGCGTTGGAAGACATTGGATTCTTTTGCATCGATAATATTCCGGCAGGGCTGCTGCCCCGCATTGTGGACTTCGCGCTGCAAGGCGAAAACCAGCTGACCCGGGTAGCGGTCGTTATGGACATTCGCGGTCTGCGTTCGGTGGAAGAAGTCAAGACGGCACTGGCGGCATTGGATGACAAACGGATGGAATACGATATTCTGTTTCTGGATGCGGCCGACCCGGTAATCCGGCGCCGTTACAAGGAAACCCGCCGGGTACACCCCATGACGCAGAACGGACAAATGACCATTGATGAAGCCATCCGCCGTGAACGGGCCATTCTGCAGCCACTTCGGGAGCGTGCCCGGTATGTGATCGATACCACCCAGCTCTCCACGGCGCAGACCAAAGAACGAATCTGTGGTTTGTTTCTGGAACGCGGTCAGTGTGCCATGTCCTTGACCATTATGTCGTTTGGTTTCAAGTTCGGACTGCCTCAGGAGGCGGACATCGTTCTGGATGTCCGGTGCCTGCCGAATCCGTTCTATGTTCCGGAGCTGAAGGAATTGACTGGTCTTGATCAGCCGGTTGTGGACTATGTGATGGCAGCACCTGAGTCACAGGAATTGCTGCGCCGCTATGAGAGCATGCTGGAATACTCGCTGCCGCTATATGTGAAAGAAGGCAAGAGCCAGTTGGTGGTGGCCATTGGCTGTACCGGCGGCAAGCATCGTTCCATTACATTTGCTCGCAAGCTGGCAGAATTCTGCCGTAACCTTGGCTATATCCCTACCGTTTTGCATCGGGATGCGAAACGGAACCTGTGACCTTAAATAGAAAGAGGCATCCACAAGATGAGCTTTTCCCAAGATGTCAAGGCAGAGATCCTGCGGCGTAAAGTGAGCCGTCCGTGTTGCTGCACGGCGGCCGCCTACGCGGTGGCCTGCTTTGGCAAATATTTTGATGACCGCGGCATCGTGCTTCAGACAGAAACGGAAGGCGTCGCCAATTTTGCCCAGAAAATGTACGCACGCTGCGGCATTACGGGACAAATTCTGAGCAAGGAACGGGCGGCCGGGTCGGTTGTATATGAATTCAGTGTCAAGGACCCGGAAGAAGTACACAAAATGCTGGAATTGTTCGGCCATACCGGCCGGGAAACGGCACTCCGCATCAAGCCGGGGTGCTTCAAATGCCAGCAATGCGTATCCCATTTTGTGGCTGCCGCTTTTTTGTGCTGCGGAACCGCCACTGACCCGGAAAAGGGCTATAATATCGAATTTCTGTCCACCCGTTATCAGCTTTCGCAACAGCTGGAAGCTATTTTGGCTGAGCATGAATTTCATCCGCACCGGGCACTGCGCAAAGGCGCCAACACTGTCTATATCAAGGCCGGTGACCATATCGAAGATTTGCTGACCTTTATGGGGGCGGGCAATGCGGCCATGCGTATCATGGAACAGCGCATGTATAACGAGATGCGTAACAAAACCAATCGCCTGTCCAACTGTGAAACGGCCAACCTGGGCAAAAGCGTACAGGCGGCTGTACAGGTACAGATGGCAATTCGCGCACTGGAAGATGCCGGTGCCCTGGAAACTTTGCCGGAACCATTGCTGACCACGGCAAAAATGCGGATGCAATATCCGGATTTGCCGTTGGCGCGGCTGGCAGAAAAGTTCAACCCGCCGGTCAGCAAAGCCGGGCTCTCTCATCGGTTCAAGCGGATTCAACAGGCGGCACAGCGGCTGAACAAGCCGGCGGAAACTGAAGGAAAGGAACAACATGCCTGAGCAAGCAAAACGACAGTTCGCCCATCTGCATCTGCACACAGAATACAGCCTGCTGGACGGTGCGTGCCGGATTGATAAATTGTTCGACCGCATCAAGGAGCTGGGCCAGACCGCCGTGGCCATTACCGACCACGGCGTTATGTATGGTTGCGTACAATTCTATGACGCGGCTGTGGCAGCGGGAATCCGCCCTATTATTGGCTGCGAAGTGTATGTGGCAACCCGTACCCGTTTTGATAAGGTAAACCGGATTGATGGCAATAACCATCTGGTGCTGCTGTGCAAGGATGAAACCGGCTATAAGAATCTGATCAAGCTGGTCAGTGCCGGTTTTCTGGAAGGGTTTTACTCCAAGCCGCGCGTGGACAAGGACCTGCTGGAACAGCACCATGAAGGGCTGATTTGTCTTTCGGCCTGTCTGGCCGGGGAGGTTCCGCAGGCAATTCTGGCGGGGGACTACGAACGGGCCAAGCAGGTGGCCCTGTATTATCAGAACCTGTTTGGTGAGGGTAATTATTATATCGAATTGCAGGATCATGGTCTGGAGGAGGACAATATCGTTCTGCCGCAGTTGATCCGCCTGTCCCGAGAAACAGGAATCCCGCTGGTGGCCACCAATGATGCCCACTACCTGACAAAAGAAGATTCCAAAATGCAGAGCATTCTGCTGTGCATCCAGACCGGTAAAACCATTGCGGATGCCGACCGTATGGAGTTCCAGACCGATGAGTTCTACGTCAAAAGTACGGACGAGATGTACGATCTGTTCTCCATGGTGCCGGAAGCCTGCGAAAATACCAACCGCATTGCGGAACAATGTCACTTTGATTTCCATTACGGTGAAACCAAGCTGCCGTACTTCAAGGCGCCGGATGGTATGGAAAACCAGGCTTATTTTGAGAAGTTGTGTTGGGAGGGGCTGGAACGCCGGTATCCCGGCCATGTCACGCAGGAACTGCGGGATCGACTGCAGTATGAAATTGGTGTGATCTCTAAGATGGGGTATACCAACTACTACCTCATCGTGTTTGATTTCATCAATTATGCCAAGAACCGCGGCATCCCGGTAGGACCGGGACGTGGTTCCGGCGCAGGCAGTCTGGCGGCTTACTGTGTGGGGATCACTGATATCGATCCCATCCGCTACAACCTGATTTTTGAACGCTTCCTGAACCCGGAACGTGTTTCCATGCCGGACTTTGACGTGGACTTTTGCTACGAGCGTCGGCAAGAGGTCATCGACTATGTGAATGAGAAATATGGCCGGGACCATGTGGCGCAGATTGTGACCTTCGGGACCATGGCGGCCCGTGCCGCCGTGCGCGATGTGGGCCGCGTTATGGGAATGTCCTACCAGGATGTGGACCGGGTGGCCAAGCTGATTCCCATGGAGCTCAAGATGACCTTGCAGCATGCCCTGGAAGTTTCGCCTGACCTGAAAAACCTCTATGAGGCGGACCCGCAGGTACACGAACTGATCGATACCTCTTTGAAGGTAGAGGGCATGCCGCGGCACGCCTCTACCCACGCGGCCGGGGTGGTCATTACCCGGGAAGCGGCTACCGAATATGTGCCCCTTTCCACGAATGATGGCCTGCCTGTGACCCAGTTCAACATGACCGAGATCGAACGCCTCGGCCTGCTGAAAATGGACTTTTTGGGATTGCGGACCCTGACGGTCATCCATGATACCGAAGTGGCGGTGCAGCGCCGGGATCCGTCTTTTACCCATGAATCCATCGACTATGATGACCAGGCTACCTACGCCATGCTGACCAACGGAGAAACGGAAGGTGTGTTCCAGCTGGAATCCACCGGCATGAAGCAGGTGCTGACCGGCCTGAAACCAAAAGATCTGGAAGATATCATCGCTCTGATTTCGCTGTATCGTCCGGGACCTATGGATTCCATTCCTACCTATCTGCGCAACCGGCGCGAGC
Organism: uncultured Faecalibacterium sp.; assembly: GCA_937907025.1. Lineage (GTDB taxonomy): Bacteria > Bacillota > Clostridia > Oscillospirales > Ruminococcaceae > Gemmiger. The sequence goes on from CALESJ010000046.1 coordinate 151,107, forward strand.
CGGACAAGATCAGCTACCGCACGCCGCAACTGGCACACATTCTGGACGTGACCAATGGCTGCATTGTCTATCAGGAGCAGGTCATGCAGATCTGCCGGGAACTGGCGGGCTTCAGCTTCGGGCAGGCAGACAATGTCCGCCGCGCTATGAGCAAGAAAAAGCACAAGGTTATGGAGGCGGAACGCGCCCACTTTGTGTATGGCTGTACAGAACCCGGAAAAGAGTGCCCGGGTTGTATCAACAATGGTATTTCGGAAGAAGCCGCCAATGCCATTTATGATGATATGAGCAGCTTTGCTTCTTACGCCTTTAACAAATCCCATGCAGCCTGCTATGCCTATGTGGCGTTCCAGACTGCATATCTCAAATGTCATTATCCGCAGGAATTTATGGCCGCCCTGCTCACCAGCGTGCTGGACAACACGTCCAAGGTGATTGAGTACTCCACCGAGTGTCAGCGCCTGGGCATCAAGGTTTTGCCGCCGGACATCAACGTATCCCGCGGAGGCTTTACGGCTGACGGCAACAGCATCCGGTTTGGTCTGAACGCGGTCAAGAGTGTGGGACGCAACCTGATTGAAGGCGTTATCCGGGAGCGTAAGGAACGGCCGTTCCGCGGTTTGTATGACTTCTGCAAGCGCATGCGCGGCGCAGAACTGAACCGGCGCGCCCTGGAAAACCTGATCCGCGCCGGTGCCTTTGACGCGCTGGAACCCAGCCGCCACGGCATGCTGCAAAGTGTGGAAGGCATCCTGAAGAGCGTGGAAACAGATGCGCGGCAGAACCTGGAAGGTCAGCTGGATCTGTTCAGTGCCATGGCAGGCAACAGTGCCGATGCAGCCGCCGAGGATTATAAGGTGCCGAATCTGCCGGAATACCCGACTTCAGAACTCCTCAAGATGGAAAAAGAGGTTTCCGGGCTGTATCTGTCCGGACATCCGCTGGACGCTTACCGGGAAAAAATTCAAAAGGTATCCACCTGCATGATTTCCCAACTCAGCGGCAACGATGCCAAGGATTTCGATAACAAGACCGTGACGTTGCTGTGTACCGTTGTCAAAAGCAAGGTGATGACCACCAAGTCCAACACTCTGATGGCTTTTACGACGGTGGAAGATCTGACCGGAACAATGGAATTGCTGGTCTTTCCGCGGGTGTTTTCTTCCTATCGTGCCTACCTGCAGGAGAACGCCGTTGTAGTTGTGTCCGGCCGGGTTTCTTATAAAGAGGAAGAAGGGACCCGCCTGGTGGCGGAACAGATTGCCCCGGTGGATGAGTATGACCCGGCCAGGGGATTCGCTACCCCGGCCGGTCAGGTGCAGGGAACCACAACCCGCAACAAGGTAGTGGGACTGTGGCTGCTGGTGCCGTCCCGCCAGAGCCGGGAAATGGGAAAAATTGAAAATTTGCTCAGAAATATATTTGACGGCCCCACGCCGGTTTACTTTAAATTTGAAGATACCGGCCAGCGTATGCGGGCACCGCAAAGCTTGTGGGCCAACGATGTGCCCATTCTGCGCAAAGAACTGGAACGAATCCTTGGGGCAGATCATGTGAAAGAACAAACGGCAAAATAAATCCATATCTTTTGCAAGAATTGTCCATAATTGGCAGGGCATACATATGGTATAATACCTACGAGGGGATTGTTACACCTTTAACACACGGCAGAAAACAGCCGGCCCCCAGTTGGCGAAAAATCCGTGAAACGGAATAAAAAACGCCAAGCCTTTGATTTAACGGGAGGGAAATCTATGGCTAAGGAGATTAAAACCATCGGCGTCTTGACCAGCGGCGGCGACGCGCCCGGCATGAACGCTGCTGTCCGTGCGATTGTGCGCACCGGCATTACCCGCGGTTACCGTATGATGGGCATTCAGCGTGGCTACAACGGTCTGATCAACGGCGAGTGCTACGAGATGAATGTCCGCAGCGTATCGGAAATCATTCATCGCGGCGGTACCATTCTGTATACGGCCCGCTGCTTGGAATTCAAGACCAAGGAAGGCCAGGCGAAAGGCCTTGCCCGCTGCAAGGAACTGGGCATTGATGCGCTGGTCGTTATCGGCGGCGACGGCTCTTTCATGGGCGCCCGTGCACTGGCAAACCAGGGCATTCCCTGCATTGGTATCCCCGGCACCATTGATAATGATATCGCCTGCAGCGAGTATACTATCGGCTATGATACGGCCATGAATACGGCTGTGGAAGCCATTGATAAACTGCGCGACACCACCCAGAGCCATGACCGCTGCAGTGTGGTCGAGGTTATGGGCCATCATGCCGGCTACATTGCCCTGAACGTGGGCATCGCCACCGGCGCGCTGGCGGTTCTGCTGCCGGAACGTCCGTTTGACTTTGAACGTGATATTCTGCAGCGCATGCGTCAGACCCAGTTTACGGGTAAAAAGCATTTCATCATTATTGTGTCCGAGGGTGTCATCGGGGCGCAGGAACTGGCCAATCAGATCCAGGCCGCTACGGGCGTTGATTCCCGTGCAACGGTTCTGGGCCATATCCAGCGCGGTGGTTCTCCCACGGTCCGTGACCGTGTGAATGCCTCCCTGATGGGTTATCATGCCATTGATCTGCTGGACAAGGGGATTTACAACCGCGTTGTTGGTGTGTCCGGCGGCAAGATCGTTGACTACGATGTCAATGTGGCTCTGTCCATGCACAAGACCATCGACTCCAACGAGATTGAAGTGGCCAACGCCATTTCCATCTGATTCCTGTTTCAAAAAAGACAAAGTGCGAGGCTGGCCTTTTGCCCGGCTTCGTACTTTTTTCTGTCGGCAGGGCTCCGACGGAAGAGCGAAGAGCGACGATAGGGGAACTTCCTCTGTGATAGCGCTCTTTTTTGAAAAAAATACTTGCAATCCATTTGGTATTGTGGTATTATATTTCGGCAATACACACGCATTGCGTTGTTTTTTTGTGCCTGAACGGCCCATACTGGAACGGAAGGGTTAGAAAACAATTACGCGGTGCGGAGGGTAAAACTAAATTTTTGGAGGAAAATTACTATGGCAGTCGTTTCTATGAAGCAGCTTCTCGAAGCCGGTGTCCACTTCGGTCACCAGACCCGTCGCTGGAACCCCAAGATGGCGAAGTACATCTTCACCGAGCGCAACGGTATCTACATCATTGACCTGCAGAAGACCGTGAAGAAGCTGGATGAGGCTTACAACTTCGTGCGCGATACCGCTGCTAACGGCGGCGAGATCCTGTTCGTCGGCACCAAGAAGCAGGCTCAGGAATCCATCCGTGATGAGGCTACCCGTTGCGGCATGCACTTCGTCAACGCTCGTTGGCTGGGCGGCATGCTGACCAACTTCCGCACCATCCGTAAGCGCATCGACCGTATGGAGCAGCTGAAGACCATGCAGGAAGACGGCACTTTCGACCTGCTGCCGAAGAAGGAAGTTGTCAAGCTGGAACTGGAGATGGAAAAGCTGGACAAGTACCTGGGCGGCGTTAAGGACATGAAGACTCTGCCGAAGGCTCTGTTCATTGTCGACCCGCATAAGGAGCGCATCGCTGTTTCCGAAGCTCGCAAGCTGCACATCCCCATCGTGGCCATTGTTGATACCAACTGCGATCCCGATGAGATCGATTACGTTATCCCCGGCAATGACGACGCTATCCGCGCTGTCAAGCTGATCTCTGCCGCCATGGCCGATGCCGCCCTGGAAGGCAAGCAGGGCGTGCAGGATGCTCCTGCCGCTGCTGAAACTGCCGAGGCTTGATCTGAAGCAGTACGATCCGATTCAACGCTGACTTTTTTCAAAGAAAGGACGATACGTTATGGCTATTTCTGCTAAGGACGTTATGGAACTGCGTAAGCAGACCGACTGCGGCATGATGGAGTGCAAGAAGGCTCTGACCCAGGCTGACGGCGATTTCGCCAAGGCCATTGAGATTCTGCGTGAGCAGGGCCTGGCCACCGCCACCAAGAAGGCTGGCCGTATTGCTGCCGAAGGCATGGTCTATGCTGTTTCTTATCCCAACTGCGCCGTTGTTGTTGAGGTCAATGCCGAAACCGACTTCGTTGCCAAGAACGAAAAGTTCGTTGAGTTCACCAAGAACCTGGCCAATGTTATCGCCGAGTCCAACCCGGCCGATGTCGAGGCTCTGATGGCCTGCAAGATGGGCGACGGCACTGTTGACGACGCTCTGAAGGCTCTGATTCTGGTCATCAAGGAGAACATCAAGGTTCGCCGTTTTGCCCGTTACGAGGGCCATTGCGCTGCTTATGTCCATGGCGGCGGTACTCACGGCGTCATCGTGAAGTTCGAAACCAGCGACGAAGTTGCTGCCAAGGAAGGCTTTGCTGCTTTCGGCAAGGACATTGCCATGCAGATCGCGGCTGCCAACCCCAGCTACCTGAATGAGGCTGCTGTTCCGGCTTCCGTTATCGACAAGGAAAAGGAAATCATTCTGGCTCAGATGGCCAATGATCCGAAGACCGCCAACAAGCCCGACGCCATCAAGGAAAAGATGGCCATCGGCAAGCTGGGCAAGTTCTACAAGGAGAACTGCCTGGTGGATCAGGCCTTCATTAAGGACGGCAACATGGATGTCAACAAGTATGTTGCTGCTACCGCCAAGGAACTGGGCGGCGATATCAAGATCGTCGATTACACCCACTTCATCAAGGGCGAAGGCCTGGAGAAGCGCAACGAGGACTTCGCTGCTGAAGTCGCCGCTGCCATCAAGGGCTAATTTGCTGAATTGCAATTATGCAAGAGGGATGCACCAGAGTGCATCCCTCTTTTTGTATATTCTTTTGTTGGGCAGGGGGAGAGAGATAGGCAGGGGAGAGAGGTCCTTTGATTCCTTTAATAGAAAAAAGCAGCGTGCGCCTGGATCCAGGCACACGCTGCTTTTTTGTTTCGTGCTGAAGTGATAATCAATCCTGCGGACGGAATTCCAGAGAACCATCATCGTTCATGCGGTCAACGATAGCCAGGCTGGCCAGCTTGTAGCCTTCGTCGCGCAGTTCCCGACCACCGTCCTGGAAGCCTTTTTCGATACAGACGCCGATACCGACCACAGTAGCGCCAGCCTGTTTGCAGACATCCAGCAGGCCGCGCATGGCCTTGCCGTTGGCAAGAAAATCATCCAGAATCAGAACGCGGTCCTGGGGGCCCAGAAATTTTTTGGCGAGGGTGATTTCATATTCTTTTCCGTATGTATACGACTGAACCTTGGAAGTGAACACATCGCCGTCAATGTTTTTGCTCTTGGCCTTTTTGGCAAAGACAACCGGCACATCAAAGTGACGGGCAGTCATGCAGGCAATAGCAATGCCCGAAGCCTCAATGGTCAGAATCTTGTTTACGCTATCGTTACCAAAAATACGTTTGAACTCGGCACCGATATCGTCCAGCAACTTTACGTCCAGCTGGTGGTTCAGGAAGCAATCCACCTTAAGTACGTTTCCCGGACGGACCTGCCCATCTTTCAAAATGCGTTCTTCCAGTAATTTCATCGAACTCTCTATACCCCTTTCATCCTATTGCTACTATTATGCCGAATCCTGACGAATTTTGCAATGCTTTTACAAGAAAAAAGCCGAAACTCATAGGCGGAACGACGAAATGTTAAACTTCTGTCACCTTGGTTTGTGAAAACCGACTAAGAAAATGAAAAATATGTAAACAAACTATGTCGATTTAATACATTGAAGAATCGGGTAGGGAAGATTATAATACCTTTATATAACAACGCAGGGCATGTGCGGCCCCGTCGGTAGGGAATACTGGCAGGCGTTGTTGTGAATATAGGAGGGAAAAATTATGAAAAAGCTTATCAGTGCAGCTTTGGCTTCCGCTATGGTTTTGAGCCTGGCAGCCTGCGGCTCTACCGGTGACAGCAGCTCTGCCGCTGCCACTACCGGTGATACCGCTACGGCCGAGGCTTCTGCCACCGATGGTTCCACGCCCATCAAACTGGGCGGCATCGGACCCACTACCGGTTCTGCGGCCAGCTACGGCATTGCCGTTATGCAGGGCGAGCAGCTCGCTGTTGATGAAATCAACAAGGCTGCTGGCCACACCGTTTTTGAACTTAAGTTTGAGGACGATGAGCATGACGCCGAAAAATCCATGAACGCTTACAACACCCTGAAAGACTGGGGCATGCAGGTCCTGCTGGGTACTGTTACTTCTACTCCCAGCCTCTCCGTTGCAGGCGAAGCCGTCAATGATAATATGTTCATGCTGACTCCTTCCGCATCCGCTGTGGATGTGGTCGAAACCGGCGACAACGTTTTCCAGATGTGCTTCACCGACCCGAACCAGGGCATTGTTTCCGCTGATTACATTGCTGAAAAGGGTCTGGGCACCAAGATCGGCATCATCTACGATTCTTCCGATGCGTATTCCATGGGAATTTACAACGCATTTGCTGAAGAAGCCACTGCCAAGGGCCTGGATGTCGTAACGGCTGTCAGCTTCACCAGCGACAACAAGAGCGACCTGTCCACCCAGGTGGCCAAGTGCCAGGAGGCCGGCGCTGATCTGGTCTTCCTGCCCATCTACTACAACGAGGCTTCTCAGATTCTGATTGCAGCCGATAAGGTTGGCTACAAGCCCACGTTCTTTGGCTGCGACGGCATGGACGGCATCCTGACCATCGAAGGCTTTGATACCTCTCTGGCTGAAGGCCTGATGCTGCTGTGCCCGTTCTCTGCAACTGCTACCGATGAAACCACCCAGAAGTTCGTTTCCGCGTATCAGGCTGCATACAACGAAACTCCCATACAGTTCGCTGCCGATGCGTATGACTGCGTCTATGCAATCTATCAGTGCGTGCAGAACGGCAGCATCAACGGTGATATGAGCGCCAGCGATATGTGCGAGGCACTGAAGACCCAGTTCACCACCATGACTTTCAACGGCACCACCGGTGAAGGCCAGACCTGGTCCGCTGACGGTACCGTCAACAAGCCTCCGCGTGTGTACGTTGTTACCAACGGCGCTTATCAGACTGCAGAATAACAGACGTGTGACGTTATTATTGGAGAACTGAATTTTTTGTCAAAGGGGGCTGTCCGAATTTCGTTTCGGCAGCCCTCTTTGTCTTTTTTTAGCTCCTGAGGACAGGAGCGGATGCCCGGGCGGCCAAAATTATTGTCTGCAGACGGCATCTATGGTAGAATGATGTCGTGACCGTGCAAAAGCACGTTGGGCAATCGTTTTAAGATTTGAGGTGTATTACAGGATGCAATTTTTGTCCTACCTGATCAATGGCATCAGCCTGGGCAGTGTGTACGCTCTGATTGCGTTGGGCTACACGATGGTGTACGGCATCGCCAAGATGCTGAACTTCGCTCATGGCGATGTTATCATGATCGGCAGCTATGTGGTGTTTTTCACCTTTGGCTCTTTCGGATGGAATCCGGTGCTGGCCATTATCCTTTCCATGATTGTTTGTACGATACTGGGTGTGGTTGTTGAACGAGTGGCTTATCGGCCGCTGCGTGACGCTCCCTCGCTGGCAGTTCTGATCACGGCCATCGGTGTGAGTTACCTGCTGCAGCAGGTGGCCCAGTTGATGTGGTCGTCCAATACCAAGAGCTTCTCGTCCGTAGTGGCCAATTCCGCCATTTTCAAGCCGGTGAAGCTGTTTGATGGTCAGCTGACCATTTCTGCCGAAACCATCGTGACCATTCTGGCCTGTGTTGTTATCATGGTGGCACTGCTGTATTTTATCAATCATACCTCTGCCGGTCATGCCATGCAGGCGGTGAGCGAAGACCGCGGCGCTGCCCAGCTCATGGGTGTTAATGTGAATGCTACCATCTCGTTGACCTTTGCTATCGGTTCCGCTCTGGCTGCTGTGGCTGGCGCTTTGCTGTGCTCTTCTTATCCCACGCTGCAGCCGACCACCGGTGCTATGCCTGGCATCAAGGCGTTTGTGGCGGCTGTTTTCGGCGGCATCGGTTCTATCCCCGGTGCGTTCTTGGGTGGTATCCTTCTGGGCGTGATCGAAAACCTCAGCAAGGCATATATCTCTACCCAGCTGTCGGACGCCATCGTCTTCCTGGTGCTGATTGTTGTTTTGCTGGTCAAGCCTACGGGTCTGTTGGGCAAAAAGGTCAATGTCAAGGTGTAAGGAGGGATAAGGATGTTTCGCTTGAAAAATATGCGCAAGTCGACCAAAAACAACCTTATCACTTTCGGCATCGTGATCGGGTTTTATATCGTGATCCAGATTCTGGCTGCGCTTGGGGTCCTGACCAGTTCGCTTTCCGGTCAGTTGGTTCCCATCTGCGCCTATGTCATCCTGGCTATCTCTCTGAACCTGACGGTTGGCATTCTGGGCGAGTTGAGTTTGGGTCATGCCGGCTTTATGAGTGTTGGTGCATTTTCCGGCACGCTGGTCTGGACCATCTTGTATGGGCAGGTTCCCAACTGGCTGGGAATGCTGCTGGCTTTTGTCGTGGGCGGCGTGATGGCCGGTGTGTTTGGCTTTATTGTCGGCGTGCCCGTTCTGCGCCTGTCCGGTGACTACCTGGCCATTGTTACGCTGGCGTTCGGCGAAATCATTAAGAACGTCATGAATGCCTGCTATCTGGGATATGACTCCAACGGTTTGCATATTTCCTTTACGGATGCTGCCTCTATGGGCATGGAACCTGACGGAACCATGCTGATCAATGGTGCTTTGGGCATTACCGGTATCAAAAAGGCGTCCACCTTCACCCTGGGCATTGTACTGGTCATTCTGACCCTGCTGGTGGTCCTGAACCTGATCAATTCCCGGGCCGGCCGCGCGATTGAGTCTATTCGTGATAACGAAATTGCAGCGCGCAGTGTTGGCATCAACATCACCAAGTACAAGCTGATGGCCTTTATCATCTCTGCGGTGTTTGCCGGTGTGGCGGGCGTTCTGTATTCTCTGAATTATTCTTCGCTGGTTGCCAAGAAGTTTGACTATAACACCTCCATTCTGATTCTGGTGTTTGTGGTTCTGGGTGGTATCGGCAATATCCGCGGTTCTGTTATTGCGGCTGCACTGCTGACCGTTCTGCCGGAGCTGCTGCGCTCTCTGAATGATTACCGTATGTTGATTTATGCTATTGTGCTGATCGTGGTTATGATCTTCAGCCAGAGCCCGCAGGTCGTGGCATGGCGCAAGCGGTTTGTGGACGGGTTCCGCAATCGTCTGAAACCCGGTAGCAAAGCGAAGGAGGTGCAATGATGGCACTGCTGGAAGTAAGCAACCTGGGCATTGCCTTCGGCGGTCTGCAGGCAGTTGCACAGCTGGACCTGAAGATTGAAAAGGGCCATCTGTATGGTCTGATCGGTCCTAACGGCGCCGGCAAGACTACTGTGTTCAATATGCTGACCGGCGTATATACGCCGACAGAAGGCAATATCGTTCTGGATGGGAAAGACATTACAGGCAAAAGCCCGGATCTGATCAGCAAGGCCGGCGTGGCCCGTACTTTCCAGAATATCCGGCTGTTCAATGATATGACGGTTCTGGATAACGTGAAGGTGGCACTGCATAACCAGATTCGGTACAGCATGTGGACCGGTATCCTGCGTCTTCCGGCGTTCCGTGAAAAGGAACACCAGATGGACCGGGAGGCTCTGCGCCTGCTGAAAATTTTTGATCTGGACAAGGAAGCATCCCTGAAAGCTTCTCAGCTACCTTACGGCAAACAGCGCAAGCTGGAAATCGCCCGTGCACTGGCTACGAAGCCGAAACTGTTGTTGCTGGATGAGCCGGCGGCCGGCATGAACCCCAACGAAACGGAAGAACTGATGAATACGGTGCGCAGTGTGCGCGATCAGTTCGGCATTGCCATTCTGTTGATCGAACATGACATGAACTTCGTCATGGGCATCTGCGAGGAAATCACCGTTCTGGACTACGGCCGTGTGATTGCCCATGGTGACGGCAAGTCCATCCGCAATAACCCGAAGGTCATTGCGGCTTATCTGGGAGGTGACTAACGATGGGGGAAATGTTGGCAGTCAAAAACATCAATGTGTTCTATGGCTCCATTCACGCCATCCGTGATGTTTCTTTCCATGTAAATGAAGGGGAGATCGTGACCCTGATCGGTGCTAACGGCGCCGGCAAAACGACCACCATGCATGCCATTTCCGGTCTGCTCAAGCCGAAGAGCGGCGAAATCGTCTACTGCGGCCAGACCATCAGCCGTATGGAGGCCCATAAGATCATCCGTCTGGGGCTGGCTCAGGTGCCGGAAGGCCGCCGTGTGTTCAGCGGCCTGACTGTGCAGCAGAACCTGCAGATGGGGGCTTATACCCGCCGGGACGGCAAAGATGCCATTCAGGCTGATTTTGATATGGTGTATGACCTGTTGCCCCGGCTGAAAGAACGCCGCAGTCAGGCTGCCGGCACGCTTTCCGGCGGTGAACAGCAGATGCTGGCTATTGGCCGTGCGTTGATGTGCCGCCCCAAGATGCTGCTGCTGGATGAGCCGTCCATGGGCTTGTCCCCGCTGCTGGTCAAGGAAATCTTTAAGATCATCCGTGATGTAAACCGCAACGGCGTGACGGTGCTTTTGGTGGAACAGAACGCCAAGATGGCATTGGAAATCGCCAATCGCGCCTATGTGCTGGAAACCGGCACGATCAAGATGGAAGGGGAAGCCACCGAGCTGGCCAACAACATCGAAGTGCGCAAAGCGTATCTGGGCGCTCAATAAGAAAGGAAAAAGCACCTTCCGCAGCGGATTCGTCCGCGAAGGAAGGTGCTTTTTTGTTGGAGCAATTGAAAAATCAACGCGCTGCAGCAGGAGGCCGGTCGTTATCGGATAACGGCTGCGTCATCTTTTCCAGCAGCGAAATGTAAAGCTGACTGCCACGGGCAATAAAGCGGTTTTTGATCTCTTCTGCGGTCAGGGCATCGGGCATGGCCAGCTCCAATCGGAAACTTTCCGGCTGTCCCTCGTCGCGGATGGTGCACACAACACGGTATCCATTGGCATCGTGTTCCACGGTGGCATGGTTTTGTGCCGCACGGTGTGCCCAGCTCTGCAGGCGGATAACGGCCAGAATGGCACTCTCCCGCACGCTGCGGGGCAGGTCGTAGGCCAAGGTGTCTGCCACGTTGGCGCCCTTCTCAGTGATTTTATATCCTTTATCCTGAATAGTGACCAGCTGCTGATGCTCCAGTTCGCCCAGAGCACCGGCAAATTCAAAGTAATTGACCAGCTCTTCCTGCAGCAGAGCGCCTTCCAGCGTTTCCCGGGTGACAGGGCCGGTGGTTTTGATCAGGTAGCACAGGAGAATCCGGATCTCTGTGCTGCTTGTAAGGCCGCCGGGCTTTACACCCCCGGTAAATGCGTCCGCCATTGGTAAATCACTTCCTGTTCATAGTATTCCTGTCTTTTATTATAGCGCAAGCAAACGAGCGTGACAAGCGCACATGCCGGGATTCCGGACAATCAAAATACCGTTTCGATTTGTTTGTGGCTCTGGGGTGTGGAGTATGTCCAACGATGAATACGGCCGCGGGTGACAAAATAATGGGGCTCAAACCGCATGGGTTGGTTCAGCGTCTTGTTTACGACCACCAGCTTGATCTTCATTTTATCGGGCAGGATACTCTTAATGTACACACTGACCGCCTGGCCGGCATGCAGCGTTTTGTCCGGTTCCGCCAGTCCGGCCAGGTTGGGCGCAATCTCAATGAAAACGCCGTATTCCTCCACACTGCGCACAATGCCGACTACCGTTTCGCCGGCCGCGAAGCAAGAGGCATTTTCACTCCAGGTCCCAAGCAGTTCCCGCAGCGTCAGAACGATGCGTCCCTGGGCGTCCCGGTTCTTGACAGCACAAAGCAGTTGCTGACCAACCTGAACACGGTCGGCGGGACTGGAAATGCGGGAAACGGAAAGGCAGTCGATGGGGAGCAGTGCGGAAATACCACAGCCGACATCACAAAAGGCGCCGAAATTTTCGATGTGGGTGACCGTACAGGGGATGACACTGCCGTTTTCCAGTGTGTCCAGATAATTCTTACGACAGGCGCGCTGCGCAGCGGCCCGGGAAAGGAGATAGGCGGGCTCACCCTCCTCCTGGGTATAACCTGCCAGCACAAAGCAGGTGGGGCGCCCTACACGGGTCAGAACGGCAATATCCTTGATGGTTTCTCCCGGCTGCACATCCAGACATTCTTCAAACGGCATAACGGCCCGGTGCCCGCAAATCTCAAAACGGAGCCTGCGGGCGGTATCAAACGCAAGGGCGGTGCTTTGCAGCACTTCCCCCGTCTGTCGGCAGTGTTCCAGTTCGTCCTGGGTAAGATGGTTTGCATTGCGGCAAAGGCCTTCGGCACGATATTCAAGCATTTCCTTGTCCTCTCTGTCTTGTGTATTCCGCATGTGCGGTTAATGAACTGTATGCGTTAGCGCAGGCTGATATTTGCAAAACTGTCTGCATGGTATATAATAAGAGCGAAGATTTTGGTGATGGGCGGTGAGAGTATGGATGTACGGGTCGGAGATGTGATCCAGACAAAAAAGCCGCACCCGTGCGGTGCGAACCGGTTTGATGTACTTCGCGTCGGTATGGATTTCAAGATCCGCTGCCAGAAATGCGGGCATGAGATCATGCTGCCGCGCGTAAAGATTGAAAAAAACATCAAGAAGATTCTTCGGGATGGAGAAGAACAGTAGCAGGACATTCTTTTATCTGCCGCTATACGGAACTGTGTAAAGGAATGTCTGTTTTATGTTTGAACAACTCTATGAAATTGAGCGACGGTATGAAGAGATTGCGTATCGGATGAGTACGCCGGAAGGAACGGCAGACCCGAACGCCTATGCCGCGCTGGTAAAAGACTACAAAGAACTGACCCCCCTGATTGAAAGCTGGCGCGCCTGGTGTGCGCTGCAGAAAGAAATAGAAGAGGAGCAGGCAATGCTTCAGGAAGAAGACGCTGACCCTCTCTTCATCGATATGGTACAGCAGGAGCTGCGCAAAAACAGGCAAAGCATGTCGGCCCTGGAAGAAAATCTCCGGCTGCTTTTGCTGCCCAAAGATGCAGATGATGACAAGAGCATCATCATGGAAATCCGTGCCGGGACCGGCGGAGAAGAGGCGGCTCTGTTTGCCAGGGACCTGTGGCGGATGTACACAATGTATGCGGCCCGGCGCGGGTGGAGCTGTGAAACGGTCCAGTGTAGCGAAACAGAACTGGGAGGCGTCAAGGAGATTGTGTTTTCCATTGAAGGCCCCGGTGTATACAGCCGTCTGAAATTTGAAAGCGGAGCCCACCGTGTACAGCGCGTCCCGCAGACCGAAACCCAGGGCCGCATCCAGACATCGGCAGCCACGGTGGCGGTAATGCCGGAGGCGGAAGAGGTTGAGTTTGAGCTGGACCCAAAAGACCTGCGCATTGATACGTTTCGTTCTTCCGGCGCGGGCGGCCAGCATATCAATAAGACTTCGAGCGCCATTCGTGTGACCCATCTGCCCACCGGTACAGTGGTTGAATGTCAGGACCAGCGGAGTCAGCGAGAAAACAAGGAACGGGCGCTCAAGGTTCTCCGCAGCCGACTGCTGCAGCAGAAGCAGGAAGCCTATGATCAGGAATACAATGCCAAGCGTCAGAGCCAGGTGGGAAGCGGGGACCGCAGCGAGCGCATCCGCACCTATAACTTTCCGCAGGGGCGGGTGACGGACCACCGCATAGGGCTGACCGTCTACAAGCTGGATGAGGTGCTCAACGGGAACCTGGACCTGATTGTGGAACCGCTGCTTTTGGCTGATCGGGAAGAAAAACTCAAACAGATGAACGCCGGCGAAAGCACCGGCCAATAAAAAAGGAAGATGGAAATTATGCAGACACAAGTCTTGCCTGTCAATGAAGAAAGCATCCAACTGGCTGCAAAGCTTTTGCGCCAGGGTGATATTGTGGCACTTCCCACCGAAACGGTGTACGGCATCGCGGCAGATGCCCGCAACGGAGAAGCTGTCAAAAAAATCTTTTTGGCCAAGGGGCGGCCCCAGGACAATCCGCTGATCGTTCATATTTGCGGGATGGAGATGCTTCATGGTCTGGTTTCGGAGGTGCCGGAGCGGGCTTACCGTCTTGCCGAAGCTTTTTGGCCCGGTCCGTTGACCATGGTTATGCCCCGTGGTCCCGAAGTTTCGGAAGTGACTTGCGCTGGGCTGGATACGGTGGGCATCCGGATGCCCTCCCATCCTGTTGTGCAGGCGGTCATCAAGGCTTCCGGCGTGGCTTTTGCGGCGCCTTCGGCCAATTTGTCCGGTAAGCCCAGCCCCACCAACGCACCGGATACGCTGGCCGATATGGACGGCCGTCTGCCGCTGATTCTGGACGGCGGCGAGTCGGATGTGGGGGTGGAGTCTACCGTAGTATCGGTCTGCGGGGAACACCCCATGCTTCTGCGCCCTGGGTATGTGACCAAGGAACAGATGGAAGAAGTTCTGGGGGAAGAAGTTCTGGTATCCCACGCCATTTTGGAACGCCTGCGTCCCGGTGAAACAGCTCGCTCTCCCGGAATGAAGTACAAGCATTACGCTCCGAAAGCCCAGGTGACCATCCTGAAAGGTGACTTCGAAAAGTACAAAGCCTACTTGCAGGAACACGCAGCGCCTGGTGTGTTTGCTATGTGCTTTACCGGTGAAGGAAAGGAACTGCCTGTTCCGGCTATCGAATATGGTATCAATGGGGACGGCGCTTCCCAGGCACACCATCTGTTTACCGCCTTGCGTGAGTGCGACAAGGAAGGAGCACAGGTGGTTTATGCCCGCTGCCCGCTCAGTGATGGGGTATCCATGGCTGTTTATAACCGGCTGCTGCGTGCTGCGGCGTTCCGTGTGGAGGAATTATGAAAGTTATCGGAATCACCGGGCGCTCCGGCTGCGGAAAATCCAGCGTGACACGGCTTTTTTCTGAAAAAGGATACCCGTGTATCGACGCGGACGCCGTTGCACGGGAGGTGCTGGAACCTGGTTCTGCCTGTATAAAGCAGTTGCAAAATGCCTTCGGTTCTGATATTGTAGATGAGTCGGGAAATCTGTGTCGGCACCTGCTGGCAGACCGTGCTTTTGCCACACCGGAAGGTACTGCCAGACTGACTGCCATTACACATCCCGAAATCCTGCACCGCATTGATGCGGGACTGCAGGCGGCGGAGCAGGCCGGGGCAAAGCTTGCCTTCGTGGATGGTGCTGTCATTGTGGGAACGCCCTTTGCAGCGCGCTGCGATCGGCTTCTTGTGGTAGCGGCACCATATGAACAGAGCGTTGCCCGTATCTGTGCCCGCGATGGAATCGAACCGGCTATGGCACGCCGGCGGCTGGATGCCCAGACGCCGGAACAGACGCTGCGGGATGCGGCGGATTATGTGCTGGAAAATGACGGGTCCGTGGAGAGCCTGCAGGAAAAGGCGTTGGCCCTTTTACATTGCCTGGAACAGAAGGTATGAGTTTCTGTTCCGGAAAGGAGGCTTATGAAGAAAAGACAGACGCGTGCTGATGCCGTGCGTCGTCATCCCCGTATGCTGGTCCGGCTGGCCTGGCTGCTGGCAATATTGCTGGTGGCGGGAAGTCTGATCTTTTCCGTATGGCACAGCGAGATTGAGGAACTGCGCTATCCGCGCAAATATCAGGAATATGTCGAGTATTATGCCGACAAATATGATCTTGACCCGTTGACACTGTATGCGTTTATCCGGACAGAAAGCAACTTTAACCCCAATGCAGAGTCCGACGTGGGGGCACGTGGTTTGATGCAGATCACAGAAGTAACCTTTGACTGGATCAAAACCAAGATTGCCCCTACCGAGCAGCTGACCTTTGATGACTTGTACGACCCGGAAACAAACATCCGTTTCGGCAGTTATTTTGTGGCTTATTGCCTTTTGAAATTTGGCGATTTGTCTACGGCAGCTGCGGCGTACCATAACGGGGTGACCGCCGTGAGTGAGCTGCTTAAGGACAACGAATATTCCTCCGACGGCAAGACGCTGGACGAGTTTCCGTACCCGCAGATGCGTCAGTATGTACACAAGATCACCACGAGCTATGAGCGATATCAAGAGATCTATACCTCCTAACAAGAGGCCGGTGCCGCTCGGCGGTATCGAAGATAGATAATTTTTGTGAAAGGACGTACCAAACTTATGGGAAAGAAATCTGGGAAGGAACTGGAAAAGCTCCTTTACAAAAATGAAACGGTTGCCGACAGCATGCCCGATCAGATGGCGGCTGCGCATGAATTTTGTGAGGGCTACAAGCAGTTTCTGAATGCAGCCAAGACCGAGCGCGAGGTTGTCGCTTACAGCGAAGAACTCCTGCGCGGCGCCGGCTATAAGCCGTTTGTCCCCGGTCAGAAGCTGAACCCCGGTGATAAGGTCTATGTCATCAACCGCAAAAAGTGCGTGCTGGCTGCCACTATCGGCCAGAAGAGCCTGGCAGAAGGCTTCCATATGAACATTGCCCATGTGGATGCGCCCCGTCTGGACCTGCGTCCGGTGCCCCTGTTTGAGAAGACTGGTCTGGCTTATCTGCGCACCCATTACTATGGTGGCGTGCGCAAGTACCAGTGGGCAACCATTCCGCTGTCCATCCATGGTGTGATGTACCGTGCCGACGGCAGCTGTGCTGAGATCTGCATCGGCGAAAACCCCAGCGATCCGGTTTTCTGCATCACGGACCTGCTGCCGCATCTGGCTGCCAAGCAGAATGAGAAGAAGCTGCCCGAAGGCATCACTGGCGAGAATCTGAACATCCTGTTCGGCTCTGATCCCATCGAGGACAAGGACGTGGAGAACCGTGTCAAGCTGAACGTGCTGGGTATGCTCAATGAAACCTACGGCGTGACCGAAAAGGATTTCACCCGTGCTGAGATCGAGATCGTTCCCGCTTTTACCGCCCGCGACGTGGGTCTGGACCGCTCCATGATCGGTGCCTATGGCCATGACGACCGCGTGGATGCGTACCCCGCTCTGATGGCAGAACTCACCACCGTTTCCCCGGCCTACACCACGGTCTGCGTCCTGACCGATAAGGAAGAAGTGGGCTCTGACGGTGTCACCGGCCTGAACAGCATGTACACCTTCCACTTCCTGCAGCAGCTGTGCGAAACTCAGGGCGTTGATTACATCACCGCCTGCAAGGCTTCCAAGTGCCTGTCTGCCGATGTGACCGCTGCTTACGATCCCACTTATGATGATGCGTTCGAGCTGGATAACGGTACTTATGCGGGCCGCGGCGTTGCCATCTACAAGTACACCGGTTCCCGCGGCAAGTCTTCCACCAGCGATGCCAGCGCAGAATTGGTCAACTATCTGACCAGCCTGATGAACCGGAACAATGTTGTGTGGCAGATCGGCGAAATGGGCAAGATCGACCTTGGCGGCGGCGGAACGGTGGCCAAGTATGTGGCCAACCAGGACATCGACACCATTGACATCGGTGTTCCCGTGCTCTCTATGCACTCTCCGTTTGAGGTTGTTTCCAAGGCAGACGTGTACATGGCTTATCTGACTTTCAAGGCTTTCTGCGAAGACGAACAGTAAGCTTTCGTTTTATCAAAGAGCCCGGTCGGCATTTTTTGCCTGACCGGGCTCTTTTTGCACTGAAAATGACGGATTATCGAAGTTCTACTGCGGTTCGGTTGCATGTTTTTTGTGTTCCCTGTATGATAAAGGCCAGGAAAGGGGCGACTGCCATGTACACCATTGATAAAAACCAGTTTGGTTCTTTTGTGGCCCGGTTGAGAAAAGAAAAGGGGTACACGCAGAAAGAACTGGCAGCGCAACTGTTTGTTTCTGATAAGGCTGTCAGTAAATGGGAAACCGGTGCCAGCATCCCGGATACGGCGCTTTTGGTTCCACTGGCTGAACTGTTGGGCGTTACGGTAACAGAACTGCTTTTGTGCCGGAAAAATACGGCAGAAGCCCTGACAACAGCTGAAGCCGAGCAGGCTGTGCAGACAGCCATCGGCTATGAAACCGGCCCGTCAGCACGCGTATGGAAATCCGGCAGTCCGATGCTTGCCTTGTATCTGGTATCTCTGTTGGTGGCTGCTGTTGGCAGTGCTGCCAACATACAATGCGGGTTTGGCAATGAACCCCTCTTTGTGTACCTTGGCTTGTTTGCCGGTTTTGGTGCCTATTTTTGTCTGTTTGCGCGGCAGTATCTCCCCGATATTTATGATAAGGCAGCCATTTCGTTTATGAGCGATGGTATTGTGCGAATGAATCTGCCGGGCGTCCACTTTAACAATCGAAATTGGCCTCATGTTCTGCGAGTAGGGCAAATCTGGTGTGTTGCTTCCTTGAATCTGTTTCCCTGGGTGTATCTGGTGCTGCATTTGCTGCCCGTTTCGTCGATCGTCGTTTCGTATATCTGCCCGTTTCTGAGCCTGGGCGGTTTATTCCTGCCCTTGTGTATTGTCGGAAAAAAATATGAAATCAAAACCACCCGTTGAACGGGTGGTTTGAACAGGCCCTATAAGGGCCTATC
>CALESJ010000047.1 GCA_937907025.1 uncultured Faecalibacterium sp.
AAGCTGGCCCGGCTGAATGAACTGAATATACTGCTGGACCAGGAAAAGCAGGAACCCGTACAGAATAAAAAAGAGAACCCTATGCAGAAAGAAGAATATCAAGATTTAGACGAATTTCTCGACGATGGCAAAATCGTTCCAGCCAACCAGTTACCCGCCGGATGGCAATGGGAAATGTATAACGATGGAAGTGGCTCTTTACATGGACCAAATTCTGAACGTTTCTACAGTTATGATCTTGCTCCGTATGCCACTTCGGGACTAATCGAATATAACGCCACTGGCAAAGGTTATGATACGTTTGAGGGCTCTCTGGACAGATTTCGCGAATGGGCTGAGCAGCAAATCCTGCAGGAATTGAAGAAGGAACCGCTGCAATATCAGGAGTTTTTGGAGCATCAAAGTCATCAGGATGGTGAAATTGAAAAGAACCCATTGGATATGGAGGACGCAGCCCGGCAGGCCGGGCTGACGGTGCAGCGTGACCAGGACAAGCCGGGCGCAGCCTACTTCGACGCAGACCAGAACGTGATCCATGTATCGGACGCCGGTTCCGAGGAAGATGTGCGGCTCAGTGAACTGAAGGGCTACGCGGACGCCGTTATCCAGCGCACAGCGACGGTGGAGCAGCCGGTCCGCGACCTGGAGAGCGCGTCCCTGGCGGTGATGCTGGCGGCACGGTATGACGTTGGGGTAAGTGACCGGCTGTCGCAGCAGCTGGCGTCCGCCCATGCGGAGGCCGTCAAATACCCGACGTTCGACTTGCCGGTCACATTGCAGCGTCTGGACAAAGCCCTGGATTACTGTGACCACTTCCTGGCCCATGAGCAGGAAAGAGCGCTGGAGCAGGAAGCGGAGAATGAGCCGGAGCCGGAACAGGAGACGGAACTGTCGCCTCAAAGCCAGGCGTTCATGATGGACCTGTAAGGAGGAGATGATTTTTTGAAAAGAGGTTTGCGACCGCTGCTGACGATCGTGATCGTATACGCCCTGGCAACGGCCCTGCAGATGGGGGCCGGGTATGCACCGGGCGATGGGCTGCTCGTCCTGGCAAAGCTGCTGGCGGCTCTGCTGGCCGCAGCGCTGGTAGAGATGTACAACCGCGCGCCGCTGGCGGTAAAGGATGTGCAGGCCGGGCACGGCCAGCACGGCGACGCCCACTTCATGGAGCTGGAGGAGGTCAAGCGAGTTTATCAAGAAGTGCAGCAAGGGCATGAGACACAACCGGCCATGCTCGTGGGCGCATCCAAAAGCACCTGGCTGGTCGATACAAGCGATCAATCTGTATTGATGGTCGCCCCGCCCGGTGCCGGTAAGTCCACCAGCCTGTATATCCCCACGATCACCTACAACGCCCGGGTAAATCTGCGCACGCAAGACGCCCAGGGAATCGGCCAGGGAGCCAGCATGGTTCTGGTATCTGTCAAGGATGACCTGTATACGATTACCGGCGCCGAACTGAAAAAGTGCGGCTACCGCGTGCTGAAGCTCGATCTGCGAAACGTGTTTTGCTCCTGCCATTTTAATCTTTTGTACCGCGTCAACATCGAAATCGACGCATGGCGCAAGGAGCAAGACGCCAAGCAGCGGGCCGTGCATTATGCCACGGCAGAACGCTACGCCAAGGTCATTGCCAGCGCGATCATCGGTAATACCGGCTCTTTGAACAGTGGTGACAGCAGCGAGTATTTTAACGAGACTGCCCGTGGCCTGATAACCGGCCTGGTCCTGCTGGTGTCTCAGTACGGCCAGGACGGTGAGCGCCACATCGTCAGTGTTTTTAATCTGATTGTCGAGCTGGCAGGGGCAGACACCCCGGAGAAAGGGAACACCGTCCAGAAAAGCCGTTTGGCTGCCATGCTGGAGGGGGTTACTGACCGGCGAATCAAAGGATATATCAGCACTACCACAAGCGCGGATATCCGAACCACCCTTAATATCGTTTCTTCGGCGCTGTCCAAGCTGCTGAAATTCGTCGATGCGGAACTGGAGCAGCTAATCTGCACACACGACAACGATCTGGATGCCGAACAATTCATCGAACGGCCCACAGCGATCTTCCTGATCGCGCCCGATGAAAACGAAACCAGGCACTTCCTGGCATCGCTGTTCGTCCGTTTCCTGACCGACGATCTGATTGCTCTGGCCGAGCGCCAGGGCGGGCATTGCCCTCGTCCCTTCTACTATTTTTTGGACGAGTTCGGCAACTTCCCGGCAATTCCCGGTGTCACCAGCCTGTTCTCGGCTATCCGCAGCCGAGGCGGGCGCATCCTGGTCGCGGTGCAAAGCTACAGCCAGTTTTTGCTCAAATACGATAAAAACGTCACCGAGATCATCAAAGACAACTGCCAAATTTTGCTCAACACGTTTGTATCGCCGTCGGCTCAGGATACCGCTACCAGTATATCCAAAATGCTGGGCGACGAAACCATTCTGACCGGCTCCTCCTCTCGCTCTGACGGCAAGACCACCAGCAGCCATCAGCTGATGGGCCGCCCTCTGATGTCCCCTGCTCAGATGGTGCGCATCCAGCGTGACACCTGGATTGTCGAGAAAGCCGGGTATGCCCCCATGAAAACCCATCTTGAGGGCTACTGGAAATACTTGTCTTTGGCTCCCCAGGAGCAGGATTCCACCGGCGAGAACGACTATCTGGAAATCAAACTACTCAGCACGGAATCTCTGCGACAGGCTCTAGGAAGTGCCCCGGCACGCCCTCACGCACCCTCGGCAGCTACCAAAGAACCGCGCCGCAAGCTGGGAGCTTCCCGGCGCGAAGCGGCAGCACTGTACCCCGGAAAATTTAATCCGTAAATAACAACAATGCCCCAGGCAAACGGCTTGCCTGGGGCTACTTTTTTGGAAGGAAGAACACCATGTTTGTAAAAATTTATAACGGCTTATTTGATTATGGGCTAAAACCCAAGGAATTGATGGTATTTTTGTTTTTATCGTACTGCCAGAACTGCCTGGGCACAG
The DNA here is from genome assembly GCA_937907025.1 of uncultured Faecalibacterium sp. Lineage (GTDB taxonomy): Bacteria > Bacillota > Clostridia > Oscillospirales > Ruminococcaceae > Gemmiger. The sequence continues at coordinate 2,980 of CALESJ010000047.1, forward strand.
CGACCGTCCGTAACGCCACCATACAGCAGCGGTGCGGTCTGAGCGAGAACACGATCCGCTCCGCCGTGGCCGGTCTGGAACAAAAGGGCCTGCTGGTAGTGTCTGCCCGGCAAGATCGGGATGGCCGCAGGATCTCCAATCAGTACAAGCTCCTGCAGCTGTCCGGCGCATGGGGCAAGCTGCCGGTAGAAGCATTCAACCTGGATAAACGGGATTTTGCCGTGTACGCCTACCTCTGCCGTTGCTCCAATGGGCAGCGCAAGGCGTTTCCCTCGTTTTCGCACATGGCAGCCGCGCTGCGCATGGCCATCGGCACAGTGCAAACGGCTGTCAAATCCCTGGTGGCCGCTGGGAGGCTCCTCAAAGCCGCTTTCCGTGCCGGGAAGCACAACCTGTACATACTCGTCGAAACGGTCGCACAGACGCTCCCAGGGGCCAATCCTGGCGCACAAAAAGAAAACCGCCGTGCTGGAACACGGCGGCAAAAAATCGAGATGCTGCTGGCAAGCATAGCAAGTCTCATTTCCAATTTCAAGATACTACATGAGAGCCGTGCTTGTCAAGCGATTCTAAAGATTTTTGCAAAATGGGTATGTCAAAATTTGCGGAACAATAATAAGACTAATCCTACTTACAGTACAGAAGAAAGATATTTCTCCCTCTACAAATCAGCAATAAGGGGAGAAGTGCGCCTTTCAGAACAGCCTGGAGCAGAGGTAGGTATACACGGCAAAATCCCGCTTATCCAGGGTGAAGGGTTCCGCGTGTGCTCCGCTTTTCGTGCCCACGGCCTGCCTGATCGCTGCGCCCGATTATTTTTTTCTTTGTACTGTCATTACAGTCGTTGTCACCAACGGAGTTAGCAGGTATAATTTAAGCAACAGGGAGTGACTTTTGCATGAAGATGGTGTTCATCAAATTCAAGCCGGATGGCAAAGAATACGGGTTCGGCGTGCCGGAGGACTACAAAGGCAGCGCCGGGCTGAAGCCTGGCAGCTGGGTACGGGTGCCTGTACCGGGCTGCCGCAAAAAGATGCTGCGGGTGGTGGTGCGTGTTGCAGAGACCGAAACGCCGCCGGAAGGCTTGAAAATGATTGGCTATTCCGGGCGGCAGATTGCGCAGACTGCAAACAAAAAAGCCCGCCGCGCCGCACACCAGGGCGGTATCATCTACCTGGCAAAAAAGGCCAAAGCCGAAAAACGGGCCATGCTGGGCGGCAGACCGATAGACCTGGCCTGGGAGGCAGAAAAAGCGGCCTGGATCGAGGACGATCTGGACATCGAGCCGTATCTGGCCAAGGGGTACAACACCGACGAGGGCCTGCCCAAGCTCACCGAGCTGCGCCTGGGGATGCGCATGGGCTTTGATGAGAGCAGCTACGATGACCCGACCTTGCCGCTGCACATCATCAAGAAGCGCCGCGTTCATCAGCTGCGGGATTGGGCTAAAGAACAGGGCTTGCTGCCGCCCATGTACTACGAGGACCCTATTCATGGCATCGACAAAGAACAGCTGCGGGAACTGCTGATCGGCATTGCCAACGGCATTATGCCGGACACCTACGGCCTGAAGCTCATCAAGCTGCACAAGTGCGGCCCCCGTGTCTTGCGCGAAATGCGCCTGTGCCGCGAAGCCGGTATGACCGGCAAAGAAATCCGCCCCTATTGGGCGCTGGGGGTCAAAAAGCTGCAAGAGGTGCGCGCTGCGTTCCTGGCGGAAAAGGAAGCAGACGGCGACCAATGATGCAGCCCGGGCTGGCGCTGCAATGCGCTTTGTACCTAATAGGCACAGGTTCTTTACGAATCAGCTGCATTTGTTAACCGCTTAAAGGGAGTAGCCCATGGAAAACATGTTTGCAACGAAAAGCACGCGAGAAGAGGGGTGCCCACTGGAAACCCGTAACGACACACCGAACAAAAAAACACAAGATGCCTTTCAGGAGCTTCAGCAGCTGAAAAACGACCCAAAAAAGAAAACCTACGGCTCCTTTGCGGAACTTCTGGAAGAAGATACCCGCAGCCTGTCGGAAACATGCTATTTGTCCTCCGATTCTCAGGTGAAAAGGGAAATCATAGAAGGGATGAACACGCCGCTTTCCGCGTGCCTGCCGGAAGACAAGGTGGAATGGTAAGCCCCGTACGGTGTTTCTTCCACCGGAAGCTCAAAAATTGCGCAGCCATTATTAGTTTATGAATCGGACATCGACACACGCCGGTTTGTGCCTGTTAGGCACAAACTGTTTTAGTCGCCTTGCCGTTATTTTTTCATTGAAATTTGCAGAGCTGTGTGTCGAACAATCACGCCCGAAAATATAGTGGAGCGAGCAGGAAACGGGAAAAAATATGCAAGCATTGTAAATAAATATATTGACATCGCGCGCAATATCTGCTATAATAGTTACAGAATCAAGGAAAGGAGATTGCACTGTATGGCGAACATCAACATCAATATCCGCATGGATTCCGACTTGAAGCAGCAGTTTGAGGCTTTTTGCAATGATGTTGGCATGACGATGACAACGGCATTTACCGTTTTTGCGAAAAAGGCGGTCCGGGAATATCGAATCCCCTTTGAGATTGGAGCCGAAGTTCCGAACGCCGATACGAAAAAGGCAATTGAAGACGCCAGAAAAGGTATTGGAATGAGTAAGGCTTTTTCTTCCGTAGAAGAACTCATGGAGGATTTGAATGCTGACGATTAAGTATCAGGCCGCCTTCAAGAAAGACTACAAAAGAATTGTAAAGCGCGGCTATGATATGCGCCTGCTGGAAAAGGTGATCGAGCTGCTTGCCAACCAGAAACCGCTGCCAGAGAAGAACCGGGATCACCAACTTTCCGGGGACTATGCGGGATGCCGCGAATGCCACATCACCCCGGATTGGTTGCTGATCTACGAAGTGGCCGATGAAGAATTGATTTTGTACCTCACCAGAACCGGCTCACACAGCGACCTTTTCTAAGCCCTATTATGCAGAAAAAAAGAAAGCCAAGCGGCTTTCGTCGCTTGACTTCCCTTTCAAATCTGCTTATAATAGTCCCGATAAGAACTCCACACTGGAAGCCACCTTTAAATCTGGCAACCAGTAACCACAAGGCTAAAACAGAAGCAGCGTTGTGGGGTAACGTGGTACTAAGCAATACAATCTGTGTTGCATATCTGTATGGTTATAAACCAATTTCCGTTTGGTTTATCGCCTAAACAGTTTACAATACAGTTTGGCCTTTGTCAAGGTACAACAGACCCCCACCGTTGTGAAATGGTTGGGGGTTTCTATCGTTGTACCTTGAAAATTGAATATGTTGTTCCTGTGAGAAGTATTTACTTCTTTTGTACTGTGGTCGGCCTCAGAAGCCGCTGGGATGCAACAGCCCCCGCCATCAAGTACAACCCTCATAGGCAGAAACCTCCAGCCGGGATGCTGGGTCGGGGGAAAGCGGGAGATCACCCGCTGCCAGGAACTTTTATATAAAACGCCTTTACTGCTTCAGAGCAGATCGGCGGCGGTGATCCTGTATGGGGATTGCCGCTGCCAGTGTGCTCTGAAAAAGGCAAACTAAATCATAAACGGATTAGCCGAAACCCTTCGATTCCGGCTAATCGTTTGGTGCGCCCGCAGGAACTCGAATCCTGGACCCTCTGATTAAAAGTCAGATGC
>CALESJ010000048.1 GCA_937907025.1 uncultured Faecalibacterium sp.
GGACGGAGAACTGCCCGACTGTGACGTGGAAGTGTATTTCCTGGCAAAGAAAGGAGTATGAACGATGAGAACCAAAACCGGAGAAGTGATTTTGCTCTGGCCGCTGGCGCTGCATGTGCTCACGGCCGGCTATTATTACAGCGACGGCAGCAGCCATGAGGCCATCGACCTGCGCACCAACCAGGGCGGCAGTATCGTCAAGCCGGTGTATGCCGCCGAGGACGGCACGGTGGACCAGACCCAGACCTGGAACGGCCACACCAAGACCGGCATGCAGAGCTACGGCACCATGACCCGCATCCGCCACGCCGACTACTGCGGCCAGACCTTGCAGACCCGCTACGCCCACCTGTCCCGCCTGTGCGTGGCCAACGGCCAGCAGGTCAAGGCAGGCCAGCTCATCGGCTATACTGGCCAGACCGGCAACGTGAACGGTGCCCACCTGCACTTTGAAGTGATCCTGGCTGGCAGCCGCCGCAACCCGCTGGTGTGGCTGGATGATGACTTCACCACCGCCAACAGCAGCGTCTATACTTACCGCCCCGGTGAACACGCAGCCGTGATGCCGGCGGAACCCGAAGCCCCCGCCTATGCTCCGGCCCGCCTGCAGACCATCACCATCGGACCCGTCCCCCAGGGCGATGCCGACGCCATTCTGGCCGTGTGCAAAGCCCGGGAACTGGATGACCTGGGGCTGTATGTTTCCCATTGGAGCAACGACAAACACACCCTGCAGACCATCACCATCGGGCCGGTCACTCAGGGGGATGCGGATGCCATCCTGGCCGTGTGCAAGGCCCGCCAGCTGGACAAGCTGGGGCTGTATAAGTCGGCCTGGGCGGATGAGGAAGACCAGGCGGCATAAAGAAGGGAGAACCAAATGGAGAACACCAACAATATTTTTCTGGCCATCAAGACGGCCATCGTGGCCCTGTGCGGCGGCTTCACCGCGGCCTTTGGGTGGCTGGGTTGGCTGATCGTGGCCTGGGTGGCCTGTATGGTCATCGACTGGGTCAGCGGCAGCGCGGCGGCTGCGGCGAAAGGGGAGTGGTCCAGCGCCGTGGCAAGAGCCGGCATCTGGCATAAGGCCGGTATGATCCTGGTGGTCATTGTGGCCACCCTGGCCGACTGCGTGCTGGCCATGGCGGTGGAGCATCTGCCCGGCCTTGCCATTGATTACAGTACGCTTGTCCTGCCCATGGTGCTGGCCTGGTATATCTTCACCGAGCTGGGCAGCATCGCCGAGAACGCCACTGATATGGGTGCCAATGTTCCCACCTGGCTGACCAGGCTGCTGGCGGCCGGGAAGCAGGCGGTGGATAAGACCGCCGACGATGATACAACCGACTGAAATAAAAAAGCGTGCAACAAAGGTACACGCTTTTCACCACCTGTTTTTGAGGCCGTATCGGCTTCATAAGCTAACAATAAGCTAACAAAACAACGATTTATCGCGTACATACGAGGAGCCCGGCCCCCTTCCCAAGCAGTAGGTGGCGAGTTCGAGACTCGTATCCCGCTCCAAACAAAGCCCCGAACCTGACGAAACAACGTCGAGTTCGGGGCTTTTTCTGATGCAATAAATTTTTCCCCATCTGACAAGCCGGCTGTGATAAAGATCAAAAAATATCAGTACAGGGCTACAACCTGGAATTTTAGGTATATGGGTTCGGTTGAACGCAAAGGAGACATTTAGTAAGATGCAGGAGCTAACGAGGGTATCGAATATGCTGTAAATTTTTGCTGCAAAAACGTTACAGCTGCTTCCGGATTTCCATAACACGGCCGATAATATGAACCGGTGTCCGGGTAATGTCGTAAACCTGGACCTGGTGATTCGGGTTGGTACTCTGCGGGATCAGGAACACGGTGTTTCCGTCCTGTCTAAATCGTTTCAAAGTAGCTTCATCATCGTTTACACAGACAACGGCAATGGTATTTTGGTCAACGGATTCCTGCTGGCGCACGATGACAAGATCACCTTCGTTAATTCCGGCAGCATTCATGCTGTCGCCGATTGCACGCAAAGCAAAATAGGTTTCGCCGCTATTTCCCAGGTAGGGAACATACCCATCAATATTCCCTTCGGCGTACATCGGCTGGCCACAGCGGACAGAACCAAGAATCGGAATTTGTGGGCCGGGACCAACGGGAATGGCGTTGGAAGGAAGTGAAAAGTCATCCAGTATGGCACTCTTTAAAATACCAAAATGAGCAGCTATTTTCTCCACAGCACCCATCCGAGGTACTTTGATACCAGATTCCCAGGTTGAAACGGCTTTGTCGGTCACACCGGCAATTTTCCCGAATTCCGCTTGGGAAAGTCCATTCTCGAGGCGAAGCCTCTTTATGTTATCGGCAATGCTCATAGTGCACACTCCTTATGAGTAACAGGTTACACTAAAAGTAGAAATAAGTCAACAAAAAAGCAAGAAATCTACCGAAAGTTCTTGACAGTCTACTTTTAGTGGAGTATACTGGAGCTATAACAAACAAGGATGAGTAGGAGTAACGGTACTTCTGCGTACTGCTAAGCCAAACACAAAAAAGAAAATCAGGAAGAGAAAAGAGGAGCAATCTATCATATATATGTAAAAATTACTTTTTTAAAAAGCTGTTTGATGCAGGAACCCCGAAAATGGCCGTTGGTTCTGTTTTTGAGTATAATTTTTTTTGCCACGAATATCTACTTTAAGTAGAGCTGTGGAGATTGCCGCTTCGGTAAAGCTTCTTTTTGGAAACAGACCGCTATATAAAAAGCAGAAACGACAGAAAAGAAGTGACGATACATCGAAAGGAGGGGGCTGTGAGTGAAAGAAAACCAACAGTGTATGAGGTAAAAACTGCCTCTCGTGCTACTGTGAGGCGGATGCCTTGCACAATAAGGAGCCCACCGGATCGCTTGCTTGTTTTACCGATAAAGGATGGAAGAACATGCTTGCCTGGAGGAATGAAAACAAGAAATTGAAAGGAGCACGGAACCATTGATTCGTTTCCGGAAAGGACTGAAAAAAGCGTGCATTTTCGGATACGGGACTTTACTTCTGGATAGAGAAAGGAGAGATATGACGTGGGACTTCAATTGGAAACAGTCAAGGGCGGAACACTGATCGATTTGCTTTGGACAAATCCAAAGTCGGATTCTGCGTTCCCGAAACAGACTGTATCATTGGAATTAAGCATGTACGATGCTGTTATGGTGACTGCCATAAGCTGGATTGGCACCAATAATCTTTTGGGGCCTGTTATTGTTCCGGTGGGAGAAAATGGCCTTATCCTTCCGTATAATGCAATAAACAATCGAGTGGTTACTGTGGCGGAAAATGGGGTAACGTTCCAGGATACCGGAAACAAAGAAAATGACTATGCTGTTCCCAAATATATCTACGGCATCAAATTTTAAAGGGGGCTAAAGCAATGCAGATCTATGATGAACAAACCAGACAGCCTATCCAGCCCCCCGATCTGTCTGCCGGCTACCTGTACGACGGTGTAATCGTGACCGGCCGCACCGAAGCCCACACCGAGGTTATGGCCGGCACGGTAACTGAAGACCGCCCGGCGGGCCTGCGCCGGATGGTCCCGGCCCAGGACATCGCCGAGCCGTGCCAGTGGTATCACAGATACACCGAGGAAGAGCTGGCGGCAGCCCGGGAGCCTTCCCCACTGGACCGTATTGAGGCCCAGGTGACCTACACCGCCATGATGACCGATACACTGCTGGAGGAATGATATGTACGAGAAAATCAAGAAGTGGTACCTGCAGGGGTTGTGGAAGAAAGAGCAGGTCCGGCAGGCCGTGGAAAAGGGCCTGCTGACCGAAAGCCAGTTTGAAAAGATTCTGGCAAATTGAGCATGAAATGGGAGGGAATGTATGACAACTTTGGAAATCAGACAGGGGGACACTGTACAGCTGAACCTGAACCTGACCGAAAACGGTGAGCCGTTTGTGCCTGCGGAGGAAAAGGTCGTGTTCACGCTGGCTCGATTTGATGATGTGCTGTTTTCCCTGGAAGCGGAGGACGGTGTGGTCAGAATTCCCCACGAAAAGACCGACAAGCTGACCCCCGGAACGTATAAGTTTGACGTGCGCGTGTACAACGCGGACAAGACGCTGGTGGCAACGCCGGTTGTAGGGGAAATCCAAGTAACGGAGGTTGTGAATCATGACCTGTTATAACCTGTCCGGCACTATTTCCCGGACACAGGACATCCGGTGTGAGCTCGGGCAGGTGCATGCCATTTCCGCCGATATACAGGTGCAACACTACACGGCAGGCGGCAAAGCCTATGTCATCGGCCACGGCCTGAAACTGGACGAACAGACCAACACCCTCTCGGTGGATACGGCCGAAGCGGTGGAACAGGACAACACTTTGCCGGTGACTTCGGCGGCGGTCTATACCACGGTGGGCAACATTGAAGTGCTGCTGGGGACCATTTAAGGAGGAATGAAGATTGAGCGTACAAAATGAAATCATCCGTTTGCAGACGGCACGCAACACCCTGCGCGCCAAAGCGGTGGAGTTGGGAATTGCCCAGAGTACCGCCAAGTTGGACGCCATTGCCGATGCCTTTGAAGGAATTGAAAACCGTGGCGCCGTATCCGCCCAGGTGCAGGAAGGCGCCACCTACACCATCCCCAAAGGCTACCACAACGGCTCCGGTACCGTTTCCGGCGTGGCGGGCGGCGGCAACTACACCCTGCAGAGCAAGACCGCTACACCCACCAAAAAGCAGCAGAACGTCACACCGGATTCCGGCTACTACGGTCTGTCCGATGTGACAGTGGCCGCCATTCCGGAATCTTTTCAGGATGTGTCTTCTGTCACCGCAGCGGCAGGGGATGTGCTGGCCAATAAGGTCATCGTGGCGTCGGACGGCACCGTCACTACCGGCACTATGGTCAACAACGGAGCGGTGAGCAAGACGCTGGACGCCGCTACCACCAGTTACACCGTTCCCAAGGGCTACCACAGCGGTGCAGGCACTGTGAAACTGGTTGCCGAAGAAAAGAGCGTGACCCCCACCAAGTCCGCCCAGAATGTGACGCCCACGGCCGGCAAGGTGCTGACCAAGGTGACGGTGGCGGCCATCCCCACCCAGTACATCACCACCACCGACGCCACGGCGGCGGCCGGGGACATTCTGGCGGAAAAAACCGCCTATGTAAACGGGGCCAAGATTACCGGCACTATGGTGAATAACGGGGCCACATCCGGCTCTATCGATGGCCTGACGAAAACCAGCTACACAGTACCGGCAGGATACACAAGCGGCGGCACCGTAAACCTGACCGGGGACATCGAAGAGGCTCTGGCCTCGATTTAAGGAGGGCCGGATATGAGTGTACAAACCGAACTGAACCGGCTGCAGGGGGCCAAAACCGAACTGAAAGCCGTTCTGAACCAGAATGGCGTGACAGTGCCCGCAGGCAGCACTTTGGACGAGTATCCGGCGCTGTTTGCCACGGTCCTGCAGAATGGCTCTGCCTACCTGTACAAGGCGGCTTTCGCCCTGGACGGCTGGAGCAGCGGCGCACAGACGGTGCCCATCACCCCGATGTACGGCGCGCCCGCCTACAACAGTGCAACCTTTTCCATGGCTTCGCCGGTGTGCGTGGAGGGGGGCTTCCCGGATGAAACCCAGGCGCAGCTGAAAAAGGCCGGCGGCGTGATCGACCGGGCAAACAAATCCTTTTCCGGCAGCAGCATTACCTGCACCTGCCGGGACGGAAAATTGCCGACCTGCGATGTGGAGGTGTATTTCCTGGCAAAGAAGAAATCGTGAGCCATGTAATCGCACCCGAACAAGGGAGCGCTGGTTTACGGCAAAAGGATAAGCCTCAGCCGGGTCCTGTGTGTCGGCTCGATTGACGCGCCCAAAAACAGATGGTATACTTTTCCTCAGATATTGCACAGAAGGGTAGGGTCATCATGTCTTTTGCATTGCCGATCTATCACTGGTTCCATAACGGCAACCCTTACTCCGGCGCCGAAGGCGGAATGCGCTTTCTGGTCATGCCGGGCAAAAAGCCGGATCCGGCAGACGAAAGCGGAAAGAAAAAGGTGGAATATCTGATAGCCACCGTATGGCCCGGCCCGTGGAGCTTGGAACACACCGCGGAAGAAAAGCAATCGCAGGCGGAATTTGCCGGTGATCAGGAAGGTCTGGATGCCGCGGTGGCCTGGATCAAGGAGCGGTACACAACGGAACCGGAACGGTGGGCCGATATCCCTTCCATTCTGGATTGTGAACCGGATCGATGAGTCCCTACCTATTATAATGTACAGATAACGCAACACAGAAACAGCCGCTCTCCCGGTGTGAACAGGTCCAGTAAAAACGGACAATAGACAAAAAGCCCTCTAATGTAGGAAAATAGAACTACATTAGGGGGTTTTGCTATGTCTGGAAAAAAAGGGATGAAAAAGTATCCGTTAGGGATACGAGAAGAAGTGGTGTCACGAATCCACGCAGGAGAAAGCCAACGTGCGCTGAGTCGGGAGTATGAAATCAGTCGGCGGGCCATACAGTGCTGGCTAAAGGAACCTGTCCTTCCGAAGACATGAGGACGTAAACCTACAAAAACATTGGCGGAGTACAAGTACGAGAACAAGCGACTCAAGATGGAAAACGAATTGTTGCGGGATTTTCTGCGCTCCACAGGAAGGAAGTGAGGCCAAAGGCAAAATATGCCGTGATCTACCGGCACAGAAATGAATATCCAGTATCCGTTATGTGTCGCTTCTTTCAGGTGTCCCGAAGCGGATATTATGATTTTGTCCATCGTATGGGCAGGCCGGAGAAAGACGCGGCTATTGCAGAAATCATCGCGGAACAGCGAGAGCGCAGCTTTTGTACGTATGGCTACCGCAGAATGTGGCTGGTGCTGAAGAAGCGAGGCATCCACCGTAATCCCAAGACTATCTTGCGTATTATGGAGAAATATGATTTGCTTGCAGAGATCCGGCGGCGCAGGAAGTGGCAGCAGATGGGACAGCAAGTTCACAAGTATAAGAATCTGCTGAATAGGGAGTTTTCTGCGGACCGGCCCAATAGCAAATGGGTAACGGATATTTCTTACATCCACACGAAGCAAGGCGTACTGTATCTGTCCATGATTCGGGATCTTTATGATAACAGCATTGTTGCCTACAAGACTGGTACAGAGCAGACAGTAAATCTGGTTCTGGACACCATTCGCCTGGCTATGCGCAGAGAGAAAAAAAGGGCCGCTGCGGAGTTGCAGCTCCACAGCGACCAGGGGTTCCAGTACACCTCACAAGCATACTTCGACCTGACAAAATCTTATGGCATTACGCCCTCTATGTCAAGACGCGGAAACTGTTACGACAATACTATGGCAGAAAATTTCTTTTCCATCCTCAAGACTGAATGTATTTACCGCCATAAACCGGCCTCAATCTGCGAGGCCAATGAGAGGATTGACCGCTATATTCACTTCTACAATTATGAGCGCATCCAGCTAAAAACTGGAGTGGCGCCGCTCACGCTGTGCCACTCCCATTAAAACTTTATATTTCCCTACATAGAGGCTTTTTTGGCTGTCCGTACAATCTGGGGCGGTTCAGTGCAGGAGGGCGGCTGTTTTGCTTATTACGGGGCTATGTATTCGTCAGGCAAAAATTCCTGTCGGAATTCAAGCAGCATCTGCTGCATGGCGGCAGCTTCTTCGGCATTCTCCACCGAACCGAAAGCTCGGGCACCGGCAGGAGCGCCCGGACCGCGGGAGCCGCTTTCGCCAAAGTGCACGGTGGCTTCGTTGGCGGGGTCGTTCCAGTTGTCCCAGCCACCCGGATGGATTTCGTCGCTCATCGTGCAGTTGAGCCAGAACACCCGGGCATAGGCACGCCAGGGGCGTCCCAGATATACGCTTTCCTTGGGGCAGGTCCCCTGTATTGTGCAGTCGGCAAACAGGTAGCCCGGTTTGCCTTGCGGGGTGTTGGCGGCGGTGATGTAGCTGACCCGGCTCTCGTGGGCAAGGGGAATGATGCGGCAATGGTCAAAAACGGCATTGGCACCACCGAAAATGAAATCAATGTTGCCGCTGATGGTACAGTCCCGGTAGTACTGTTTCGTATCCAGCCGGGGTGCATGTTCCCGTGGACCCCGGAACCCATGGGGCTCCCGTTCCGCTAAAGGCAGGGGAGCGGTAAACAGCGTGTCCTGGTTGCCGTGTAAAGCTACATCGATCATACAGACCCGGGCGGCGTCTGCGTATACAGCCAGAGCCTGTCCGGCTTTGGCGCCGTCCCCGGCCGTGTTTTCAATCGTCATGTGCTCCACCCGGGCACACCCGCCGCCCAGAAACAGCGTCCAGCTGCGAAAGGTCCCCGTCTTGGGTTCGCCGGGCCAGGGGTCCAGCCCACCGACTCCGGCGCTGAGAATGGTGTTTCCCGTGCCGGCGCCGGTGATTACATAATCGGACAGCTCCAGGAGGGGCCGTTCGGGATAAACGCCCGGCCCCAGAACAAACTGGACGGGAATGGCAGGGTCCTGCGCTTTTGCAGCTTCACACAGAGAGGAATACTCCCCGCTGCCATCCAAACGGACCGTAACGATTTTTCGCTTTGTATTTTCCATTTCACGCCTCAAAATACCGACGGATCAGGGCAATGTCGCTGGCAGCGCGCTCCGGCACGGCTTCCTCCCGCAGGACCGGTAGCGTCTGGGGCAGGGTGCGCAGCATGCGGAAGGCACTGTCAAAATCAATCACCGAATCCTCCAGACTGGAAGAGTGATGTGCTCCGTCCGGCCCGAACGTTTCCCCTTTGAAGTGAACGGCCACAATGCGGTCGCCCAGCAGGGCGCCGACGCGTTCCCAAAGGGCGTCCTGCTTCTGGACGGCATCGGCAGTCAGCAGATTGCCCGCATCAAAAATGACTTTCAGGGCAGGACTTGCCATGGTATCCAGAATGCGGCGGGTGGCCTCCGGCGTATTCATGCTGTGGTAGCTGACCGGTTCGATGGCAACCGTCACACCCAGGCGTTCGGCTTCCGGCAAAATCATTTCCAGGCTTTTGCAGAGCAGATACTGTGCCCGCTCCCGGGTGGTTCCGGCCGGCTGCAGGGCCATGTTGGTGGTTTCGGTGCCGATACACCCGGCATTCAGAGCCTTGCAGACTGCCAGCTGGCTCTTGAAGTCGGCGGCATTGGCCAGGCGACGTTCTTCATCATCAATGGCCAACTCCACATAGGTGCCCAGAACCGCCACCTGAATGTTGTGCTTGCGCCCGGCTGCCACGGTGTCAGCCACCAGCTGCGGCGTCACGTCATCATAGCTTTTTACACCGGGAATACATTTTTTGTATGCCAGCTGTACCGCAGCAAACCCATCGGCAGCCACCCGGCCGAACAGCTCGTCCGGTGTGCCCTTGCCGTAGTCGTGCAGGCGGGCACCAAGAATAAATTGAGCCATGGATCTTACCTCCTTAGGGGCAGAAAAGCAAACTTACCGTTGGGATTTTTGCGCCGCCAGCACTTCCGTGTAGGCAAGCAGCAGGGGACCGACACCCTTGGCGTCGTTCTCGACCACGGGCTCGCTGAAATAGTATTCCAGGCTGCCGTCGCGGTGGTTGGCGCCCCCCAGACCGGCCACCAGGCAGATGCCCGAAAGCTGCAGCTTTCCATCCGCACTGACGCCCAGGTATTTATCACAGGTCCCGTAGAAAGCCTTTTCTCCGTAAGAGGAAAAACGTTTGGGCAGATAGCCCAGCCGGACACCCTTGAGCATGGCATAGGCGAACAGGGCCGTGCCGGAGGCTTCCAGGTAGTTGCCGGGAACGCCGGGTTTGTCAATGACTTGCCAGAACATGCCGGTTTCGGGGTCCTGGAACCGGACCATGGCCTCGGCGGCATCTTTCAGCATGGCCATGATGCTGCGGTATTCATAATACAGCTGTTCGTCCATGCGTTCCAGCACGTCCACCATGGCTACCAGGAACCACCCCATGGCACGCAGCCAGAAATTGGGGCTGCAGCCGGTTTCGGGGTTGGCCCAGTACATCTGGCGGCTCTCATCGTAGCCGTGATAGTACAGGCCGGTGTTCGGGTCACGCATGTGTTTTTTCACATTCATGAACTGGTGGTAACTGTCCAGGCAGCCTTTCATGCCGTTGAAACGGGTTTCGTATTCCATGTAGAACGGCTGCGCCATATAGGTGCCATCCAGCCAGACCTGCCAGGGGTAAATCTTCTTGTGCCAGAAGTTTCCTTCCTTGGTGCGGGGCTGGGTTTCCAGCTGGCTGCGGATGGTTTCGATTGCGTCACGATACCGCTGCTTGCCGGTCAGGTCGTACAGGGTGAACAGATTTTTGCCCTGGTTGATGTTGTCCAGGTTGTATTCGTCCACATGATACGTTTCGATGACCCCGCCGCTTTTGACGAAGTAGTCCAGAAAGTGCCGGGAAAAGCTCAGGAACTTTTCGTCGCCGGTGGTATTGTACAGGCTCAGGCAGGCGGTGATCATGCAGCCGTCAATGTAGTTCCATTTGTTCGGCTTGCCGCTGCGCACCATCTCGATGTTCCACAGCGGAGCGGCGGCGGTGCTGCCTTCAATGAGGTAGTCAACATACCTGCCCAGCGTATCCAGAATTTCCTGATGGGTCATGACGATTTCCTCCTTGTGTTTTCAGTCCTCGGTGAGTTCGCCCACATGCAGAAGCTGCAGGCGTTCTCCCTCGTAGCCGGTGATCTGCACGTTGTGCAGGTGGATGTGCTGTACGTTTTCGGCCCAGATGGCCAGCTTGCTGCACGGCTCGGCGTTGCACATCATGGCAGCCTGACCGCGGCCGGCATTGGCGGCAAAGCGGATGGTCACATTGCGCATCTCCACACTTTCGATGGGCTGTTCGGGCAGGCCGCTGAACCAGCAGCCGGCATATTCCGCATCGGTCGCCGTCACATCCTCCAGAACAAAGCTGCCCAGCCGCGGGGTCATATCGTCCACCGGCAGGGGTTCGTGGCTCTGTACATAGTCGGTTTTGCCGTCCGGGTCACAGAAGTAGAACATATTGATGACGAAAGGCGTCAGAACACCGCGCATCTCGATATTCTGGAAAACCAGTCCGTCAATGACGGCGATTTTACCGCGGCCCCGGCGGGTCTTCAGGCGGAATCCGCGGTCGGTATGGTTCATCAGGCATTGCACCACATGGACGTTGCGCACACCGCCGCTCATCTCGCTGCCGATGACCAGCCCGCCGTGTCCGCGGTCCAGCAGACAGTTGCGGATCAGGATATTCTCACAGGGGACGCCCAGCTTCATGCCCATAAACACTTTGCCGCTTTTCAGGGCAATGCAGTCATCTCCCACATGGACGTTGTTGCCGATGATGTTCACGTTCTTGCAGGCTTCGGGGTCGATGCCGTCGGTGTTGGGGCTGTCGGCCCGGTTCAGGATATCAATGTTCAGAATATCAATGTCCTGGGAATAGGTGGGATGGACTGTCCAGGAATAGCTGTTGCGGACTTTCACACCATGCAGGACCACGTTCCGGGCATTGCTGGTAAAGAACAGCCGGGGGCGCCAGGCACCGCGGCGGACACGGACGTTCTGGTACCAGTCGCCCGCCTGTGCGTTGGCGTCAATGGTGCCTTCTCCGGTGATGACCACGTTCTCTGCGTTGATGACGTTGATCAGCCCGGCAAAGCAGTCCAGCGGATTGCCTTCCCAGGTGCCGAGATAATGCTCGCTCACCTCATCACAGCAGGGGAGGACCCCCGGCAGGATGGGATACTGGCTGCGATCGGTGCCGCCCAACAGGGTACATCCCTTTTCCAGGTACAGGGTGATATCGCCGCGCAGGAACAAACTCTGGGTCCGATAAGTACCGGCCGGCACATAAACGGTACCGTGGGGCGGGCAGGTGGAGATGGCTGCCTGCAGTTTGGCAGTGTCATCGGTCACGCCATCCCCGGTCAGGCCATAGCGGGAGGCATCCACAAAAAAGCTCTCGGCTTCGGTGCGGAACATAAGCTCGCCGCAGTCGGTGGTATCCTGAACGCGAACGGTGTATTCGCGCCCGGGTTCCAGCCCGTACAGAGAGAATACGTTGGTCTTGCATTCCTGCACCACAGGCTTTCCATCCAGCAGGACGGTGAACGGCGCGGGGGAGTAATAGCAACTTTTGTTGCAAAGCTCAAACACGGCGCTGCGTGTCATGGCGCGAAGAAGCTTGATTTGCATAAGGGACCTCCCGTTTGAAAAATGATTTGCAAATTGACAAAAATTGTGCTATTGTTTAGGCAAAGACAAAAAAGAACCGCAGTACATCGGCGGAAATAAGGAGAGAAGTGATCTTGGTGCGTGAATATACCTATTCTCCTCATGTGGACTTTTTCATCGAATATGTCGGCTATGAAACCAACTACGAAATGTCCACGTTCCACACCCATCACAAATACGAAATTTATTACGAGGTGGAAGGCACCCGCCGTTATTTTATTGAAGATGCCGCCTATATTGTCAATGCCGGCAGTGTGATTATGATCGGTGAAAACCAGATTCACAAGACCGGTTCGGTGGGGGATGGCCCGTCCAGCCGCATCGTTTGTAATTTCAGTGCGGAGTACATGCAGGAGATCGTGGATGCCTTCCCGGAACTGGATTTCTTCAGCTTCCTTGGCAAGGAGGAGAACCACCTGCTCAGCAACATCACGGTCAAGCAGCAGAACTATGTGTACTCGGTTTTGCAGCAGATGATTGCCATCCAGGGGGAAGAACCCGAGTGCCACGCCGCACGGAAAATGCTGCTGGCCACGCTGCTTTTGCAGCTGCAAAAAATGTGCGAAACACAGAAAGAGATGGGCGGGGACAACGGCCGGGTGACCAACTGTATTGTGGATCAGATCCAGAGCTACATAGCGGAACATTATGCCGAAAAGCTGACCCTGACCGGCATTGCCAGCCAGTTCTATATCAGCCCGTACTATCTCAGCCGCCTGTTCAAAAAGACGATCAACCTCAGCCTGATTGAGTACATCAACGGCGTGCGCATCAAAGCAGCACAAAGCCTGATTGAAAAAACCAACGACAGCATCTCCACGGTAGCGGAGAAGGCGGGCTTTATGACCAGCGCACATTTCCGGCGGGTGTTCAAGGATGCCACCGGGCTTTCGCCGCAGCAGTACCGTCAGTACTTCAAGCGTGTCAATAAAGGCAACTGAGAAATCATTCGGAATACCAAAAAGCCGCCGCGTGTAAAAGCGCGGCGATTTTTTATTGTAGCGTCGTAAAAAACGCATTGATTTCAAAATGAACTGCCCCGTACCCCTGTTTTTCAAGCGGTACGGGGCAGCTTGCATCCTGTTGGATAACTACCGGGATTTCAGATAAAGCTTACCCCTTGACGCTGCCGGCTGCAATACCGTCGATGAAGGCATCCTGTGCGCAGAAGAAGACGATCAGCTGCGGGATGATGGAGATCAGGGACAGAGCCAGAATGCGGTTCCAGTTGAAACCGGCGTCACCGTCCATGGACAGCTTGACGAAGATGGACATGGGGTACTTGGCGGGGGTGGTGACATAAAGCAGGGGACCCATGTAGTCGTTGCAGCTCCACATGAACTGGAACAGGCCGCAGGCCACCAGAGAGGGCGAAAGCATGGGGCAGATGATCTTGTACAGAATCTTGACCGGGCCGCAGCCGTCGATGGAAGCAGCCTCGTCCAGATCGTGGGGGATGCTGCGCATGAACTGCACCAGCTGATACACAAAGTAGGTTTCGGTGGCAAACAGGGTGGGAACCCACAAAGGCAGGTAGAAGGGGCTGTTGATCCAGCCGAAGGTGTTGTACATCAGGTACTGGGGAACGTTCAGAACGACCTGGGGCAGGAACAGGGTCGAGATCATGATGGAGAACAGGAAGTCGCGGCCTTTGAACTTAAAGCGGCTGAAGCCGTAGGCAGCAATGACAGAGGAGATCACGGTGAAGATGACCTTCGGGATGACATAGCTGTAAGTGTTCAGGAACGCACGCCAGATGTTGATGTCGCCGCCATAGTTCTGCGTCACGGCTGCCACATACCCGTCCAGGGTGGGGTTGGTGGGGATAAAACCGATGCCGGTAAAAATCTCCGCATTGCTCTTGAAGGTGGCGCCGACCATCCACAGCAGGGGATAGATCATGACGAAGCCGACCACGATCAGGACAAAATACTGGAAGAATCTGGCAATCTTGTGCCGGGTTTCAAGTTTCATGGGTGTCATTTTCGATTCCTCCTTTGTCCTTAGTCAGCGTAGTAGACCCAGTGTTTCTGGCTGGTGAATGCAACCACGGTCAGGACCATGACGATCACAAACATAACCCAGGCCAGGGCGCAGGCCATACCCATCTCGTTTTCCTTGAAGGCGTAGTTGTACACCAGCAGGGCAACCAGAGTGGTGGAGTTTCGGGGACCGCCGCCCGTGATGATGTACGGGCCATTGAATTCCTGGAACGCCTGCGCAATCTGGGTAACGAGGTTGTAGAAAATGACCGGGGTGATCATGGGAACGGTGATGGAGAAGAACTGGCGGGTCTTGGAAGCACCGTCAATGGTGGCGGCCTCATACAGATCTACCGAAACACCCTTCAAGGCAGCCAGGAACAGGACCATGGCAGAACCGAACTGCCATACACGCAGCAGGCAGATGATGAACAGTGCCCAGGTGCGGTCAGCCAGCCAGTCGGGACCCTGAATGCCGAAGAAGCCCAGCATGGTGTTGACCACGCCGGTGTCGCGGAACAAAGCGCGCCACAGAACGGCGATGGCAACGGAACCGCCCAGAATGGACGGAATGTAGTACACGGTACGGAACAGGTTCACGAACTTGATCTTGAAGTTCAGGATGTACGCGATGAACAGAGCAAAGACCAGCTTCAGGGGAACCGTGATGAACGCATACTTGAAAGTGATCAGCAGCGCGGTGCGGGTTTCTTTCTCGGTGAAGATGTCGATGTAGTTCATGATTCCGTATTCACGGATGCCCTTGAAGAAGTTCATGTCCGTGAAGCTGTAATACAGCGAACTGGCGAACGGGTAAAACTTGAAGATCAGGAAACCCAGAATCCAGGGAATCAGAAAGAACAAGCCGGTGTTTTGGTCACACCATTTTTTGAACGGCGAACGTCTGACGGGTGCAGATGCGGTGCTCATTCAAATGCCTCCTTTGCGAATGATGTTGTGGGGCAGGGCCCGATGTCCTTTTGGCGGTACACAGGCCGCCTTGTTCCTGCAATTGGTTCGGAAGAAAAGACCAGTAAGAGCGCCGGCCCCCGTTCGGTTGGTATCAAATCGTGGGGGCCGGCGCAAGCTGGCTTACTGATTGAAAGGGAAGTATCAGCCCTTGGCTGCGTCTTCCAGAGCCTCGGTCACGCCGTCATACAGGTCGGTGGCTGCCTCGGTGGAATCCGTGTATTCACCGTAGCTGTAACCGCCGAACACATCGGTGTAAACGCCGCCCGGGTTGGCCTTCAGATCGTTGCTCTCGTAAGTCGGGTCAAGCTGGAAGTCAACGAATTCCATAACCTTGGTGTTGGCTTCCAGAACCAGGGAGTCAACAGCACCGGCAGACTCGGCAGCGGCCAGGCCGGCGGCGGAGTTCGGGATACCGCACTCAGAACCCATGAT
Organism: uncultured Faecalibacterium sp.; assembly: GCA_937907025.1. Lineage (GTDB taxonomy): Bacteria > Bacillota > Clostridia > Oscillospirales > Ruminococcaceae > Gemmiger. The sequence goes on from CALESJ010000048.1 coordinate 15,637, forward strand.
GGCGGCGCCGTCGCCGTTCAGCAGGAAGTTGATCAGCTTGGCAGCCGATTCCTTATCCTTGCAGGTTTCGGTGATGGCCAGGCCCATGCTCACCTTGGAGAAACCGCCGTTGGCTTTGTCGCCGAACTTGATTTCGTTGCCGACGGTGAAGCCGGAAGGATCGGCCAGGGAGCCTTTGTATTTGGTGGCGGCAGAATCCCACTCAAAGATGCCGGCATACATGCCGTTGATCCACTGCTCGCTCTTGTCGATGGAGTTGTTGCCGTCAATGCCGGCGGCGTTCATGGTCTGCAGGCTGGGGATGACATGCTTGTCTTCCAGGCTCTGGATGAAGTCGATGCCGGTGGCAATCTCGTCAACGGTGTACTGCAGGGTGTTGTCCTCGACCCAGGGTTTGCCGTAGTTGCTTTCCAGGTAGAAGGTCATCAGCAGCATGCGGTCGTATTCGCCCAGAGCCAGGGGATAGTAATCGTCGCCCAGCTTGGTCTGGAAGGCTTCACCGGCGGCATACAGGTCATCCAGCGTGGAAGGAACTTCCTCGATGCCGGCTTCCTTGAAGGTGTTCATGTTCCAGTAGAAGATACGGCCGGTCATGGAAACCGGGATGGCCTGCAGCTTGCCGGCCACGGTGCAGGCATCCAGCGTGCTCTGCGGGAACTGAGAAAGATCAATGATATCGGAGTATTCGTTCAGGTCGACGAACTTGCTGCCGTCGCCGCTGTACTGGCTCAGCCAGTTCCAGTTGACCTGCATGACATCCTCGGCGTTGCCGGAATACAGAGCGGCGGAAGTCTGGTCTTCCCAGCCGGACCAGGCGCCGTAATGGGTGGCTACCTGAATGCCGGTTTCTTCGGTGAAAGCGGCCAGAGCGTTCTGATACGCGGTGTGACGGCTGTCACCGCCCCACCAGCTGATGGACAGGCCGCCTTCGCCGGAAGCGGCAGAAGTTTCGCCGGATGCCTGTGCGGAGCCCGTCGAAGCGGCGCCGTTGCTGCCGCAGCCCGCGAGCAGCCCAACGCTCATGGCGCCTGCCAGTGCAAGTGCAATCGCCTTTTTCATTGTTTTGTCCTCCTATATTCGATATGAGAATCACATCACAGGTGCGGATGCCCCGCAACCTGCCCAACGCTATTATCATAGCAAAACTTTCATGACAAAAAAATATCTTATTCTGTTCGCTCAAGCAGAAAACGAACCATATTTGCTCTAGTTTTTGGGCGCAAAATCAAACGCATGTCAAAATATACTACCAAATTATGCCCTGATTGTGCAATTTGACAAGATGAAAATTTTAATAAAAAATGAAAACAAAAAAGTTACAGAACAGAATGCACAAAAATGTCTAATAAAATACGTTGAAACCGAGCGCGACGCTGTAATAATCCCGAAACACACAAAATGTGTGCCGAAGCGCAAAATAGATTCGCAGTTGATTTTGTGCGTGCAAAAAATGCGCACAAGGACAAGGAATGCCCCCGGCGTGCAAAATACGCGCGCCGGGGGCACGAGAAGGTATTTTGTTCTGCGGTGGTGATCAGCCGCGGGTCCTGTGCAGAAAGGCCCGGTATTCCCGGTACCAGCACTGCGGGCAAAGGCTTTCATACTCCACGTTATCCACGGTATCAATGGCGACCTGGTCGCCCTCAAAGACAAATTGGCCGTTGACCTTGCGGCCGTTGCACATGGCTTTGCGTCCGCAGGCACAGATGGTTTTCATCTCTTCAATGGAATGCGCCAGTTCCAACAACCGGGTGGAGCCGGGGAAGCCGCGCATCATGAAATCGGCGCGCAGCCCATAGCAGATGACCGGAATGCCCAGGTCGACCGTTACCAGGAACAGCTGCTCCGCCTGGGCCGGGGTGAAGAACTGGCTTTCATCGCACAAGACACAGGCCGGCTTGCCGTGGGCCTCGGAATCGGCACGGACTTCCTCCAGAATGTTCATTTCCGGGGTGACAAGCTTGTCTACTTTACAGCTTACACCCAGGCGGGAAACAATGTGGTCGCCGCCCTTTGTGTCGATGCTGGCTTTCAGGATCAGCACCCGCATGCCGCGCTCTTTGTAATTGAAAGCCACCTGCAGCAGAGCGGTGGTTTTGCCGCTGTTCATGGCGCCGTAGCGAAAATACAGTTTTGCCATTGTCAAACTCTCCGTTGGCGGCACAGCCCGGTCCATGGACCGAACAAAGGCGCGGCGTTTCAGCCGCGCCCTGCTTGCGCCTGATTTTTATTTTTACTCGTCCCGGTTGCGCAGGCGATAGCCCAGACTCATCAGGCTGTCGCCCAGGTGGACGTTCTCCACCGTGACATCGGGATATTCGACCGAAAGATCGTAGTGGCTGAAGTTCCAGAAGCCCTGGATGCCCAGCCGGACCAGCTCGCCGGACAGCTCGGTGGCGCTCTGACGGGGCACGCACAGAACGGCCACTACCGGCTTGTTTTCGGCACAGAAAGATTCCAGCTCGTCCAGGGAGTGAATCGGCACACCGGCCATTTCTTTCCCGATCAGGTCGGGGTTGATGTCGAACACGGCCAGCAGGCGATATCCGTTGGTATCGCGGGAAATGAAGCTGGACACCGCTGTACCCAGCCGGCCGGCGCCAATCAGGATGGTGGGCAGCAGTTCGCCGTCACCGAACAGCAGCTTGCTGATCTCTGCCAGCAGCACATCCACCTTGTAGCCGATCCCTTGCTGCCCGAAACCGCCGAAGCAGTTGAAATCCTGCCGGACCTGGCTGGCGGTCGTGCCCATCATGCGGGCAAGCTCACTGGAAGAGATCTTGTCCCGGCCCTCCGCCGCCAGGTTGTTCAGATAACGGTAGTATTTTGGTAACCGTTTGATCACCGGCAGGGAGGCCTTGTTTTGCGTGGCCAATGTATACGCCCCCTCTAAAATTGAAGCACCACACCGTGCCCCTGGCTTTCTTATGTAAAAAGTATAATGTATTTCCCGAAGATTGTCAATTTTTTATCTAACACTTACAAAGCAAAATGCTTAATATCGTAATAATATCGCAAGAAAATATTTTGGTTGATTGCATAATGAAGTTGGACACCTAAGAAAAAATCCATAGTGATTTTC
>CALESJ010000049.1 GCA_937907025.1 uncultured Faecalibacterium sp.
AACTTCTCAATACCCTAATTGAAAAAATCGTCATTCACGAGGCCACTAAAAGTGCGGATGGGATGCGAGATCAGGAGATTGAGATTTACTACCGCTTTATCGGCAAAATTGATTAACCTGTATCCATATCCTTAACTTTGGAAAACCGGCAGCTCCTGTCCGGACATTGCGCTGCTGTGTCCCCTGGCCCGGGCCCTGGACACCAATGTGGACACTCTGCTTCAGTTTGAGCAGACCCTGTCCGACAAGGAAGTGACCGACCGGCTCAATGCAATCCTGAAGCCAGCCTTGCAGGACGGCACCGCCGCTGCGCGGGATACAGCCCAGCGGCAGCTGGAGGACCTGCTCCACCAGTACCCCAACTGCACCGCCTTACAATACAACACCGCGGTGGCCTATGATTCTTTGCAGATGTTTTTCCCGGCGGCGGAAAAATCCGTGCGGCAGGGCTGGCGGGAACGCAAACGGGCCCTGCTGGAACAGGTGCGGGCCACCGGCAATGCGGCCTACTGGCAGAGTGCCACCATCAACCTGGCCGCCATGGAGATGGCCGACGGCGACCCGGACCGGGGTGCCGCCCTGCTGAAAGAGCTGCCGGAACGCCCGGGGGACCCGTCCGGTGTGTGGGCGCTGTATCACCTGAAAAAAGGCAAACCGGAGGAAGCCCTGAAGCTGACCCAGAAACAGCTGTACGGGTCGGTCAGCCGGGTCCTTTCCGGACTGCTGTCCATGGCCAACCCGAAGCTGTTGCCGGACCCGCAGCGACGCCGCAAGGCGCTGGACGCCTACCGGGCCGTGGCGACGGTATTCGGGCTGCCGGACATGAGCGACGGACTGCTGCTGGAATGGTATCTGGAACAAAACGACACCGAAAGCGCGGCCCGCTGTTTTGTGCGGTCTGTGGACATCCTTCTCTCCCCTGTCACCTTGCCGGACCCTGACCTGTTTGCGCCGGGGCTTTCGGCACAGCAGCCGCCCCGTCCGCCCGCCGGGCAGGAGATGCGCCGTCTGCTGCTGCAGGAGCTTTCGGAATCCGACCGGTTCCGGCCCTTGTGGGAATTTCCGGATTGCCGGGCCGCCCTGGAGCGGCTGCGCAGCAGCGTGTGACAGCGGTTTACTTCCGTTTTGTGGCCGACACCCTAACAGGAACAAAAAAATCCGGCAGACGCCTTTGTGTCTGCCGGATTCTGCTTTTATCCGAGCTTATGATATTGCAGGTCCAGCACTGCCGGGCCTTCGCTGTGCAGCGAGATACCGTCCGCCTCGGCGGGGGTATCCAGCAGGGCGGTCAGCGCCCGCTCGCCATCGTTGACGAACAGCTCCACGCAGTCCCCGTCCAGGACCAGCCGCAGGGTCAGCCTGCCGTTCCGGGGGGCGGCTTTCAGGCGGCGGATGTGGGGGATATCCCGGCGGCTGCCGCATCCGCTGCGGTCGAACACCAGCTCATTGTACACCGGGTTCCACTCCACCCGGGTGTGGAAGCGGGCATTTTCCGCAAGACGGAGGGTGAACCGGCGGCAGTCCGGGCTGGCGGCCACATCCAGGGTCACGGTCAGGTCCAGGCGTCGGCCGGAAATGCCTTCATACACGGCATCCCCGTCCAGGGTTTCCTGCCGGTGCAGGGTGTTCTGCCACAGGCCTTCCAGTTCCCGCACCGGGCGCTGGCACAGCCGGCCGTCCCGGATAAACAGCTCCCGGGGCAGGCTCATCCGGCCGAACCACTTGTGGCGGCGGGGCGCTTCGCCCACGGTGGCCCAGTTTTCCATCCAGGCCACCATCACCCGGCGTCCGTCCGGCGTCAGCACGGTCTGGGGGGCATAAAAGTCGGTGCCGTAGTCGATGGGCTGTACCGCTTCCCGGGTGAAGCGGGCATTTTCCTTGTCGTACCGGCCCAGCAGGGCCACGGTGCCGAACCCGGGGTGGAACTCTCCGTCAGGGCTGGCCTGCATTTCCTGGGGGCTGACCAACAGCAGCTGGCGGCCGTCCAGGGCAAAGAAATCGGGGCATTCCCACATCTTGCCGTATTCCCAGCGGCAGGTGTCCAGGGTGGTGCGGTAGCTCCAGCGGCGGGCATCCGGGCTTTCGTACAGCAGGATGCGGCCCTGGTCGGCGGTATCCCGGGTGGAAACCACACAGAGATACCGGCCGTCCTCGTACCAGATCTTCGGGTCACGAAAATCCACCGCGCTGCCGCCCGGGGGCAGCTGGGTTTCCCCGATGACAGGGTTGGCGGCATCCTTCACGAAGTCGGTGCCGTCACCGGACGCCAGGCACTGCAGCTGCTTGACGCCGCCCTGGCCGTCCTCCTGCACACCGGTGTACAGCAGCAGCAGGCGGCCGTCGGGGGCGGGCACCGCCGTGCCGGAAAAGCAGCCTTTGGCATCGGCGGGGGTGTCCGGCGCCAGGGCGCAGGGACGGTGTTCCCAGTGCAGCAGATCGGTGCTGACGGCATGCCCCCAGTGCATGGGGCCCCACACGGTATCGTAGGGGTAATACTGATAAAACAGGTGGTAAGCACCCTGGTAATAACAGAACCCGTTGGGGTCGTTCATCCAGCCCGTCCAGGGGGTCAGGTGAAACAGAGGGCGGTCGCCTTCGGGAATGGCTTTGCCTTCCCGGGCTTCATATTCGCGGGCTTCCTCCAGTTTGGTAGGCATAGGGGAAGAACCTCCTCTTTCGGATATAGTTTCGGGAAAAATTCAGGCGGCGCTTTCAGGCGTGGCGGCCGCGGCGGTATCCACGGTCTGGACATAACGGTCATAGGCGGCCTGGTAGGTTTCCAGCAGGTCCTGCATGCCGTAGCTGTTCAGGTTATCCTTGTAGGCAGCCCAGGTTTCGTCGGTGATGCCGCCGTCCCGCAGCCAGGTGGCTTCCTGTTCGGAAACAAAGTTCTCAAAGTCCACGCGCCACTTGTCGATGGTGTCCAGCTCGTCCTCGGTATAGACGCAGTCGATGGGATAGCAGGTGGTGTCCTTCACAAAGGGCATCCAGTAATCATACAGGTCGGTCAGGCGGTCAACGGCACGGGGCTCCATCTCAAAGGTGGTGGCGTAGTAGTCGGACAGGATCAGTTTCGGGCCGTACACTTCGTATTCGCTCTTGAGCTCGCCGGCGCTCTTGCCGAACTGCTGCTGGGCTTCCGCGTCGGTGATGCTCTGCCACAGGCCGTTCTCGTCCTGCTCGGTGAAATAGGTGCCGATGGGGCCGTACTGCAGCTGCATGACGTTTTCGGGGTCATACCACTGGTCGTAGAACTTCAGCAGGTTAATGGGGCTTTCGCAGGCGGAGGTGATGCTCAGGTTGCCGGAGTTGATGCCGCCGCCATCGCGGACGGTGACGTTATAGGTGCCGTCGGGGCCTTCCAGCACGGGCAGGAAGACGTAGTCGTCGGCGTGGTCGCCCATGAGTTCCTCAATGTACCACCAGGTGGCGACGCCCACCTCGCCCTGGGAGCACTTGGCCATATACTGGGTATCGGTCTGGCTGAAGGCTTCCTGGTCGATGAGGCCCTCGGCAAACCAGTTGTGGAAATATTCCAATGCAGCGCGGTAGTTGTCGTCATCGCAGACAAAGTTCGCCTGGCCGTCGGGCTGCAGGATCAGGTCGTTGCAGATGTCGTTGGTCCAGTTGGTGAAGCCGAACCCGGCGTAGAAGATGTTCTGGCCCCAGCACCACTGGTCGATGCCGAAGCTCATGGGGATGGTGGAGCCGGGATCGTTGCCGTAGTAGGTGGCGCTCATGTCGTTATCCTTGAAGGCCTTGAGCACATCGTGGAGCTCATCCAGGGTGGTGGGCACTTCCAGGCCCAGCTCATCCAGCCACGCCTTGTTGATCATGGAGTACTGGGGGATGGTGTAGATGTTGTAATCCTCGTCCTTGCCGATACCGGCGGTGCCCATCTGCTCGCCCGCGGGCAGGCCGTAGATGCAGCCGTCGTCCATGGTGATGGCGGCGCGGATGTCAGGGTGTTCTTCCAGGATCTTGGTCAGGTTGGGCATGTATTCTTCGGTGATGTAGGGGGTCAGGTCGATGAAGGTGCCGTCCTCGCCGTAGTTGGTCAGGTCATAGTTGGAGAAGCCCACGGCGTTGAAGGCATCGGGCAGGTCGTTGCCGGCAATGCGGATGTTGACCTGTTCGGAGAGGGAATCGCTCATGGTATCCCAGGTGATGGAGATACCGGCGTTCTGGGCCATGGTGTTCAGCACTTCGTTGGAATCGTAGCCGCCGGACAGGGCCGAAATACCGCTGATGATCTTGAAATCGGTCTGGTCGGTGTTGGTGTTGACGGTGCCGGGTTCCACGGTGTTGCCGCTGCCGCCGCAGCCGGCCAGGCTGGCGGTGATGCCCAGCAGAGCGGCGATGGCGCCCATGCGTTTGACGGATGTTTTCATGGTATTTTCTCCTTTTCTATGAAATGGCGGGTTGGTTTCCCGGAGTTCGGAAATGAGGTGACGGTTGAAATTTCGTCACTCTTGCGGTGCCCGAATCGTACTTCGGCCGCTGCGCTCAGCCTTTCACGGCGCCGGCCATGAAGCCCTGCTCAAAGTACTTCTGCACGAAGGGGTAGATGATGAGCATGGGCGCGGCCGCCACGATGATGGAGGCGAACTTGATCATCTCGGTCAGCTTGTTCAATTCGGCATAGCCGCCGGAGATCATGCTGGCCTGGCTGGCGGAGGTTTCGCTGGCGATCAGGATGTTGCGCAGCACCAGGGGCAGGGGCGCGCGGCCTTCGCCGGTCATGTAGATCAGGGCGGTGAACCAGTCGTTCCAGTAGGCCACCATGCTGAACACCACCATGACCGCCATGATGGGCTTGGACAGCGGGATGATGATATCCCAGAAGACGCGCAGTTTGGAGGCACCATCGATCTCGGCGGCCTCTTTCAGTTCCTTGGGGATGCTGGTTTCAAAGAAGTTGCGGGCGATGATCATGTTGGATACCGCCACGCCGCCGGGCAGGAACATGGCCCAGATGGTGTTGATGAGGCCGGTGTTGCGCACAATGAGGTAGGTGGGGATCAGACCGCCGCCGAAATACATGGTGATGACGAAAAAGATGTTGAAGAACTTGCGTCCCGGCAGGTCGGGGTTGGAAAGCGGGTAGGCGGTGATGTAGATCATGACCACCGAGAAGATGGTGCCCACCACCGTGTACTTGATGCTGTTCCAGTAGCCAAGCAGGATGCTGTCGTCCGCAAAGACGGCGGCGTAGCCTTTCAGGGTGAACTGGCTGGGCAGCCAGAAGGTCTTGCCGGCGTACACATCGTAGGGGTCGGACACCGAGGCGACGAGGATGTAATACAGCGGATAGGCGACCACCAGCAGGATGGCCACCGACAGCACCACCAGCACCACATCGCTGGCACGGTCGGACAGACCGCCCGGACGTTTGCCCAGAGCTTTGGATTTGCCAGACATGAGAGGGACCCTCCTTTACACGAACTGTACGTCGCTAGCCTTTTTGGCGATGCGGCTGACGATGATAAGCAGGATGATGTTCACCGCTGTGTTGAACAGGCCGATGGCGGTGGAGTAACTGTATTCGGCGTGCTGGATACCTTGTTCGTATACATACACCGAGATGATGTCGCTGGTGGCCTTGTTCAGGTCGGTCTGCAGCAGGAAGACCTTTTCAAAGCCGATGTTCATCAGGTTGGAAGCGCTCAGGATCAATTGCAGCACCGCCATGGGCACCAGGGCCGGCAGGTCGATGTGCAGGATGCGCTGAAACACCGAGGCACCGTCCACCTTGGCGGCTTCATACAGGGCGGTGTCCACGCTGGACAGGGTGGCCAGATAGATGATGGTGCCCCACCCGGCTTCCTGCCAGATGCCGCTGGCCACATAGATGGTGCGGAACATGGTGCTCTGGTTCAGGAAGTCGATGCTGGTGCCCAGCATCAGGTTGATCAGGCCGCCGGACGGGCTGAGGAAGATGCGCAGCATGCCGCAGATGATCATGGTGGAGATGAAGTGCGGCGCGTACAGCACCGTCTGCACCACCCGCTTGAGTTTGTGGAACCGCAGCTGGTTCAGCGCCAGCGCCAGGATGATGGGCACCGGGAAGCTCCACAGCAGGCTGTACAAGCTCAGCAGCACGGTGTTCCTGATCATCCGCCAGCAGTTGGGGGATTCAAAGAACTCCTGGAACCACTTCAGGCCCACCCACTCGCTGCCGGTGATGCCCCGGCTGGCCTTGAAATCGCGGAAGGCGATCTGGATGCCGTACATTGGTCCGTACTTGTAAATGATGGTGATGATCACCGGAACAAGCAGCAGCAGATACAGTTGCCAGTTTTCGGCGATGCGCTGTTTCAGCGGCTTGTGGTGGACGATGCCGGCATCCACCGCAGCGGCCTTGGCAGGCGCGGCACGCAGTTTGTTCATGACGGATTCCTCCTTCTTGTCGAACCGTTCGTGAATCGTTTCACGTTTCTTGTGAAATCAACATACCACCCCCGCCCTCAAAAGTCAATGGTTTTCCCGATAAAAAGTTGCGAATTACAGCGATTTTAGCGTTTTGTACAATCAGAAACGGCCTGCATTGTGGAATTTGCTCGGGTGAAACGGCGTGAAATTGGCAGATTTATTTCATGAAATATCTTTACAATTACTGTGAAACGCGATATAATAAGACCAGAACAAACAACCTGTGAGGTGAACATTTCATGAAAGGAGAAAATCAGACCGCCACGATGAGCGATGTGGCCCGGGAAGCCGGCGTGGCCCTGGGCACGGTGTCCAAGGTCATCAACGGGCTGCCTGTGGGGGAAAGCTACCGCCTGAAGGTGGAAGCCGCCGTCAAGAAGCTGAACTATCAGGTCAACCCCAGCGCCAAAGCCCTGAAAAGCAACCGCACCAACACCATCGCCCTCATCATTCCCAACACCATCACGCCCTTTTTTGCATTGCTGACCCATTATGTGAATATGGCGCTGGAAAAGCGCGGTTATAAAATGATGCTCTGCTTTACCGAGTACGACCGTGACCGGGAGCAGGAATACATCAGTATGGTGATGCACAACCGGGTGGACGGCATCATCGCGCTGACCTACAATCCCCGGCTGGAGATTCCGGCAGGCCTGCCCTTTGTGACCATCGACCGCTTTTTCAGCGTGTCGGTGCCCTGTGTGGCGTCGGACAACTTCGGCGGCGGGCAGCTGGCAGCCAAAAAGCTGGCCGAGCTGGGCTGCCGGCATGTGGCTTGCCTGCGCATCGGGTCCTCGCTGACCAACGAACCCAGCAAACGCAAGGACGGGTTCGTCAGCGGCTGCATGGAAGCCGGGATTCCCTTTGAGATGTGCAATCTGCCTGATGGGTCCCCGCTTTCTGCCTTTGAGGTGTTTTTGCGCCACAACCTGCTGGAAACCGACAGCCCGCTGGACGGCCTGTTCTGCGGCACCGATGTGATGGCCTGGCAGGCCGTCAAGATGGTGCGGGCCATGGGCCTGCGTGTGCCGGAGGATGTGCAGGTCATCGGCTTTGACGGCATCCGGATGTTCGGGGACCAGGATTACATCTGCTCCACCATTGTGCAGCCGGTGCCCGACCTGGCCGAAACCGCCGTGAGCATGGTGCTGTCCAAGGACTTCACCGGCCTGCCGCCGCTGGTCTGCCTGCCGGTGCGGTATCAGCCCGGCGGCACCACCAAAGATTCCGCACCCGCGGTATAAAGGGAAAGGAGAGCGCAAGGCCATGAATCTCTTTCGTCCCTACCAGATGGGCGAGCCCCAGCGCGACGAGCACGGGCGGCTGGTGGGCATCGACCGGTACCAGGATGTGCTGGGCCGCAACTGGAAGCGCTTTTTCCTCACCGGCCTGCTGACCGTTCTGGGGTGTCTGCCGCTGGCAGCGGGGATCGGCATTGCCATCCTCAGCAGCAGCGTGCTGGTGCTGCTGCCCGCCGGAATCCTGGGCGGCGCCATTGCGGGGCCGTTCCTGGCCTGCCTGTACGATACCATCCTGCGCGCCCTGCGGGACGCCCCCGGCACCTGGAGCCAGAACTACAAGCGCAGCATGCGCCAGAACGCCCGGGCGGCCCTGCTGCCCGGGGCCGTCACCGGCCTGTTTCTGGCCGCAGCAGCCTTTGCGGGGATGATGCTCTTTCTCTGGAGCACCGTGCGCCCCACCGCGGTGATGGTTCTGGTCTATCTGTTCAGCTGGCTGGTATTTCTGGTGGTATCCACCCTGTACTGGCCCCAGCTGGTGCTGTTTGACCAGCGGCCGATGGTGCGGCTGCGCAACGCCCTGCTCTTCACCGTCCAGAATTTCTGGGCTACCGTGGGCGCCGCTCTGCTGCAGTTGATCTGGTGGAGCCTGATGGTCCTGTTTGCCCCCTGGACCTTGCTGCTGCTCCCCTTTGTGGGCACCTGGTTCGACTTGTTTGTGGTGCTGTTTTTGTTGTATGACCGCCTGAACAAAGCATTATCGATTGAGGAGAGCATTGCCCGGGCGTTTCCCGATCAGATTCCCCATGAAGAAAGGTAAAGGAGATTGGTTATGAAAGATGTAGTTGCACTGGGCGAACTGCTCATCGACTTCGCCCCCGTTTCCACCGATGACGCCGGATACCCCACCCTGAAAGCCCAGCCGGGCGGCGCGCCGGGCAATTTCCTGGCCGCTTTGCAGAAGTACGGCTGCTCCACCGCCCTGCTGGGCAAGGTGGGCGACGATACCTTCGGCCATCTGCTGAAAGGCACCCTGGACAAGCTGGGCATCGACACCCGCGGCATCCTGGTGGACCCCGCCGTGTTCACCACCCTGGCCTTTGTGACCCTGGATGCCACCGGCAACCGGTCCTTCAGCTTTGCCCGCAAGCCCGGCGCCGACACCTGCCTGCGCCCTGAGGAGGTAAACACCGCCCTGCTGGATGAGGGCAAGGTGTTCCACTTCGGCACCCTGAGCCTGACCAATGAGCCCGCCCGTTCGGCCACCCGGACTGCCGTATCCTACGCCAAGGAACACGGAAAGCTCATCAGCTTTGACCCCAACCTGCGCAAGCCCCTGTGGCCCAGCGATGACGCGGCCAAAGAACAGATCGAGTGGGGCCTGCACCAGGCCGACATCGTGAAGATCAGCGACGAGGAGATCGAATTCCTGTGGGGCATTTCCCCGGAGGAAGGCGCCCAGAAGCTGCTGAAAGAGTACGGCGTCAGACTGGTGTACGCCACCCTCGGCCCCAAGGGCTGCCACTTTGCCAACCGGCAGGGCTGCAGCGAGGTGCCCTCCCCCACCGGGCTGCATGTCATCGACACCACCGGCGCCGGGGACATCTTCGGCGGCAGCGCCATGAGCCAGTTCCTGCGGCTGAACAAGGCCCCGGAGGACCTGACCGTGGAGGAGATGCGGACCGTGACCCGTTTTGCCTGCTGCGCCGCCAGCCTGTCCACCCAGACCCACGGCGGCATCACCAGCGTGGTGCCGGAGGAAGAGGTCCGGGCCATCCTGTGACGGGCCCTCTCCCCTTTTTCAGCGAGAAGCTGCGGATCTCCGCCTGATTTTCCCACCTCATCAAACCGAACAGCGCCGGACTTTGCGTGTGTGCCACAAAGTCCGGCGCTGTTTTCTTTGTCACCGCGGCAGGCATGCGCTTGTGGCCTCTTGCGGGATGCGCTACAATGAAGGCAGAGAAACCGAACTGCATTTCTCTGATAACCGTCTGCATCGCCGGGAAGGAGTGACCTGTTATGCCGATGCTTGGTGCTGTTCTGACCCCTCATCCGCCCGTGCTGCTGCCCGAAGTGGGCAAAGGCCGGGAGCGGGAGATTTCCGCCACCGGAAACGCCATGCGGCAAGCCGCCGGGGAGGTGGCCCGTTGGAAACCCGAAGTGCTCATCGTATCCTCTCCACACACCATTTTGTACGGGGATTATTTTCACATTGCCCCGGGCAGCGGCGCGGCGGGTTCCATGGCTGCTTTCGGTGCGCCCCAGGTGCGCATGGAAGTACAGTATGATGCACCCTTGCGGGCGGAGATCATCCGCCGTGCCGAAAGTGCCGGCCTGCAGGCGGGTACGCTGGGCCAGCGGGACCCGAGTCTGGACCACGGCGTGCTGATTCCGCTGTACTTTTTACGCAAGGCGGGCGTAACCTGTCCCATCGTGCGGATGGGGTTATCCGGTTTTTCCGCGCTGGATCACTACCGGCTGGGACAATGCGTGGCCCAGGCCGTGGAAACTCTGGGCCGCCGGGCCGTCTTTGTGGCCAGCGGGGACCTTTCCCACAAGCTCAAAGCCGACGGCCCTTACGGATTTGCGCCGGAAGGCCCGGTTTTTGACGAGGCCGTGACCAAAGCCATGGCTTCCGGCAATTTCCCGGACTTTCTCACCATGGACCCGTCCCTCTGCGAGCGGGCGGCCGAGTGCGGCCTGCGCTCCTTCCAGATCATGGCGGGTGCACTGGACGGGCTGGCCGTTCAGCCCCGGCTGCTGAGCCACGAGGGCACCTTCGGGGTGGGGTACGGCGTGGCGCTGTTCCCGGTCACCGGCCGGGACGACACCCGCCGCTACGCCGCCGCCTGTGAGCGGATTCACAAAGAGCGTCTGGCCGCCCGCCGGGCCAAAGAAGACCCCTGGGTGCGGCTGGCCCGGCTTTCTCTGGAAACCCGAATCCGGCAGGGGCAAGTACTGCAAGCTCTGCCGGAAGACCTGCCCGCTGAACTGACCGAACAGGCCGCCGGAGCTTTTGTTTCGCTGCACAAGGAGGGACGGCTGCGGGGGTGCATCGGGACCACGGCCCCCACCGAGGAAAACGTAGCCAAGGAAATCGTACAGAATGCCGTGGCTGCCGGGACGCGGGACCCGCGTTTTCCGCCGGTGCGTCCCGACGAGCTGGAGGAGCTGGAATACAGCGTGGACGTGCTGGACCAACCCGAGCCGGTGGACTCCCCCGCCCAACTGGACCCGAAAACTTACGGCGTCATTGTCAGTTACGGATGCAAGCGCGGTCTGCTGCTGCCCGACCTGGACGGTGTGGACACCGTGGAAGAACAGGTGGACATTGCCCGCCGCAAAGGCGGTATCCGGGAGGATGACCCCTACACCCTCCAGCGTTTCAAGGTGGTGCGGCATGTATGAGCGTGACCTGTGAGCTGTGTTTTCATCATTGTCAGCTGGACGAAGGGCAGGCTGGTGCCTGCCGGGCCCGGGCCAACCGGGACGGCGCCATCCGGCCGCTGAACTATGGCAGGCTCACCGCACTGGCGCTGGACCCCATCGAGAAAAAGCCGCTGCGCCGGTTTCGCCCCGGCAGTCTGATTCTTTCGGCGGGCAGTTTCGGCTGCAATCTGCACTGTCCTTTCTGCCAGAACGCCGAAATTGCCGCTGCCGGTGCAGAAGCCTATACCCGGGACTGCTCTCCCGAGCAGCTGGTACAGGAGGCCCTGCGCCTGCGGGACAAGGGCAACATCGGGGTCGCCTACACCTACAATGAACCGCTGGTGGGCTACGAATATGTGCGGGATTGCGCCGCGCTGGTTCACCGGGCAGGCATGGTCAACGTGCTGGTAACCAACGGCACCATCGCGGAAGCTCCCTGGCTGAAACTGCTGCCGCTGCTGGACGCGGTGAACATCGATCTGAAAGGCTTTACCCAAAGCTGGTACCGGCGGCTGGGCGGCGACCTGGAAACGGTCAAGCGGTCCATCGCGCTGGCTGCCCCGGTCTGCCATGTGGAAATCACCACCCTGGTGGTTCCCGGAGAAAATGACAGTGAAGAGGAAATGCGGGCGCTGTCGGCCTGGCTGGCCTCGGTCAGTCCCGAGATTCCACTGCATGTTTCCCGCTTTTTCCCGCGGTATCGGATGCAGGACCGTCCGCCCACACCGGTGGACACGGTCTATCGCCTGGCTGAAGTGGCCCGGGAACGGCTGCGGTATGTGTATACGGGCAACTGCTGAAATACTTAACAAACAGCAGGGACGCGAACCAAACGGTTCGCGTCCTTACTTTTTTGTGCACCTTTATTTTTCCACCTCATACGGCCAGGTGGAGATGCCGCCGAACTCGTAAATATGGGTGTATCCCAGATCCGCCAGAGCCTGGGCGGCAGTCTTGCTGCGGTTGCCGCTGCGGCAGTATACCAACACTGTGGCGTCCTTTTCCGGGATGATTTCGGCAGCCGTGTCCTCGGTGATGGTCCCCACCGGCAGCAGCACGGCGTCGGGGATGTGGCCGCTGTCGTATTCGTCCTGCTCCCGCACATCCAGGACCAGGACCTCCTGGGTGTCCATCATCTCCCGGGCTTCCTCCTGGCTGATCCGGGTATAGCCGCTTTCCGGGGAAGTTCCGGCCGCCCCGCATGCGGTCAGCAGCAAAAGAAGGGTCAGGAACAAAGGCAGCCATCGTTTCATCGGGGAACCTCCTGATATAATTCTTCGGCAAAGGCACGGTGGCCCTGCTCCGTAAAATGTACGCCGTCATAGGCAAGGGTCACATTCCAGTTTCCGGCGTCGGCAAACCGGATTCCCAGCTTCTGCGCCAGGGCGTGGTACGCCCCTGCCAGCGTGAGGGAAGCTTTGACCAGTGTTTCATCCGGCACCCATTCCCCAAAAGTCATGGGCGGCGGCGCAATCAGCAGAATTTTTTCCCGTGCCAGCGGCAGACACAGCAGAAATCGCTCCATCCCCTGCACCGCCTGTTCCGGGGTACAGCCCTGCAAAAGATCGTTGGTGCCCAGCATTACAACCAACAGATTGGTGTCCGCCGGGAACGTGACCGGCCACCGGGGGATGCACCGCCCGTTTTCTCCCAGGTTGACCCATTCCCAGCCGGTCTTTTGGGCCAGGATGTCCACCCAGCGGCTGTCTGCCGGGTACCGGCCGCCCATCCAGGAGCACGGGTCATATCCGTAGGTGTTGGAATCTCCGAAACAAACGACTTTCATGGTGCCAGACTTCCTCTTTTTTCGGTTCACTCTGTGGTGTATCCGGGTTTACAGCCATTATACCAGACCTGCGGTGCCCCAACAACCGGGCGGGCTGCTTTTCCCCGTTCTGTTCTTTTCCGCCGGTTTTCCGCATAGCCTGCACTGAAAGGGGGATGAACCATGTTTTCGGTTTTATGGATTTTCCTGCAAAGTGCCGCCGCCCACATCTGGTACGCGGCACTGCATCTGGAGAGCGGCAGTTTTCCCCGGCCGCTTTCCCCCGCCCAGGAACAGGCCGCCTTTGCGGCCATGCAGGACGGGGATGCCGCCGCCCGGGACAGACTGATCAGCCATAACCTGCGACTGGTGGCCCATGTGGTCAAAAAATATTATGCTGCCCCGGGCGGGCAGGATGACCTGATCAGCATCGGGACCATCGGGCTTATCAAGGCGGTGGACACCTTCCGCCCCGAGCGCAAGGTTCGCTTTGCCAGCTATGCCAGCCAGTGCATTGAAAATGAGATTCGGATGCACCTGCGGCACATCCGGCGGGAGGGCACAGTGGTATCTTTGCAGGAGCCGTTGGAGGCCAGCAGCCGGGAGGGCGGGTCGCTGACGCTGGGAGATGTACTGCCCGATGACGCCGTGATGGAGGACGACTGCGAGCAGCGGGACCTGGCACGGCGGCTGCGGAAGCTGGTTGCTGCCCTGCCGGAGCGGGAGCGGCGCATTCTGACCCTGCGCTATGGGCTGGACCGGCAGGCACCTTTGACCCAGCAGCAGGTGGCCGAAGAGTTCCACATCAGCCGGTCCTACATTTCCCGGCTGGAAAAACGGGCCCTGCAGATGCTGAGCCGTCAGTGGCACAGCAACGGCCCCATTTGATAAGTATGACTTATTTGTATTTCATGCAAATACACTTGACCTTTCTTCGCAATCATGGTATGCTAAGTATCGACGTTCTGCCCGCGGGGCAGCGTTTTGGTGTATCGAAAATCGGATGAGAGGAATGGAAAGTAACATGGAACAGTTTACCGCCCTGGTATCCCAGGCCAGCAACTTTTTGTGGGATTACATCCTTGTGTTTCTGCTGGTGGGCACCGGCATCTTCTTCACCCTGCGCCTGGGCTTTATCCAGGTCCGCCGCTTCGGCGAGGGTATGCGCCGCCTGTTCGGCGGGTTCAGCCTGCACGGCAAAGCCGCCGGCAAGGACGGCATGAGCTCCTTCCAGGCGCTGTCCACCGCCGTGGCGGCCCAGGTAGGCACCGGCAACATCACCGGCTGCGCCACCGCTCTGGTCAGCGGCGGCCCGGGCGCCCTGTTCTGGGTGTGGGTGTCCGCCTTCTTCGGCATGGCTACCATCTACGCCGAGGCCGTGCTCGCCCAGACCTACAAGACCACCGTGGACGGCCAGGTGACCGGCGGTCCCGTGTACTACATCCGCGCCGCCTTCAAGGGGCGCTTCGGAAAGTTCCTGGCCGGGTTCTTCTCGGTAGCCATTGTGCTGGCCCTGGGCTTTATGGGCAATATGGTACAGTCCAACTCCATCAGTGACGCTTTCCACAATGCGTTTGGCGTGAACAAGCTGGTGGTGGGCGTTGTGGTGGCCGCCATTGCGGCGTTCATCTTCCTGGGCGGCGTGCAGCGCATTGCCGCCGTGACCGAGAAGCTGGTCCCCATCATGGCCATCTTTTACATTCTGGGCTGTGTGGTCATCCTGCTCCTGAACATCACCGCCCTGCCCGACGCCTTTGTGCAGATCTTCGGCATGGCTTTCCGGCCCCAGTCCATGGCCGGCGGTGTGGCCGGCGTGACGGTGCAGCAAGCCATCCGCTACGGTGTGGCCCGCGGGCTGTTCTCCAACGAGGCCGGCCTGGGCTCCACCCCGCATGCCCACGCCATCGCCAAGGTCAAACGGCCCCAGGACCAGGGCGCCGTGGCCATCGTCAGCGTCTTCATCGACACCTTTGTCATTCTGACCCTCACCGGCCTGGTGCTCATCACCTCCGGTCTGGTTTCCACCGGTCTGGACGGCACCGCCCTGACCCAGGCCGCCTTTGCCCAGACTTTCGGGCCTTTCGGGCAGGTCTTCATCGCCATCTGCATGCTGTTCTTCGCCTTCTCCACCATTCTGGGCTGGTATTTCTTCGGCCAGGTGAACTTCAAGGCCCTGTTCGGCACCAAAGCCCTGCCGGTATACAGTGCCATTGTGGTCCTGTTTGTGCTGGTGGGCTCCACCCTCAAGGTGGACCTGGTCTGGAAGCTGGCCGACTTCTTCAACGGTCTGATGGCCATTCCCAACCTGATCGCCCTGCTGGCCTTGTCCGGCGTGGTGGCGGCCATCGCCCGCCAGAAGGACGAATAAACAACCTGTCAATTGCAACGCGGCGCCCTCCCGCAACGGGGAGAGCGCCGCCTTTTTATTGCCGGAAACACAGCCACAAAACCAGATAACACCCGGCGTAAAATCCCATTCCCGCCCAGGCCCACCGGCCCGCAGCGGCCGCACGCAGCGGCGTGGTGCGCCGCAGTGCCAGATACATTCCCGCTCCCGCCGGCGGCAGCAGAAACGACAGGGTGTTCAGCCCCATATGCGGTTTGTCCCCTTCCCCGCTTTGTGGCTCCGGCGGAAAGGCATCTGCTTTTTCCCGGTCATTCATTTCTTTACGCCACCTTTGTTTTGGTCTTTTGCCTCATTTTAGATAATATTTATCTAAAAGTCAATAGACAGAATCTATCTAGCCTATTCTTGTAGTAGAAGAAGGCAGGTGGACACAATGACCAATCGCGTACGGGAATTGCGGGAAGATCACGACTACACCCAGCAGCAGCTGGCCGACAAAATCGGCATCACCCAGCGCAAATACAGTTATCTGGAAACGGGGACCCAGCCCCTGACCGCCGATTTTCTGGTGGCCCTGGCGGAGATCTACGATGTGAGCATCGATTATATTTTGTTCTGCACCGACACCCCCCGGCGGTATCCCCCGCGGGACGGGAGGCGGTGAGAGCGGCACAGCGCAGGTCGTTTTGCCCTTTTCTGTGCCCAGAAAAGTTCCCCTAAATACAAAAAGCCCCTTCCGGTTGCATACACAATCGGAAGGGGCTTTGTTTCGTGTTACTGTTCGCCGCAGCCGAAGCCGCAGCAGATCTCAGACATTACCGTATGGACCAAAGGTCGGACGATAACCCTTGATTTCTTTGCGGCCCTTGTATTTTCCTTGCGTCTTTGCAATGGCCACACCTTCCCGCTGCCGTTCCAACAGATTGGTTCTCTCAAATTCATAGATAGCGCCCAACATGGTCAGCATCAGTTTTCCTGTTGGGGTGCTGGTGTCAATGCTTTCTTTGTTGCTCACAAGATGCACACCCTTGGCCTGCAACAGCTCCACCATCTTCAAAAGGTCCGATGTAGAACGCGCCAAACGGCTGAAATCGTGGATATACACTGTATCCCCTTCCCGTGCAAATTCCAGCATGGCTTGCAGCTGCGGGCGGTTGGTATCTTTGGCGGAAACTTTCTCAGTAAACCACTTGTCGATCCCGTATTTTTTCAGCGCTTCAATCTGCCGCGCTTCGTTCTGTTCAACGGTGGAAACTCTCACATAGGCAATTTTCATGGTGCATCCTCTTCCTTACGTTTCTATTGAAGCATATGGGTAGAGTGTTAATTTGGACTTCTGGACGTTCTTTACAAGTTGTAAGAAAAAAGCCGCCGGGACTCTAATTTTACAAATTAGCAGCCCCGGCGGCATGTAAAGATAGGGTATAGGCTAGATTGACGGATACCACAATGAAAATGCCTGTCAAATCAGTAGAATGGACGGATCATATGATTTATCCCTGCTCTTTCAGCCCCTGTTCCATAGCTCGCATAGCGGCATCAATTTCTTCTGCACTCATACCGGCATCTTCGCCATATTCATTATAGATATCGTTGACTTGTTCGTCCCAGGCGCTTCCTTTGCCGCTGTAATAATAGTCAGAGTTGCTATTGGAATTGCTTGATGTGTATGAATTGCCCGATGTAGACGATGAATCTCCCAACATTCCAATCAGAATAAAGAATACAATAACACCAGCAAAAATTGCCAGAATCGTTTTTTCACTCATACGAAAACACCCTTTCTTTTTATACAACAATATCAATGAAGCCTTGAATCAGAGCCAATATAAATAAAAAGGCAATTCCGACTGTTAAGCAGCCATTCAATCCCGACTTTGTCGCATCTGCGCCAAACAACAGACAGCACGCAATAATGATTAACAATATAACGATCATTGTAAGCCTCCCTCACACCAATTCATACCATTACCCTAATTTTGTGTTTTTGGTATTTCCGCAATATATAATCAAGTCCCTCCCTCTTTTTAGTACTTATAAGTTCTAACATCGGTATTTTATCACATCTCCATGGTATCGTCAATAGTACTTATTGATACTCAAACAGGAGGTGTGTACTATGTATCTACGTCGTTTACGGGACCTTCGTGAAGATCACGACTTATCCCAAACCAACATAGCCGCCCTCCTGCATATCCAGCAAACAGTCTATTCCCGTTATGAGCGTGGATTTCAAACCATACCACTGGAACATTTAGTAACACTGGCTGACTACTACCATGTATCTGTGGACTATATTCTTGGTCGCACACAAAATCCAATGCTTAAGCCGTAGATTGTATTCTTCTTGCAAAAGCCATCTCTCCAAAAGTGCGTTTTCCTTGCCTCTTATAGCCACATTTCAACCTTTTGTTCGTTTTTTACTTTACTTCAACAAGTCATTGATATAGGCGGGTTTTCGGTGATCCTGCTGCCGCAGGGAAATAAAATTCTTAATATGAATCGGTCTTACCTTTTCTACCTCTTGAACGGAACAAACCTCGTCCAAATAGCGCTGCCAATACAAAATCTGTTTACGGTAATTATCAATCGTTTTAGGCGACAGCCGCCGCACCTGGCAACTAAAAAGGTATTCCGTACATGCATCTGACAACAACATAATAAAAAGCCCCTTTCAGTTGCATACACAACCAAAAGGGGCTTTGTTTCGTGTCTGAGGTTTATCGTAGTTCAGCTACGATTTTTTCCAACAATTGTCGCAGTTCACGCCCTGCCGGGGCCTTGCAGCCGGGGCAACGGGAGATCACTTACGCTGCGGAATCACCCGAAATACACGGTATATCGTTGGGGAGGACTCGATTACAGCTCAGCGAAGTACTTAATGGTGCGGACCATCTGGCTGGTGTAGCTGTTCTCGTTGTCGTACCAGGACACGACCTGAACCTGATAGGTGTCGTCGTCGATCTTGGTGACCATGGTCTGGGTGGCGTCGAACAGGCTGCCGTAACGCATGCCGATGACGTCAGAAGAAACGATGGGATCTTCGTTGTAGCCGAAGCTCTCGGAAGCAGCAGCCTTCATAGCGGCATTGATGCTCTCCTTGGTGACGTCCTTGCCCTTGACAACGGCAACCAGGATGGTGGTGGAGCCGGTGGGGACGGGAACGCGCTGAGCGGAGCCGATCAGCTTGCCGTTCAGTTCGGGGATGACCAGGCCGATAGCCTTGGCAGCGCCGGTGGAGTTAGGAACGATGTTCTGAGCACCAGCACGAGCGCGGCGCAGGTCGCCCTTGCGCTGCGGGCCGTCCAGGATCATCTGGTCGCCGGTGTAAGCATGAACGGTGGTCATGATGCCGGAAACGATCGGATAGGTCTTGTTCAGGGTGTCGGCCATGGGAGCCAGGCAGTTGGTGGTGCAGGAAGCAGCGGAGATGACCTGGTCGTCAGCGGTCAGGGTCTTCTCGTTGACGGAGTAGACGATGGTCTTCAGGTCGTTGCCAGCAGGAGCGGAGATAACAACCTTCTTGGCGCCGGCTTCGATGTGAGCCATGCTCTTAGCCTTGGAGGTGTAGAAACCGGTGCACTCCAGCACGACATCGATGCCCAGTTCGCCCCAGGGGCAATCCTTGGCGTCCTTGATGGCGTAGATGGTGATCTTCTTGCCGTCGACGACGATGTAATCCTCGCCGGCTTCGACGGTGTGCTTGTGCTCACCGATCTTGCCCAGGAAAGAGCCCTGAGCGGTGTCGTACTTCAGCAGGTGAGCCAGCATAGCGGGGCTGGTCAGGTCGTTGATGGCGACGACTTCGTAGCCGTCGGCTTCGAACATCTGACGGAAGGCCAGGCGGCCGATGCGGCCAAAACCATTGATAGCAACTTTAACAGCCATAGTAAAATCCTCCCAAGATTTTGTTGATTCGGGGCAGCTTGTCCGCCCCACCTGGAAGCGGTGACAGCACCGCGTTCCGGTATGCTTCTATTGTACTCGATTTGCACAAAAACTGCAAGTGTGTTGTTATTATTTTAACACCAAAATCCAAAAATCATGCTATTTGGTCAAAAACGAGAGGCATTGTCGCCCCGTTTTTCGGCGTTGTGTCCATAGGATATGCCCGCACCGCCCAGCAGAGCCGGGAAAAGAGTGCCAAAAAACGGTGTGGCAGCATTTTCCGGGCGCACCGGCCGGATTTTTTGCATACAATAGCGCTGTTACCGCTTGCAATGAAAGGAGGTCAGTGCCATGGAGCAGCCGAGCAGCGAAATCCGGGCTCGTCTGGCCGAGCAGGCCGCCCGCCGGGAGCTGGCCGGGCTTGACCCGCAGCCGGTGTTTGGCGGTCTGCGGCTGCTGACCGCCGCCGAACTGCTGTGCCCCGGTCCGCCGCCCGGAAAACCCGTGGATACCGCCGCCCAGCTGGACGCCCTGTGCCGGGCGGTGCAGAGCGGGGTACGGCGCCGTCCGGGGTGGCTGTACGCCATGATCCCGCCGGGGGAAAGCCTGCCCGCCTCGGTGCGCGGGCGGCTTTTGCAGGCGGCGGTCCTGTGCGTGC
Organism: uncultured Faecalibacterium sp.; assembly: GCA_937907025.1. GTDB lineage: Bacteria > Bacillota > Clostridia > Oscillospirales > Ruminococcaceae > Gemmiger. Next base: position 19,758 of record CALESJ010000049.1, read on the forward strand.
TGCGGGGTGCCCTGCGCACCGGCGGCAGCCGGGCGGTGGTGCGGTGTCTGGCAGGGTCCGGCAGTCTGCTGCTGTGCGCCCAGGGGGGTGCCGCAGCCCTGACCCCCGCCGACACCGTTCCTTTATGGAAACGCCTGGCCGCTGAAGGCGGCGGCTGCGCCGTATTCGGCGCGGGGCCGGTGTTCACGGCGGCGGCACGGCTGCCCCTGGCCGCCGGCACACCGGCTCCCTGCATAGAGGCGGAAACCCTGCTGCGGGACCGGTATTCCCTGCCCTATGTGTATCTGGGAGAATGGCTGGCCCGGCCCTGGGTGTAGGGTCAGAACCAGCGGCGTTCCAGCCGTTCCAGTGCCTTGCGCGCCTCCTCGTTTCCCTGTTCCGCCGCCATGCGGTACAGCACCTTGGCCCGGATCAGGCTGCGGGGCTCGCCGCCCCAGCCCTTTTCGGCATACAATCCCAGTTTATACCGGGCTTCGGGCTGGTCCTGTTCCGCCGCTTTCCGGAACCATTGCAACGCCGTCCGGAGATTTTTCTCCGTACCGAATCCCCGCTCCAGGCACAGGCCCAGGCGGTACATGGCCCGGGGCTCCCCGTGGTCTGCCGCCGTCCGGTAATTTTCCACCGCCCGGGGGCCGTCGCCTTCCCGCTCCAGGCAGAACCCCAGCCCGTACCGGGCCGCGGGCAGTCCCTGGGCGGCCGCCTGCTCAAACCAGTGCCGTGCCTGCTCCAAGGAAGGCTCGGTCCCCCAGCCTTTCAGGCAGCACCGCCCCAGGCGTTCCTGGGCCTGGGCGTGTCCCTGCCGGGCGGCCCGGGTATACCAGTACACCGCCCGGGCGGGGTCCCGGTCCGTTCCCCGGCCATCCTCATAGTTCAGGCCCAGATACCACTGCGCCCGCGCATCCCCTTTTTCCGCGGCCAGAAGATACCAGCGCATGGCTTCCCCGGCGTCGGCTTCCAGGCCGACGCCGTTTTCATAGCATACGCCCAGGTTGCATGCTCCCTGGGTATCCCCCTGCAAAGCCGCCGACCGGTACAGGCGCACCGCTTTCCGGGGGTCCTTCTCCACACCGGTACCGCTCTCATAGCACCAGCCCAGCCGGCATTGCCCCGGTGCATACTGCCTGTCCGCCGCGCGGCGGTACCAGGCAGCCGCCCGGACCGCATCCCGCTGTACGCCGGTGCCGCTCTCATACAGCCAGCCCAGCCGCGTCATAGCCACGGGATTGCCCTGCCGGGCCGACCGGGTATAGAGTTCCGCCGCCTGGACCGGGTCCCGGGGCAGCAGTTCTCCATTTTCGTAGCATTCACCCAGGGCAAACAGGGCTCTGGCATCGCCATGCTCGGCTGCGGCGGCAAACCACCGCACCGCTTCCGCCGGGCTGGCCTCCATCCCGACGCCCTGCCGGCAACACAGTCCAAGGCAGTATTCCCCATTCGGGTCCCCCTGCCGGGCGGCTTTCCGATACCAGCGCACCGCGGCGGCCCCGTCCTGCTTGACGCCTTCGCCCAGTTCACACCGCAGCCCCATAAGGACCTGTGCCCCCGCGTGGCCCTGCTCGGCGGCGGCTGTAAGCCACCGGGCGGCAGTCGCTTGGTCTTTTTCCACTCCGATGCCCTTTTCATAGCAGCGGCCCAAGGCAAACTGCGCCCGGTCCAACCCGCTTTCCGCCGCCTGCCGGTACCAGGCCACCGCACGCCTGGGGTCCTTTTCCACCCCCAGGCCTTCCTCATACAGGCCGCCCATGGCACAGCGGGCCGGCGGATACCCCGCTGCCGCCGAAAGTGTATACAGCTGCACTGCCCGGGCCACGTCCTTCTCCACACCGATGCCGTTGAGGTAGCATACAGCCAGGCAGCATTCGCCCCGGGGGTCCCGCTTCAGGGCCGACATTCCGTACCAGTAGGCCGCCGCCTTTTTGTCCATGGGCACGCCCTTGCCAAACTCATAGCACCACCCCAGATTGCACTGGGCGGGGGCAAATTCCTGTTCTGCCGCCTGCTTGTACAAAAAGACCGCATTTTCCCAGCTCTGGGGGCGCCCTTCCCCCTTTTCAAAGCACAACCCCAACAGGCACCGGCCGTCGGCACTGCCCTGGGCGGCCGCCTGTTCAAAGCAGGCCGCCGCTTTTTCCAGGCTGCGCAGCGTACCGCGCCCTTTATGCAGGCGCCGTCCCTGTTCGCACAGGCAGTCAGAATCGCCCCGCACGGCGCCCCGGCAGCAGAAATCATAGGCCAGCTTCGGGTCCCCGGCCCGGTCCGCCTCCCGGCAAAGGCACAGCCAACCCCGGGGGGTGATGTCGGATTCTTCCACTTCCGCAAACTCTCCGTTGCCGCACTGGGGGCAGACCTCCAGGTCCTCCCGCATGGTGACAAATTCGCAGTCCGGCGATGTACATCCGTAATACCGCATCCCGTATCCTCCCGGTCCGCCTCTGGGGCGTTGATCTTCTTTTCAGTATATTCTCTTTTTGGCCGCCGCACAAGCAAGGGCATCGGGGCGTTTTTCGCCATTTCGGGCGGGGCGGGCGGCTTTTTGTTTGGTTTTGGGCTTTCGCTGTCCTGCGGCAAAAAGCGCAGGGTGCACAGGCTATACTTCCTGGCACAACCGCATATGAGGGAGGGGTTTTTATTATGCCGATTTTTACCAAAGACAAGACCCGGATGCCGCCGGCGGCCGGACCCGCCGACCGGGAAGCCGAAAGTCCCCCAGCCCTGGAGGCCGCGCCCCGGGAGCGGATGCTTTCGGGGGCGCTGCTGTGGCGGCTGGGAGCCCTGGGCGCCGGGTGCCTGCTGGGCGCCGGGCAGCTGTACGGCGCCGCACCCCTGGGTCTGGCGCTGACGGCGGGCTGTCCACCCGGGTTTGCCCTGCCTGCCATGGTGGGCGCGCTGGCAGGGTCGCTGGCCTTTCAGCCCTTCACGCTGGGGCTCAAGCTGGCGGGGGCGCTGGTGGCCACGGTAGCCGGGCGGTGCGTGGCGGCCCAGCTGGGCAAAAAGCAGTACATATGGGGCGCAGCGGCCGGGTGTGCCGCCCTGCTGGCGGAACAGCTGGCGGTGAGCGTGGCCGGGCCCGCCGCTCTGGGAGATACCGCGCAGGTGCTTTCCACCGCCGTGCTGGCGGCCGGGTTCGGGGCGGCCATCCACGCCCTGCCCCACAGCAAACCCCGGGGCCTTTGCCTGTGGCTTTCCATGGCAGCGGCCTGCGCCCAGCGGCTGATGCCCCTGCTGGGCGGCGGATTTGCCCCGGGGTTGGTCCTGGCCGCCGGGACCGGGCTTTGCACTGCCTTTGCGGGCAGCCTGGAGCAGAGCGCCGTGCTGGCCGTAGCCATGGCGGCGGCAGTGACGGCGGCGTCCCCGGAACTGAGTTATGCGGCCCTGGCCGTGGCCCTGGGCACTTTGGGGGCCGCTGTGCTGGCCAACGGGGAGAGCTGGCGGTGCGTGGGGGTGTTTGCCCTGGGCTGCGGCGTAGGCGCCCTGGCCTCCCCCACCCCTGCCGGGGCCTTGTGGCTGTGCATTTCGGCAGCTGTGGGGGTGACAGGTTACCTGGCCTGCCCGGCCGCAGCCATGCGGGCCGTGTTTCCGCCGCCGGCCCCGCCGGTGGTGAGCCAGACCCTGAGCGGTGCCGCCCGGCGCCTGGCCGGGGTGGCGGACAGTCTTTCGGACATTGCGGACACGGTGAATGAGGTCTGCGAGCGGCAGCTGCCGCCCAGGGGCGAAACCTACGACTTTGTGGTGGAGTACACTGCCCGCCATGTCTGCCAGCAGTGCGAGCGCCGTTCTGCCTGCTGGATACGGGGCTACTCCACGGCGGTGGACGGGCTGTACAAGCTGCGCGGCGCGTTGGACGCCCGGGGGCGTGTGGAATTGGAGGACCTGCCCGGCCAGTTGAGCGTGTGTACCCACCCCAGCGAGCTGTGCGGCTCCGTGACCCACGGGTACCGGCTGTGGACCAGCCGCCGCCAGACCCGGGCCCGGGCCAGCCTGCTGCGCAATGCTCTGACCGAGCAGTACAGCGCCATGGCCTCCGCCCTGGCCCAGATGGCCTCCCGGCTGGGACAGGCGGGTCTGCCCGACCCGCGGCGGGAAGCCAAGGTGGCCAATCTGTTTTCCACCCTGGGGCTGGAACCCCTGGAATGCAGCGCCACCAGCGATGTGGCCGGGCGCATCAGTGTGAGTGTGACGGTGCCCCGCATGAAATTCACCGACGAGGAATTGCAGGCCCTGTCCCGGGAGGTGGGGCGCATCTGCCGCCGGGACTTCGACCTGCCGGACCTGAGCCAGTGCCGCACGGTGAGCATGCTGCGGTTCGGGGAACGGCCGCTGTTCACCCCGGTGTTCGGGCTGGCCAGCCGCCCGGCCCCGCCGGAAACGGTGAGCGGGGATGCCTGTGACCAGTTCTGCGACCGGGCGGGCCGGGCCCAGATGCTGCTGTGCGACGGCATGGGCACCGGCAAGGCTGCCGCGGTGGACGGGCGGATGGCTGCCAAGCTCACCGCCCAGCTGCTGCGGGCAGGTTTTGCCGCCGAGAGCGCTGCCCGGCTGGTGAACGTGGCCCTGGGCATGAAGTGTGCCGACCAAGAATCCGGCGCCACCCTGGACCTGCTGACGGTGGACCTGTACACCGGCCGGGCCGGGGTGTTCAAGGCCGGGGCAGCCCCCAGTTTTCTGGTGCGGAACGGGGTGGCCCGGGTGCTGGAAGCCCCCAGCCTGCCCATGGGGGTCAGCGATTCGGTGGTGGGGCGTTCCACCGCCCTGAGCCTGGCCGAGGGCGACATGGTGGTGCTGGTGTCCGACGGCGCCCTGTGCGACGGCAGCGACTGGCTGGTGGAGCAACTGCAGCTGTGCGCCCGGCTGGGCCACGACCCCGACCAGGTGGCCAAGGCAGTGGCCGACAGCGCCGTGCGGCGCAGCGGCGCACGGCAGGATGACATCACGGTGGCGGTGCTGCGGCTGGACCGGTGAATATTCCAATAACGCAAATAACGTTCCAACGCAGAACCCGCCTTTTGTATCGTTTTTATTTACAAAATTTTTATAACTTTACCAAAAAAACTGTTTAATTTTCTCCAAACATGTGGTAAAGTAGAATCATTCGGGGAACGGGCGCGGCCCGCCACCCCCATCACATAACGCCGAACGGTCGGAAATTGAGTTGCTGCGTGGGACCGGGCACGGCGCGAAAAGAGGTTTGAATACGATGGAATACGCCAGCAAGGACATTCGCAACATTCTGGTGGCCGGCCATGCCGGCTGCGGCAAGACCACTTTGGTGGAAGCACTTCTGTATATGAGCGGCGCAACCGAGCGCATGGGCCGGGTGGAAGACGGCACCACCGCCAGCGACTTTGACCCCGAGGAGGCAAAGCGCAAGGCTTCGCTGAATTCCAGCGTGGTCCCGGTGGAGATCGGCGGGACCAAGTACAACCTGATCGACGTGCCCGGCCTGTTTGACTTTGAGTCCGGTTCCTGCGAGGGGATCCGCGCCGCCGAGAGCGTGCTGATCTGTGTGTCCGGCCGTTCCGGCGTGACTGTCGGCGCCGAGAAAGCCTATGCCCTGGCGCTGAAAAACAACAAGGCCCGCATGGTCTTTGTGACCAAGGCCGACCTGGAAAATGCCGATTATTTCAAGATTCTGGAACAGATGAAGATCAAGTTCGGTCCTTCCATCTGCCCCTGTGTCGTTCCCGCCCGTCTGGATGACGGCACCAACGTGTACATCAATCTGTTCAGCAAGAAAGCCTTCAAATATGAGGGCGGCAAGCAGGTCCAGGTGGACATGCCGGACATCGGCCACCGCTTCGAAGGTCTGATCCAGGCCATGAACGAGGCCATTGCCGAAACCGACGAAGCCCTGATGGAAAAGTTCTTCGAGGGTGAGGAGTTCACCACTGAGGAGATCGTTTCCGGCATGGCCGCCGGCGTGCGCACCGGCCAGATCACCCCCGTGTTCTGCGGCAGTGCAGTGAACATGCAGGCGCTGGACATGCTGGTCTACAACCTGAAAGAACTGCTGCCTTCCGCCGACGCCGCCGCCCAGGTGGCCGAGGACAAGGACGGCAACCCGGTGGAGATCACCGTGGATGAAACCGCTCCCACCTGCGCCTACGTCTTCAAGACGGTGGCCGACCCCTTCGTGGGCAAACTGAGCTTCATCAAGGTGCTGGCCGGCAAGCTGAGCGCCACTTCCAACGTGGTGAACGCCCGCACCGGACAGCCCGAGCGTCTGGGCAAGACCCTGACCGTCTGCGGCAAGCGCCAGAGCGATACCCCCGCCATTGTGGCCGGCGACATCGGCGCTGTGGCCAAGCTGACCACCGCCAAGACCGGCGATACCCTGTGTGACCCCGCCCGGGTGGTGAGCCTGCCCGCGCCCGAATATCCCGCCGCCTGCTACCGCATGGCGGTCAAGGTGGCCAAGAAGGGCGACGAGGGCAAGGTTTCCGGCGCGCTGGCCCGCCTGATGGAAGAAGACCCGGCCATCACCTTCACGGTGGACCCCGAAACCAAGCAGCAGATCATTGCCGGCCTGGGCACCCAGCATCTGGAAGTGGCCGTGGCCAAACTGAAGAACAAGTTCGGCGTGGAGATCACGCTGGAAGTGCCCCGCGTTCCCTACCGGGAATCCATCCGCAAGTCCTGCAAGGCTCAGGGCCGCCACAAGAAGCAGACCGGCGGTCACGGTCAGTTTGGTGACGTGTGGATTCAGTTCGAGCCCTGCGAGGGCGACGACATCGTCTTTGAGGAGAAGGTGTTCGGCGGCAGCGTGCCGAAGAACTTCTTCCCCGCCGTCGAAAAGGGCGTGCGGCAGGCCGCAGCCCACGGCGTGCTGGCCGGGTATCCCATGGTGGGCATGAAAGCCACCCTGCTGGACGGCAGCTATCACCCCGTGGACTCCAGCGAAATGGCCTTCATCATGGCCGCCAAGCTGGCGTACAAGGCCGCCATCCCCGAAGCCAGCCCCGTGCTGCTGGAACCCATCGGCACCCTGAAAGCCCATGTCCCGGCCGAGAACACCGGTGACATCATGGGCGAAGTGACCAAACGCCGCGGCCGCGTGCTGGGCATGAGCCCGGACGAGGACGGCGGCCAGATGGTGGAAGCCGAAGTGCCCATGGCCGAAATGCAGGACTTCACCACCTTCCTGCGGCAGCTGACCCAGGGCCGCGGGTACTACACCTTTGAGTTCGTCCGCTATGAAACCCTGCCCCAGATGCTGGAAAGCAAAGTCATTGAGCAGGCCAAGGCACTGGGCAACATGGCTGATGACGACACCTGATTTCTGATTGTCCTTTGCTGTTATAAAGCACCGCCCCCGGTTCCTTACGGGACCGGGGGTGGTGTGTTTTTTGTTGTAGAAACCGGCTTCCCTGTGCAGGGGGAGGATTCGGGAAAGAGAGCTGCACGCCCACCAACCGCCGGGACAGTTCCGGGGCAGAGAGTGACTCCCCTGTGTAAGGGGAGCTGGCGGCCGGAAGGCCGACTGAGGGGTTGTAGAGTTGCTGGTGTTTCCCGTGAACGGGCGATAAGGCAGGCTTTACAACCCCACCGCCGCCGCGCGGCACCTCCCCTTACACAGGGGAGGCTTGGGGGGAGAGGTCGGCTCCCCTGTGCAAGGGGAGCTGGCGGCCGGAAGGCCGACTGAGGGGTTGTAGAGTTGCTGGTGTTTCCCGTGAACGGGCGATAAGGCGGGCTTTACAACCCCACCGCCGCTGCGCGTCACCTCCCCTTACACAGGGGAGGCTTCGGGCAAGGGTACTGCTCACCGGCCACGCCATTCAACTCCATGCCGTATCCGTTCTGACCCTGCAAGTCTGTTGCGTTTTTCCCTCTGCGAACAGAGATTCAGTACTCTTTCACCAAGGTCAAAAAATCGTATACACCGCCGTTGGACCTGCGTTTCACGATTGCGGAATCCTTGAATCCACATGAATGGTATACTTTAATCGCCCTTTGATTAAACACTGCTACATTCAGGATGAGCCGGTCAAATTTGTAATGCTGTTCCACATACTCTATGATTTTCTTTACAAATGGGATTCCGTTGCCTTTGCCGCAGAGATCCGGCCTCATCCCGAGCCCGATTTCCATAGATTGATTTTCTTGAATCACGCAAAAGAACCCGACCAACACACCGTTTTCCAACACCTCATAGTGGTCGTTTTGATTCCGCAAAGTTTCATCAACAAACTCTTCGTAGTCTTCTGCATCAGCAGTCATATCATAAAAAGAATAGATACCGTCATATTTCCATTCATTCGCAATTTCCAGCGCATTCCTTTGTGACAATGGCCTAAATACAAATTGCATGTTTTTCTCCTGCCAATTCAAGTTGCTTTAAGATGAATCATAAAATCCTCCATAAATCAGGCCAACTTACTCGACAAGCGGTCTTGTTTGAATATCTATGAAGAACAGAAGATCACACCAAAAAGCAAACAAAAAAGCCGTGGCTGACAAACCACGGCAAAAGAAATTCCATGAAAAACTTATAGTGCAACCGAGGTCCTCCAAAGATATTCAGCTTTCCTATTGATTCTGCTGTTTTTCATCATGAAGCACCTCGCTTTCTATCAAAGTTTATATCATCATAATCCCTATCACTGACAATGTCAACAACAGGTTTATGATTCCCGCTGTATGCCCGCCGTGCAAGGCAAGAGCCGCAGAAACGCCTTACGCCTCCACCCCTGCCAGGTACTCCTGGGCAAAGTGCACGGCCACGGCGCCGTCAGCGGTGGCGGTGACCACCTGGCGCACCGCCTTGGCGCGGGCATCCCCCACCGCAAAGACGCCGGGCAGGTTGGTGCGGGTGGTTTCGTCGGCATCAAAATAGCCGGCGGCATCGCACTTCACCTGGTCCCGGAACAGCCCGGTTTCCGGCACGCGGCCGATGGCGGCAAACACGCCCTCGCAGGGCAGCTCCCGGATAGCGCCGGTATGCACGTCCTCCACTTTCAAAGCGCACAGGCGGCCGTCCTCGCCCTGCACCAGCTCCGCCGGGCGGGCGTTCCAGACGATCTCCACGCCGCTGTTTTCCAGAGCTTTCACGTTGGGCGCCGGCGCACGCAGTTCGTCCCGGCGATGCACCAGATACACCTTTTTGCACAGGTTGGCCAGATGCAGTGCATCCCCCACCGCCGTGTTGCCGCCGCCCACGACCACCACGGTCTTGCCGCGGTAGAGCATGCCGTCACAGGCGGCGCAGTAGCCCATGCCCCGGCCCAGCAGCTCCTTTTCGTTGGGCAGGCCCAGCGGACGGGGGGATGCTCCCGGTGCCAGAACCACCGTGCGGGCCAGCACCTCACCGCTGTCGGTCTGCAGGTGCTTCACCTCTCCGGTCAGGTCGGCGCTCATGAGCTGGGTATAGCGGAACTCCGCCCCTGCCCGCTCGGCTCCCTGGCGCATCAGGTCGCCCAGGGAATACCCGTCCAGCCCTTCGGGGAAGCCGGGATAGTTCTCGATGAGGGGGGAGTCGGCCATCTGGCCGCCCGCCGCCAGTTTTTCCAGCAGAACGGTTTTCAGGCCTGCACGGGCGCCATACAGGGCAGCCGTGCAGCCGCCGGGGCCGCCGCCCACAACGGCCATATCATAAATCATTTCACTCATGGTCAAAATCTCCTTGCGGGCCCCCATTTCATCGGGTGGCCTGTACCTCAATATACCATATATAGGGGCCTTTGTCGAGAGTTTGCCCAATTGGCACGGCATTTTTTCCCGCAGCAAAAGGAAAGCCCTCCGTGTTGTCCGTCACGGAGGGCTTTTGCCGGGGATGGTTGGGGGTTCTCCCCGGCCACACAGAAAAAGAAGCGCGTTGCGCGGGAATGGCGTTTTACTGGTTGGGTTCCAGCCCGAACCAGCTGCAGATGGCCTGATAATACGGCTTGGCGGCCGTCCGGCAGCCGTCCTCATCGCCCAGCAGGTCCACATCGGCACTGTTGGTGATGAAGCACTGTTCCGACAGCACCGCCGGGCAGGCGGCATACTCCAGAATCCCGAAGGTGGGGTCATCATGGACGGAGGTATCATCGGATTCATACAGCAGCTTTTCGTCGTCGTCACCGTAATATATGTACCGCACACCGTCCAGGCCCCGCAGCCGCTGGCCCAGGTTGCCGAACTCCTGGGTCAGGCACCGGGCAAAGCGCAGGCTTTCATCATGGTTGGTGCTGCCGGGCGGAATGGGATAGCACTCGTACCCGGAGGTACTGGCTGCGGAATCGGAATTGCCGTGGATGGACAGCAGCAGCTGGGCGCCCTGATCGTTGGCGCGCTGGGCACACTCGCTGGGCTTGATGCGGGCGCAGTCGGGGTTCTGGCTTTCCTCCTCGGTGAGGGTCAGGTAGGGTTCGAACCGGCCGTCCGCCTCCAGCAGGTCTGCCAGATCGTTGGCGGTGCGCCAGGTCATCTCATATTCTCCGAACCCAGGTTCCTCCGACCCTCGGTCCACCCCGCCGTGGCCGGGGTCAATGGCCACCACCGGCAACTGTTCGCCCGGGGCTGCGACGGCCTTGGTTGTGGCCTGCGTATCGGCAGGCGGCGCGGCAGGTTCCTTTGCCAGGACACGCTCCACGCAGGGCACCAGGAAAAACACCACCGCAGCGGCCACACAAGCCAACGCAGCCAGCACACCCAGGCGCGCCAGATGCCGGGCACGGCGGCGCCGACGGCGCATGGCATACCAATCCTGCGGGTGGCGGGTGGCCTGTCCGGGACGCGCAGCCCCCGCCGTATTGGGGGTCCGGCGGGGCGCAGCAGCCTGCGGGCGGCGGTACTGAATTTTACTTGTATGGCTCATGGGCTCCTGACGGGGCATGGAGGTCACCTCTTTTGCACTTCCTTTGCCGGGTTCTGCGGGCACTGACCCGCGATGTGATTTGTATTATACGGCCAACTTGTGTCTGACTTGTTTCCTCTTGTGACAAAATAGCAGAGGCTTCTATCTATACAGTGGCATTTTGCGGGGCGATGTTACAGTGTTTTTGCCGTTTCATCCATCAAGACGCTTTCTCCTGCCGAAAAATCACACCCGCCACACAAAAACCGGACCGATGCAAACGCACCGGTCCGGCTGTTGGGTCTGTATTCTGTTGTCAGATCGTGGAGGTATACACAAAGCAGGCATTCTTGCCTTTGTGCTTGGCGGCATACAGGGCCTCGTCCGCCCGCTGATACAAATCACGCACCGTATCATCCGGCTGCTTCTTAGCAATACCGATGGAAATATGTACCGAACGGCCGATGGTGGCGCCGGCGCTCTCATTGATCTTGCCAATGATGCGCTGGGCAATGCGGATGGCGATTTCGTCTGTGGTAACGCCCGGGCAGAAGGCAGCGAATTCATCGCCGCCCACGCGCCCCAGAATATCAATGCGGCGGGTGGCTTCATGCAGCAGACGGCCCACCTGTTTCAGCACTTCGTCCCCGGCCAGATGCCCGTAAGTGTCATTGATCTGTTTGAAGTCATCCAGGTCCAGCACCAGCAGATACGCCGGGCCGTCGTTCAGTTTCTTTTCACACTGCTCAAAGAATGCGCGATGGTTGTACAGCCCCGTCACCGGGTCGGAGTTGGCTAGCTCGGTCATACGGGCTGCCAGGCGCTGGGTTTCCCGGATCTTTTCGCTCAGGGTCTTGGGATAGTACTCCCCGTATGCCTGCTCCCGGTAGGGTACCGACTGATGAATGTGCACGATCTTCCAGTCCTCGCCCCGCTTGGCGTACACCACGCTGAACCGCACATCCATGTCCATACCGGCATCGTTGTCGGCGTCCCGGATATGAAAACCGCCATACACCAGATGGGATTCCGGCCCGATGACACAATCCTGATACCATTCATCCAACAGAGCAAAGGTCATATCTTCAGTCTGCCGGCACTCATCATCCAGCGCCTCCAGCAGCTTTTCCCCGGAAGTATAAAACTCGTGCTTGCCGGTCCCAATGACCACGCAGTTGGGGTCGATGATCGGAAGCAGGCGGGCAAAATCCTCCGGCGTGCGGTGAAACAAATATATATGCCACAGCTGTCGGGTCATTCCGCAAAAATCTGTCATGTACCGGTTCTCCTCCGCCGCAAAAAATCAATATTTTTTCTTTTATTCCTTTTATTATGGTGGATTCCCGTGGCGATGTCAAGGCGAAAACTGTCGTTTTCACATAAAAAGACGGACCCGGCCGCCGTGCTGGCAGTAACAGGTCCGTCTACTCTTTTTTAACGTTTTAACGTCTTACCGCGAAGGCAGAAAATCCCGGATACACCGCTGCCTTCCCCAGCTGTTCCTCGATGCGCAGCAGCCGGTTGTACTTGGCCACCCGCTCGCTGCGGCTGGGCGCGCCGGTCTTGATCTGGCAGGTGTTCAGGGCCACGGCCAGGTCCGCGATGGTGGTGTCCTCGGTTTCGCCGGAACGGTGGGAGGAAATGGCCGTATACCCGGCCTTGTGGGCCATCTTGATGGCTTCCAGGGTTTCGGACACCGAGCCGATCTGGTTGAGCTTGATGAGGATGGAGTTGCCGCAGCCCAGTTCAATGCCTTTGGCCAGGCGCTGGGTGTTGGTGACAAAGAGGTCATCCCCCACCAGCTGGACCTTGCCGCCCAGCTCTCTGGTCAGCAGCTGCCAGCCCTCCCAGTCCTCCTCATCCAGGCCGTCCTCCAGGGACCAGATGGGATACTTGTCGGTCAGGTCCTTCCAGTGGGCCACCAGCTCGGCGGAGGTGTAGGTCTTGCCGCACTTGGGCAGCTTGTACTCGCCCTTTTTGCCGCTCTTCCACTCGCTGGCAGCGGCGTCCATGGCCAGCACAAAGTCCTTGCCGGGGGTGTAGCCCGCCTGTTCGACGGCCTCCAGAATCACCTGGATGGCTTCCTCATCGCTGGACAGGTCGGGGGCAAAGCCGCCCTCGTCCCCCACGGCGGTGGCCAGGCCCCGGCTCTTGAGCAGGGCCTGCAGGGTGTGGAAGACCTCGGTGCAGGCGCGCAGGCCCTCGGAGAAGGAAGGCAGACCGGCGGGCATGATCATGAACTCCTGCACATCCACCGTATTGGCCGCGTGAGCGCCGCCATTGAGGATGTTCATCATGGGCACCGGCAGCCGGTTGGCGTTGACGCCGCCCAAAAAGCGATACAGCGGAAGCTCCAGCGCCGTGGCGGCGGCCCGGGTGCAGGCGATGGACACCGCCAGGATGGCGTTGGCGCCCAGGTTGGATTTGTCCTTGGTGCCGTCGGCAGCGATCATGGCGGCGTCGATGGCATAGATGTCCGAGGCGTCCATCCCGGTGAGCGCATCATTGATGACGGTGTTGATGTTCTCCACCGCCTTGGTCACCCCCTTGCCGCCGTAGCGGGACTTGTCCCCGTCCCGCAGTTCCAGGGCCTCAAACTCGCCGGTGGAGGCGCCGCTGGGGGCTGCGCCCCGGCCCACGGTGCCGTCGGACAGCCGGACTTCCGCCTCCACGGTGGGATTGCCCCGGGAGTCGATGATCTGGCGGCCGAGGACCTTTTCAATGCTGAGGGTTTTCATGGTATATCCCTTCCTTTCCTGAACGCCCGGCCTTTGGGAGGCGGGCGGTGGTTGTTTTTGGTTAGTTATTTCTAACTAACTGCAGTATACCCGATTTTTTCGCAGGATGCAACCCCTGCACGGAAATTTTGGGCGGGAAGGGTCCCATTTATGCGCGATTGTCAGCCGCCCCCACAGAAAAAGGCAGCCCGCCGGGAAAATTCCCGGTGGGCTGCCAAATCGCATAAATCAGATTCAGAACAGGAAGAACAGGAACAGGTGGGACAGCGGTGCCGACAGGGCCATCATCACAATGGCAAACAGCGTGATCTGCCCATACCGCAGGGGCGGATTCTGTTCCGGCAGCGCCGGTGCTTCCTGCGCCGGCTGGGGACTGCCCAGCACCCACAGCAGGGCGAAGAGCACCATCACCAGCGGGAAGAGCATGGACACCCGGATGGACACCACCGCCTGCACCAGATAACTGCACAGAGCCAGCAGCACCGGGGCCACACCGGGGCGGGTCCAGGCGCGGAAGCCCCGGCGCAGATGCACCGCAATGAACCCCACCCAGGCCACCAGGCCCAGGATACCGGTGGTAAGCAGCTGCTCCAGGTATTCGTTGTGAGCGGCGTAGAAGGTATTCATCCGGTCGGTCAGGTTATCCCCTGCCCAGGCCACCATAGCCTTGTGCATGGTGCCGGGACCGTAGCCCAGAATCATCCGCCACAGGGGGGCATCGCTCCAGGTGCCCCAGGCGGCCCGCCAGCCGGTGCCGCGGTAGGTGCCCCAGTCATCGTTGAAGACCAGATACTGGTCCATCTTGCCCAGGGAGGGGAACCCGTCCCACAGGTTGGCCAGCAGGAACAGCACCACCACCGCAGCCACACAGACCGCGGTCATCACCCGGCCCACCAGGCACAGGCTGCGTTCCGGCTTGCCCCGCCGGGCCCGCCAGAAAAGGAACCCCCACACCGCGGCACAGAACACCATGCCCGGCACCGCCAGCTGCAAATCCCCGAAATGGGACAGCAGCGACCGGCCGCCCTGGGTGTAGACGGTGGCCCGCATATAGTGCATCCACGCCGCCCAGGCAAAGAAGGCCAGGCCGATGAGGGCGCCCCTGCGCACCATGCGGGTATCGAAGTTCTTATGGCAGACCAGCACCATAGCCGCCGCCACCACGCCAAGGGTCAGGGCTTCGGCGTCCACCACCGCCAGCGCCAGACCACCGAAGATCATGGGGATGCCGTAGGCGATATTCTGGGCGCGGCCTTTTGCGGCGAGCCAGGCGTAAAAGACGATGGGCAGCGCGATGGCAAAGAACCCGGCGTTGAAGTCTTTCTGCCCCAGAGTGGAGAAGAACTGGGCCCGTTCCACCACCGCCGTATCCCGGTAGGTACCGATGAGGTCGATGTTGAAGATGTTGAGCACATACAGCACCGTGACGATGGACGCCGTGACGCCCACCCCGAAGAAGAGGAAATTCACATCTTTGGCCCCGGCAAAGGCCCGCACGCACAGGTAGGCCAGGGCTGTGATGACCACCAGGGCATACCCGCCGTAGTAGCCGCCCAGCCCCCACAGCGAGGCCACCGGCGTGATGGAAAGCAGGGTGGACACCAGCCCGGTGAGGGCAAAGGCCCCCAGCCAGATAACGCCTGTGTCCCGGGCGGCAAACCGATCCGCCGGGATTTTGCCCCCCACCAGCAGGCAGACGCCGAGAAAGAGGGCAAACAGCAGGATCAGGGTAAACCCGCCGGTAAATTTGGTAAGTCCCAGATTGGAGAACTTGTCAATATACAAGGGAAAGACACACAGCACCGCCACCAGCAGCGCGGTGGCAGTGGAAGCCGTCATCCGGGCCAGGTCCTGCTGCTGCCGTTCCCGCGGGGAAAGGGTACGCTTGGGCATGAAAACCGAAAACCTCCTGGAATTAAGATCACAAAAAACAAGGCGGCCGCCGGGACAGGCCCGGGGTCACCTAGCTATTTTACCGTCCTGTGCTCTTTTTTGCAACTGTTGTACCATTTTGACACAAAGGTTTTACAAGTGCGAAGCACAAAAGCCCCGCCGCGGCGCTGATGCCCGCTGCCCAGTGCCGGGCCCCCATGGGCAGCAGCTGACTGCCCGCGTAGCTAAGCAGGCTGCCGGCGCTCATGCCCAGGGCCAACAGGCCGTAGTTGACCCCCGCATGGCGCAGCCCGAACAGGTCGGTGTTCAGCGCAGGCTGCACCGCCGCCCCGCCGGAGTAAAAGAAGGTGAGCAGGGCGTAGGCGGCGGCCACCCACCATCCCTGGGCTAGGGCAAACAGAGCTGACCCGATGCCCAGCCCTGCATACACGCCGTACAGTACCGGCTTGCGCCCGGCCTTATCGCTGAGAGCCGGGCAGGAAAGCCGCCCCAGCGCCGAAGCTGCCGCCCCGATGACCACGCACAGCGGGGCCAGGTTTTCGGCCATGCCCCGGTCGGTGGCAATCTGCAGCAGGTCCGGGCTGAACAGCAGCACCGGCGGCGACCCCAGCGCCACCCCGGCCAGGCATAGTTTATACTGCACCGTGCGCACCATGGCTTTGGGCGGCAGGTCGGCGGCGGTGCCCGCCGGGGCTGTGGGGGCAGGCGGGTTTCTGAGCACCGCGGCCCCGGCACCGCAGACGGCCAGGATCACCGCCCCCAACGCCCCGAAGCAGACCCGCATACCGAAGGCGCCGCCCACACCCCGCACAAACAGGGTGAGGAAGGCCCCGGAAAGCCCCATGGCCGCCCCGGTCACGCCGGTGGCCAGGCCCTTGCGCCCAGCGTACCACTTCTGCACACAGGCCAGCACCGACGGGGCCAGAAAGGCACTGCCCACCCCGGCCGGGACGCTGTACGCCAGCAGAAACAGGGGGGCGTTGCCCGCCGGGGCCACCGCCGCCAGCAGAAAGCCGCCGCCCATGAGCAGCGTGCCCCAGCCGGCGGCGAAGCGGGGGCCCCGGGCGTCCTGCAGAAAGCCGCCCACGGCGCACCCCACCCCGTATCCCGCCACCAGCACCGCAAAGACCATGCTGGCCTGGGCCCGGGTAAAGGCGTATTCCTCCATGACCGGGCGCTGAAACACGCCCCACGCCGCCGGAATGCCGGTCAGCAGCTGTACCGCGGCCCCTGCGGCCAGGATCTGCGGCGCGCCCCCGCTCTTTTTCACATGCGGTCCCTCCCCTTTTTGGCTTCGGGTTATCATTCCCGGCCGCAGGGGCGAAAATTCCCCGCCGCGGCAGTCCTTTCGGTTGACAAAACCACCGGCCGGGGGCTATCATATACAGTACAGCGCGGCAAAACGCCGCGGATAAGCCATTTTCCGCCGTCTGTGCGGACATTTCAAA
Organism: uncultured Faecalibacterium sp.; assembly: GCA_937907025.1. GTDB lineage: Bacteria > Bacillota > Clostridia > Oscillospirales > Ruminococcaceae > Gemmiger. The sequence continues at coordinate 36,608 of CALESJ010000049.1, forward strand.
TAGAGTAAGGAGCTGCCGAGCTATGAAAACCCAACCCTTGAAAGGCATGCGCGATCTTCTGCCCAAAGAGCAGGCCCTGCGCGACCACATCCAGGCCGAGATCCTGGCCACCTACCGTGCCGCCGGGTTCCAGCGCATTTCCACCCCCATCCTGGAAGACATGGAGAACCTGAACAAGAGCGACGGCGGCGACAACCTGAACCTGATCTTCAAGGTCCTGAAACGCGGCGAAAAGCTGGCCGCCGCCCTGCGCAGCGGGGATGAATCCCAGCTTTCGGACATGGGCCTGCGGTACGACCTGACCCTGCCCCTGTCCCGCTACTACGCCGCCAACCGCAATTCCCTGCCCCATCCCTTCAAGGTCATCCAGACCGACCGCGTCTACCGCGCCGAGCGCCCCCAGAAGGGCCGCCTGCGGGAATTTGTCCAGTGCGACATCGACATTCTGGGCGACGCCAGCCCCAACGCCGAGGTGGAACTCATCGATGTGACCGCCCGGGCGCTGCTACGCATCGGCTTCTCCGGCTTTACCGTAAACATCAACGACCGCCGCATCCTGCGGGCCATGCTGGCCGGCATGGGCTTTGCGGAAGACACTCTGGATTCCGTCTGCATCAGCTTCGATAAGCTGGACAAAATCGGCGCCGACGGCGTGCGGAGCGAACTGGAGGAAAAGGGCTTCCCCGCTGAGGCCATCTCCGCTCTGGACGCCTTCCTGCGCGGGGGCGACTTCAGCCTGGAGGCCGTCACCGCCGCCTGCGGCGAGCAGGGCCCCGAGCTGACCGCCGACCTGCGCTATGTGCTGGCCACCGCTGAAAAGCTGGCCGCCGGGCGCTACGGCGTGGCCTACTGCCCCAGCCTGGTACGCGGCCAGGGCTACTACACCGGCATGGTGTTTGAGGTCACCTGCCCGCAGTTCTCCGGGGCTGTGGCCGGCGGCGGCCGCTACGACAACATGGTGGGCAAGTTCATCGGCCAGACCGTTCCAGCCGTGGGCTTCTCCATCGGGTTCGAGCGCGTCTGCGGCATCCTGCTGGAACAGGGCTACACCATTCCCGGCGCCAAGCCCAAACTGGCCCTGCTCTATCTGCCCGAAGCCGACTTTGCCGACGTGCTGACCAAGGCCGAGCGCCTGCGCGCCGACTACGATGTGACCGTGCTGCCCCAGGCCAAGAAGCTGGGCAAACAGTTCGGCACCCTGGAGGCCGCCGGATTCAACGCCGCCGCCTTCGCGGACAATGACGACATCAAGCCTCTTGGTCAAAAGGGCTGAAAAACAGCACAAACATTTAGCGGGAACGCCGAAAAAAGGCGTTCCCGCTTTATTTTTGGCATCAAATTGTAACGTGGCCGTCCATTTTTGCGTGTTATACTGGTGACAAGGAAACGACCCCTGAAAAAGGAGGAATACCTATGAAACGAACCCGTTGGTCCGCCCGCCTGGCCGCGGGCCTGACCGCTCTGGTGCTGGCCCTGACCGTGACCGCCTGCGGTGCTTCCAGCACAGACAAATCTGCCGGCGCCGATGTCACCGAATCCACCGAGGCCGTCGCCATGCCCCAGGAGAACCTGCTGTCCGAGGAAGCGAGCGGGGAGGCCGGCACCGGGGATACCTCCGGTGCCGGAACGGTAACCCTGGACCCGGGCGCCACCAGTGAGAGCGCCCGCAAGATCGTGTACACCGCCAGTCTGGAGCTGGAAGCCACCGACTTTGACGCCGCCCGCACCTCTCTGCTGACTGCCGTGGAAGCCCAGGGCGGCTACCTGGAACACAGCAGCCAGAACGGCACCGCCGAGGACCGGGACCGCAGCCTGTACTGCACCGTGCGCGTCCCCGCCGACAACTACCGGGCATTTCTGGAATCCGCCGGCAAGGCGGGCAACCAGCGGTATCTGAGCGAGGACGCCAACGACATCACCGCCGGATATGTGGACGTGGAGGCCCGTCTGGCTGCGCTGGAAAACCAGCGGGACCGGCTGAATGCCCTGGCCGAAAAGGCCGAAACCACCGCCGACCTGCTGGAGATCGAGAGTCAGCTTTCGGACGTGCAGTATGAGATCGAAAACTACACCCGGCAGCTGCGCGCCATGGACGACCAGATCACCTATTCCACCGTGGACATCTCCCTGTATGAAGTGTCCGCCCTGACCCCGGCCACCCCCGCCACCTTCGGGGAAAAGCTGGGCCAGGCCTTCGGCTACGGCTGGGACGGCTTTGTGGACTTTATGCAGGGACTGGTCCTGGCGCTGGTCTACATGTGGCCGCTGGTTGTGGTGGCGGTGATCGTGGTCATTGTGCTGCTCATCACCCGCCCGGCCCGCCGTGCCCGCCGGGAAGCCCGGGCCGCTGCCCGCCAGGCCGCTCACTCCAAGGGCGCGCCCTATACCTACCCCGTCACCCCCGCACCGGAAGCCCCCAAGGATGCCCCTGCCACCCCCGAACCGCCCAAACCGGAGGAAGGCACCCCGAAATACTGAAAACGCCCCCTTGTAAGCAAGGCAAAGCCCCCGCAGCCGTACGGCCGCGGGGGCTTTTTGTGATTACGGGGTTTCCCGGGACGGGGGATACAGCTTGTTCCGGCAGCGCAGCCATGCTCAACAAAGCGTAGCGCAGCAGCCGGAAGAAATCGGCCCGCCGGCCGTGGCCCCAGGCCCGGCTGACCAGGGGCTGCATGCCCTGAGCCAGGCCGGAATACACTGCCAGCACCACCAAAGAGAGGTTTGCCACCACGCCGTAGGCCGCCACGCCGGTGTTGCCTGCCAGACGCAGGATCAGGAAGTTGAAGGTGACCATGACCACCGCGCCGGAAAGCTGGTCCAGCAGAGAGGGCACGCCCAGCACGGTAATGCGGGCGGCGGTGCGGCGGCTGGGCCGGGTGCACACCGGGCGGAAGCCGCACCGGGCGCTGAACCAGTGGGGGGCCTGGATCAGAATGCCGATGATCGGCGAAAAGCCGGTGGCCAGCACGGCGCCCAGGATGCCCAACCCGAAGGGGAAGATGAAGATATAGTCCATGACAATGTTGGCCAGGCTGCCGGTGACGGTGGCAGCCATGGAAAGCTGGGGTGCGCCGTCGTTGCGCACATAGCATTACAGCACATCGTTGAAGACGAAAGCCGGGGCGAAGATCAGCAGCACCCGCAGGTAGGTGGTGGTCATGGTGTGGACAGTGCCCTCGGCGCCCAGCAGGGCCGCCAGCGGGCCGGGGACCGTCAGCCCGGCCAGCACGAACACCACCGACGCGGCCGCCGCCATAACCAGGGTGTGGGTATAGACCACATTGGCCTCCTCGTGGGCCTGCTGGCTTTTGAGCACCGAGAACCGGGTGGCACCGCCCATGCCCAGCAGCAGGCCGATGCCATGAATGATGTTATAAACAGGAATGGCCAGGTTCAGGGCGGCCAGACCTTCGCTGCCCAGGCCCTGGGCCACAAAGAAGGTGTCGGCCAGGATATAGCAGGATACCGCCATCATGCCCAGCACGCTGAGCACGGCGTAACGTCCGAATTCGGCCCCCAGGGCCGGAGTATGGGGTTTCATAGGTCGAATCTCCTTTTTTCTTGTCAGTTTGCCCCCGCGCCGGGCCGAACATACAAAAAGCGCCGGTGCTTTACGTCTTCAATGGCCTACGACGCAAAGCCCAGCGCTTTGTATAACCCACCCGGCGGCGGGTCCTTATTCAATTGATTACTGGTTGTCCACCAGGGCGATGGACAGGTCCTTCAGCTGTTTGGGGTCCACCACGTCAGGCGCACCGGACATGGGTTCGCCGGCGTTCTGCACCTTCGGGAAGGCAATGACATCCCGGATGGAATCCTTCTTCAGCATCAGCATGACCAGACGGTCCAGGCCGTAGGCCATACCGCCGTGCGGGGGTGCACCGAACTTGTAGGCATCCATCAGGAAGCCGAAGCTGGCCCGGGCCTTTTCCTCGGTAAAGCCCAGGGCACGGAACATGCGGTCCTGCAGGGCGGGGTCGTTGATGCGGATGGAACCGCCGCCCAGCTCAACACCGTTCAGCACGATGTCGTACGCCAGGGCACGGCAGGCACCGGGGTCGCTCTCCACCTTGTCCAGGTCTTCGGGCTTGGGCATGGTGAAGGGATGGTGCATGGCCATCCAGCGGCCTTCCTGCTCGCTGTACTCAAACAGCGGGAAGTCCACCACCCACAGGAAGTTGAAGGCGTCCTTGTCGATGAGCTCGTACTTGCGGCCCATCTCCAGACGGACCTGGCCCAGGGCGGTGCAGGCGCGCACCCAGTCGGTGTCGCTGACCAGCAGCAGCACGTCGCCGGTTTCGGCACCCAGAGCCTGGTACAGGGCAGCCTTTTCTTCCTCGGTGAGGAACTTTTCAAAGCTGGAGGTGGTGTTCTCGGCGGTCATGCGGCTGTAAGCCAGACCCTTGGCACCGTAGGTCTTGGCGACCTCGCCCAGCTTGTCGATGTTCTTGCGGGTCAGGCGGTCCGCCATGCCCTTGGCGTTGATGGCACGGATGGTGCCGCCGGCGGCCAGGGCATCGGCGAAGGGCTTGAAGTCGGTGCCGGCAAAAACGCTGCTCACATCCTGGATTTCCAGGCCGAAGCGGGTATCCGGCTTATCGGAACCGAAGCGGCCCATGGCCTCGTCCCAGGGCATACGCACAAAGGGCGTGGGCACGTCGATGTTCAGAATTTCTTTCCACAGACGCTTGATCAGGCCCTCGTTGATGGTCATGATGTCGTCCTCGGTGACGAAGGACAGTTCCTCATCAATCTGGGTGAACTCGGGCTGACGGTCGGCGCGCAGGTCCTCGTCGCGGTAGCAGCGGGCGACCTGGAAGTAACGGTCGAAGCCGGACAGCATCAGAATCTGCTTGTACAGCTGCGGGCTCTGGGGCAGGGCATAAAAATGGCCGGGCTGCACACGGCTGGGCACCAGATAGTCACGGGCGCCTTCCGGGGTGGACTTGATCAGGGTCGGGGTTTCGATCTCGCAGAAATGCTGCTCATAGAAGTAATTGCGCACGACCTGGCAGATCTTGGAGCGCATCACGATGGGTTCGTGCATGGACGGACGGCGCAGGTCCAGATAGCGGTAACGCAGGCGCAGGTCATCGTTGACGTTGATGCCGTCGCGGATCTCGAAAGGCGGGGTCTGGGCTTCGCTCAGCACCCGCAGCTCGCTGACATACAGTTCCACGTCGCCGGTGGCGATCTTATCGGTCTTGGCGGCGCGCTCCCGCAGAGTGCCCCGGGCAATGACCACATATTCGCTCTTCAGGCTTTCGGCCTTGGCAAAGACGTCCTTGGGCGTATCCTCGTCAAACACCATCTGCAGAATGCCGGTGGTGTCGCGCAGGTCGGCAAAGATGATGCCGCCCTTATCACGGGCGCGGGCGATCGAACCGCAGACGGTCATTTCCTTTCCCGCGTCGGCCAGGCTGACTTCGCCGCAGTAGTTGGTGCGGCGCAGATTGCCCATCGTTTCCATAACTCTCTATCCCCTTTTGGTGGAATCTTATTTGCTGAAACTTAATTATAACGCGGCCATGCTTTTTTGGCAAGGGGGCCGGGCGGGAAAAGCACAGCTTTTGCCGAAGAGCGGCGGTTGGTTTTTCGTTTTGTTTTGTGCGATTGGTTTGTTGGTTATTTTCCGGCAGACAATGTTTTGCCGGATAGTCCTTCCTTTTGTGACCAAAAGGAAGCGAAAAATTTCCCTTTCGGAAAGCCTCCCCCTGTGTAAGGGGAGGTGCCGCGCAGCGGCGGTGGGGTTGTGGAACCCCGTCGCATTTCCCGTTCACGGGCAACACCAGCAAGCCTACAACCCTTCAGTCGCCTACCGGCGCCAGCTCCCCTTGCACAGGGGAGCCAATCTCAACACCCGGAAGCCGAGCGACAAACCACCCCCTCAGTCGCCTTCAGCGCCAGCTCCCCAACCACAAAGGGAGCCTTTTGCTGCTCAAACAAAAAGACCGCCCTGCCCCAAAATGGGGCCGGCGGCCGAAAAAGCATTATCCGTTTTTCTGATTCTTGATGACCTTGAGGCGGCTGAACTCCTCGCGCTCCTTCTCAGACAGCGCTTCGTCGATGACCTTGATGGTGGATTCCATCTGCGGGATCTGCACGTTGCCCAGAGCGTTGGCACGCTTCTGCGTCTTGCGGATGGCTTCCGCCAGGCGCAGGACACTGGTTTCCACCTCGGCCAGTTCCACGGTCAGCTTCTTGACTTCGTTGAACTTGAAGTAGGCATTGTCCAGCAGACCGTTGGTGGATTCCAGGCCGTAATACAGGCCCAGAGGGGCGGTGGGCTCCAGCTTGACGGTGGGCAGTTCCACGCCCATGACGCTGCGGAGCTCAATGTCCAGCCCGTGTTCCACCGGCACGCTGGCCGTGAACTCGCCCACCGAGCCCAGCGTGATGTTGGCACGCTGCAAAGCATCGTAGGCTTCGGCATAGGACGCACTGATCTTATCCTGAATCGACGCGGCACGGTCGATCAGGCGCATCATCTCGCGCACCAGAATGTTGCGCTTGCGGTCCATCAGTTCATAGCCCTGTTCGGCCAGCGCCAGACTGCGCTTGGTGGCCATCAGGTTGGATTTAGTGGGAAAAACCTGCTGCACGATGAATCACCTGCCTTTGCCGGAAAATTGGTGTACGGACATTATTCCGCCTTGGCGGCGTGCTGGGCATCCAGCATGGCCTGGCGCTGCTGACGGCGCTTGCGGGCCGGCTCGTAGTAGGTATCCAGCGGCTGGTCGTCGCAGCGGTCCAGAGCGGCACGGGGCAGCCCGGCCAGCAGTTCCCAGCCCAGGTCCAGGGTTTCTTCCATGGACCGGTTGGTGTTGCCCTGGCCGATGAAGCGGTGCTCGAATTCGCGGCCGAACTGCATCAGCAGCTTGTCGCTCTCGGACAGTTCCTCTTCACCGATAACGCTGGCCAGTGCCTTGGCGTCCTGCACCTTGGCGTAGCAGGCGAACAGCTGGTTGGCCAGGGTGACATGGTCCTCACGGGTGTAGCCGGCGCCAATGCCGTCCTTCATCAAACGGGACAGGCTTGGCAGAACGGCCACGGGCGGATAGATGCCGGTGGCGTCCATGGAACGGTCCAGCACGATCTGACCTTCGGTGATGTAGCCGGTCAGGTCAGGGATGGGGTGGGTGATGTCGTCGCCGGGCATGGTCAGGATGGGGATCTGGGTCACAGAACCGTTGCTGCCCTTGATGATGCCGGCGCGCTCGTACAGGCTGGCCAGGTCGGAATACAGGTAGCCGGGGAAGCCTTTACGGGCGGGAATCTCGCCCTTGGAGGAGGAGAACTCACGCAGGGCTTCGCAGTAGCTGGTCATATCGGTAAGGATAACCAGAACGTTCTTGCCCAGGTCGAAGGCCAGGTACTCGGCCACGGTCAGAGCGGCACGCGGGGTGATGATACGCTCGATGATGGGGTCGTTGGCCAGGTTCAGCAGCATGACCACGCGGTCCATGGCGCCGGTGCTGACAAAGGAATCGCGGAAGTACTCGGCCACGTCGTTCTTGACGCCCATGGCGGCAAAGACGATGGCGAAGTCGGACCCGTCGGACACGCTGGCCTGCTGCACGATCTGCACGGCCAGTTCATTGTGGCGCATGCCGGAACCGGAGAAGATGGGCAGCTTCTGGCCGCGGATCAGGGTGGTCAGGCAATCGATGGAGGAGATGCCGGTGTGGATGTAGTTCCGGGGATACACACGGCTGACCGGGTTGATAGGCGCGCCGTTCACGTCGCGGCGGGCCACCGGGTAGATGTCGCCCTGGCCGTCGATGGGGCGGCCCAGGCCGTCCAGAATACGGCCCGGCAGTTCGGGGGACAGGTCCATCATCATGGGATGACCGGTAAAAACGGTGCGGGTGTTCAGCAGGCTCAGGCCGGCGGAACCCTCAAAGACCTGGATGACGCAGCGGTTGCCTTCCACCATGACCACACGGCCGGTGCGGGTGGTACCGTTCTCCAGGCGCAGCTCGACCACTTCGTCATAGCTGACGCCGGGCACGTCGTCCAGCACGACCAGGGAGCCGTTGATCTGGCTCAGACCAATATGTTCCAGAATCATTACGCATTGCCCCCTTCTTTGCTGCCGGCGCCCGCTCCTGCGGCGGCCAGCTTGGTATCGATCTCGGCGCGCAGGGCGTCGAAGCGGCTGAAGTCATCGTTGGGGATGTCGTACTTCATCTTGACCAGGGTGTCGAACAGGCCGGTGGCCAGCAGGGTGCTGACCGGCACCTGCTTGGCAACCAGGGCGCTGCACTTGTCGTACAGGTACAGGATGATCTGCATCATCTTCAGCTGTTTTTCCAGCGGAACATAGGTATCCACCGGATGGAAAGCGTTCTGCTGCAGGAAGCCCACGCGGATGACGCGGGCGATCTCGATGGTCAGTTTCTGGTCATCGGGCAGAACATCGGAACCGATCAGCTTGACGATCTGCATCAGGTTGGTTTCCTGCAGAAGCAGGTCGGCCAGACGGCTGCGGCACTCCATGAAGTCCTTGCCCACATTGTCGTAATACCATTCGGACAGGTCGCCCAGGTATTCGCTGTAAGAATCGTTCCAGTTGATGGCGGGATAGTGGCGGGCGTAGGCCAGGCTCTTGTCCAGGGCCCAGAAGCAGCGGGTGAAGCGCTTGGTGTTCTGGGTGACGGGCTCAGAGAAGTCGTTGCCCTGGGGGCTGACAGCGCCGATAACCGACACAGAGCCCTCTTCCCCGCACAGGGTCTTGAAGTAACCGGCACGTTCGTAGAACTCAGCCAGGCGGCTGGGCAGGTAGGCCGGGTAGCCTTCGTCGGCGGGCATTTCTTCCAGACGGCCGGAGATCTCACGCAGGGCTTCAGCCCAGCGGGAGGTGGAGTCGGCCATCATGGCGGCATGGTAGCCCATGTCGCGGTAGTATTCGGCCAGCGTGATGCCGGTGTAGATGGAGGCCTCACGGGCGGCCACAGGCATGTTGGACGTGTTGGCGATGAGCACGGTACGGTCCATCAGGCTGTTGCCGGTGCGCGGGTCGGTCAGTTCGCTGAATTCCTGCAGCGCCTGGGTCATCTCGTTGCCGCGTTCGCCGCAGCCGACGTAGATGATGATGTCGGCGTCGCACCACTTGGCCAGCTGGTGCTGGGTCATGGTCTTGCCGGTACCGAAACCGCCGGGGATGGCGGCGGCGCCGCCCTTGGCGATGGGGAACATGGTATCAATGACACGTTCACCGGTGATCAGGGGCTTGGGCGAAGTCATACGCTCTGCCGCCGGGCGGGGCGTACGGATGGGCCATTTCTGGCACAGGGTCAGGGTGTGTTCCTTGCCGGAAGCATCCTTGACCTTGGCGATGGGCTCTTCCACGGTGTACTGGCCGTTTTCCGCCACCCAGGTGACGGTGCAGCGGCTGTACATGGGCGAAAGCATGCAGCGATGGGTGACGGCCGGGGTTTCCGGGCAGGTGGCATAGACCTGACCGGGGTTCAGGGTATCCCCGGGTTTGACGGTGACGGTGACATCCCACTTCTTTTCCACATCCAGGGCAGGTGCCTGGGCGCCGCGGCCGATAAAGCTGCCGCTGGCAGCTTCGATGGCGGGCAGCGGACGCTGGATACCATCATAGATGTTGCGCAGGATGCCGGGGCCCAGGGTGACGGACAGCGGGGCGCCGGTGGGTTCCACGGGTTCGCCGGGGCGCAGGCCGCCGGTTTCTTCGTAAACCTGGATGGTGGCGGCGTCCGCATCCAGACGGATGACTTCGCCGACCAGGCGCTGGTTGCCGACATGGACCATCTCCATCATCGACAGCCCCGTGCGGCCCTTGACGGTGACCACCGGGCCGTTGATGCTGTATAGTTTATAGGTTTGCATGGTGATCCTTCCCTCTTTGTTACCTTACAGCGCGATCTCCAGCCCCGCGTTCTCCAGGAACCAGGGGCGCTGAGCCGCCAGACGGGCAGCCAGCGTATCGTCGGCTGCCAGGGAGGCGGACGGGTTCTCAGCGCGCAGACCGCCCAGCGTGTTGGCGGCGTCTTCCTGCACGGTGCAGCCGGCAGGCAGATCGGTCAGCAGCGGCAGGTCGGCCGCACGGGCATACAGCACGGTGCCTTCACCCAGGCGCTTGGCCAGGGAGGCGGCGCTGGCACGCAGCCAGGGGCCGTAATCGTCGGTGCGGGTAAAGTCGGCCAGTTTCTGCTGTGCCTTGGCAAACACATCGTCGGCCAATGCAGCGCGGCGGGCTGCCAGCTCGCCGCGGGCTTCGGTGCGCGCAGCGCTCAAAGCGCGGTTGGCCTGGGTCTTGGCGCGGGCCGTTTCAAACGCAACGGTGGATTCCGCGCGTGCCGCCTCCGTCTTTTGGGCTTCGCTGAGCGCTGCCTCGATTTCGGCGTCGGTCTTTTCACGGATTTCGGCGCACTGGCGTTCTCCCTCGGCCCGGATGGACGCGAGGAACTGTTCGGCGCGGACGTTCAATTCCAGCATATGGTACACCCCCAAAAAACGAATTTGTGTGGTAGTTCGGTCCCGGAACCGCCGGGCCGGGCGAAGCGCATCTGTCAGACTTTGATGCCGATGGCTTCGCGGATATAACGGGTGATGCGGTCCTTGCCGGCGGCGGAACCGCCGGTGGAAGGCACCGTGACCAGCAGAGGACCGCCCGGGTTGCCCAGAACGGGGTCCAGTGCCTCGGTGTAGGCTTCGGCGATCTTCTCGGTGACGAGGATCATGCCGATGTCCTTCTGCTGGGCAATGGACTGCAGCGCGGCGCGGACATCGGCCTCGCTGCGGGCGACGGTCCCCTCGATGCCGGCCAGGCGCAGCCCGTTCATGGCATCGGAGTTATCACTGATGAGATAAAAGCGCATTGTTTTACACCAGCTTGCTCAGGATCATGATGGAGATGACCAGGCCGTACAGAGCGATGGATTCGCCCAGGGCGACGAAGATCAGGCTCTTACCGAAGGTCTTGGGGTTCTCGCTGTTGGCAGCGATGGCAGCGGGGGCGCCGGCGGCAACGGCGATACCACCGCCGATACCGGCCAGGCCGGTGGCCAGGGCAGCGGCGACCAGGCCGATGCTCAGGCTGGTGTTGTGCTCATTTTCGGGGCTGACTTCCTCAGAAGCGGTGGTCTGGGCGGTGGTGCTGGCGGTGTCGGTGCCTTCCGCGCTGGCGGCGAAGCAGCCGAAGCAGACCAGGGTAAAGACGATAAACAGAGACGCGATCAGTTTACGAGCGTTGGTTTTCATGGTAATACCCTCCTGTGATTGAACGGTTGGTTGTTATGCATAAAGACGGGGCTCGCCGGGCGGCGGGCACAGTCAGGAAGCATCGGTGGGGATAGCAGTGGACGCATCTTTCAGGTCCAGAGCGCGGAACTTGTGTCCGCCGCCCTGATAGAAGCGGCTGAACATTTCGTAGAATTCCAGACGGATGCCCTGGATGGCGGACAGAAGCGCTTCCAGTGCAATGACCACAATGTTGCCCAGCACGACGACCACCGGGTTGGCGGGGGTGCCGGCCAGCGTAAAGACGACCATCATCATGCTGGCGTGGACGATGACAAAGGCGCCCACACGCAGGAACGAGATGGTGTTGGACAGGTAGCTGAGCACGCTTTCCAGCAGTTCGAAGAAGTTCTGCATCAGATAGCCGCCCCAGCCGTCGGCAGGCCGCCAGTCGGGGTCGCCGTTGACCATGGGTGCCAGCACACCCGCAAAGAGCAGGGTGACCAGGCCCAGGACCAGCAGGATGGCGGCCAGCCACACCGGCATGAAGACGGTGGCGCCCATGAAGGCGCTGATCAGGTCCACACCGGCCACATAGGTGATGACGCCCACCACGCCGTTGGTGCCGAACAGCACATCACCGGTATGGCCCTGCTTGGCCTGGGTGTAGATGTTCATGCCCATAGCGGCCAGCACCAGGACCACGCCGATGTACACGGCGAAGAGCAGGATGCTGGTGATGGAATCCATGACGGACACCGGTTTGCCGGCCATGCCCAGCGCCTGGTACAGCGGGTCAAGGACTTCCTCAAACCCGAAGACCGAGCCGTAGACGAACCCTGCTACCGTACTGGCAATGCCGCAGGGGATCATCAGGTGAAACAGCGGATTTTTTTTGACCTTCCACATAAACAGGCTGAATACGGTAAGTACCAGCCCCTGCCCTACGTCGCCGAACATGATGCCGAAAAGCACGGTGAAGGTCACAGCGACGAAAGCGGTCACATCCGTTTCGTCATAGTTGGGCAGTCCGTACATCTCGACAAAGAACTCAAAAGGGCGGAAAAACCAGGCATTGCGCAGCTTGGTTGGCGGTGTATGACGACCGGCCTTGTCGGGGTCGTCGACGGTGACACGGATGCTGGGGATGGACTTGGCCAGATCGGTGATTTCGTTGATCTGGGAAGCGGGCACCCAGCCCACGCAGAAGAAGTGCGCCCCCTTTACGGCCGCGTACTGGCGCAGGCTGAACACAGCCGCGTTGTAGCGGGCCCCGTTATAAATGACAGTGACCTTTTCCAGGTTTTCCTGCCAGACCTGACGCAGGCGTTCGTCCAGGTTATCGATGCTCTGCTGCACGACTTCCAGGTTCTCGCGGAAGTGCTCCACGATCTCCTCCGGGCTGCCGGCAGCGCCGGGCACGCGCAGAGGCTCGAAGAACAGCATGGAGAAGATGCCGTCGGTTTCCTGTGCCTTGCTGCGCGGCGTCATGTAAACGCCCCAGTAGCCGTCAGCCGTCTGGCTGCAGGGCACGAACAGGATGTAGGGGTCATCGGCGTAGCTGCTCATGAGCTTGTTGTAGCCAGCCTTGGGCAGGAAGCCGAACCGGACCTTGACATGCTTGCAGTTGCCGATGTCATCAATGTTGGCTTTCAGGCTCAGGAAATGGCTGTACTGGTCAATACCTTCCTGGCACAGCTTCTGCTGTTCCAGCAGGCTGGACTTTTCATTGCGCAGCGCGTCAATGCGCTGGGTCAGGCTGTCCAGGAATTCCTTCGTGTTGGGGTCTGCCGGGGTCTTTTCCGGCGTGGTGTCCGGCAGCTCCTGGCCGACCTCCTTGGCCAGCGTTTCCACACGCTGCACCAGCGGCGTGTAGGGGTCCTCCTCATTCAGCGGGGCATAGCCCAGTGAGGTGGACATGTACTCGGTCGCGGGCTCCAGCCCGAACCGTCCGTCCAGACAGCAGGCGCCCAAGAATTCGTCCAGGTGCGGCAGGGTGCCCTGCACATGGACCAGCTTCATGCGTTCGACCAAATCAACTCACCCTCCCTTTCTCGTTGTCTGCGTGGCAGCCGACCACCATGGTCAGCAGCTCATCGGCAGGCATATGGTAATGAACGCCCTCGATAATATGATCAAGGTTTTTAACCTCGCACCGGGCCAGGTAGGTATAACACAACATGACCAGGCTGGGGTCGGTGGAAAAGCGCAGCCATTTTTCGCACCAGTCGTACTGGTACATCTGCAGGCCTTCCTTCAGGACGTGGAACTGGTACCGCCGCAGCGCACGGCCATAGCGGTTCTTATCCAGCGCGGCGCGGAAGGCGTCGATGTCCTTCGCGCCCAGCATGGCGTTCCATTCCGCCTCACTGAGGTTGGTGCAGTCGCGCCGGGCAGCGGCATCCACCGCCGCCACAGACGCGTTCATGCGGATCAGGCGGGCTGCGTTAGAAATGGCGGCTGCGTCACACTCCAGCGCAACGTAATCCCGCACGCTCGGTTCCGCGCCGGGAGCGGAAGGACCGCTCTGGCCCGGCGCCAGGGCCACCAGCGCCTTGTGGCGCCAGGTTTCCAGGTACGGTTCGGCGTGCACCAGCAGCTTGGAGCCGTCCGGCAGGTCTGCCAGGGGCGCCAGCATCTTCTGGTACGGGGTGCCGGCCAAAGCGGCCAGCAGGCTCTTGGCGTCGGTCACCCGGGCCAGGGCGTACAGGTCCACCGTGCAGCGCTGCTGCAGGAAGTCCGGCAGCTTGAACAGGTAGTCGCCCGGGCGCCCGGCATCCAGGCAGCGCAGGCAGGACAGGATTTCGTCCACCTCGCAGCTGGTGGTGAAGTAGCCGTACACCAGATGGCCGGAGGAGAGCTCGTAGCGGCACAGGCTGTCGTACCGGTCAAAGATGGCCTGGCGCAGCAGTGCTTCCAGCTGAGCGCGGCGCGCCGTGGAGGCGTTGACGCTCTTGAGGGCTTCCTCATACATGGGCAGCGCCTTGAGTTCGGCCGCCAGCGCCGACATGGTGCGGCAGGCAGCCAGACGCTTGTAGTCCGCCGGGGTCAGCCGGCGGCCGTACATGGCGCGCGCCTTGGCCAGGGCCGCGTTACTGGCTCTGGTCTTTGCGGGCAGCTTCAGCATTAAGCCTCACCCCCGGCACCCGTGCCGGCCAGTGCACGGCGGCACAGTTCGTCCACCCACTGGTCGGTACAGGCTTCGGCCCGCTGCTGCAGGTTCTGTTCCGCGGCAGCGCGGTTCTTGGCCAGTTCTTCCAGGGCGGCGTTGTTGGCTTCGGACGCCTGCTTGGCGGCGGCATCGGCACGAGCCTTACCGTCGGCAGCGGCCTTCTCGGCGATATGGCGGCGTTCTTCATCCAACCCGGCCAGCCGGGCGGTGCGCTCGCTTTGCGCTTCGTCGGCCGCCTTGCGCTGGGCGGCGTCCATATCCAGGATCGCCTGCATCAATTCGTTCAAATCTTTCATAGTCACACCTCGAATAGACGCCTGTGCGGTCTGTCGGCCCCGGCACCGCCCGCAGTCGGCCCCGCCGGGGAACCTCGCGGCAAACAAGGTGCCGAGGGCCGGCGGCCCCCGGCACATCATGCTCTGCCGTGCAGTTTTCGCATCTCACTCTCTCATAAAAAACGGAAATGGGGCCGGCCTACACATTTTGGTGTAAACCTGCGCCCCCTTTGCCGCACGGTGAACTTTTCAGCGCACTGCGGACGCCTCGGTTCTTTCCGGGTCCTAATTATAGCACTCTGCCTAAAGATTGCAATACTTTTTTGTATAAAGCGTGAAACTGAACAAAAAATTGCAGTTTTTGGAGTTTCCTCTTACGAAAAATTAGACAACAATTCAATGCTCTTCAAAAAAGAAAGCCCGACAAAAGAGTCGGACTTTCGATTTTTATTGTACTGCGGCCAAAATGACCACGCTGGTGGCAGGCAGTTCGATCTGCCCGGTGCGCACCGGGCCGAAGGGCTGTCCCTGAGCATGATACCCGTCGCACAGGGTCCGCCACCCGCCGCCGGGCAGGGTCATCCACTGGGCGGTGCGCTCGGGATTGTAGTAGACCACCAGCCGGTTGGGGGCGTTGTCGGACAGTTCGGGCACAAACCCGATGAGCCACCCGGGCACGGCCAGCAGCAGCGGTTCGGGCTGATCGGCGTCGGTCAGGCCGGTGAGTTCCGGCCAGCGGCGGCGAATGTCCAGCAGCCCTGCATAAAATTCCACCAGCTCGCCCATGCGGGCAGCGCGGGTCCAGTCCAGCGCGTTCACGGCCAGCGGGCCCTTGTAGGTGTTGGGGTCACCGTGCTTGGTGCGGGCGAATTCCTCCCCCGCCTGCCAGAAAGGCATTCCCTGGCAGGTCAGGCAGATGGCCGCGCACATGCGGTTCTGGGCCAGCAGGTCACCATCAAAAATATCGTAGTTATGTCGCCCGGACACCACTTTGAGCTTATCCCACAGGGTGAAATTGTCGTGGGCAGACACATATTGCACGATCTGGCCCGGGGTCTGGGGATGCATCCCCTCGGACCCGTCCCGGTAGGCGCCCAACGCGTGGAGCAGGGTGTAACCTGCGCCGGGGGCACCGTTGACGTACCCCGGGGCGCGGGCATCGAACACCCCGCCCTTGATGGTGTCCCGGGTGTTGTCACAGAAGATACCGATGCGCTCATCCAGCAGGGGCAGGGCGTTCTTGTCGGCGGGGATGGTGCCCTCCTCCATGCGGGTATCACCGCCCTGCCAGGGTTCGCCGTACATCAGGATGTTTTTGCCGCCGGGCAGGGCATCCAGCGCGGCACGGATGGCGTTCATGGTATCCACATCATGCAGGGCCATCAGGTCGAAGCGGAATCCGTCGATGTGGTAGGCGGTGGCCCAGTAGACCACCGAATCCACGATGTATTTGCGCACCATGGGGTGCTCGCTGGCCAAGTCACAGCCGCAGCCGGAACCGTTGGTCAGCCGTCCGTCCAGGTTGCGGCGCAGCCAGTAGCCGGGGACGATCCGCTCCATCCAGTTGTCGGCGTAGTAGGTGTGGTTGTATACCACATCCATGACCACGCCCATGCCGGCCTTGTGCAGCGCCGCCACCATGGCCCGGCATTCCCGCACCCGGACTTCCCCGTGGAAGGGGTCGGTGGCGTAGGAGCCTTCGGGCACATTGTAGTTCAGGGGGTCATACCCCCAGTTGTAGCCGCCGGCGGCTTCGTCCACCGTGGCAAAGTCAAAGATGGGCTGCAGCTGCACATGGCTGACCCCCAGCCGCTGCAGATAGTTCAGGCAGGTGGGGTGTTCCCCCTCACAGTCCAGGGTGGTGTCCTCCTGGGTGAAGGCCATAAACTTGCCCCGCCATTCCGGCCGGATACCGCTGTGCTCGTCGGCAGAAAAATCCGCCACATGGACCTCCCACACACTGCGGGCGGCCGGGTCGTTGGCCCGGGCGGGACGGCGGTCGGCGGCCCAGTTTTCGGGTTCGGCCCCGGTCAGGTCCAGCACCATGCCCCGCTGCCCGTTGCAGCCGCAGGCCCGGGCGTAGGGGTCCACCGCCGTGGCCGTGTGGCCGTCGGGAAAAGTCAGCTCATATACATAATACTGTCCGGCCAGGTCGCCGCCCACGGTGGCGCGCCAGGTGCCCTGTTCGGCCGGATGCAGGGTTACGGGGTCCAGCTCCCGGGCGCCGGGCTCGGTGTCGGTGCCGGTGGTATACCGGCGCAGGATGACCGATGCGGCCGTGGGAGCCCACAGGGTGAAGGTCGTGGCCCGCCTGGTATACACCGCACCCAAATCATTGCCGCTGTATACCGGCAGGTCTTTCAGGTTCTGGTTCATCGGTGGTGTCCTCCTTCGCACACGATTGACCGCCTCCGGCGGTCGGTTCTATATATAAGAGTAACAGGAGTTTGCCCTGATTGCAAGGGTTGCAGGCAGGAATCATTCCCGGATACGGCAGCAAAAAGAGCGCGGACTGCTCCCCAAAAGGGAAACGGTCCGCGCCCGGTAAAAGACGGGGAATCAGCCGCGCTGGTCCAGGGGTTTGTACTCCCGGGGTTCCATGATGCTCTGGTACGCGGGACGGATAATCTTGTCCACGTTGACCAGCTCCTCCATACGGTGGGCGCTCCAGCCCACGATACGGGCCACCGCGAAGATGGGGGTGTACAGTTCCACCGGGATGTCCAGCATGTTGTAGACAAAGCCGCTGTAAAAGTCCACGTTGGTGGAAACGCCCTTGTAGATGTGGCGCTTTTCGGCAATGACCTGCGGAGCCAGGCGTTCGATGGCGTTGTAGAAGTTGAAGTCATCCTTGCGGCCCTTGGCTTCGGCCAGCTGCTGCACAAAGCCCTTGAAGACCACCGCACGGGGGTCGGACAGAGAGTAGACCGCGTGGCCCATACCGTAGATCAGGCCCTTGCGGTCGAAGGCCTCCTTGTCCACGATCTTGCCCAGGTAGGCCTTGAGCTCGTCCTCATCGGTGATGTCATGCACGTTCTTGCGGATGTCGTCGCACATCTCCATGACCTTGATGTTGGCGCCGCCGTGCTTGGGGCCCTTCAGGCTGGACAGGGCTGCCGCCATGACCGAGTAGGTATCCGACCCGGAGGAGGTGACCACGCGGGTGGTGAAAGTGGAGTTGTTGCCGCCGCCGTGCTCCATGTGCAGCAGCAGGGCGATATCCAGGACGTGAGCTTCCAGCGGGGTGTAGCTCTGGTCGGGGCGCAGCATCTGGAGCAGGTTTTCCGCCGCGGACAGTTCCGGGCGGGGACGGTGAATGTACATGCTGCCCATGTTCACATAGTAGTTATAGGCATGGTAGCCGTACACCGCCAACATGGGGAAGACGCTGATGAGCTTCAGGCACTGTTCCAGCTGGGTCTGCAGGCTGTTGTCCCCCACCGAGTCATCGTAGGAGGCCAGGGTCAGCACACTGCGGGTCAGGCTGTTCATCAGGTCCTTGGTGGGGGCCTTCATGATGACATCGCGGATGAAGTTGGTGGGCAGGTCCCGGCACTTGACCAGCGTTTCGTTGAAGGTCTTGAGCTGCTCAGCGTTGGGCAGGTCACCCAACAGCAGCAGATAAGCCGCTTCCTCAAAGCCGTAGCGCTTGCCCCGCAGCCCCTTGATCAGGTCGTAGACGTTATAGCCGCGGTACCACAGTTTGCCCTCACAGGGGACCTTTTTGCCGTCGCGCTCCTCAAAAGCGTCGATGCGCGAAATGTTGGTGATGCCTGCCAGCACGCCCTTGCCGTCCTTGTCGCGCAGGCCGCGCTTGACGCCGTACTGATCGAACAGCGCCGGGTCGATTTTGTCATTATTCAGGCACAGGTCGGTAAAGACCTTTGCTTCCTTTTCGATCGCTGCATATTCGCCCATATCAAAAGACCTCCCTTTTCTCTTTTTGTCCGCACCACTATCGGGGATTCTACCTTTTTAAATATATAATATAATATATACTATCGGATACATTCTGAAACAGATGCAGACTTGACGTTTTTCCAAAAACAGTATACATACTTTTATTATACGCTGTGTTGTACATAGTGTCAAATAGCCGCGGCGTAAATTTTGTGTGAACATCGATAGAAAATGCCCCCTACCGGCCCCGCGGCGGATGTGGTATAATGGGGTAGATTTTATGCTGCGAAAGAGGTGCCATGCTATGAAGATCGCCGTGGCCGGCATGGGATATGTCGGGCTTTCCAACGGGGTGCTGCTGGCCCAGCACAACGAAGTCTGGGCCGTGGACGTGCTGCCCGCCCGGGTGGAGGACATCAACGCCCGCCGCTGCCCTCTGGCCGACAAGGAGCTGGAGCAGTACATGACCCAGCGGGAGCTGGACCTGCGCGCCACCACCGACGCCGAAGCCGCCTACACCGGGGCGGACTGGGTCATCATCTCCACACCCACCAATTACGACGAAAAGAAGAACTTTTTTGACACTTCCAGCGTGGAGGATGTGCTGCGCCTGGTGGGGCAATACGCCCCCGACGCCACCATCGTCATCAAATCTACCGTGCCGGTGGGTTACACCGCCCGCATCCGGGAACAGATGCACAATCCCAACATCCTGTTCAGCCCGGAGTTTCTGCGGGAAGGCCATGCCCTGTACGACAACCTCTACCCCAGCCGCATCGTGGTGGGTGCGCCCCAGGACGACGCCCGGCTGGTGGACAAGGCCCACGAGTTTGCCGCCCTGCTGCAGCAGGGGGCCTGCAAGCAGGACATTCCCACCCTGTTCCCCGGCTTGACCGAAGCCGAGGCCATCAAGCTGTTTGCCAACACCTATCTGGCTTTGCGGGTAGCCTACTTCAATGAGCTGGACACCTACGCCGCCATGCGGGGGCTGGACACCCGGGCCATCATCGACGGCGTCTGCCTGGACCCGCGCATCGGCGCCCAGTACAACAACCCCAGCTTCGGCTACGGCGGCTACTGCCTGCCCAAGGACACCAAGCAGCTGCTGGCCAACTACGACGCGGTGCCCCAGAACCTCATCGGCGCCATTGTGGAGAGCAACCGCACCCGCAAGGACTTTATCAGTGAGCAGGTGCTGGCCCGGCACCCCAAGGTGGTGGGCGTCTACCGCCTGACCATGAAAGCGGGCAGCGATAACTTCCGCCAGTCCAGTATCCAGGGCGTGATGAAGCGCATCCGCGCCGAGGGCGTGCCCCTGGTGGTGTACGAGCCCACCCTGACCCAGGACGACTTTTACGGCAGCCGGGTGGAGCGGGACCTGGACGCCTTCAAGCGGGAGTGCGATGTGATCCTGGCCAATCGTCGTGCCCCGGAACTGGACGATGTGGCGGAAAAAGTGTACACCCGGGACCTGTACAGCCGGGACTGAGGTTTTCCCTTGACTTTGCCGGAAAGCTATGGTAAGTCTGCTGCTCGGAGGGCAAGTCATTCGGAACGAAATCGTTTTTTGAGAAATGACACGCCGGATAAGGGACTGGCTGAGATGCCTGCGCCTTATCCGGCGTTTTTTCATCCCTGCCGGGCACGGAACAGATTCCGGAGCCGTGTGCAGGAGGACGTACGGAGCCAAAGACTTTGTTTTTGCGGGCGGCGCTGCCCGGGTCGGTGGGGATATACCGGCCGCTTCGCTGTACCAGCGCATGGACGGCATCTTTGTGGGGCAAATTCTGAGGGGCACTTCTTTTTTATCCCTGAACCCGGCCGGGCTTTCGCCGGATTTTCATCGCAGATACGCTATAAATAGTTGACATTTTCCCTGTGGCGGACGCCGGACTGGCCTTTCCCCTCTGTACAGATGGTCCACCCGTTTTTCTCCGAATTTTATACGAACTGTATATTTGTTAACTTTATGTGAATTTTAGCATTCTCCTCTTGACAGTGCTAAAAGTTGGTGATATAGTATAGTCAGACCTTGAGAGAGAAACAAAGAGCTCCCCACCAAGGCAAACGCCCGGAAGCCGGAAAGGCACCGGGCGGGCAGCGTTGAAAGCCGGTCAATGACCGGTTTGAATGGAGGTTATGACTTATGTTGCCTAGCATTTTTGGTGAAGATCTGTTTGATGATATGTTTGATGATATGTACGGTATGCGCCCCTTCTTCGGCAACCGGAATCCCCTGTATGGCAAGAACGCCAAGAACCTGATGAAGTCCGATATCCGCGAAACGGATGACGCCTACGAGCTGGACATTGACCTGCCCGGCTTCAAGAAGGAAGAAGTCAACCTGAAGCTGGATCAGGGTTACCTGACCATCGCGGCTTCCAAGGGCCTTGACAAGGACGATGAAGACAAGAAGGGTCATTACATCCGCCGCGAACGTTTCGCCGGTGCCTGCAGCCGCAGCTTCTATGTGGGCGACCAGCTGAAGCCGGAAGACATTTCCGCCAAGTTCGAAGACGGTATCCTGAAGATTCATCTGCCGAAGGCCGCGCCGAAGCTGCCGCAGCAGAACAATCTGATCGCCATTGAGTAATTCCCATTTCGCCTTCTTTACTCATACACAAAAACACACAGCCCCGGCCCCGCGTTCCTGTAAAGGACGCGGGGCCGGGGCTTTTTTGCTGTCTTTTTTTACTGGCCGGAAACCTTGTCTTTCAGGTTCCGGGCGGTGCGGGCCAGCCGGGCAGTGGCCGCCCGCAGGCGGCCCAGCACCTCATCATAGCTGGGAGCCTTCATATGCGGGAAGGCGCGCAGCAGGCGGCCTTCGCCGAAATGCTTCTGCATGGCCAGGCGCTCCACCTCGGCCCGCACGGTGCGGGCCCGGTCTGCCATATCCAGCAGCTGTTCCCGCAGGGGCGCGGCGTTTTCCCGTCCTTCCATGGCGGCCAGCATCAGCTGGAGCTTTTGTTCGTCCAGCAGGGTATCGAAGGTCATGGCCCGGGTGCCGATGGCCTCGGTCATGGCATCGCTCAGGCGGCGCATGGCGGCCGAGAAGTCCTTCAGGCGGCGCAGGCGGCGTTCCAGACCGGCGGCCTGGGCAAAGGAGATGCCCACATCCACCGCGAATCCCACCAGCAGAACACCGTCCGCGATGTTCAGGGCGGTGGCGGGAATGGACAGCACCGCCCCCGCCACCAGCGGGTGGACCAGTTTGATCATGACGATGCCGCCCAGCCCCCACAGCAGGGAGAACCGGGGGCAGATGAACCCGCCCAGGTTGCCACGGAACTGGGTGTAATCCCACCAGCGGGTGTGAAACAGCTTATACAGCGCATATCCTGCAATGAGTTCCACCAGGGTGGCCAGCACCGCCGCGGTCACAAACACTGCCGGGATACTGCTCTGCCACGGCCCCAGCACGGCCAGCAGCGCCACCATACCGCATCCGTAGATGGGGCACAGCGGGCCGTTGAGGAATCCGCGATTGACCAGCTGGCGGGTGTTCACCGCCGCAAAAGCCACCTCGGTACACCAGCCAAGGATGGAATAGAGAAAGAAAAAGCACAGGTACTGGGGCAGGGTGTACAGCGGCAGCAGTGTGCCTGCTGTTTCCATCATTCCTCTTCCTCCCCGTCCAGACGGCGGGCCAGTTCCTTGGGTTCCACCCAGGTCACCGTGCTGTCCGGACCTTTGCGGGCGATGAGCGCCTTGATGGGAATGCCCTGCTCGCTGAACATGCCCTCATGTTCGGTGCGCAGATTCCAGGAAGGTTCATCCGCGTGCAGATCAAAGGTCTGCCAGGTGATCTCGAAGCCGGCCGCCGGGAAATAACTCAGGCTGTCCCGGAACAGGTCGTCGTCATCGGTCTTGAACCAGATCTCCGCCCCCTCGTCCATGAGATTGCGGTACTGCAGCAGCTGCCGGGGATGGGTCAGCCGGTGCTTGTGGCTGCTGGCGTTCTTGCTCCAGGGGTTGCAGAAATTGATGTAGATGCGGGCCACCCGGTCTTCGGGAGAGAAAGCCCCCGACATCCGCTCGATGTCCAGCGAGGCGATGAGCACGTTGTCCGGCGGCAGCTGCTTTTCCAGATAGGCCTTTTCCACCTTGCGCTTGGCCAGGATGAGCACCTTGTCGGTGATGTCGATGCCCAGGAAGTTGCGGGTGGGGTCGGAGGGTGCCAGCTGTGCCAGGAATCCGCCCTTGCCGCAGCCCAGTTCCAGGCAGAAGGGCTGTTCGGGACGGGCAAACAGTTCCCGCCAGTGTCCCGCGTGGGTCAGGGGCTCGTGGACGTGGAAATCACAGGCCAGCAGCTCCGGCCGGGCATAGGGTTTGAAACGCATGCGCATATTGAAGGTACCTCTTTCGTTGTTTGTCAGTGTTGTTCCAGAAGAAAACGCCGAACAGCGTCAAAATCTTCGGTGGCCAGACTTCCCTGGCACAGTTCGCCCCGGCCGCCGCCGCGGCCGTCAAAGGCGGCATTCAGCGCCTGGGCCACGGTGCGGGCCTCGCCCCCGGGCAGGTGCAGCACATAGGAGAGCCCCCGCCCGCCAGGAGAAAACACACCGCACAGGGCATTGGTACGTCCTGTCACGGCCAGGCACAGGCGGCGCAGGGTGTCGGAGTCGGCCGCCGGGCAGAGGAAGGCCGCCGGCTGTCCCGGCTGCGCCCCTGCGGCCCAGGCGGCACCCAGGGCCTGCCGCAATGCAGCCATGCGTCGGTGGAGGGCCTCGGTGCTCTCGGCGCTGCGGGCCACGGCCTCCCGCAGGCGGCCTGGCCCGGCGCTGAGCAGCACCCCGGCTTCCTCGGCATCCCGCCAGGTTTCGGCCACCGCCCGCTGGGCTCGTTGGCCGCAGGCCACTGCCAACCGCATGCCGCCCTTGTAGTGCTGGGCGCTGAGAATCTTGATGAGCCCCACCTGCCCCGTGGTGCGCAGATGGGTCCCGCAGCAGGCGCACAGGTCCGCGCCGCCGGCGTCGGTCAGCCGCACGGGGCCGTCGATTTCCTTCTTGCTGCGGTAGGTCAGGGAGGCCAGCTCGGCGGGCGCCGGGTACCAGCACCGCACCGGGGCGTCCGCCCGCACGGCGGCGTTGGCCCGGGCCTCTGCCTGTGCCAGCTGGTCGGCGGTCAGGGGGATGTCGGTGTCCATACGCACCGCCGGGTCCCCGATGTGAAAGCCCACGTTCTCCGCCCCGAACAGCCGGTGCAGCGTACCGCTGAGGATGTGTTCCCCGGTATGCTGTTCCATGTGGTCCAGCCGCCGGTTCCAGTCGATTTCCCCGGTGACCTGGGTGCCGGGCGTCAGAGGGGCATCGGTGTGGTGCCACACCACGCCCTCCCGCACCGACGTGTGGGACACAGCCGCGCCGCCCAGAATGCCGGTGTCGGCAGGCTGGCCGCCGCCTTCCGGATAAAAGGCCGTGCGGTCCAGCGCCACCTGCCAAGTCTTGCCGTCCGGCTCACAGGCCAGCACGCAGGCAGTAAAACGGCGCAGAAATGCGTTGTTCTCATACATTTTTTCAGTCGGCTGCAACAGGGTCCCATCCTTTCCGGGCTGCCCGGCCGGGCCGGGCGCCATATGGGTCTTATTATATCATAAAACCGGGGTAGAAAAAAACAGGCAAATCCGGTATAATGAAAGAACTATATCGCTTAACCTCATTTTTTAGGAGTAGTACCATATGAAACGTATCCTCTGTTCGGTTCTGGCCCTGGGTCTGCTGGCCGGATGTGCCCCCGCCGCCACCGGCGGCACTGCCACTGCCGAAACCGCCGAAACCGCCCCTGCACCCACCGCGGCCCCCCAGGAGCTGACCGTCTATTATGAAGCCGGTTCCCCCACCGCCGCCTCCCGTGCCCTGCAGCGCTATGCCGAAACCCAGGGTGTGGAGCTCACCGAGCTGGACAGTTCGGCGGATGCTTCCCAGGCCGACCTGGCCGTGCTGAGTGCCGCCCCTGCGGCCGATGATGCCGCCTGGATGAATATGGGGACCGACAGCCTGCTGTCCACCGCTGCCATCCGGGCCGGGGTAGATGCCGAAACCGCCGTGTCCGCTGTGACATCCCTGCCCCTGGGTAAGACCTTGTACGGCTACTGGGCGGACAAGCGGGTGCTGGGTGCCCTGTTCCAGGCCGAGGACACCGACGCCCTGACCGCCAACCTGACCGCTGCGTCCTGGAGTGAATGGAGCAGCCTGGCCGAAACGGTGACCCAGTGGCTGGCGGAACCTGCCGAAACCACCGTCACCCTGAACGGCACCGAGTACACCCTGCCGGCCGAAAAGCCGGAAACCGCTGCCAACCTGAAATCGGTGTTCACCGTTCCTCTGACGCCGGCTTCCCTTTCTCTGGCCGGACCGACCTTTACCGGTGTGCTGCTGGCCGCCGGGGATACCCGCACCGAGGACACCCTGACCGGGCCGCTGAACGGGCTGTACAGTGCCCTGACCCTGGAACTTTCCAACCGGGATACCGGCACCTCCCCCGACCAGGCCGGCGCCGCCGCCGCTTTGCAGAGCGGGGAAGCCCTGTTCTGCCGGAGCAGCCTGGCCGATCTGCTCATCAGCACCGAGGGTGACCTGCAGGACAATCTGGTCTGCCTGCCTTTCAAGTGTGATTTTGTGGAGAGCGACCTTTCCACCACCGAATACAACCTCACCGGCCTGATGAATTATCCCATCCTGGCCACCTCCGCCTGGCTGGCCATTCCCGCCGGGGCCGACGAGGAAGGCACCCGTGCCGCAGCTGCCGCCATCCTGTGGCTGTACACCAGCGAACCCGGCGAGGAAGCCCTTACCGAAACACTGGGCCTGATCACCCCCTGGGGCACTGCTTCCGATGACAGCACCGTCCGCCAGATGCAGATCGACCAGGTGGGCGCGGGCATCCTGCCGGAAGTGACCCTGACCCCCGCTGAGCAGCAGGCGCTGGCGGCAGCCGGTACGGCGCTCGGCTTTGACGATGCCGGTGCCGCCCGCACCGAGTTTGCCCGCACCGACCGGGACACCTGGCGCGGCGCCGTTGTTGCCGCCCTGGTACCGGCAGCGAGCACCGAAGACAGCGAAGGATGAGTCAATGGGCAAACAAGCCAACTTCTCACATCTGTACAAAGAATTCTTTGTACAAGGCTCCCGGTGAAATCTTGAACACTTTGTGCTAAAATATAAAATCAAGAGAACCAGGCCCGCGGGGCCGTCTTACTATTGACCGTAGGAGCGAAGGAGAGGCAACAGCATGGAGTACACCCGTTCGCAGTTGATCGACCAGATCGCAGTTTTGCGCCGCCTGTTTGATGAGGTTTTTGTGGTGGATTCGGCCACCAGCCGCCGTCTGGACCTGGACGCCATGCAGCCGACGGACACCATCGAGTCCGTCCCTGACCTGGATGAGCAGGGACGGGCCTGGCGCCCGCTGTACGGGCAGGAAGGCACCATGACCGCCCTGTACTGGAGCGTGCTGCTGGACCGCCGCCCCTGTGTGCTGGTGGCGGTGTTCCGTCTGCCGGACCAGATGCACGGCGGCAGCCGGGAAGCTGCGGCATTGTCCCGCATGCTGACCCAGTGCCGCAGCGAGATGTGCCGTGACTATGTGACCGGCGTGTACAACCGGTCTTATCTGGATGCCGAGTTCCGGGACCGGGTGGCCAAGGCCGCCGCAGCCGGGGAACCGGTGAGCGTAGCACTGGTGCGGGTGAATGAGTATGCCCGCCTGTGCCGCACCGAGAGCGTGGCCGCCGCCGACCGCTGCCTGACCACCGCGGCCGGTATCCTGAGCCTGGCCGTAGGCCCGGAGCAGGAGAACACCCCGCTCATCCGCCTGGAAGACGGCGTGTTCATGGTGGTGGGCATCGGCACCGACGCCCAGACCCTGGAGCATCAGCTGCGGGACGCCCTGGATTCCGCCCGCCGCACCTTCTCCATCACCCTGGCCCGCCGGGGCGAATTCACCGCCACTGTGGTTTCCGCCGATTGGGCCGAAACCGGCAGCTGGGAATGGATGGTCAGCCTGGCCGAGCAGCGTCTGGGCGGCTGAACCGAACCTGTATAGAACACCCCCTGTGTACGCATACTAACCGTGCCGCCAAAAAGCACGGCGAGCATGTACACAGGGGGTTTTTACTATGTCGGAAACCGAAAAGATGCAAAACGACAACGAAAGCATGCTGCAGGAAGTGGTGCAGAACACCGAGATGGGCAAGAACACGCTGGAAGAACTGATGGGGCTGACCCATGACCAGGCCCTGAAAAGCGAGATGCTGCGCCAGCGCAACGAGTACCGCCGCCTGAACCAGCAGGCCCACACGGCGCTGGATGCCATCGGCCGCCCGGCCAAAGGGCAGAGCGCTGCCGCCCGCATGAGCGTGAGCATGGGCATCCGCACCCGCACCATGCTGGACAAATCCACCCGCAATCTGGCCACCATGCTGGCCGAGGGCAGCAGCCAGGGCATTCTGGACTGCAAGCGGGCCGAAACCGATTACCCGCTGGCCTCCCCGGGTGCCCACAAGCTCATGCAGGAGCTGTGTGATTTCCAGACCCAGGCCGAGGCCACCTGGCGGGAATTCATCTGACCCCAAAACAAAAACCGGCCCCGTGTGATATCTGCCACACGGGACCGGTACTTTTTTACATAGGGGACGAATCAGGTGCGCTCATCCTGGGGCGGGACCGCGCCGCGCAGGGCTGCCAGCAGACCGGGCATGGCTGCCGCCGCCTGGGGTCCGCCGAAGGCCACCAGACCACGCAGGGGCATACCGTCCATCATCTGCAGGGCGGCTTCTCCGGTGATGACATCCCCGCCGTTCTGCCCGGCCTGCCCGCCGAAACGCTCCAGCATGGTGCGCAGGATAGGCGCAGTGCGGTCATCCCGCAGCAGGTCCCCCACGGCAGTGTTTTCGTCCACCGTCATGGGGCGGCGGTGGGCCGTGGTGTAATGCAGGGACAGCACCGTGGGAATATTGCGGCTGGAATGGCCCAGCAGCACTTTGTATTCGCCGGGTTCGGCATACCAATCGCCCAGCTCTTCATCATAGTAGCACAGGTCCTGCCGGGTGACGGTGAAGGTAATGGTTTTCTCTTCCTCCGGTTCCAGGGCCACCTTGGCAAAATGCCGCAGTTCCTTGGGCGGGCGGGGCACAGCGTTCTCCGGCGGGGCGATGTACAGCTGCACCACCTCCCGGCCGAACCGGGCGCCGGAGTTGCGCACTGTCACCGAAACCTCCACACTGCCGTCATCGGTCAGGGTATCGGCCGACAGGGACGCGGACTTGTACACGAATCCGGTGTAGGAAAGGCCATGACCGAAAGGCCAGCGCACCGGCATCTTGCGGGCATCGTACCAGCGGTAACCCACGAACACACCCTCACGGTAATAGGCGGTGCGGCCGTTGCCGGGGTAGTCCAGATAGCAGGGGGTATCCTCCAGCCGCAGGGGCCAGGTTTCGGGCAGCCGGCCGCAGGGGTCCGCCTCGCCGTACAGCAGCGCATCGGTGGCGCGGCCCACGCCCTCGCCGCCCAGGTACATACACAGAACAGAGGACACGTCCTCGGCCCAGGGGCACTCCACCGGGCTGCCGGTATGCAGCACCACCACGGTATTCTTCTGCACCGCCGCCACCCGGGCGATCAGGTTGTTCTGGGCGTCTGGCAGGCGCATATGCCGCCGGTCGTAGCCCTCACTCTCAAAGCTTTCGGGCAGACCGGCAAAGATCACGGCGGCATCGGCGTTTTCGGCCGCTTCCACCGCCCGCAAAAACTCGGTTTCCTCCCGCTGGTCACGATCTGCCGGGAAGCCCTCCACATAGTCCACCACCCGGCCGCGGGCGCGGGCCACATCCAGAGCGCTCTCCACCTTGTACGAGTTCACATGGCTGGAGCCGCCGCCCTGATACCGGGGCGCAGCGGCAAACCCGCCGATATACACCACTTTCTGGCCCTGCTTCAGCGGCAGAGAACCGCGGTTCTGCAGCAGCACCGCGCATTCGGCGGCCATGGCAGCTGCGTCGGCGTGGTCGCCGGGCAGGTCCAGTTCCGCCCCCACAGCAGCCCCCGCCAGGTCGGCGTGGCGCAGCACGATGTTCAGGATGCGGGCCACAGCCTTGTCCAGCACCGCTTCGTCCAGGGAGCCATCCCGCACCGCTGCCACGATCTTTTTGTCGTTGACGCCGCCGCAGCCGGGCATTTCCAGGTCCAGCCCGGCACACAGGCCCCGTACGCGGTCGGCCACAGCGCCCCAGTCGGACATGACAAAGCCTTCAAAGCCCCATTCCTTGCGCAGAATGTCGGTAAGCAGCATCCTGTTCTCGCTGGCATAGGTGCCGTTGATGCGGTTGTAGCTGCACATCACGGTCCAGGGGGCTGCTTCTTTCACCGCCGTTTCAAAGGCGGGCAGATAAATTTCCCGCAGGGTCCGCTCGGTCATATTGGAGGAGCAGGTCATGCGGCGGTACTCCTGGCTGTTGGCGGCAAAATGCTTGATGCTGGTGCCCACGCCCTGGCTCTGTACACCCTGAATGTAAGCGGCGGCCAGCTTGCCGGCCAGGCAGGGGTCTTCGGAGTAATACTCAAAGTTGCGGCCGCACAGGGGGCTGCGCTTGATGTTCACCGCAGGGCCCAGCACGATCCCTACGCCCACAGCGCGGGCTTCGGCACCAATGGCCTTCCCTTCCCGGTGCAGCAGGTCCGGGTCGAAGCTGGCAGCCGCCGCACATCCGGCAGGGTAACAGACCGCCGTGATGCTGTCGTTTACGTCGCCGCCTTCTTTCTGGGTACGCAGGCCGTGGGGGCCGTCGGATACCATCATGGCCGGCACGCCCAGACGGCCCACCGCCTTGGTATGCCAGAAATCCGCACCGGAGCACAGCCCGGCCTTTTCTTCCAGCGTCATGCCGGCCAGAAGTTCGGAAATTGCAGGTTCCATAGGTTGATTTCCTCCTTGAAAAAACAGAGAAAAATGCAGATTCCGGCCCGCGGCCGGCTTTTTGTCCATTATACATCACATATGTACATAAAGGATAGATATTTTGTGAAAATTTACAGCTTCTGTATATTGTGTAGTCGTATCATGTACATATGGCCCCGCCACGGCAACAAAAGTTTCGCAAAAACCTTGTCAAATGTTCCCAAACGTGCTAACATAAAATCCGGTGAAAGAAAATTATATAAAGGAGTGTTACCCATGTCCATCCAAAATGCCTATCTGGCCAACGTGTACGCGGGTCTGGCTCAGCGCAATGCCGAGCAGAAGGAATTCCTGCAGGCTGTTGACGAAGTTCTGGAATCCCTGGAACCGGTCGTCGCCGCCCGCCCCGAGCTGGAGAAGAACGGCCTGATCGAGCGCCTGGTCGAGCCTGAGCGCGTCGTGATGTTCCGCGTGCCCTGGGTCGATGACAACGGCAAGGTCCAGGTCAACCGCGGCTACCGTGTGCAGTTCAACTCTGCCATCGGCCCCTACAAGGGCGGCCTGCGCTTCCATCCCAGCGTGAACCTGTCCATCATCAAGTTCCTGGGCTTTGAACAGGTGTTCAAGAACAGCCTGACCGGCCTGCCCATGGGCGGCGGCAAGGGCGGCAGTGACTTTGACCCCCACGGCAAGAGCGATGCCGAGGTCATGCGTTTCTGCCAGAGCTTCATGACCGAGCTGTTCCGCCACATCGGCCCCGACACCGACGTGCCGGCCGGCGATATCGGCGTCGGCGGACGTGAAGTGGGCTATCTCTTCGGCCAGTACAAGCGCCTGCGCAATGAGTTCACCGGCGTTCTGACCGGCAAGGGCCTGACCTTCGGCGGCAGCCTGGCCCGCACCGAAGCCACCGGCTACGGCCTGTGCTACTTTGCGGACGAGATGCTCAAGGCCAACGGCAAGAGCTTCGACGGCGCCAAGGTGGTTGTTTCCGGTTCCGGCAACGTGGCCACCTACGCCAACCAGAAGGCCACCGAGCTGGGTGCCAAGGTCATCGCCATGAGCGATTCCAACGGCTACATCGTGGACGAGAACGGCATTGACTACAAGGTCATCAAGGAGATCAAGGAAGTCAAGCGCGCCCGCATCAAGACCTATCTGGACTATGTGCCTTCCGCCAAGTATGTGGAAGGCAGCCAGGGCATCTGGACTGTCCCCTGCGACATCGCCCTGCCCTGCGCCACCCAGAACGAACTGCCGCTGGAAGGCGCCAAGGCTCTGGTGGCCAACGGCTGCTACGCCGTGGCCGAAGGCGCCAACATGCCTTCCACCCCGGACGCCGTTGCCTACCTGCAGGCCAACAACGTGCTGTTTGCCCCGGCCAAGGCTTCCAACGCGGGCGGCGTGGCCACCTCCGGCCTGGAGATGAGCCAGAACTCCCTGCGTCTGTCCTGGACCTTTGAGGAAGTGGACGAACGCCTGCACAACATCATGAAGAACATCTATGCCAACGCGGCCAACGCCGCCGAAACCTACGGCATGAAGGGCAACCTGGTTGCCGGTGCGAACATCGCCGGCTTCACCAAGGTCGCCGACGCCATGCTGATGCAGGGCATCGTCTGATTGTGACGAACACTCCGTAACAAGATAAAAACCTCCGGTTTCCGAAAAGGAACCGGAGGTTTTTTTGTTTGTGGGTGCTGAGACCGGCTCCCCTGTGTAAGGGGAGGCTTCCCGGAAGGGGCATTTAAATCCATTCCTTACTCACCGGCCCCAGCCGGTGAGAAGGCCGTCGTAAGGTGGCCGCATCTCGGGGTCTGGGGCCGCAGCCCCAGCCGGCGTCCACCGCATCGGAACGGTGGGACTTTTCGCTTCCTTTTGGTCACAAAAGGAAGGACTCTCCGGCAGACTGCCGTCCCCCCTCCCAGAAGCAACGGGGTCAACCAACCCCTCCGCCGCTGCGCGGCACCTCCCCTTACACAGGGGAGGCTTTTGGTGAGAGTCACGCCTTCTCGATCCCCCGCCCGGCGATGAGGTCGGCCCCGGTGCCCAGCAGGTTCTCCACAATGACCTGCCCGGGCTGCACCGGCGCCTGCACACACACCTTGTTGGCCACCTGCATGGCCTCAAACAGCAGGTTTTTGGGGATGGCCGTGCTGGTCTTGACCGGCAGGCGGCAATGCACGCCCCCTGTCACCCGCACGGTGGTGGTCAGCACCCGGGTGGGATGCAGCAGTTCATTTTTGCCGTATTCGGCCCCCCGGGGGCAACTGTTGCCGGTGACGGCATAGCCGTTTTCTTCGTCCACCTGCAGGCGGCAGCCCCGGGGACAGACGATACATACCAGCTCTTTCATTTTGCGGCACCCCCTTTGTCCTCTTCAATGGAAATGGTCAGCGGTCCCGCGGCGCTGCGCACCAGGTCCCCCGGCAGCAGGATGTGTTCCATCTCGCCGGGAGCCAGATGGGCGCGGCGGAACCCGGTGAGGGAGTTCCCGTCCCCGTCCCGCACCGCGATGGCGGCGGAGCCCGTGACCCGGTTTACCCGGAAGAATACATCCACCGTCTTGCCCGCCTCGTCGGGGCGAACGGTCTGGGGCACGGTGTAGCTGACGCCGTCCCCGTTTTTCAGTTCCACCGTGCGGGCGTTCTCTCCGGCCCGCTTGCCCTGCACATAGGCAGCCGCCGCGGCACCGGCGCGCTCGCTCTCGGCAGAAACATAATCCACCAGGTCATGCACATGCACCACGTTACCGCAGGCAAAGATACCGGGGATGCTGGTTTCCATGTTCTCGTACACCCGGGCGCCGTTGGTGCGGCGGTCCATGTCCGCCCCGGCGGCACGGGTCAGCTCGTTTTCGGGAATCAGGCCCACGCTGAGCAGCACCGTATCGCAATCAAACACCATCTCGGTGCCGGGAATGGGCCGACGGTCGGGGCCCACCTCACTCACCGTCACCTGTTCCACACGGTCGTGGCCCTTGATGTCGGTGATGGTGTGGCTGAGGTACAGGGGAATATCAAAATCCTGCAAGCACTGGACGATGTTGCGCATCAGGCCGCCGGAATAGGGCATGAGCTCCACACAGGCCAGCACCTTGGCCCCTTCCAGGGTCATGCGGCGGGCCATGATGAGGCCGATGTCGCCGGAGCCCAGAATGACCACCCGGCGGCCCACCATATAACCTTCCATGTTCAGATACCGCTGGGCCGCGCCCGCGGTAAAGATGCCGGAGGGGCGCTCGCCGGGGATGGAGATGGCGCCCCGGGTGCGTTCCCGGCAGCCCATGGCCAGCACCACGGCCTGGGTTTCCAGCACCTGATACCCCTCTTTGGCGCTGACGGCGTGCACCTGATGAGGAGCGCCGTTCTCGCCGGGAATGATCTGCAGCACCATGGTATCCAGGCGGGTTTCCACGCCGGTATCGGCCAGCATTTCAATAAAACGCCCGGCATATTCCGGGCCGGTGAGTTCCTCCCGGAAGCGCTGCAGGCCGAAGCCGCTGTGGATGCACTGGTTCAGGATGCCGCCCAGTTCGGAATCCCGCTCCAGAATGAGGATGCGGCGCAGGCCCTTCTCCCAGGCCTGGCAGGCCGCCGCCAGACCGGCGGGGCCGCCGCCGACGACAATCAGTTCATAGGGCTTTTCCATAGTCAGTGGGCCTCCTTTCCGGTTTTGGTTTCACAGGCCAGCACCCAGGTGCCGTCCTGGTCCATGAGCACATCGGTCATGGGTACGCCCAGCTCCCGGGCGATGATCTCCTGCACACGGGGGCCGCAGAAGCCGCCCTGACACCGGCCCATGCCCGCATTGCACCGGCGCTTGATGCCGTTGATGGTGCTGGCGGGCACCGGGCTGTGCAGCGCCGCCACGATCTCCCCTTCGGTGACCGTTTCACACCGGCAGATGACCCGGCCGAACCGGGGGTCTTTTTGGATGAGTGCCGCCCGCTGCTCTGCGTTCAGTTCCCGGAAGCGGGGCACGGCCTGACGGCGGGGGTTGAAATCGGGCTTTTCCTCCAGGGAGAGCCCCGCTTCAGCCAACAGCTCCGCCGCATAATCGGCGATGGCCGGGGCGCTGCTCAGGCCCGGAGAGCAGATGCCCGCCAGGTCCAGCCAGTGGGGATGGGCCTTGCTGGCCTCAATGACGAAATCTCCCCGGTCGGTGTTGGCACGGATGCCGCTGAAGTTGCGGATGTTCTGCCGCAGGTTCAGCCCCGGCACGCTCTGCAGCGCCCGGCGGCGGACGAAGTCCAGGGCATCGGCGGTGGTGCCCAGGTCCCGGCGATCCTCCACCGGCTCGGCGTTGGGCCCGGCCAGCAGATTGCCGTGGACGGTGGGCGCCACCAGCACGCCCTTGCCCTCGGGGCCGGGGCACTGGAAGATCACCCGGCTGACCTGTTTGCCCTCGGTCTTGTCCAGCAGGTAATACTCGCCCCGGCTGGGGTGTACCGTAAAGTCCGGCGTTTCCAGCAGGTCGCGGACCTTGTCGGCGTCCACGCCCGCCGCATTGATGACATACCGGGCGGTGAACTCGCCTTTCGGGGTGGTGAGCACGAAGGCGCCGTTTTCTTCCCGCACGGCGGTGACAGGGCAGCTGCGGTGCAGCTCCACCCCGTTGGTGACGGCGTTTTCGATCAGAGCCAGCGCCAGGCCCCAGGGGTCCACGATGCCGGCGGAGGGCGCCAGCAGCGCCCCGGTCACGGTTTCGGACAGATTCGGCTCCAGCTCCCGGGCCTCCGCACCGGAGAGCAGGCGCAGACCGGGCACACCGTTGGCGGTGCCGCGGCGGTAGAGTTCTTCCAGCTTGGGCTTCTGGTCTGCCCCGAACGCCAGCACCAGCGAACCGGTGCGCTTGAAAGGTACATCCAGTTCGGCGCACAGGTCCCCCATCTGCCGGTTGCCTTCCACATTCAGGCGGGCCATGAGGGTGCCGGGTTCAGGGTCGTATCCGGCGTGGATGATGGCACTGTTGGCCTTGGTGGTTCCGTTGGCCACATCGTTCTGGGCTTCCAGCACCGCCACGTTCAGCCGGCACCGCGCCAGGCGGCGGGCTGCCGCCGCACCGATCACGCCGCAGCCGATGATGATGACGTCATACATAGATTGCCTCCCGTTTTTGGTTACAAAAAAAGAGCAAAGCAAACACCGCACCCCCTCGGGCCGGTATCTGCCTCACTCTGAACACAAGCAGTCTTATCAGCATTTTTACTGTACCACCCCGCTCCGGCCGCTGTCAAGAGCCCGCCGCGGAATCAGCAACTTCTCCAAAAGCAGACAGTCTATTTTGGCACAATGGCTGTTTTTGATTGTATCGCTTTACATTTTTCAGCAAACCTGCCATAATAAATTTGTTCACAAGAGTTAGGGAGTGGGACGGCCAAGGGTGCGCCCCACTCTTTTTATTTGACCGCCGCGGCGGCAGGAGGATTTTGCCAAAATGGAATCCCTGGAAGACAAACGCGCCCGCCTGCTGGACTGCCCGGTGATCGCCGCCGTGAAAGACGAAGCCGGGCTGGAGCAGGCACTGCAAAGTGAATGTGAGGTCATTTTTCTTTTGTTCGGCACCATCGTCAGTGTGTCCGGTCTGGTGGAGAAGGCCCGGCAGAGCGGCAAGCTGGCCATCGTGCATCTTGATCTGGTAGAGGGGCTGGCCTCCCGGGAAGTGGCCGTGGATGCCCTGCAAAGTCTGTGTCACCCGGACGGCATCATCTCCACCCGGCCCGCTCTCATCCGCCGGGCGCGCCATCTGGGCCTGCTGACGGTGCAGCGCGCCTTTATTCTGGATTCGCTGTCCCTGGACAATCTGCCCGCCCAGCTCAGCGTGGGCAAACCGGATTTTATCGAGATCCTGCCCGGCATCATGCCCCGGGTCATTTCGGAACTGGCCCAGAAAACCCGCACCCCCATCATTGCGGGCGGACTGGTCAAATATAAGGACGAAGTCATGGCCGCCATCCGTGCCGGAGCGGTGGCCGTTTCCACCTCCAGCCGCACGGTGTGGGAGATGTGAGCACACAACGGGAGGACCCACCATGAAAAAGTATGTGATGGCCCTGGACCAGGGCACCACCAGCAGCCGCTGCATCCTGTTTGACCGGGAGCAGAACATTGTGGAGCTGGCGCAGAAAGAATTCACCCAGCACTACCCCCATCCGGGCTGGGTGGAGCACGACCCCATGGAGATCTACTCCAGCCAGTACGGCGTTCTGATGGAAGTGCTGGCCAAGAGCGGCGTGGACGTGCAGGAGATCGCCGGCATCGGCATCACCAACCAGCGGGAAACCGCCATTGTCTGGGACAAGGAAACCGGCCGCCCGGTATACAACGCCATTGTGTGGCAGTGCCGCCGCACCGCCGCATTGTGCGAAGAGCTGAAAAAGGACGCCGCCTTCACCGAATATGTGCAGCAGCGCACCGGCCTGCTCATCGACGCCTATTTTTCCGCCACCAAGATCAAGTGGATTCTGGATAACGTGCCCGGCGCCCGCCAGCAGGCCGAGGAAGGCAGGCTGCTGTTCGGCACGGTGGACACCTGGCTGATCTGGAAGCTCACCGGCGGCGCCGCCCATGTGACCGACTACACCAACGCCAGCCGCACCATGCTGTTCGACATCGAACATCTCTGCTGGGACAAGACCATCTGCGACCGGCTGGGCATCCCCATGAACATGCTGCCCAAGGTATGCTCCTGCAGCGAAGTATACGGCACCATGAACATCCAGGGGGTGGAAGTGCCCATTGCGGGCATTGCCGGCGACCAGCAGGCCGCCCTGTTCGGCCAGACCTGCTTTGAGGCGGGCGAAGCCAAGAACACCTACGGCACCGGCTGTTTTTTGCTGATGAACACCGGCGAAAAGCTGTTCCGCAGCCAGAACGGCCTGATCACCACCATCGCTTCGGGGCTGAACGGCCGCATCCAGTACGCGCTGGAAGGCAGCGTGTTTGTGGGCGGGGCCGTGGTCCAGTGGCTGCGGGATGAACTGCACCTGATCACCGAGGCTTCGGACACCGAATATTTTGCCAAAAAGGTTCCGGACAGCGCCGGGGTGTATCTGGTGCCCGCCTTCACCGGCCTGGGCGCTCCCTACTGGGATATGTATGCCCGGGGTGCCCTGGTGGGCCTGACCCGGGGCGCCGGGCGCAACCACATCATCCGGGCCGCGCTGGAATCCATCGCCTACCAGACCGGGGATGTGCTCCACGCCATGGAGCGGGACGCCGGGATGCCCCTGCGGGAGCTGCGGGTGGACGGCGGGGCTTCGGCCAACAATTTCCTGATGCAGTTCCAGTCCGACATCATCGGCCGCACCCTGCGCCGCCCCATGATCCGGGAAACCACCGCCCTGGGCGCCGCCTATCTGGCGGGGCTGGCCACCGGCGTGTGGCGGGACCTGGATGACATCCGCAGCCAGTGGACCCTGGACCGCCTGTACGAACCCCAGATGAGCGAGGCCGACCGCACCCGCCTGTATG
The DNA here is from genome assembly GCA_937907025.1 of uncultured Faecalibacterium sp. Taxonomy (GTDB): domain Bacteria; phylum Bacillota; class Clostridia; order Oscillospirales; family Ruminococcaceae; genus Gemmiger. The sequence continues at coordinate 73,537 of CALESJ010000049.1, forward strand.
CCGGATGGCACAAGGCGGTGGACCGGGCCAAGGGCTGGGCCGAGGACTGATTTTTCCACAAAATGGCTTTCTTTTGTGGAAAGGATGCCTGTTTTTTCATTGAATTTTTCTTCCTCCCACGGTTTTCCGCCGTTCCCTGCCGGGAACGGCGGATTTTTTGTCTGCACAGGAACGATTCTCTGCTTTTTCCTATTGACAAGGGGACGGAACGGGTATATCATACAGACATATGAACAAGTGCTCATATGAAAGGATGTCAGACCATGCCTATGCCCAACGAAACCAACATCCCCGACGCCCTGCCGGTGTGCGAGCCTGACTGCCCCGGGAATCCCGAGGCACTGGCCAAGGTGTGCGCCGAGCTGCCCGATGATGAGGTGCTGTACGATCTGGCCGAGCTGTTCCGGGTCTTTGGGGACACCACCCGCATCAAGATCCTGTACGCCCTGTTCGAGAGCGAACTGTGCGTGAACGACATCGCCCAGGCGGTGGGGCTTTCCCAGAGTGCGGTGAGCCACCAGCTACGGGTGCTGAAAGCCAGCAAGCTGGTCAAGTTCCGCCGGGAGGGCAAAACGGTGTTTTACAGCCTGGACGACGACCATGTCCGCAGCATGATCGCCCTGGGCATGGAACATGTGGAGGAATGACCCTTTCCCGGCATCAACGAGAGTAAAAAAGGAGAGCGTACCATGCAGAAGAAATTCAACATTGAAGTAGACTGCGCCAACTGCGCCGCCAAGATTGAAACCGCCGTCAAGGCCATGCCCGGCGTACAGAACGCCAGCGTGAGCTTTATGACCCAGAAGATGCTGCTGGAAGCCGAGGACGGCCAGTTTGACGCCATCCTGAAGCAGGCCGTGAAGGCAGCCAAGAAGATCGAACCGGATTTCGAGATCGAACTGTAATACATCCCGCGGCACTGCCCGGGGCAGGAGGAATCATCCCATGACCAAAAAGCAGAAGAAAATGCTGCGCCGCATCCTCATCGCGGCGGTGCTGTATGCAGCGGCCGCCATTCTGTGCGGGGTGTTTGCCGGTATGCCCTGGCCGCTGCAGGCAGTGCTGTACCTGATTCCCTATTTCATCATCGGGTACGACGTGCTGCGCAAAGCCGTGATGGGCGTGGTGCATGGTGAGGTTTTCGATGAAAACTTTCTGATGGCCGTGGCCACGGTGGGCGCCATGTGCCTGGGCGAGTACGGCGAGGGCGTGGCCGTCATGCTGTTCTACCAGGTGGGCGAACTGTTCCAGAGCTACGCCGTGGGCAAGAGCCGCCGCAGCATTGCAGGGCTGATGGATATCCGGCCGGACAGTGCCAACCTGGAGGAAGCCGACGGCAGCCTGCGCACGGTAGACCCGGAGGAAGTGGCCGTGGGCTCTGTCATTGTGGTGCGCCCCGGGGAAAAGATTCCGCTGGACGGCACGGTGCTGGAGGGCGAAAGCACCCTGAACACCGCGGCCCTCACCGGCGAGAGCCGCCCCCGCTCTGCCCGCCCGGGTGAGGCCGTCATCAGCGGCAGCGTGAACGGTGACGGCGTGCTGCGGGTGCAGGTAACCAAGCCCTACGGCCAATCCACCGTGGCCCGCATCCTGGACCTGGTGGAGAATTCCAGCCTGAAAAAAGCCAAGGCCGAAAACTTCATCACCAAGTTTGCCCGGTACTACACCCCCACCATCTGCTTTGCGGCGCTGGCCCTGGCGATCTTGCCGCCCCTGGTGCTGGGCGGCGGCTGGGCCATGTGGGTCAAGCGGGCGCTGACCTTCCTGGTCATCTCCTGCCCCTGCGCCCTGGTCATCAGCATCCCCCTGACCTTCTTCGGGGGCATCGGCGGGGCGTCCCGCTGCGGTATTCTGGTCAAGGGCGGCAACTATCTGGAAGCCCTGGCACACACCGGGACGGTGGTCTTTGACAAGACCGGCACCCTGACCAAAGGCGTGTTTGAAGTCAGCCGCATCTCCCCCGCCCCGGGCCACACCGAAAAGGAAGTGCTGGAGCTGGCCGCCGCGGCGGAAAGTTTTTCCAACCATCCCATCAGCAAGAGTCTGCGAGAAGCCTGCCCCGACTGCTCCCTGCGGGCCACCGACGCCCAAGAGATCGCCGGGCACGGCGTGTCCGCCCTGGTGGACGGCCGCCGGGTGCTGGCAGGCAATGCCAAACTCATGGAGGCCGAGTCCATCCCCTATACCCCCGACGACGGGGTGGGCACGGTGGTCTATCTGGCCTGTGACGGGGTGTTCTATGGCTCTGTCCTGATTGCCGACGAGGTGAAGGAGAACGCCCGCGCCGCCATCGACAGCCTGCACCGCCAGGGCGTGCGCACCGTCATGCTCACCGGCGACAGCCAGGCCGTGGCCGCCGGGGTGGCGGCCCAGCTGGGCATTGACGACTACCACGCCGAGCTGCTGCCCGACGACAAGGTCCGCCGGGTGGAAGCCCTGCTGGCGGACAAGAGCCGGGGCAACCTGGCCTTTGCCGGGGACGGCATCAACGACGCCCCGGTGCTCATGCGGGCCGATGTAGGCGTGGCCATGGGCGCCCTGGGCAGCGATGCCGCCATTGAGGCCGCCGACGTGGTACTGATGGATGACGACCCGGCCAAGATTGCCCTGGCCATGCGGGTGGCTCGCCGGTGCATGCGCATCGTGTACGAGAACATCGTCTTTGCCCTGGGCATCAAGATTCTGTTCCTGCTGCTGGGCGCCGTGGGCATCGCCAACATGTGGTGGGCGGTGTTCGCCGATGTGGGCGTGATGGTGCTGGCGGTGCTCAACGCCACCCGGATGCTCTCCACCCGCGCCTACCGCAACTGAAAGTGAAACCAAAAAAGGCCCGGACCCCGCAAGGGGGTCCGGGATTTTTTTATTTGTTGGCTTCCGGGTCCTGGTAGCTGCCTTCCGCATCCAGATATTCCAGGTGCAGATGCGCACCGGCTTCGCTCTCGCTGGGGATGGTGCCCAGGGTCCCCAGTACGTCACCCTGATGCACCTCATCCTCCGCCTTCACGTCGGCCCTGTTCAGACCGCAGTACCGCCAGAGGCTGCCGTCCATATCCTTGACTTCCACCACCGTGCCCCACAGAGGGTCCTGGACGGTGCTGACCACCGTGCCGGCCACCACCGCATGGATTGTATCCCCGGCTGCGGCGGCGTAGTCGGCACCGTTGTGGGTGCGCCAGTCGCCCAGGGTTTCGTTGAACACCAGTTCACTGCCGCTGAAAGGCTGTACCGGTTCAGCATCCGCCGGCGATACGGACAAAGCGGCCGACGAGGCCGCAGAGGCGCCAGAGGCGACCCCAGCGCCGGACGCTGCGCCAGACGGCTGCTGCGCCGAGGAGGACGCAGGCGACTCGGAGGGCTGTGCAGAGGGCTGCGACGACGGCACAGGCGTCTGCACCGGCACATCCTCGGCGGGATTGGTAACGATGGTATCCGGCTGGTTCCATGCGGCATCCTCCTCCAGGGCGTTCTTGCGTGATTCGGTCAGGTCGGCCACGTTGCGTACCACGCTGCGGATGGCCAGTACCCCGGTGATGGTGGCCACCAGCAGCAGGGCCAGGCAGACCAGGTATAATCCTCTTTGCTTGAAAAATGCTTTGAAGCTGTTCATCTTCCCCCGTCCTTTGCTGCAAGATACACCCGCGGGCAGCGCCCGCGGTTCGGTTTACGGTTAGTGTGGCACAGGCAGCAAAGGTTTATACAAACAAACCGGGCGGCGCGCAAAAGTTTTGCGCGCCGCCCGGTACGGACGAACCGATTATTCGCCGAACACCTTGGTGTAGTCGGCCTTGAACTTTTCAATGCCCGCATCGGTGAGCGGGTGATGCAGCATCTGCTGAATGACCTTCCAAGGCACGGTGGCAATATCCGCCCCGGCCAGGGCACAGTCGGTCACATGGATGGGATTGCGCACGCTGGCCGCGATGATCTGGGTTTCCAGGTCCGGGTAGTTCAGGAACATATCGTGGATGGTTTCGATCAGGTCGATGCCGGGCTGGCCGATGTCATCCAGCCGGCCCAGGAAGGGGCTGACATAGGTTGCCCCCGCCCGGGCAGCCAGCAGCGCCTGGTTGGCGCTGAAAATCAGGGTACAGTTGGTGGGGATGCCTTCCGCCGAAAGTACCTTGATAGCCTTGAGGCCCTCGGCGGTCATGGGGATCTTGACCACCATATGCTTGGGGTCCAGGGCGTAAATGGCCCGGCCTTCGGCGATCATGCCTTCCGCGTCGGCGGTGGTGGCCTTGACCTCCCCCGAGATGGGCCCGTCCACGATGGTGGCGATCTCCGCCAGGGTTTCGGCATAATCGCGGCCTTCCTTGGCGATCAGGCTGGGGTTGGTGGTCACCCCCGCAATGATTCCCATATCGTTGGCCTGGCGGATTTCCTCCACGTTGGCGGTGTCAATGAACAGTTTCATGGTACTTCACTCCTTCTATGATTTACTTTTTCTGGCCGTAATACGCATGCGCGCCGTGTTTTCGCAGATAGTGCTTGTCCTGCATGTTCTGGGGTGCCGGGGCCGCGTTGGGGTCCACCTGCCGGGTCAGCAGCGCCATTTTGGCCACTTCCTCCAGCACGGCGGCGTGATACACCGCCTGGGCCGCATCCTTGCCCCAGGTAAAGGGTCCGTGACTGCGGCAGATGACCGCCGGCACGGCAGCCGGGTCGATGTTCCGGGTACGGAAGGTTTCCACGATCACCTTGCCGGTGTTTTTCTCGTAATCTTCCTCCAGTTCGGCGCTGCTCAGATGCCGGGCGCAGGGTACCGGACCGTAGAAGTAATCGGCATGGGTGGTACCGTAACAGGGGATATCCCGTCCGGCCTGGGCCCAGGCCACCGCATAGGGGCTGTGGGTATGCACCACACCGCCGATGTCCGGGAAAGCCCGGTACAGTTCCAGATGGGTTTTTGTATCACTGCTGGGGTTCAGGTCCCCTTCCACCGTCTTGCCGGTTTCCAGGTCCACCACCACCAGGTCGGCGGGACACAGTTCCTCATACGCCACGCCCGACGGTTTGATGACCATGAGCCCGCGGCTGCGGTCGACGCCCGACACATTGCCCCAGGTATAGGTGACCAGACCGCGGCGCGGCAGTTCCATATTGGCTTCGTACACTTCCTGTTTCAGATGTTTCAGCATGGGGCCCTCCCTGTATTTTTCGTATTTCCGGTTTTATTGTAGCGCAGCAGGCGGACAATTTCCACCGTTTTGTCAACCATATCAGATATTTTTTGGTGATTTTTTGTCTTCCGGGCGGGTTTGCCCCTTGTGCCGGGGCTGCGCTTTGCCTATAATCGAAACAGAGAAACAAAAAGCAGGCCCGGTACCGCAAGGTTCCGGGGCTGTTTCATCATTCTGTCAGGAGGTTGCACCATGTCCCACATCATTGTCAACGCCAACCGGTCGGCGGGCGTCATCAACAAAAATATCTACGGTCATTTTTCCGAGCACCTGGGCCGCTGTATCTACGGCGGGCTGGCCAACATCGACGGCAGCCTGCGCACCGATGTGGTCAACGCCCTGAAAGAGCTGCATGTGCCGGTGCTGCGCTGGCCGGGCGGCTGTTTTGCCGATACCTACCACTGGCGGGACGGCATTGGCCCCAAAGCGCAGCGCAAGACCATCGTGAACACCAACTGGGGCGGCGTGACCGAGGGCAACGCTTTCGGCACCCATGAATTCATGGCCCTGTGCCGGGAACTGGGGTGCGAACCCTACATTTCCGGCAACGTGGGCAGCGGTACGGTGCAGGAGTTTTCCGACTGGGTGGAATACTGCAACATGCCCGGGCGCTCCCCCATGGCCGACCTGCGCCGGGAAAACGGTCAGGAAGAACCGTTCAACGTGCGGTACTGGGGCATCGGCAACGAAACCTGGGGCGGCGGCGGCAACATGCGCCCGGAATTTTACGCCGACCTGTGCCGGCAGTATGCCTCCTTTGTGCGCGGGTATGACCCTGCCTGCCAGCCCTACAAAATTGCCTGCGGCGCCAGCGAGGACGACTACAACTGGACCCGCACGGTGGTGGAGAGCGCCGGCCGGCTCATCGACGCCATCAGCCTGCATTACTACACCATCCCCGGGGACAACTGGGGCGTCAAGGGCAGCGCCACCGACTTTGACCGCGCCACCTTCTACCACACCCTGTACCGCACCCTGTGGATGGAGGAGCTCATTGAAAACCACAGCCGCATCGTCCGCCGGTTTGCCAAAGGGCGGAAGATTGGCCTGGCGGTGGATGAGTGGGGCACCTGGTATGATGTGGAACCAGGCACCGAGCCGGGCTTTTTGTTCCAGCAGAACACCATGCGGGATGCCCTGGTGGCGGCCATCAACCTGAACATCTTCAACAACCATTGCGACACGGTGGTCATGGCCAACATTGCCCAGATGGTGAACGTGCTCCAGGCCATGGTGCTCACCGACGGGGACAAACTGCTGCTGACCCCCACCTACCATGTGTTCCGCATGTACCGGGACCACCAGGACGCCCGCCAGCTGGAAACCTATGCCGAAACCCGCCTGCTGGGCAGCGCCGAAGAGCCGGTGCCCGACCTGCATGTATCGGCCAGCGAGCAGGCCGACGGCACCGTGCTGGTGACGGCGGTGAACCTGAGCGATACCGACGCCTGCCAGGCCGAGGTCCTGCTCAGCGGCCGGAAGGCCCGCGCCGTGACTGCCGAGGTCCTGGCCGGGACCCCTGCGGCCCGCAACACCTTTGCGGCGCCGGCGGCGGTGCATCCGGTACCGCTGCATGCCCGCCTGACCGACACCGGTTTTGCCGCCACGTTGCCGCCCTGCAGCGTGACCGCCTTCCGGGTCACGACGGAATAACCGCTCCGCGGGCGGCCGTTCCGCATAAAAAGAGAAAACCGCCCGCCGGGCTGTGCGTCCGGCGGGCGGTTTGTTTTTTGCTGTCAGGCAGCCATCAATAACGGTAGACGATGGCGTTCTTGACGGTGGCGGAGGCATCCTGCCCGGCCAGACGGCCGGCCAGGGTCAGGGCGAAGGGGATGGCTGCGCCCAGGGCTTCGCCGGTGATGATGTTGCCGTCCACAGACAGGGGCAGGCCGGTATATTCGGCGCCGCCGGCGGTGAGAGCTTCATCCATGCCGGGGTAGACGGTGGCGCGCTTGCCCTTGAGCAGGCCGAAGGCGGCCAGCACGGTGGGGGCGGCGCAGATGGCGGACACGATCTTGCCGTCGGCGGCCATGCGGGTGCAGGCGTTCTTGACGGTATCGCTGGCTTTCAGGTTGTTCACGCCCGGAATACCGCCGGGCAGGATGACGGCGTCAAACTGGGAATAGTCCAGGTCCTCGGCCAGGGCATCGGTCACCACGTTTACCTGACGGGCAGAACGAACGGTGCGCTCCCCGCCCACGGCGGCAATGGTCACGTCCACGCCGGCACGGCGCAGGATGTCCACACACAGAAGGCCCTCGCACTCTTCTAGGCCGGGGGCAAAAAAGATCACGGCTTTGCTCATGATTGTCACTCCTTTGAAAATGGTGAGCATTGGGTTCAGAACGGATGGAAATTGCGGGTCACGTTTCGGATGACCGGCAGCGGATCGGTCTTGCGGCGCAGGGCCGTCACCAGGCCGACCAGGGACATCACTTCCACCAGGATGCCGCAGCTGACCGAGAATTCGTAGCAGTACGGCACAAAACCGATGGCTGCGAACACCACGATCATGGCCAGCAGCACCAGGCCCTGGTTCAGGTGGAAGCGCACAAACTCATGGTGCCGCCAGCGGCTGCAGGCGGGGATGAGAATGAGGATATTCAGATAGCACAGCGCCCCCATCCAGCGGGCGGCGTTGGGGACCTCCGGTTCCCGGGGGTTCCGGGCGGCGTCGGGCTGCGGTTTGGGGGCCGCCGCCCGGGCGGCCTGCTTGCGTTTGGCGCGGCTGCTCATGCCTTGTCCTCCTTATACGGTTCGCCGAACAGCACCTGCATATACAGCGGCACCTGCTGCGCCCAGGAGGCTTCACAGTGGGAACCGTCCATCTGCAGGTACGGGTAAACGGTGGCGCCGGCTTTCTGCAGAGCGCGGGTCACCTGCAGGGCATTGTCGGTATACTGGGCCAGGCCGTGCTGGCCTTCGCCTTCCTTTTCGCCCCAGCTGAAGAAAATGTGGGTGTACCCCCGCAGCCGGGCCTTTTTCAGGTCGGCCAGCAGCGGGTCCATGCACAGCCGCACCGAGGGCGACAGGCACCCCGCCTTGGAGAAGACATCGTTGTGGGCCACAGCGGCATACAGGCTCATCAGCCCGCCCATGCTGCTGCCCGCGATGGCCGTGTGGGCACGGTCGGCCAGAGTGGGCCAGGTCTTGTCCACATAGGGCTTGAACTCTCCGCACAGCCAGTCCAGATAAGCCTTGCCGGTGCCGTGGATGCCGTCGAACCAGTCGCTTTCGTAGGGGCAGTACTCCTCCAGGCGCTTGTTGCCTTCGTGGTTGCACTCCACCCCCACCACGATATAGTCCGGGTGGGCGTCGTAATAGTCCTTCAGGCCCCAGCAGGTGCCATAGGTGGCCGTTTCGTTGTAAAAGAGATTATGCCCGTCGAACATGTAGATGACCGGGTATTTCTTCCCGGAAGTCTGCCAGTCATCGGGCAGATGGATGAACACCCGGCGGTCCAGCCCATAGGGCGTGATGCGGGTGGTAAAGGTTTCGATCATGAACGGATCAGGCTCCTTATCCATTGGGTTCCGTGATTTATTGTACCGCAACCGCTGTTTTTTCGCAAGGTGCTTGCAATCGGAAGATGTCCATGCTACAATTCTTGCAACCTTTTTAGTTTTGGTGGAATTGCTCAAAATTTGGAGGGATTTTTTGTGGCAAGTATCAAGGAGTTCTGCAAGCGCAAAGACGTGATCTTCTCGGCCCACCGCTACGGCATTGATGCCATGGGGGCCATGGCCCAGGGTCTGTTTGCCAGCCTGCTCATCGGCACCATCATCAAGACGCTGGGCGAGCAGACCGGCGTGGCCTTTCTGGTGGATGCAGGCACCTACGCCACGGCGGTGGCGGGCCCGGCCATGGCAGCGTCCATCGGCTACGCCCTGAAAGCGCCCCAGCTGGTGCTGTTCAGCCTGATTGCCGTGGGCGGGGCGGCCAACACCCTGGGCGGGGCGGGCGGCCCGCTGGCCGTCTATCTCATCGCCATCATCTCGGCGGAGCTGGGCAAGCTGGTCAGCAAGGAAACCCGCATCGACATCCTGGTGACCCCCGCCGTGACCATTCTGGCCGGTGTGGGGCTTTCGGTGCTGTTTGCCCCGGCCATCGGCGCGGCGGCTTCGGCAGTGGGTAGCGTCATCATGTGGGCCACCGAGCTGCAACCGCTGCTCATGGGCATCATCGTATCGGTGCTGGTGGGCGTGGCCCTGACTTTGCCCATCTCCTCGGCGGCCATCTGCGCCGCCCTGAGCCTGACCGGTCTGGCCGGCGGCGCCGCCGTGGCGGGCTGCTGCGCCCAGATGGTGGGCTTTGCGGTGATGAGCTACCGGGAAAACGGCGTGGGCGGCCTTGTGAGCCAGGGCCTGGGCACCAGCATGCTCCAGATGCCCAACATCCTGCGCAATCCCCGCATCTGGATCCCGCCCACGGTGGCTTCGGCCATCACCGGGCCTCTGGCCACCTGCCTGTTCCATCTGGAGCAGAACGGCCCCGCCGTTTCCAGCGGCATGGGCACCTGCGGCCTGGTGGGGCCCATCGGGGTGTACACCGGCTGGGTGGCCGATGCCGCTGCGGGCCTGCGCCCGGCGATCTCCGCCTTTGACTGGGCAGGGCTGGTGCTCATCTGCCTGGTGCTGCCCGCCGTGCTGACCCCGCTGATCGCCTGGCCTTTGCGCAAGGCGGGCTGGATACAGACTGGCGACCTGACCCTTTCCTGAACCAACCACATATGAACAGCCCCGGCAGGCCTTGCGACTTGCCGGGGCTGTTTTTGTCGGTTTATGCACGCCGCCGCCCGGCCCCGCGTATTCTGGGGCAAGGAGGCGATGGTCCCATGAGATTATCCAACGGCACCGTGCTGCTCAGCTGGCCTTTGGCCCAACATACCCTGACAGCCGGTTATTACTACAACGACGGCAGCTACCACGGCGCCATTGATATGCGGGCGGCGTCGGGCACGCCGGTCTATGCGGCCGAGGACGGCACGGTGGACTGGACCCAGATCTGGGACGGGTCCACTAAGACCGGCAACCAGAGTTACGGTACCGCCCTGCGCATCCGCCATGCCGACGCCCAGGGCAAGACCTTACAGACCCGGTACGCCCACCTGTCCAGCCTGAAAGCGGCCGCCGGCACCAAGGTGCGGGAAGGCCAGCTCATCGGCTATTCCGGGGTGACAGGCAATATCACCGGTCCCCACCTGCATTTTGAGGTGATCTGGGACGGCGTGCGCCGCAACCCGCTGGTGTGGCTGGACGGCGATTTCAACACTGCGTCCTCCGCCGTGTACACCTACGGACCCGGAGAAGGTCCGGTGCAGCGTCCCGCCGCCCCCGCCGTGGAGAAGAAGACCGTGGTCATCGGGCCGGTATCGGCCGGAGATGCGGAGATCTTCCGCAAATTTGCGGAGTGGCCGAACCTGCTGGGGATGTACTCGGTGGAAAGCTACGACAACGGTACCCGGGTGGTGGTGCTGAAGGGCATTTCCGCCGGGGATGCCAAGATGGCCTATCTGCTGGCGGATTACCTGGGTCTGGTGGACCAGGGCCTGTTCAAAAGCGAGCCGGCGGACTGACTTACAGCCCGTTGCGCAGGCTTTCCCGCAGGGCCCGCACCTTCTGTTCAATCACGGCAATGACCCTGCGGAACTCCTCGTCGCTCTTGCCGGTGGGGTCTTCCAGGCCCCAGTCCTCCCGCCGTTTGCAGGGCAGGTACGGGCACTGCACATTGCAGCCCATGGTGATGAGCACATCCACCGGGGGCAGTTTGTCCAGGGTCTTGCTGTACTGGGCGGGCTCCATCTCGATGCCGTAGATTTCCCGCATGAGGCGCACAGCGTCCGGGTTGATGCGGGGCACCGTTTCGGTGCCGGCGGAGCAGCTGGTGAACACGTCGGCGGCCAGATGCCGCCCCAGAGCTTCGGCCATCTGGCTGCGGCAGGAATTGTGCACGCAGACAAAGGCCACCACAGGCTTGTGCGCCATCTCAGCCCCTCGCTTTCGCCAGCAGGTCCTTGGCCTGCTCCACGTTCAGCACCCGTCCGGCGCTGAGGACCTTTCCGTCCACCACCAGGGCCGGGGTGGTCATCACGCCGTAGGCCGCGATCTGGCTGAAGTCGGTCACATGGCCCACCTCTTCCCGGATGCTCAGTTCTTCCATGGCAGCGCGCACCGAGCGCTCCAGCGCCTGGCAGTTGGCGCAGCCGCCGCCCAGGATCAGAATGGCGGCGCCGGTGTTCTCCGCCGGGGCGGCACAGCCGGAAGCGCAGCCGCAGGAAGTGGGTTCGGACTTTTTCTTACCAAAAATGAACGACATAAAATATTCCTCCTTGTAATATTAGACCAAAAATATTTGAAGTGTATTAAACAGGTAGCCCACCAGGATGATGCCCACCACACAGACGCCCACAAACACGGCCAACAGTTTGGGTTTGACCGCCTTGCGCAGCAGAATGAGGGAGGGCAGGGACAGGGTGGTCACTGCCATCATAAAGGAGAGGACGGTGCCCAGCTGGGCGCCTTTCTGGAGCAGGGCTTCGGCCACCGGGATGGTACCGAAGATGTCGGCGTACATGGGCACACCCACCAGCACCGCCAGCACCACACCCAGCGGGTTATGGCTGCCCAGAATGGCAGTGACCCAGCTTTCGGGGATCCAGTTGTGGATGATGGCGCCCACGCCCACACCGATGAGGATGTAGGGGAAAACCTTGCGCAGGGTGCCCACCGCCTGGTTGCGGGCGTAGAACAGACGGTCCCGCACCCGCAGTTCGGGCAGGTCCAGTTCCGCCGGGCGGGCCACGGCCCGGACAAAGTCCTCCACCTGGTTTTCCAGGTGGAGCTTTTCAATGAAGGAACCGCCGAGGACCGCAATAACCAGCCCCAGTATCACATACACCACCGCGACCTTGGCGCCGAAGATGCTCATGAGCAGCACCAGGCTGCCTAGGTCCACCATGGGGGAGGAGATCAAGAAGGAGAAAGTAACGCCCAGCGGCAGCCCCGCCCCGGTGAACCCGATGAACAGCGGGATGGAGGAGCAGGAGCAGAAGGGGGTGACGGTGCCCAGCAGGGCGGCGGCGGTGTTGGCCCCCAGCCCGTGCAGCCGCCCCAGAATGCGGCGACCGCGCTCCGGCGGGAAGTAGCTCTGGATGTAGGAAATGACGAAGATCAGCACACAGAGCAGAATGGTGATCTTGATGACATCATAGAAGAAGAACTGCAGGCTGCCGCCCAGGCGGGTGGTACCGTCCACCCCCAGGGCCGCCAGACCCCGGCCGATGAGCCGGTTGAGCCACTGCATGCCCAGTAGCTCGTTTTGAATCCAATCCCAGATTCCCATATTCGGGTTGCTCCTTGTCTTGCATGTCAGCGCCACACATAAAATGTTTTTGATGTGTACTGTCAAAAAAGGGCGCCGTACCCCACGGCGCACACTCAGCGGCCGCAGCTGCAGCCGCCGGAACAGGGCTCTTTTCCGGTGTTGGGGCGGGTCAGTTCCGCCAGCAGGTCCAGCACCCGCTGCCGTCCGGTTTCACTCAGACGGTAGTGGGTCCATTTGCCCACCTGGGAGCTTTCCACCAGGCCGGATTCGCACAGGATCTTCATATGGTACGAAAGTCCCGGCTGGGTCAGGTCCAGGGGTTCCTGCAAAGCGCAGGCACATTTTTCCCCGCTGCGCAGCTGCTGCAAAATGGCCAGCCGCTTGGGGTCACACAGGGCCTTGAACACCTTGGCCTCGGCCTGGAAATCCGGCTGCATGGAACGCCCTCCCCTCTCACATCAAAAGTTCTTTATGTGTCAAGATACACCCTCTTTTCCCGCTTGTCAAGCCCTCCAGAAAAAACCGGCCCCCGCGTTCAGGCAGGGGCCGGTTTGGGGAAATTTTCAGTTCAGACGTCCGTACAGTTCCATATGGTGGCGGACTTTTTGGGCCAGAGCGGCATCAAAGGCGCCGGGCAGTGCCCGCCAGCGCCAGTTGGTGCCCAGGGTGGAGGGTTCGTTCATCCGGGATTCATGCCCCAGACCCAGCAGGTCCTGGGCCTGCACGATTGCCAGGTCCGCCACGCTGGCCCAGGCGGCGCGCATCATGCCCCAGTTATACCCTTCCTCCCGGGTGAGCTTGAGGTAGTCCACCGCCTTGCGGGTATCGGCTTGGGGGGCGGTGTCGAACCAGCCGTTCACCGGTTCGTTGTCGTGGGTGCCGGTGTACACCACGCAGTGCCGGGTGTAGGTGTGGGGCAGATAGTCCCCGCCATCCCGGCTGTCAAAGGCAAATTCCAGCACCTTCATGCCGGGGTAGCCGCTTTCCCGCAGCAGGGTCCGCACATCGTCGGTGAGGAAACCCAGATCCTCGGCAATGATGTCCCGCTTGCCCAGAGCCTTTTCCACCGCCCGGAACAACGCGATGCCCGGCCCGGTGCGCCAGTGTCCGTTGCAGGCGTCGGTACTGCCGTAGGGAATGGCATAATACCCCGCAAAGCCCCGGAAATGGTCGATGCGCAGCACATCGTAGGTATTGCACAGCACCCGGATGCGCCGCACCCACCAGGCATAGTCGTTTTGGGCCATGGCGTCCCAGTTGTACAGCGGGTTGCCCCACAGCTGGCCGGTGGCGGAAAAACCGTCCGGCGGGCAGCCTGCCACCTCGGTGGGCAGCAGATCCTCCCCCAGCTGGAAAGCCTCCGGCGCAGACCAGACGTCCACGCTGTCGGCCGCCACATAGATGGGCAGGTCCCCGATGATGAGCACGCCCCGGTCGTTGGCGTAGCGCTTCAGCGCCCGCCACTGGGCAAAGAACAGGTACTGCACCGCCTGCCAGAAACCGATGGCCCCGGCACAGCGGGTGCGGGCGGCCTCCAGAGCCGCCGGGTCCCGGTGCCGCAGCGCCGGTTCCCATTCGGTCCAGGCGCGGCCGCCGTGTTCATCCTTCAGGGCCATGAACAGGGCGTAATCCGGCAGCCAGAAGGCATTTTCATTGCAGAATTCCCCGTAAGCAGCGGGGGGATCCTGCAGCAGACGATTGCAGGCTTTGCGCAGCACATTCCACCGTTTGCGGTACAAAGCGCCGTAGTTCACACAGTCAGGGGTGCTTTCCCAGTCGATGGTTTCGTATTCTTCCCGCTGCAGAAGGCCGTCGGCCGCCAGCAGGTCCAGGTCGATGAGATAGGGATTGCCCGCAAAAGTGGAGAAGGACTGGTACGGGCTGTCCCCGTAGCTGGTGGGGCAGATGGGCAGGATCTGCCAGTATTTCTGGCCCGCCGCCACAAGAAAATCCACAAATTCGCGTGCCGCTGCGCCCATGGTGCCGATGCCGTAAGGCGACGGCAGGCTGGACAGGTGCATCAGCACACCGCTTGCGCGCATGGGATTGTTCCTCCTTTCGGTAAAAAACGCTCATTGTCCGTCCAGTTTCAGCACGCTCTCCCCTTCCACCAGTTCATAGGGCACCAGTTCATGGACGGCGTCGCCGTCTTCCTCGATGCAGCGGATGAGGATGCTGACCCCCCGGGATGCCAGGCGGTCGGCAGGCTGACGGATGGTGGTGAGCCGGGGCGTCAGGTAGTCGGCCAGTTCGATGCCGTCGAACCCGCACACCGAAACATCCTGCGGCACCCGCAGCCCGTGGTCACGCAGGGCACGGATAGCCCCGATGGCCATAATGTCACTGAAGGCAAACACGGCGGTCAGATCCGGGTAGGTTTCCAGCAGGCGTTCCATGGCCTTGTAGCCGCCGGGCATGGTGAAGCGGGCGTCCTGATACTGGATGTCGGCCTCAAAGGACAGCCCCAGGCTGGAAAAGGCACTCAGGCAGCCGGCCAGACGGGCCGAGCTGGGGCGGGACCGCTGGAGGTCGCCGCCGATGAGGCCGATGCGGCGGTGTCCCCTGGCATGCAGATGCCGGATCATCTGGGAAGCCGCGGCAATATCGTCCACACTGACGCTGGACAGATTTTCGATGTTGGAGGTGTCGGCCATGTTGGTCATGAGCAGGCAGGGAACGCCCAGTTCGTCCAGTTCCCGGGAGAAGTTGTTGCTGTCCGACCCCAGAAAGATGACGCCGTAGGGCTTGTGTTCCCGGCAGATCTGCCGGGCGCGGTCCACCTCGTTGTCGTTTTCGTCGATGTAATACACCATACCGTTGTAGCCGGCGGCGGTGCATTCGGTCTGCATTTTTTCCAGAATGGGCGCAAACAGCATGTTGTGGGTGCCTTTTACGATCATGGCAATGCCCTGGCTGGCCTGCTGTTTCAGGTGCTTGGCGTTGGAATTAGGCTGGAAATTGTATTTGCGGATGACCTCCAGGATACGGTCGCGGGCTGCCTGGCTGACATTGGGGTTCTTGTTGATCACGCGGGAAACCGTTCCCACCGCGTAACCGGATTCACGGGCAATGTCCTTGATGGTCATGGCTTACAACAGCATCCTTCCCGGCGCAGGAGCGCCTGATTCTGTACATTCTTAGAAAAAATTATATCATCCTTTCACGGCACCCGCAACCACGCCTTCGATGATGTAGCGCTGGCAGACCAGGTACAGAATGACCACCGGCAGAACGGTGAGCATGATGCAGGCCATCATGGGGCCCATCTCCACCTTGCCGTAGCTGCCGCGGAAATACTGGATGGCCATGGGGATGGTGCGGTATTTCTTGATATCCAGCACCAGGGTGGGCAGCAGGTAGTCGTTCCACACCCACATGGTTTCCAGAATGGCGGTGGAGATCATGGTGGGTTTCAGGATGGGACATACCACCCGGAAGAAGATCTGCAGCGGGTTGCAGCCGTCGATCATGGCGGCTTCCTCGATCTCCACCGGCATGGATTTCATGAAG
>CALESJ010000050.1 GCA_937907025.1 uncultured Faecalibacterium sp.
TGACCTGGAACAGGGTGGGCGCGTCGCTCTTGGCCATCTCGCTCATCAGGGTGGTTTCATACTCGCCGGAAGCGGCGGTGACCACCGTAACCGGCACGCCGGTCTGCTCGGTGTAGACCTTGGCCAGGTCCTGCCACTGCTGGTCCTGCTCCGGCTTGAAGTTCAGGTAATACACCTTGCCGGAAGCACCGTCGGTGGCGGCGGTGGAAGTGCCGGTGTCGGCGGTGCCGGTGTCGGCGGTGGCGGTGGAGGCGGTGCTGTCAGACGAAGAAGCGCCGCATCCGGCCAGCAGACCGGCTGCCATGGTGCAGGCAATGCCCAGAGAAAGAAGTTTCTTGGCTTTCATGGTGTTGTCCTCCTTGAAAAGATTGAATCGGGAAGGGGTTCCTCTCCCCTGCGGTTCTGTTTCTGGTTGGTAACGTTTCCAACCTCTTTCTAAGGCTATAATACATCGTTCTGCCCAGTTTTTCAAGCAAATTTTCCACTTTTTAATCAAATTTGTACGTTTAGACAAGACAAAGCGTCCCCATTTGTGCAACTCTCTCGTGAATTTTTGGAAATGCATTTGGAATCGTTTCTTTTCTGTAACTTTTTGCCTGCACACAAAAAACGGGCGCCCGCCGGAAAGCGGACGCCCGTTCTGTTTTTTTCGTATTTTCGCCGTTTTGCTTACACAAAGCCCAGCAGCAGGCCCACCACGCGGACCACAGCCGCCGCCAGCCAGGCGATGACGCACTGGCCCACCAGCACGGCCGCCGCCCACTTGGTGCCCAGTTCCCGCTTGATGGAGGCAATGGCCGCCACGCAGGGGGTGTACAGCAGGCAGAAGGCCAGCAGGCTGGCCGCTGCCAGCGGGGTGATAACCTGGAGCAGCTCGGCGGTGGAACCGAACAGCACCGACAGGGTGGATACCACGCTCTCCTTGGCCATGAAGCCGGAGATCAGCGAGGTGGAAATGCGCCAGTCCCCGAAGCCCAGCGGGGCAAAGAGGGGCGCAATCCAGCCGGCCAGCACCGCCAGGATGCTCTGCTGCGAGTCGGACACGATGGCCAGGTGGGTGTCAAAGGTCTGCAGGAACCAGATGATGATGGTGGCCACAAAGATGACCGTGAAGGCGCGCTGCAAAAAGTCCTTGGCCTTCTCCCACAGCAGCTGGCCCACGTTCTTGGCGCCGGGCAGGCGGTAGTTGGGCAACTCCATGACGAAAGGCACCGCCTCGCCGTGGAAGAGGAAGCCGCGCAGCAGCACAGCCATCAGAATCCCCATGGCGATGCCGCCGAAGTACAGCGCGAACATGACGATGCCCGCCTTTCCAGGGAAGAAGGTGGCCGCAAAGAAGCTGTAAATGGGCAGTTTGGCCGAGCAGCTCATGTACGGGGTGAGCAGGATGGTCATTTTGCGGTCCCGCTCGGAAGGCAGGGTGCGGCTGGCCATGACGCCCGGCACCGTGCAGCCGAAGCCGATGAGCATGGGCACGATGCTGCGGCCGGAAAGGCCGATCTTGCGCAGCAGCTTGTCCATGACGAAGGCCACGCGGGCCATGTAGCCGCTGTCCTCCAGCATAGAGAGGAAGAAGAACAGGGTGACGATGATGGGCAAAAAGCCCAGCACGCTGCCCACGCCGTTGAAGATGCCGTCAATGACCAGGGAGTGGAGCACCTCGTTGACGTGCAGGGCGGTCATGCCCGCGTCCACCGCGTTGGTCAGGGCGGCAATGGCCCAGTTCAGCACCGCCGACAGCGCGGCGCCGATGACGTTGAAGGTCAGGAAAAAGACCAATGCCATGATGCCGATGAAGCACGGGATGGCGGTGTACCGGCCGGTGAGGATCTTGTCCATCTGCACGCTGCGCAGGTGTTCCTTGCTTTCGTGGGGTTTGACCACCGTGCCGGAGCAGACCTTCTCAATGAAGGTAAAGCGCATATCCGCGATGGCGGCGGCCCGGTCCAGGCCGCGCTCGTCCTCCATCTGGCGGATGATGGATTCCAGCATCTGCTTCTCGTTGTCGCTGAGGCCCAGCTGGTCCAGAATCAGCTTGTCCCCTTCGGCGATCTTGGTGGCCGCAAAGCGCAGGGGGATGTCGGCGGCCTCGGCGTGGTCCTCGATCAGGTGCATGATGCTGTGCAGGCAGCGGTGCACCGCGCCGCCGTGGTCGTTGGCGTCGCAGAAGTCCTGCCGGCCGGGGCGCTCCTGGTATTTGGCCACATGCAGGGCATGGGATACCAGCTCGTCGATGCCCTCGTTCTTGGCGGCGGAGATGGGCACCACCGGGATGCCCAGGGCGGATTCCATCTCGTTCACCCGGATGGAGCCGCCGTTTTCCCGCACCTCGTCCATCATGTTCAGAGCCAGCACCATGGGGATGTCCAGTTCCATGAGCTGCATGGTCAGATAGAGGTTGCGCTCGATGTTGGTGGCGTCCACAATGTTGATGATGCCCCTGGGATGCTCATTGAGCAGGAAGTTCCGGGTGACGATCTCCTCGCTGGAATAGGGCGACATGGAGTAGATGCCCGGCAGGTCGGTGACCCGGGTATCGCCGTGGCCGCGGATGGGGCCGTCCTTGCGGTCCACCGTCACGCCGGGGAAGTTGCCCACATGCTGGTTGGAGCCGGTGAGCTGGTTGAACAGGGTGGTCTTGCCGCAGTTCTGGTTGCCCGCCAGGGCAAAGGTCAGCACCGTGCTGTCCGGCAGGGGGTTCTCGTCTGCCTTGCTGTGGTACTTGCCGCTTTCGCCCAGGCCCGGGTGGGGCAGCGGAACGGCCCGATTGCGGGTGGCCGTGGTGACCTTCTCGGCGTCGGCCACGTCCTTGATCTCGATCTTTTCGGCGTCGGCCAGCCGCAGGGTCAGCTCATAGCTGTTGATGCGCACCTCCACGGGGTCGCCCATGGGCGCAAACTTCACCATGCTGACCCGGGCGCCGGGAATCAGACCCATGTCCAGCAGGTGCTGGCGCAGGGCCCCTTCCCCGCCCACCGTCACAATGGTGGCGGCTTTGCCGATCGCAAGTTCTTTTAATGTCATCCTCTTTACTCCTTCTGGATGCTTTCCCAAAAGCCGGTTGAAACGGCTGTATCTACAATCCGTCTTATTGTATCACAAAACCGCTGTGCTCACAACCGCCGCGGCGCAAAAAAGGACCGCGTCCCTGCCGGGACACGGTCCTTTTGTATCAGGCTTCGGGGTTGGCCGCAGGCGCGGCAGGCTGCGGTGCCGCAGCGGGCTTGTCCGCCGGGGCGGCAGGCTTTGCAGCGGCAGCAGGCTTGGGGGCGGCAGCCCCGGCCGGTTTGGCGGCGGGTCTGGGCGCCGGCTTGGGCAGCGGCGTGGTGCGGGTGTAGGTATCGCTGTGCTTGGCACAGTCCGGCGTGGTGTAGCCGGGGGCCATCTTCAGGCACTTTTTGGGGCAGACATTCACGCAGTTGCCGCACTGCACGCAGTCGAACCGCTGGATGGTCCAGGTGCCGGCAGCCCGGTCCACCGTAATGGCGCCGGGCGGGCAACTGCGGGCACACATGCCGCAGCTGATGCAGGATTCCACGTCGATTTCAATATGCCCGCGCATGCGCTCGGGATAGTGGGCGGGCTCAAAGGGATATCCGGTGGTGACCGGCTTGCTGAACAGGTTTTTCAGCGCCGTGCCCGCAAAGGGAACAAATTTCAATGATGCCATCTTGGTTTCACCTCTCGGTACAGCTGATGCAGGGGTCGATGGTCAGGATCAGCAGCGGCACGTCGGCCAGCTGGCAGCCTTTGAGCATGTTCAGCATGGGCGGAATGTTGCTGGTGGTGGGGGTGCGCAGGCGGAACCGGTCAATGAACTTGGTGCCGTTGGCCTTGACATAGTAGATTGCCTCGCCGCGGGGCTGCTCGATGCGGGTGAAGTACTCGCCCTGGGGGAAGCCCTTCACCGGCACCGCGATGGGTCCGGCCGGGATCTTGGCGGCCGCCTGGCGGATGAGGTCGAAGGACTGGTTGATCTCCTTGATACGCACCTCGCACCGGGCGTAGGAATCGCCGGCGGTGGCAGTGACGGGCTCCAGGTCCAGCTCACCGTAGGCCGCATAGCCCAGCTTGCGGGCGTCGTAGGCAACGCCGCTGGCCCGCAGCATGGGACCCACGGCCCCCATGAGGGTGGCCTGTTCGGCGGTCATCACGCCCAGCCCGTGCAGACGGGAACCGGTGGTGTAGTCCCGCAGAAAGGCATCCGCAATGGGCTTGAGCTCCTTTTCCATCTCGTTGCAGGTGTCTACAATGTTCTTGAGCATGGTTTCGTCCATGTCCTTGAGCACACCGCCGATGCAGTTCACCGAGAAGATGACCCGGCCGCCGGTGGTGGCGTCGAACATATCCAGAATCTTTTCCCGCAGCTTCCAGCTCTCCATGAACAGGCTTTCAAAGCCCATGGCGTCGGCCAGCAGGCCCAGCCACAGCAGATGGGAGTGGATGCGGCTCATCTCCATCCAGATGGTGCGCAGATACCGCGCCCGGGGCGGCACTTCCACGTTCATGATGTGTTCCAGCGTCTGGCAGTAGCCCAGCCCGTGGCCGAAGCTGCAGATGCCGCACACACGCTCGGCAATATAGACGTATTCCTTGAAGTCCTTGGTTTCCACCAGTTTTTCCAGTCCGCGGTGGACAAAGCCGATGCTGGGCACCGCTTCCACCACCACTTCGTCCTCCAGAACCAGGTCCAGGTGGATGGGTTCGGGCAGGACGGGGTGCTGGGGGCCGAAGGGCACAATGCTTCGTTTCGCCATAGTCTTACCCCTTTTCCTTGAACGGCGTGGGCCGCGCGATGCGGTACAGCTTGTCGTGATAGTCGCCCTGGATGCTCTCGATCTTCACGCCGAAAAGCTCCGCAGCTTCATTTTCCTGCAAAAAGGCACCGGGATACACCTGGGTGATGCTGGGCACCGTGTCGTCGGTGCCGATGGTCAGGCGCAGGGTGCGCATATCATACCCCTTGGCAAAGGAGTAGCTCAGTTCGTAGCCGTCGGGCAGGCGGGCGGCGCACAGCTGCACCACGCGCCAGCCGTCCATCTTGAACCGGATCACCTGGGGCATGAACTCCGCCATGGTGATGGGTTCGATCGTGTTGGCAGATTCCATCGTCAGCCTTCCTCCTTAGCCTCGTGCTTTTCTTCTTCCTTTTCCTCGGCCTTTTCTTCGGCATAGTTGCGGCGCTTGTCCTCCAGGATCTCCAGCGCCTTGACCACACCGTCGATGATGGCCTGGGGCCGGGCCGCGCAGCCGGGCACATACACATCCACCGGAATCACCGTATCGATGCCGCCCTTGATGTTGTAGCAGTCCTTGAACACGCCGCCGGTGCAGGCGC
>CALESJ010000051.1 GCA_937907025.1 uncultured Faecalibacterium sp.
ATTCAAGCCAGGAGCCGAAGCCGTACAGGATACCGGCCAGGATGAAGGCGCCCACGGTAACGCGGAAAACAGAAATACCGGAAACGGAGGCCGCTTCGGGGTTGCCACCGACAGCGTACAGGTTCTTGCCGAACGTGGTCTTGTTCCAGATGAACCAGACGATCACAACAGCGGCAACAGCCCACAGGATGATGGTCGGGAAACCATTGATCTTGGGGATGATCATGCCGGGGATGGTGGACTCAATAGCACCGAAGGACACG
The DNA here is from genome assembly GCA_937907025.1 of uncultured Faecalibacterium sp. Taxonomy (GTDB): domain Bacteria; phylum Bacillota; class Clostridia; order Oscillospirales; family Ruminococcaceae; genus Gemmiger. Next base: position 264 of record CALESJ010000051.1, read on the forward strand.
CCCTTGGTGGAGTAAGTGACCAAGCCGAAGATGACCAGCATGTTTGCCATTGTGGAGATGAACGGGTGCATCTTGAATTTGGCGGTGAAGAAACCGGCGATGGTGGTAAAGATAGTGCACAGCACGATGCAGATCACCAGAGCCAGCAGCACGCGGACGATAACCGGCAGGCCGGTGAAGTCAAACACATGGCCGAACACAGAGCCGGTGTTGGGGCCGGAGTGCATCACGATGGTGGCAGCGGTCATGCCCATACCGACCATACGGCCGATGGACAGGTCCGTGCCGGCCAGCAGGATCAGGCCCGCAACGCCCAGAGCCAGGAACATACGCGGCGAAGCCTGCTGCAGAATGTTCAGAATGTTGTTGACGGTAAGCAGCTGCACATTCTTGACGATGGGGGTGATGATGCACAGCGCGATGAAGATCACGATAATGGCAATGTACAGACCATTGCGCAGCAGGAAGTCGCGGCGGTTGAAGGTGTACTTGTAGTTTTCCCACTTCTGCGCCAGGGACTCACCCACGGTGAACTTGGACATGCGCAGCATGTCGATCAGGTGGTACTTGTAATCGAACGCAGCATGCTGGCGGTCCTTGACAGCCTGCAGGTCCTTGTCCAGCTGCATCTTGGCATCGAAAAGACGGTTCTTATGAACATACTTTTCGTCCTTGATTTCATGGGAATCGCTGAGCTTGGCCAAAGTAGCCTTATGGTCTTTTTCCAGCTGGGCCACGGCAGCCTTGTACTTTTCCTGCGCGGCGGCTTTTTCCACCTTGCAGCTCTCCACAACCGCCTGATAATACTCAGTGTTATAGTGGGCTTTCAGGTAGCTCTCGCCTTCCGCAATCAGCTTGGAAACCTCATCCTTATTCTTGGCCTCCACAGCCTTGGCCTTTTCCAGTTCGGCCTTCTGCTGGGCGATGCGGGTCTGTTTCTCTTCTTCGGTATAGATGCGGTCACGTTTCAGGTTATCAATGTTGTTCTGAATCTCGATGACCTTATCGGTGCCGTCCACACGCAGCGCGTCGATTTTTTCCTGGATTGCGCCGACATGATCGTCGATCGGCTGCAAAAGCGCAGCTTCCTGTTCAGCAGACAGGACTTTTGTTTTTTCTGTCACCATAAGTAATTTCCCCCACTTACAGGTATTTCGCACTGAGTCTTAGAAGCTCTTCCTGATTGGTATCCTTGGTATTCACGATACCGGACAGATGACCGTTGGACATTACGCCGATACGGTTTGTGATACCCAGGATCTCAGGCATTTCGGAGGAAACAACGATGATCGTCTTTCCCTGTTTTGCCATATTGATGATCAGCTCATAGATCTCGTACTTTGCACCTACGTCGATACCGCGGGTAGGTTCATCCATCATGAAGACCTGCGGTTCACGTTCAAGCCATTTGCCGAAGATGACCTTCTGCTGGTTGCCGCCGGACAGGCTGGAGATCATATCATCCGGGCCCATGCACTTGGTGTGCATGACCTTGATCTCATTGTTGGTTGCCTTGACCATCTTGGGGTTGGACAATGCCACACCGGCCTTGTACTGGTCCAGGTTGGCAATGGTCGTGTTGAAGGTCAGGTCACATTTCAGGAACAGACCGTTGGCCTTGCGTTCCTCAGTGATCATGGCAAATCCGTGTTCGATGGCTTCCTTGGCATTGCTGAAGTTCATCAGCCGGTCACGGAAGTACACACGTCCGGCCGCACGGGTACGAACACCGAAAATTGTTTCCAGCAGTTCCGTACGTCCGGCGCCGACCAGGCCATACAGACCGAAGATCTCGCCTTCCCGGACATCAAAGGAGATGTCCTGCAGGTGCGGCGCATACTTGGTGGAAAGGTGCTGAACCGACAGGATCGGTTTGCCGGGGGTGTTGTCCACCGGCGGGAAGCGGCTTTCCAGAGAGCGGCCGACCATGGCGGAGATCAGTTCGTTCATGTTGGTGTCGGCGGTGTCCTTGGTCATGACCAGTTTGCCGTCACGCAGAACCGAGATCTGATCGCAGATCTCGAAGATCTCGTCCATCTTATGAGAGATGTAGATCAGAGAGATGCCCTGCGCTTTCAGCATACGCATCATCTCAAACAGCTTGTCGACTTCCTGCACAGTCAGAGAGGAGGTCGGTTCGTCCAGCACGATGACCTGCGAATTGTAGGAGATAGCCTTTGCAATTTCGCACATCTGACGCTGAGAAACGGACATATTCCGCATGGGTTGGGTCAGGTTTACGGTCATACCGAGCTTGCGGAACAGCTCGGAGGCCTTTTTCTTCATTCTCGTTTCGTCAATGACGCCAACAGAATTGACCGGGTAGCGGCCAAGGAACAGATTGTCGATGACGTTTCTTTCCAGGCACTGGTTCAGTTCCTGGTGGACCATGGCAATGCCGTTTTCCAGGGCATCCTTCGGCCCGGAGAAGCTGATCTCCTTACCGTTGAGGTAAATCTTGCCTTCGTCCTTCTGGTAGGTGCCGAAAAGGCACTTCATCATCGTGGACTTACCGGCGCCGTTTTCGCCCATAAGCCCCATGACAGTTCCGCGTTTGACATCGAGGTCGATATGGTCAAGAACCCGGTTGCGGCCGAAGGACTTGCTCATACCACGAATTGACAAGACGATATCGTCTTTCGCTTCTGCCATTCTAGTTACTCCCGTATCTGCAAATTAGCAGCTTATGTCTGTGACTGCTGCTGTGTTGTTCATCAAAAAACGCTATTAGGGAGGATCTGCGTTGCATATCTACTCCCTAATAGCAAGTGAGTTACCTGTTAATGAGTCGGTTTACCGTAAACCGTGTTGGAAAATCACTGGCTCAGCAGAGCAGTGTAGGAAGCACCGTTGTCGGTCTTAACCATGTTGATGGCGAAAGCATCATACTGGCTGGGGTTGCTCAGACGGTTGGTGATGTTAGCCTCGGTCTGGCCATCGCCGGCGATGTATTCGACTTCCAGGTTCAGCAGATCGTCATAGTTCTGCAGCAGCGGCTGGTAGGTGGAGCCCAGGAAGTTATCGGCAGAGTTGTAGATGTCCAGCCAAACCTTCTTGGTGGGATGAGTGGTAGCATCCAGCTGGTTGGAAACGGGCGCGTAAACCTTGGTGGAGTCCATGAAGTCCTGATAGTTGTCAGAGGTGACCGCCACGTTCAGAGCGTAGTAGGAGCGCTCGTCTTCCACATACTTGTAAACGTCGTCGCTCAGCACGTTGCCGGCTTCGTCGGCGGTGCCGATACCGGTGTCGATGTCGACGCCGTCCAGAGCGTTACGGATCACGCGCAGGGTCAGGTAAGCCTGAACGTCGGCGTGCTGGCTGATGGTGCCGCCGTAGCCTTCGCCGATAGCAGCAACGGCGTCAGCGTTGGCGTCGTAACCGAAGGTGGGAACGCCTTCTGCCTTGGACCAGGCGTTGAACATGGACATGCCCATGCCGTCGTTGTTGGAAACGACCACGTCGATGGACTCACCGAAGGAAGCGGACCAGGTGCCGATGGCGTTGCCGGCGGTGGCAGCGTCCCAAGTGGCGCCGGCGGAGTTCTTCATTTCCTGAGAAGCCAGCTCACGGACGATGTAGGTCTTGCCGTTGACTTCGATGGAACCATCCTGAACGGCGGTAGCGGTGCCGTCGGTGTTGGTGCCGGCAGGATCACTGTTCACAGCGCCGTCAGCCTCAACGGCGGTGCCCAGAGCGGAACGAACGCCGCGGGTACGGGCGATGGAGTCATTGTGGCCGATATCGCCGATGGCCAGAACGTAACCGATGATGCCGTCGCCGTTGCGGTCGATGGTATCGATGTTCTTTTCGATGTAATCCTTGACCATCTGGCCCTGCAGCTCAGCGCCCTGGTTGGCATCGAAGCCGACGTAGTAGGTGTTTGCGTTGAAGTTCAGAGCGGTCTTGTCCAGCTCACCGGTGGAGCTGTTGGAAGGCTGACGGTTGAACCAGACGAGGGGCTTATCCTTATTGGCGACTTCGCCGGAAGTAGTTTCAGCGGAGGTGGCGGCTTCAGAGGTGCCGGTAGAAGCAGTGCTCTCGGAAGTGGTGGAATCACCGCCGGAGCAAGCTGCCAAGCTGAGTGCCATGGCGGCTGCCAGGGTCAATGCAAGCGCTTTTTTCATAATGTTTCTCCTTCTAACTTTGGGATTTTATTTGCGGGACCGTTCCTCGCTTGGTCCCGCCTGACAATATTTATGGTAAAGGAAAAACACCCTGTTTTCAAGGTGAAATTTCACCGAAATACAGGGTGTTTTTTTATCCCATTTGGCTGTTTCGCTTGCTTTTTGTCAGCTTGTTTTGTGCACCTTGTATAAGTGCATGGTGAAAATACGGAATTTTATTCCGTTGGAATTCCATTAACCGAACGCAAAAAGTGCCTTCTGACTATCCATGGCGAAAAGGTTTTCCCGGTCCACGATGCGGGTGGCCGTATCCACGGTGGGGTCCAACTCCCCTGCCCTGCCGGTCAGCAGTTTGTAGGCGCTTTCCACCCCCAGATACCCCATGGCATAGGGATTTTGCACAACAAGGGCATCCACTTCACCGGTCTGCAGGTCATCCACCGTTTCCACATTGGAGTCAAACCCTACCAGAAAAACCGTATCCGCCAGGTCCAACTCCCGCACGGCCTCCGCAGCGCCCACGCTGGTGGGTTCATTGAAAGCCAGCAGTGCGTTGATCTCCGGGTGTTCCTGCAGCAATGCAATGGTATCCGCCTGGGCAGACGAGGCTTCAGCCAGAGTATGCACCACCTGTACCACCTGGGCGCGGCCGCTTGCCTCCAGCGCATCGCAGGCACCGCGCTCACGCTCCTGGCCGTTGGCGCTGTTGAGTCCGTAATTGATGATGCCCACATTCAGCTGTTCTTCGGTGCGCTCCAGTGCCGCCTGGGCAGCCATCTGCCCCGCCGCATAGTTATCTGTACCGATGTAGGTCTTTACGGCCGCAGAATCCACGTCCGAGTCGATGGCAATGATTCCCACGCCCTGCTGTGCCGCCGAGTTGATGGCCGCCGCAGTGTTTTCGTAATCGGTGGCTGAGAACACAATGGCCTCGGCTCCGTTCGAAACAGCCTGCTCCACCAAAAGATTCTGGGCTTCGTAGTCTTCCTCGGAGTCGGGGGCGGTGATGGTCAGGTCAATGTTGTATTCGGCAGCAGCGGCCTCCGCCCCTGCAAACATGGAAAGAAAGAACTGGGTTTCGCTGGATTTGACCACAAGGGCCACCTTGTGCGGGTCCCCGGCCGTGGGGTCACAGCCGGACAGCGGCAGGCAGACCGCCGCTGCCGCCGCGCACAGCAACGCCGTAAGGCGCAGACGGGTGTTATTTCGTTTCATATTCACCCTCCTGTACCTGCGGCATGCGGATCTCCACACAGGTTCCCACATCCGGCTCACTTTCAATGCGCAGACCGTATCCTTCCCCGAAATAGATGCGCAGACGGTCATTGACATTCTTGATGCCGATGCCGGTGCGATCTCCGGGTTCGCTGTGCAGGATATGCTGCACCTGTTCTTCGTCCATACCGATGCCGTCGTCCCGCACCCGGAACAAAATGTCCTTACCGTCGCGGCAGACTTCCACATCAATATGTCCCGGCTCAACCATCAGATCCAGACCATGGGCAATGGCATTTTCCAGAATGGGCTGCAAGGTGATCTTGTTGCACAGGCAATCAAGGCAGGTTTCATCCACCTTGAAGTCATAGGAGAACTGATTCTTATACCGGTATTTCTGGATCTGCAGGTAGCTTTCGGCGTGTTCCAGCTCCTTGCGGATGGGAATCAGCTCATGCCCCTTGCTGATGCTGATGCGGAACAGCCGGGCCAAAGCATGCACCATATTGACGGCGTCGGTATTGCGCCCCTGCTCACACATCCAGGCAATGGAATCCAGGGTATTGTACAGGAAATGGGGATTGATCTGCGCCTGCAAGGCCTTGAGTTCGGTCTTGCGCAGGTTGACTTCCTCTTCCCGGACGGTGGCCATCAGATGCTGAATCCGGTGCACCATGTGCCCGAAGGAATCGGAGAGCTCCTCCACCTCCCGGGTACCGGCCACCGGTTCATAGGCAAAGTGGTCGGCGTCCTGTTCAAAGCGCTCCATAGCATCCGCCAGCGCAGCCAGCGGACGGGACAGAATACGGGAAAGCAGCCAGCCGGCGCCAAGCACCGCCGCCAGAACGGTGAGTGCCACCGCCAGACAGATGCGCAGCATTGCCCGGACGCTCAGGTCCACCAGTTCGTCCACATAGCTGACGCCCACCACCCGCCAGGTGCTGTCCTCGATGCCGGTGATGGAGTAGATGACGGTTTCTTCAGACCAGGTCCCGTCCTCCATCGCAGCCAGGCGGGCGGTATCTTCACTTTTCAGGCCGGAGTAAATCAGCTGCTGCTGGGGATGGTAGACAATATTGCCCCCATCATCCATCAGGAAACAGTACCCGTGGGCACCGATGCCCACGCCGGAGATATGCTCCGAGATGGTGGAAAAGCTGATGTCCAGGGAAACCCAGTCGGCACCGTCCTCTCCGTCCAGGCGGGCAGCCATGGTCACGACCCAGGGGTAGTAACTTTCAAAGATTGTTTCCACATGGGGCGGAGTCACATAACTGTCGGCAGCCGCAGCGCTCTCAGCATTGAAAGAAAGGTTCTGCAAGATTTCATCCCGGGGTTCATGGCCCAGGGACCAACAGTCCACCAGGGTACCGTCCTCGGTGTAGGTAGTGACTGCCACCACGTCCGAGCGCACCCGCAGAAGGTCGCGCAGGAACTCGTCCCGCTCGGCCCCCTCATACTGCATGGAGGTCTGGACCAGGTTCATGACCTCGTTCATATCCTGCACATACCGGGCCACCGTGGCGGCAGCCTGGGTACACGCCTGTGCGCTGGCCGTGCGGGCGCTCTGAACCATGCCTGCACGGTACTGGGCAATAAAAATACCGCTGACGGCACACAGAACCACCGCTGTGATTCCGGCCACCATGCCCACCAGCATGGTCAGAAGCCGGGGGCGCCGCAGACGGCGCACGGGGCTCACTGTTTGGTTCCCTGCCGGCGCAGGGCATTGGGAGAAGCACCGCAGTATTTTTTAAAGCAGTAACTGAAATAATGCTGGTCGGTGTAGCCGCAGCGGGCGGCGATGTCCTGAATTTTGAGCGAAGTCGTCATGAGCAGCTCTTTGGCGGCCGCCATCCGTTTGCCGATGAGAATATTGATAAAGGTTTCTCCCGCGTATTTCTTGATGCAGGCACTGAGATGGTTGGGGCTGACATCCAGCATGGCGCTCAGGGATACCAGGGACAGGTCCTTATCCATATAATGTTCATCAATGGCATCCAAAGCCTTCTGGCACAGCAGACTGCCGCCTTTTTTCTGCTGGGTGCTGAGCTGGTCCATGGCGCCAAGACACAGGTCCTGCAGGGCCTGCCGCAGCTCTCCCGCATTGCGGTAATGGAACGACAGGTCCGGCAGAAGGCCGCGGCGGTCCAGTTCTGCCAGCGCATCCGGCCCGGCCCCGGCTTCCAGCAGGCGGTACACTTCCGCCATGAGCTGAATGGCCACGGCGTCCAGCCATGGACCGGCGCTTTCACCGGGCTGCTGGCTGCACATACGGCTCAAACCGGCGCACAGAGCATCCCTGTCCCCCGCCCGGAAAGCCGCCTTGACCTCTTCCAGACAGTCAGACATGGCCTCCACCGCCGCCGGTGTGCCGCGGCGCACGTCGGTGATATACTGAACGCCGCCCTCTTCCCCGTCCCGGGTAAAGCTGGCAGCTTCGGCTGCCTCCCGATAGGCGGCATGCAGACCGCTGAGGCGTTCGGTGCGGCGGCTGACGCCCACGCTGCCGCGACGTCCCAACACGCGGTTGGCCGTCTGCAGGATTTCATCCGCCAGAATGTGCAGATATTCCTCATAGTCCGACGCATTGCCCATCAGCACCGCCACAACCTTGCCGGGGGTATAAAAAACTGCATGGCGCAGATATTTACCGGCCAGGGTTTCAATCACGCGGACAAAGTTGGGCAGGGTGCAGTTGTTGCCCTGGCCATCATACAGGGCAGCTGTCATCACCACATACAGCGGGTGGTCATCAGCCCCGCGGAGAAGTCCGCAGCGGCAGGCATCTCCGCGCAGATGGAATTCCGTATCATGGGCCGGCAGTTCGGCGTGACCATCCAGCACCAGCGGGACCAGGAATTCCTCCTGTCCCGTCTGGGCCGTGGCTGCATTCACCTGTTCCTGGAATGCCGCAAACTGACGGTCAATTTTTTCATGGATGCCGCGCAGTTCCGCCGCCAGACCTTCCATGGTCAGGGGCTTGAGCATATAGCTGATGATGTTGTACTGGATGGCCTGCTTGGCGTACTCAAA
>CALESJ010000052.1 GCA_937907025.1 uncultured Faecalibacterium sp.
ATGTACTTCTTGTCGGCAGCGTTCAGGTGCTGGTCCAGTTCCTCATCGGTCCACTGGCAGTTGATCATGAACACGCCGCCCGGCTTGACATCCTGGACCATCTTCATGCCCATGTGGATGTAGGCGGGGTTATGGCAGGCAACGAAGTCAGCCTGGTTGATGTAGTAGGGGCTGCGGATGGGCTTGTCGCCGAAACGCAGATGGCTGATGGTCACGCCGCCGGTCTTCTTGGAGTCATACTGGAAGTACGCCTGAATGTACTTGTCGGTATGGTCGCCGATGATCTTGGTGGAGTTCTTGTTGGCGCCGACAGTGCCGTCGCCGCCCAGGCCCCAGAACTTGCACTCCTTGGTGCCGGGAGCGGAGGTGATGGGAGCGGGCTTGACTTCGGGCAGGCTCAGGTTGGTCACGTCATCGACGATGCCGATGGTGAAGCGGGACTTCGGAGCATCCTTCTCCAGTTCCTTGTACACGGCAAAGACGCTGGACGGCGGGGTGTCCTTGGAGCCCAGGCCGTAACGGCCGCCGGTCAGCACGATGTCGTTCAGGCCGGCCTCACGCAGGGTGGTGGCAACGTCCAGGTACAGGGGCTCGCCCAGGGAGCCGGGCTCCTTGGTGCGGTCCAGAACGGCGATCTTCTTGACGGTCTTGGGCAGGACCTTCAGCAGGGCATCAGAAACCCAGGGACGATACAGGCGGACCAGAACCAGGCCGACCTTCTCACCCTTGGCGGTCAGGTAGTCGATGACTTCCTCGGCCACGTCGCAGATGGAGCCCATGGCGATGATGACGCGGTCAGCGTCCTCGGCGCCGTAGTAGTTGAACAGATCGTAGTTGGTGCCGATCTTGGCGTTGATCTTGTCCATGTACTTCTTGACAACGGCGGGCAGAGCGTCGTAAGCCGGGTTGCAGGCTTCACGATGCTGGAAGAAGATGTCGCCGTTTTCATGGCTGCCGCGGGTCTTGGGATGTTCGGGGTTCAGTGCGGCGGCGCGGAACTTTTCCACAGCCTCCATGTTGCACATTTCCTTCAGATCCTCGTAGTCCCACTTTTCGATCTTCTGGATCTCGTGAGAGGTACGGAAGCCGTCGAAGAAGTTCACGAAGGGAACGCGGCCCTCAATGGCGGACAGATGCGCCACGGGGGACAGGTCCATGACTTCCTGCGGGTTGGATTCGCACAGCATGGCGAAACCGGTCTGGCGGGTGGCGTAAACGTCGCTGTGGTCGCCGAAGATGTTCAGCGCATGGGTAGCGACGGTACGGGCAGAAACGTCAAAGACGCAGGGCAGGCCTTCGGCTGCGATCTTGTACATGTTGGGGATCATCAGCAGCAGGCCCTGGGATGCGGTGAAGGTGGTGGTGATGGCACCGGTGCCCAGCGAGCCGTGCACGGCGCCGGCCGCGCCGGCCTCGGATTCCATCTCAACAACCTTGACCTGGTTGCCGAAGATGTTCTTCAGACCCGCAGCGCTCCACTGGTCAACGGTGTCGGCCATCGGGCTGGAGGGGGTGATGGGGTAGATGGCAGCTACGTCGGTGAACGCATACGCTACGTGAGCCGCAGCGGTGTTGCCATCCATGGACTGTTTTGCTCTTGGCATTTTTCTTCCTCCGTTTACTTCGGTGTGCCGAAGGCCGCCACGGCCTTGTGACCCACCAATTTGGATTCAGCACCCGCACACGGCCATAGGGGCCCATAGACATACCATGGCCCCGAACAGTCAGTTTGCAGGAGAAAGTTTTCCCACATTGCGGCCCGGTTTTGAACGCCGGACAGCCCCGCAATGCGGGAACGCTTTTGCTTGCTCTCATTTTACCAAATTTGCGCCCGTTTCGTAAAGTAGTATTGCATAGAATGTTGTACGATTTTTTTGTTAAAATATTGGCAATTTGACGATTCTCTTGTGGAATGTTACCGTATTTTGCACTAGACCCTTGTGTAATAGATAGATATTTTGTATAATTCATCTTGTCGTCCCTGTATTTGACCTTGCTAGGATGTTTTTCTGCTTTGAAAAGGGCAAAAAATCCCCTTGCAAAACCCGGTTTTTGTGGTAAAATAGGGGACGCATGGTTAGTTTATGCTAACTTTTGAGGGGTAAAGTTGCTTCTCACGTTGCCTCGGCAACACTTTAGTCATATCCTCCGGGGTATACTGGGTGTGTCACGAGGCACCCGACCTTTTCCAAGCCGTGGTTGCCGCGTGTTTGGATTCCCGTTTTTCCTCATTGTATAAGGAGGTACCGTCGATGTATAACTATCCCCAGTGGGAAGGCTTTGAAGGCCGCATCTGGAAAGAAGAAGTCAACGTCCGTGATTTCATCCAGAAGAACTACCGTCCCTATGACGGCGATTCGTCCTTCCTGGCCGGCCCGACCGAGGCCACGAACAAGCTGTGGGGCGCTTTGCAGGAACTGCAGAAGGAAGAGCGCGCCAAGAACGGCGTGCTGGACATGGAAACCGAGGTTGTTTCCGGCCTGACCGCCTACGGCCCCGGCTACATCAAGGAAGACCTGAAGGATCTGGAGCAGATCGTGGGTCTGCAGACCGACAAGCCCCTGAAGCGCGCCTTCATGCCCTACGGCGGCATCAAGATGGCGGAGCAGGCCTGCACCACCTACGGCTATCAGCCCAGCGAGAAGCTGCATGAGATCTTTACCAAATATACCCGCACCCACAACCAGGCCGTGTTCGACGCCTACACCCCCGAGATGAAGAAGGCCCGTCACAGCCACATCATCACCGGCCTGCCCGACACCTACGGCCGCGGCCGCATCGTGGGCGACTACCGCCGCGTGGCCCTGTACGGCATCGACCATCTGATTGCCGCCAAGCAGGAGGACTTCGCCAACTGCGGCGACGGCACCATGACCGATGACGTCATCCGCCTGCGCGAAGAGATTGCCCTGCAGATCAACGCCCTGAAGGGCATGAAGGAGATGGCCGCCACCTACGGCTATGACATCTCCGCTCCCGCCAAGGACGCCAAGGAGGCCATCCAGTGGCTGTACTTCGGCTACCTGGCCGCCATCAAGACCCAGAACGGCGCCGCCATGAGCGTGGGCCGCATCTCCACCTTCCTGGACATTTACATCCAGCGGGACCTGGACAAGGGCATCCTGAATGAAACCCAGGCCCAGGAGCTCATCGACCATCTGGTCATGAAGTTCCGCATGGTCAAGTTCGCCCGCATCCCCAGCTACAACCAGCTGTTCAGCGGCGACCCCGTGTGGGCCACCCTGGAAGTGGCAGGCATCGGCATGGACGGCCGTTCCATGGTCACCAAGAACGACTACCGTTTCCTGCACACCCTGGAGAACATGGGCCCCGCGCCGGAACCCAACCTGACCGTGCTGTACTCCAGCGCCCTGCCGGAGAACTTCAAGAAGTACGCTTCCGAGATTTCCATCAAGACCAGCTCCATCCAGTACGAGAACGACGACGTGATGAAGCCGGTGTGGGGCGACGACTACTCCATCTGCTGCTGCGTGTCCGCCACCCAGACCGGCAAGGAGATGCAGTTCTTCGGCGCCCGCGCCAACCTGGCCAAGTGCCTGCTGTACGCCATCAACGGCGGCGTGGACGAAAAGCTGCATGACCAGGTGGGCCCCAACTATGCCCCCATCACCAGCGAGTACCTGGACTATGACGAGGTCATGAAGAAGTACGACGTGATGATGGACTGGCTGGCCGGCCTGTACGTCAACGTGCTGAACCTGATCCAGTACATGCACGACAAGTACTACTATGAGGCCGCCGAGATGGCCCTCATCGACACCGACGTGCGCCGCACCTTTGCCACCGGCATTGCGGGCTTCAGCCATGTGGTGGACAGCCTGAGCGCCATCAAGTACGCCAAGGTCAAGACCGTCCGGGATGAAACCGGTCTGGTCATCGGCTACGAAACCGAGGGCGACTTCCCCAAGTACGGCAACGACGACGACCGCGCCGACGAGATTGCTGTCTGGCTGCTGAAGAGCTTCATCGACAAGATCAAGCGCCGCCACACCTACCGCAATTCCGAGGCCACCACTTCCATCCTGACCATCACCTCCAACGTGGTGTACGGCAAGGCCACCGGCGCCACCCCCGACGGCCGCAAGGAGTACACCCCCTTCGCCCCGGGTGCCACCCCGAGCTACGGCGCCGAAACCCACGGTCTGCTGGCGTCCCTGAACTCGGTGGCCAAGCTGCCCTATCACTGGGCGCTGGACGGCATCTCCAACACCCAGACCATCAACCCCGATGCCCTGGGCCATTCCGAGAGCGAGCGCACCAACAACCTGGTGCAGGTGCTGGACGGCTACTTTGACCAGGGTGCCCATCACCTGAACGTGAACGTCTTCGGCACCGAAAAGCTGCTGGATGCCATGGAGCATCCCGAGAAGGAAGAGTACGCCAACTTCACCATCCGCGTGTCCGGCTATGCGGTCAAGTTCATCGACCTGACCCGTGAACAGCAGCTGGATGTCATCGCCCGCACCTGCCACAAGAAGATGTGAGCCTGACGCGCCCTGCGGCGTGCCCCTGATATGAAAGCACCCCCCGCAGCGCGCTGCGGGGGGTGCTTGGGTTTTTGGGGGAGCCGGGTTCAGCCCTGGGACTGTTCGTTCATTGCCCGGCTGAATTCCCGGTATTCGCTGTCCGCCAGCAACAGGCCGTTGACGGCGCACTGGACCACCGCGTCCAACACGGCGACCCCGATATACAGGTACAGCAGCGGATACTGCTGGGCCATGGCGGTATAGCTGCCCAGGTTCATCACCAGCAGCACCAGCGAGGCGGCGCCGCCCGCCAGACCCAGCCAGGCCAATACCCGGATGCCCCGGCGCAGCATATAGCTGATGCCCAGGGCCACCAGGATTCCCATAACGGTTTGGCCCAGCACGGCGGCGGTGAAAATTTTTGTTGCCACCAGCGCAATGGTGACCACAGCCAGGATACTGCGCATGAGCAGCCAGAGCCCTGTGGTGCGCACACTGCGGGCATAGGCGGCCGCATACCGGGTGCGAAGCTCCCGCAGACGGTCGTTGATGTTTTCCGTTTTTTGCGTTCCCGTGTTGTTTTCCATCCAACGGCACCTCTCTCTTCTGCTTACCAGTGTACCACACACCGCCCCAAAATTCCACACGCATTTTGTTGTTTTGTCATAACTCTCTGTTATTTTATCATTCTGTCCAAAAAATCAAACGGTGGTTTATACACCGCCGCCAAGGAGGCATATCCATGTCGGAAGCTGTCAAAGAGCCTTTGGGCTATATCAACTCGGTGGAAACCTTCGGCCTGGTGGACGGGCCGGGGGTGCGGTACGTCCTGTTTTTGCAGGGGTGCCGCATGCGCTGCCGGTACTGCCACAATCCCGAAACCTGGGCTTTTAACAAGGACAACGCCCAGACCCCGGCCGAAGCCTTTGCGGCGGCCTACCGCTACCGCAACTACTGGAAGAACAACGGCGGTCTGACCGTGAGCGGCGGGGAACCCCTGCTGCAGATCGACTTCCTCACCGAGCTGTTCCGCCTGGCCAAGGCCAAGGGGGTGCACACCACCCTGGACACCTGCGGCCAGCCCTTTACCACCGAGGAACCGTTCTACTCCAAGTTTGTGGAGCTGATGCAGTACACCGACCTGGTGATGCTGGACATCAAGGAGTGGGACAGCGCCCGCCACAAGGCCCTGACCGGCCACGGGAACGAGAATATCCTGGAAATGGCGCGGTGGCTTTCGGACCACGGCAAGGACATGTGGATCCGGCATGTGCTGGTGCCCGGCCTGACCGATGACGAGGCCGCCATGGCCGCCACCGGCGACTTTATCAAGAGCCTGAAGACGGTGCGCCGGGTGGAAGTGCTGCCCTACCACACCCTGGGCCTGTTCAAGTGGGAGAAGCTGGGCATCCCCTACACCCTGGACGGGGTGCCGGTGCCCACCGAGGAGCAGGTGGAAAAGGCCGAGAAGCTGCTGGGCGTTGTGAAGGAGTAAGAAAAAGGCTCCCCTGTGTAAGGGGAGCTGGCGCCGATAGGCGACTGAGGGGTTGGAAACTTGCTGGTGTTGCCCGTGAACAGGCGATAAGGCAAACTTCACAACCCCTCCGCCGCTGCGCGGCACCTCCCCTTACACAGGGGAGGCATCAGGCAGGGTCGCAGCTAAATTAGCCACACTTTCCCGTTTTACCAATGACCGTCCGGCCACGCCATTTCAAATCATTTTCCTTGCTCAGGCCCCCCAGGGCCTGAGCAGGCCGTCGCAAGGTGGCCGCATCTCGGGGTCTGGGGCCGCAGCCCCAACCGGCGGCCGCCGCATCGGAACGGCGGGCCCTTTTCGTTTCCTTTTCGGGCACGAAAAGGAAAGACTCTCCTGCAAGCACCCGCTTGCCTCAAAAAAACCACCCTGCGGTATCAGGACCCAAAAAGTCCCCTCACCGCAGGGTGGTTTTTATTCTTTTCCCACCGAAACAACGGTAGCCGTATCCCCATCGACGGTAAACTTCACCTCATATCCCGCAAACCGCAGGCCATACACCCGGTCCGGGTCGTGCTGGTAGCCGGGGCGGGGGTCGTTCTGCAGAACCCCCAGCAGCCCCGCCCGGTCCTGCTCGCCCAGGGCGCGCAGCAGGCCGTCCGGGTCCTGCACCGTCAGGGCATGGGATTCCACCTTGCCCGCAAAACCGGATTTTGCCTCCGGGTGGGCGTCCACATAGGGCAGATAGGGCTTGATGTCGTAAATGGGGGTGCCGTCCAGCAGGTCCGCCCCCGCCACTTCCAGCACCGGGCCGTCGGGGGTGTGCAGGTGCACCGCCGCCAGCTGCACGCAGGAAAGCCCCAGGGCGTTGGGCCGGAAGGGGCTGCGGGTGGCGAACACACCCATCCGGGTGTTTCCGCCCAGCCGGGGCGGGCGGACGGTGGGACGCCAGTTTTTGCCGTCGGCCCCCGCCTGTACCACCGTGGAAAACTGCCAGATCAGCCACAGGTGGCTGTATTCCTCCAGCCCGCGCAGGGCGTCCGGGTTGCGGAAGTCTTCCGTAAAGACGATGGTGGCCCGCAGGTCGTTCACCAGGCCGCTCTGCCGGGGAATGCCGAACTTGTCAGCAAACTGGGTGCGGATGTGGGCGATGGGGGTGAGGGTATAGGTTTCTTCCATGTTTCTGTCCTTCAGGGTTCAGCGCCCCAGCAGCCGCTGCAGGAAGGTCTTGGGGTGGGCGGCTTCCTCGGCCAGGCGCAGATGATATTTCAGGTCGTTTTCGTAGATGCTGCCCCAGCAGCTGCGGTTCCGCCGCAGGTGGGGTCCCTGGCGGAAGATGCTGTCGAGAAAGGCAAAGCAGGCGGCATCATCCGCATAGGCCGCCGCCCGGCTGGAGCCGTCCGGGGCCAGGATGGGCGCCCGGCACATCTTGAGATAGGCGTCCTTATCGTTGGCCAGCGCCTGCATGGCAGCGATGAGGGATTCCTCATCGGGGTAGTCGGCGGCACAGAGGAAGGCGTCCGGGTTGAATTCCCCTTTCACGTTGGGGTCGCCCCAGTACACCGGCACCGCACCGGCGGCAAAGGCGTCCGCAATCTTCTCGGTGCAGTAGCCGGGGTCGGCGCTGTTCTCATAGGCCAGGGCAAACCGGTAGCCCTGCTGGAACGCGGTCTTGTCCGCCACCGGACCGCCCACATTGTTGCGGTAGCCGCCGCCGCTGTCCAGCAGGCCCTTGTTCATCAGCGTTTCCATAAAGGAATTGCGCTCGGCGGAAAAATCGTTGCTGACCACGCAGCAGCAGAAGCCCGGACGGCTGAGATAATACTCGTCCGGGTGTTCGTGCTTGTGCAGGGCAGGGGACCAGGTATCCCGCATGGCGTACAGCGGCAGGCGCAGATACCGCCCGTCGAAGGCAAAATCCGGGAAACCCATGGCGTAATCGTACAGGTTCAGGTCCGGCCAGCTGTCCTCCCCGGAAAACTGGATGCGGCAGCAGTCGTAGTTCAGGGCCTCGTGGCCGAAGGTGCCGCAAAGCACAAAGTCCGGGTTGTCGGCGGGGGAATCACAAAATTTGATGGTGTACCCGCGGCGGGTGAGGGCCCGGGTGAAGTAGTTGTCCTGCTTGTCCCAGTCTTTGGCCAGGTCACACAGAGCCAGGCGTACAACGGGCATCACAGTTCACCCCGTCTGCGCAGCACTTCGTATTTCAGCAGGGCAGCCACGGTCTTGGAGTCCTTGATCTCCCCGGACAGCACCATCTCCAGAGCCTCGGCGAAGGGCATCTTCACCACATCCAGGAACTCGTCCGGGTCCAGATGCTGGTGGGTGGTGGAAAGCCCCCGGGCGGCGTACATATAGATTTTTTCGCTGTCATAGCCCACAGTGGGGTAGAGCACGCCCAGGTCGGTATAGTTGGCGGCGGTGACGCCGCATTCCTCGGCCAGTTCCCGCTTGGCGGCCTCGAAGGGGTCTTCGTCCTTTTCCAACTTGCCGGCGGGCAACTCCCAGATTTCCTCCCCGAAAGCGTACCGGAACTGGCGCACCATGTACACCTCGTCGTCGGCGGTGACGGCCAGCACGCAGGCGCCGCCATGGTGGTGGACGATCTCCCGCTTGCTCTTGTCCCCGTTTTCCAGTTCCACCTCGTCCAGGGTGACCCGGATGACGTGGCCGTTGAAGATTTCTTTGCTGCTGAGTGTTTTTTCGGTATGCGGCATGGTGCGGCACTCCTTTGTATAAGCCGGGGTTGCCCGGCGTGATGGGTTGGTTTTATTGTACGACCCGGGGCGAGGGGTTGTCAACTTAGACGAAGCCCTCCAAGGCTCCCCTGTGTAAGGGGAGCTGGCAGCCGAAGGCTGACTGAGGGGTTGGTTTGCCTCTGGCTTCTTGGCAGACGGGTGCCTGCCGGGGTGTCCTTCCTTTTGTGACCAAAAGGAAGCGAAAAGTCCCGCCGTTCCGATGCGGCGGCCGCCGGCTGGGGCTGCGGCCCCAGACCCCGAGATGCGGCCACCTTACGACGGCCTTCTCACCGGTCTGGGGACCGGTGAGCAAGGAAAATGATTGAACACCATTTCCCTGTAACAGCTGCTTATGGGCGTAGAGATTGGCTCCCCTGTGCAAGGGGAGCTGGCGGCCGCAAGGCCGACTGAGGGGTTGGTAACTTGCTGTTGTTGCCCGTGAGCGGGAAATGGGGCAGGCTCCACAACCCCTCCGCCGCTGCGCGGCACCTCCCCTTACACAGGGGAGGCTTTCCGGCAGCGGCATTTAAATCATTTACCTTGTAACAGCTGCTTATGGGCGTAGAGATTGGCTCCCCTGTGCAAGGGGAGCCTTGTGGGGTTGCGCACAACAAAAAATCACCCGGGAAAACCTCCCGGGTGAAGATAAAAACTTATGCTTTTTTCCGTTTCCGGTCGCGGACCAGCCAGACGATCAGACCAACCACGGTCAGCCCGCTGACGACTTCCGCCGCCCGCCAGGACAGGGGCTCGGCAAAGCCCACGGTGAGGGTGCCGTCGTAGCCGGGGGCCAGGACCACGGCCACCTGGCCGGTTTCGCCCTCGGTGACGGTGGCGGCGCCGCCGTCGTTGGCCAGCACCTGATACCCCGGGTAATACACCAGCGGCAGTTCCAGGTTGGCGTTCTGGTCGGCGCTCTCATTCACCAGCCGCAGGGTATAGCGCAGGCTGCCTTTCTCCACCACCGTACAGCTCAGGGTATCGCTGGGGGAAAGGTCGGTGTTTTCCGCCTGCTCCAGGGCAAAGGCCGAGGGCAGATACTCCATGGCGCTGCTGGTGGTGGTGTCCGAAAGGCCCTCGGTGGTACCGTGGCGGCTGCGGCCGAACTGGGCATCCACATAGGGGGTCAGGTCCATCCCCGCAAAGATCACCGCCACAGCGATGAGCCCTGCGGCGCCCATCTGTGCCGGGCGCGCCCCGGCTTTCCGGCCCAGCAGGTACACCAGGGCGCCGCCTGCGGCGGACAGCCCCAGCACCGCAAACACCAGGAAGCGGAAGGGGAACTGGAAGTTCAAAAACATCCGGCCGATGCTTTCGCCCATCCAGCCGGCCACGGTGGTCCAGCCCTTGAAGCTGGTGAGCAGCACGGCGGCGGTGCCCAGCACCAGACCCGCCGCCCCTGCCTGACGGCCCCGGGCGGGCAGGTCTTTCTGCCAGACCAGCAGGGCCAGCAGCCCCGCCGCGGCCAGCAGCAGCCCGGCACCCAGGCGGATATGGTCCACCGTCTGGTTCCAGGGCTGGAGCAGGTTGGACAGGGAGATGGCGTAGTCGGCCGGGTCGATGGCGTTGGAATCCGCCCTAAAACGGTAGTCCCCGCCCAGCTCCTGGAGCATGGGCACCACGAACCAGGCGCACAGCAGCACGGTCAGCCCCGCGCCTTTCAGCAGGGTCAGCAGCCGCTGGGGCCGGAACGCCCGTCTGGCACACAGCAGCACCGTGAACACCGCCATGATGGCGGCCAGCTCGGTGGTGATGGTGTGGGTCAATATCACCCCGCTGAACCCGAAGGCCAGGGGCAGGAAGGCACGGCGGCGCTGGGTTTCGGTGGCGTCGTCGGCATACAGGGCCCAGAACCCGTAAAAAATCAGGGGTAGGAAGGTCTGGGCACAGGTTTCGCCCAGTGCCGGGCGATAATACATGTTGAACAGCCGGTAATAGGCCGTCATATACAGGGCGGTGGCGGTGAGGGCCGCGGTGCGCCCCTTGAAAATGCGGGAGAAGCTCCACCAGGCCAGCACGACGGTGAGGATGTTTACCCCCACCAGCAGCAGGTTGTACGCCCGGAAGAGGGGCATGCCCGCCAGCATGAACAGGGCAGGGATGTACAGCAGCAAATCCCCGTAGAACAGCGGGCTGGCATAGCCGTAGCCGTTCAGGAAATTGGGGTAGATGCGCACCGGGAACTGGCCCTGGGCCAGACCGTCGGCCACGCCCGCCAGGCGGGACATGTGGAAGCTCAGGTCAAAGCCGTAGGACACGGCATCCATGAGCACCGGCAGGCTGCACAGTCCCACCAGCCCAGTCAGAACCAGCACCACCACCCGGTTGCCCGGTTCCCGCACCGCGCCGGTGCCGGGGAGCAGGGCCAGCAGCAGGGCATTGACCACCGCGAACAGCAGCAGCCACCCCACCGCGCAGGTGATGTCATACCAGCCCTGGCGGTGCAGGCTGACCGATGTGAGGGTCCAGTCCGGGTGCTCGGCCCCGAACACCAGCCGGGCGGCGCCGTCGGACTGTTCCAGCCAGACGATGCCGGTGGCGCTGCCGCCCTCCGGCCCGGTGGCGGGCAGGGTCAGGGTCATATCAATGACATCCGCCGATTCCGGCAGCAGCTGCAGCTGGGCGTCCTGCCCCGCCGTGTAGGTCACGGTGAGCAGATACCGTCCCCCGGGCAGGGAGAAGGGCTCGCTGGCCAGCAGGGAAGGGGGCGGGGTTTCATCGTCCGGGGCTTTGGGTTCCAGGGTTTCGAACAGGGGGCTTTGTGCCCCATCGGGGGTGACCGACCCGTCCGCCCCGGTGGTCAGGGTCAGGGTGTCGGTGTACTGGTTGGTGAAGGCCGCAGGGGCAAAGCTCAGGTCCTGCGGCGCACCGATGCCCCGCAGGAGCACCAGCACCACCCACACCAGCTCCGCCAGCAACAGCAGCGGCATCCACCGGGGCAGGGCCACCGGCCCTTTGCGGGTTTTCAATACGATCTGCATGGGTGTTTCCCCTTTACCTCAGTTTTTGCGGGGAATCATTCCTCGGTATCCTCGGGAGCGGCGGAGTCGGCGGCTTCATTGGCCCGCTCCTCGGCCTCGATGCGGGCCAGCTCCTCGGCGGAAGGTTCCGCCTCCCCCTCCTCGGCTTCGGGTTTCTGGGTTTCGGCGCCGTTGTCCCGCTCCACGCGGGCCACCATGGCCACCTTGTCCTCCTCGCCCAGGCGCATGACCCGGACGCCGCTGCCGTAGCGGCTCTGCACGTTGATGTCGTCGGCGTGCATGCGGATGAGGATGCCGTTCTGGCTGATGAGGATGAGGTCGTCGGAATCATCCACGATCTTGACAGCTGCTACGCCGCCCTTGGCGTAGTTGCGGATGCCCAGACCGCCGCGCTTGGTGATGCGGTAGTCATCCACGCGGCTGCGGCGACCCTTGCCGTCCTCGGTGACGGTGAGCAGGGTGGCGCCGGGGCGGCAGACGCCCACGCCCACCACATAGTCGCCGTCCCGCAGTTTGATGACCCGCACGCCGTGGCCGGTACGGCCCATGCTGCGGGCGCCGGATTCGCTGAAGTGGATGGCGGCGCCGTTGTGGGTGGCCACGATGAGGTCATCGCTGCCGCCGGTGATGTGGCACCACACCAGGCTGTCGTCCTCGTTGAGGGCGATGGCGTTCAGGCCGGCCTTGCGGATGTTGCGGAACTGGGACAAGGGCGTGCGCTTGATCAGGCCCTGGCGGGTCACCATGGTGATGTAGTTGTTTTCCTCGTCGATGTCGGCGGGCTGGCGCATCATGATGGTGACCTTTTCGCCCTCCTGCAATTGCAGCAGGTTGGCGATGTGGGTGCCCTTGGCAGTGCGGGCGCCTTCCGGCACCTGATAGCCTTTCAGGCGGTAGACGCGGCCACGGTCGGTCATGAACAGCATATGGTCATGGGAGGAGCCCACGAACAGTTCCTCGGTGAAGTCGTCGTCCTTCTGGTTCATGCCCTGCACGCCTCGGCCGCCGCGGTTCTGGGCGGTGTAGGTATCGGCGGCGGTGCGCTTGATATAGCCGGAGTGGGTCAGGGTGAAGACGCACTGTTCCTTCGGGATCAGGTCTTCGATGTCCACTTCGCCGGACACGGCCTCGATGGAGGTGCGGCGCTCGTCGCCGTACTTTTCGGCCAGGGCCTGCAGGTCGTTCTTCACGATGAGCATGGCGTGGTGTTCGTTGGCCAGGATGTCCTTGTAGTTTTCGATAGCGGCGCGCAGCTGGCCCAGTTCCTCGTCGATCTTGAGGATTTCCAGACCGGCCAGACGGCCCAGCTGCAGCTTGACGATGGCGTCGGCCTGGGGGTCGTCGAAGCCGAACTTTTCCATGATGGCGGCCTTGGCCTCGGCGAAGCCGCCCTTGCAGGCGCGGATGGTGGCAATGATCTCGTCCACGATGTCCACGGCCTTGCGCAGGCCTTCCAGGATGTGTTCCCGGTCCTGGGCCTTCTTGAGCTCAAAGGCGGTGCGGCGGCGGATGACCTGACCCTGGAATTCCAGATAGCGCTGCATCATGGTTTTCAGGCTCATGATCTTGGGCACGCCGTCGTCCAGAGCCAGCATGATGGCACCCACGGTGTCCTGGAGCTGGGTGTAGCGGTAGAGCTGGTTCAGCACCACCTGGGGGTTGGCGTCGCGCTTGATCTCGATGACGATCTTCATGCCGGTACGGCTGGAGCTTTCGTCGTTCAGGTCGGAGATACCCTCGATGCGCTTGTCCTTGACCAGGTCGGCAATGGACTCGATAAGGCGGGTCTTGTTGACCATGTAGGGAATCTCGGTGATGAGGATCTCAAACCGGCCGTTGGATTTTTCCACGATCTCGGCGCGGCCGCGCAGGGTGATTTTGCCGCGGCCGGTGGCGTAGGCGGCCCGGATGCCGGACCGGCCCATGATGATGCCGCCGGTGGGGAAGTCGGGGCCCTTGATGTATTCCATCAGGCCGGGCAGGTCAATATCGGGGTTGTCGATCATGGCGCACAGACCGCCCACCACTTCCCGCAGGTTGTGGGGCGGAATGTTGGTGGCCATGCCGACGGCGATGCCCTGGCTGCCGTTCACCAGCAGGTTGGGGAAGCGGCTGGGCAGGACGTGGGGTTCCTTTTTGGTTTCGTCGAAGTTGGGGTCCCAGTCGATGGTGTCCTTCTCGATGTCGGTGAGCATCTCACAGGCCATCTTGGACATGCGGGCTTCGGTGTAACGGTAGGCAGCCGGGGGGTCGCCGTCGATGGAGCCGAAGTTGCCCTGGCCATCCACCAGGGGATAGCGCAGGCTGAAGTCCTGGGCCAGACGGACCATGGCGTCGTAGACGCTGGCGTCACCGTGGGGGTGGTAGGAGCCCAGCACGGCACCGACGGTATCGGCGGATTTGCGGTAGGGATGGGAGGGGTCGTTGCCGCGCTCGTGCATGGTATACAGGATACGGCGGTGGACCGGCTTCAGGCCGTCGCGCACATCGGGCAGGGCGCGGGACACGATGACCGACATGGAGTAGTCCAGGAAAGCGCTTTCGATTTCCTCTTTGACATCGCGCACGATGACCTTGGTGCCGGAACCCGGCGTCATAATGACATTTTCTTCCATTGGTACTCACCTTTCTGGGAAGGATAGAAACGAATCTGGAATTTGGCTCCCCTGTGTAAGGGGAGCTGGCGGCCGTTCAGGCCGGCTGAGGGGTTGTTTTACCGCCAGGCTTACGGGCAGACGGCAGACCGCCGGATGCTCCTTCCTTTTGTGACCAAAAGGAAGCGAAAAGTCCCACCGTTCCGATGCGGTGGACGCCGGCTGGGGCTGCGGCCCCAGACCCCGAGATGCGGCCACCTTGCGACGGCCTTCTCACCGGTCTGGGGACCGGTGAGCAAGGAAAAGGATTTTAATACCATTTCCCGGTAACGGGTTGCAAGGCAGGGTTTCCAACCCCTCCGCCGCTGCGCGGTACCTCCCCTTACACAGGGGAGGCTTGCCGGGAGCGGCATTTAAATCATTTTCCTTACTCAGGCCCCCCAGGGCCTGAGCAGGCCGTCCCGGAGGGGTGGCCGCACAATGGGTCCAGGGCGAAGCCCTGGTCGGCGGCCGCCGCCTCGAAACGGCGGGCCCTTTTCGTTTCCTTTTCGGGCACGAAAAGGAAAGAGTTAACGGAAATCAGCCGTCACCCCGTCAACCCCGGGGTCAATCAATCCCTCAGTCAGCTTCGCTGACAGCTCCCTTTACACAAGGGAGCCCTGGGCCTTACACATCCAGATTCGCATACTTCGCGTTCTTCTCGATGAACTGTTTGCGGGGTTCC
This sequence comes from uncultured Faecalibacterium sp., assembly GCA_937907025.1. Taxonomy (GTDB): domain Bacteria; phylum Bacillota; class Clostridia; order Oscillospirales; family Ruminococcaceae; genus Gemmiger. The sequence goes on from CALESJ010000052.1 coordinate 14,999, forward strand.
ACCTGTTCGCCCATCAGGATGCTGAAGGCCTCGTCGGCGCGTTCGGCGTCCTCGATCTTGATCTGGACGATGACCCGGTTGTCCGGGTTCATGGTGGTTTCCCACAGCTGTTCGGGGTTCATTTCACCAAGGCCTTTGTAGCGGTTGACCTTTGCGCCGGGCATTTCGGCGGAAAGGAGCTTCATTTCGTCGTCGTTGTAGGCGTACTTGACGGTCTGGCCTTTCTGCAGCTTGTACAGGGGCGGCTGGGCCACATACACATACCCGTGCTCGATGAGCGGGCGCATATACCGGAAGAAGAAGGTCAGCATCAAGGTACAGATGTGGGAGCCGTCCACGTCGGCATCGGCCATGATGAAGATCTTGTGGTAGCGCACCTTGCTGATGTCGAACTCGTCCCCGATGCCGGTGCCCAGGGCGGTGACCACCGGCATGAGCTTGTCATTGCCGTAGATGCGGTCGGCCCGGGCCTTTTCCACGTTGAGCATCTTGCCCCACAGCGGCAGGATGGCCTGAATGTTGGAATCACGCCCCTGCTTGGCGGAGCCGCCTGCAGAGTCGCCCTCCACGATGAACAGTTCGGTCTTGCTGGGGTCTTTTTCGTGGCAGTCGGCCAGCTTGCCGGGCATGCGGTTGGATTCCAGGGCGCTCTTGCGGCGCACCAGGTCCCGGGCCTTCTGGGCGGCGGCGCGGGCGCGGGCCGCCTGGGTGGCCTTGTCCAGAATCGCCTTGGCCACGGCGGGGTTTTCCTCAAAGTATTCGCTCAGGGCCTTGTACACCACGCCGGAAACCAGCGTCTTGATGTAGGTATTGCCCAGCTTGGCCTTGGTCTGGCCTTCGAACTGGGCTTCTTGCAGTTTCACGCTGATGACCGCGATGATGCCTTCGCGCACGTCGGGGCCCTTGAGGTTCTCGTCCTTGTCCTTCAAAATGCCCTTGGCCCGGGCGTACTCGTTGAACACGCGGGTCAGGCTGAGCTTGAAGCCCTCCTCATGGGTGCCGCCTTCGGGGGTGTGGACGTTGTTGGCAAAGCTGAGCATCAGCTCGTTGAAGCTGTCGCAGTACTGCAGGGCCACCTCGGCCACGGCGCCGTCCGCCTCGCCCTTCATGTAGATGGGTTCGGGGTGGAGCGGCGTCAGGTCCCGGCGCTGCTGCAGGTAGGAAACAAAGCTGCGGATACCACCCTCATAGCACATGGTTTCCCGCACGGGGGCGCCGGTTTCGGACAGGCTTTCCTCCCGCTCGTCGGTGAGGGTGATGCGCACGCCCGCGTTGAGGAAGGCTTCCTCCCGCAGACGCTTGAGCAGAATGTCGTAATCATACACGGTGGTGTCGGTGAACATCACCGGGTCCGGCTTGAAGGTGACGGTGGTGCCGGTGGAGGCAGCGGGGCCGATCTTTTTCAGGTCGCCGTCGGGCTTGCCCCGCTTGAAGCTCTGTTCGTACTCGGCGCCGTCGCGGCGGACCCGCACAACGAGCCATTCGGACAGGGCGTTGACCACCGAGGCACCCACGCCGTGCAGACCGCCGGCCACCTTGTAGCCGGAATTGTCGCCGCCGAACTTGCCGCCGGCGTGCAGCACGGTGTATACAACGGTGACGGCGGGAATGCCCATCTTGGGCTGGATGTCAACAGGGATGCCGCGGCCGTTGTCCGACACTTCGATGATGTTGCCGGGTTTGATGGTCACTTCGATGTGGGTGCAGTAGCCGGCCAGGGCTTCGTCGATGGAGTTGTCCACGATCTCATACACCAGATGGTGCAGGCCGGAGGGGCCTGTGGAACCGATGTACATGCCGGGGCGCTTGCGCACTGCTTCCAGACCTTCCAGGACCTGAATCTGCGCACCGCCGTATTCGTGGTCGGTGGCGGTTTCCCGGTTGGTACTCGTGATCTTTTCTTCTGCCATGCTGCTTTCCTTTCCTCTATGGTGAATGTGCGGTGGGGAATCATGTGGCTGCCGCTTGCCTCGGGCCTCCCCTGTGTAAGGGGAGGTGCCGCGCAGCGGCGGTGGGGTTGTGGACTTGCCGATATTGCCCGGGAATGGGTTACAGCACAAACTTCACAACCCCTCAGTCGGCTTTCGCCGACAGCTCCCCTTACACAGGGGAGCCTTTTGGGTGGGCTGCCGCTTGCCTTGCGCCTCCCCTGTGTAAGGGGAGGTGCCGCGCAGCGGCGGTGGGGTTGGAGGCTTACCGATATCGCCCGCGAACGGGTTACAGCACAAACTTCACAACCCCTCAGTCTGCTTTCGCCGACAGCTCCCCTTACACAGGGGAGCCTTTTGGGTAGGCTGCCGTCTGCCTTGCGCCTCCCCTGTGTAAGGGGAGGTGCCGCGCAGCGGCGGTGGGGTTGTTTGCTTGCTGCTTTTGCCCGCGAACGGGTGGCGGCGGAAACTTACCAACCCCTCAGTCGGCTTCCGCCGACAGCTCCCCTTACACAGGGGAGCCTGGGGAGGTGGCTTCTTTTACCAGAAGGTCTATATACTCACAGACCCCGGCAAAATTACCGGTCACCTCATTGTTGGGGATGCGCACCACCTGCAATCCATATTGCTCCAGGTATTCGGTGCGCTGCCGGTCCTTGTCCGGCCCGGTGTCCACATAGTGCTGAGAGCCGTCCAGCTCAATGACCAGTCTGGCCCGGGCACAATAAAAATCTGCAATATACCGGCCCAATACCTTCTGGCGGGCAAACCGGACGGGATATTGCCGGAGAAATTCATACCAGAGCTTTCGCTCTTCTTTGGTCATGTCGCGGCGCAGCTCTCTGGCCCGGGCGATATTGTCCGGGTTGTGCTTGCGGTCCATGGCATCACCTTCTTGGGAAACCTGCCGTCTGCCTCGGGCCTCCCCTGTGCAAGGGGAGGTGCCGCGCAGCGGCGGTGGGGTTGTGGGCTTGCCGATATCGCCCGCGAACGGGTTACAGCGCAAACTTCACAACCCCTCAGTCGGCTTCCGCCGACAGCTCCCCTTACACAGGGGAGCCTTGGGGAACGGCTGCCGTCTGCCTCGGGCCTCCCCTGTGCAGGGGGAGGTGCCGCGCAGCAGCGGTGGGGTTGTGGGCTTGCCGATATCGCCCGCGAACGGGTTACAGCGCAAACTTCACAACCCCTCAGTCGGCTTTCGCCGACAGCTCCCCTTACACAGGGGAGCCTTGGGGAACGGCTGCCTGCTTGACACAGGGGAGCCTTTCTCTACTACACTTCCAGCCTCTCCGCCCGGCGCTTTAACGCTGCGGTAGACAGCTGGGAAATGTAAATCGTCTCGCCGGAAAAATCCGTCAGGATGAAACTTTTGGGCATGGCGCCGGAAATATCCACCACCGCGCCTTCGTTTTGGGCGCGGCGGAAAAACTCGTCGGTGAGTTTTGGTTTCTGTCCGGCGTCGGTGGAAGTATCCAGGTCGAACACCCCGATGATGTCCCGGGTGTTCACGATGAAATCCTGCCCCGCGTGAAGGTACATACTTACTCCTCCCGCACGCGGCCCGCCTCCACAAACACCAGCTTGCCGTTGGTGCGGGCAAAGGCCGCGGAATCACAGGTGGTCACAAAGGTCTGTTTGTCCTCGATGCGGGTGAGCAGGTAGGTCTGGCGGGCGTCGTCCAGCTCGCTGAGCACGTCGTCCAGCAGCATCACCGGATGCTCCCCCAGCACGTCCCCGGCCACGGTGGCCTCCGCCAGTTTCAGGGAGAGCACCGCACTGCGCTGCTGCCCCTGGCTGCCGTAGATCTTGCCGGGTTGCCCGTCGATGAGGATCTCCAGGTCTTCCCGGTGGGGACCGGTCAGGCAGAACCCCGCCCGCAGTTCCTGGTTTTTCACTTCCCGCAGCCGGGCGGACAAAGCGGCCGGGCCGGGGTCGCAGCAGGGCATGTACCGCACCCCCAGCACCTCGGCGCCGCTGGAAATATCCCGGTAGTTGGCCTCGGCCAACGGCGCCAGTTTTTCCAGATACCCGGCCCGGCGCTGCATGACCTCGGCCCCGGACTGGGCCATGGCCTCGTTGTAGGTTTCCAGCAGCACATCCGCCCCGGGGGTAATGTCGTAGGCTTTGAGCAGAGCGTTTTTCTGGGCCGTTAAGCGGGCATACCGCCGCAAAGCCGCCAGGTACCCGGGGTAGAGCTGGCACAGCGCCGCATCCAGAAAATGCCGCCGCCCCTCCGGCCCGGCCTTGACCAGGCTCAGGTGGTTGGGGTCGAACACCACGGCGGTGAAGGTCCCCGCCACCGCCGAAGCCCGGCCCCGGTCCGCCCCGTTCAGGCGGGCACGGCGTCCCGGGCGCTCGCTGCCTTTGGCGCCCACGGTCAGGCGCAGGGCCTGTTCCCGGCCCCCGCCCTCGAAGTCGGCTTCGATGACCGCAAAAGGCTGGTCGCGGCGGATGAGCTCGGCGTCCTTGGCCCCCCGGAAACTCTTGGCCCCGGTGAGCAGCCAGATACTTTCCAGCAGATTGGTCTTGCCCTGGCCGTTGGCCCCGCACAACACGGTCAGCCGCGGGGCGGGGTGGAGTTCGGCCTTTTCCAGGTTGCGGAACTGCTCCACCTGCAGGTGGTCCAGCCGCATCAGTTGCCCTCCGCGATCTTCACTTCGCGGCCGTCCAGTTCCACAACGTCGCCGGAACGGCATTTTTTGCCCCGCTGGGTGCAGACTTCGCCATTCAGACGCACGGCGCCGCCCTGTACCAGCTCCTTGGCTTCGCCGCCGGTTTCACACAGGCCGGCGAATTTCAGCAGGGCATCCAGTTTGATATACTCGGTATTGATTCTGATGAGGTCCATACTCAGCCTTCATTCTTGAACCGGACGGGGAGCACCAGGTAGATGAAGTCCTTGCCCTCGGTGGGCAGCAGCTTCACCGGGCTCAACGGTCCGTTGATTTCCATAAGCATCTTTTCGCACTTGGAGTTGCGCAGGGCGTCCAGCATATACCGGTTGTTGAAGCCGATCTCCACTTCCTCGCCCTCCATGGACACGGGCGGGAACTCGTCCACCACCTTGCCCAGGGTGGTCTGGCAGCGGACGGTGACCTTGTCCTTGCTGAAGGTGATGCGCAGCGGGTTTTTCAGCCGCTCGGTGATGATCAGGGAGGCGCGCTCGATGGTTTCGATGAAGGGCTTGCAGTCCACGACCACCTTTGTGCGGGCACCCTGGGGGATGACGCTCTCATAGTTCAGGAAGTCGCCCTCGATCAGGCGGCTCATGATGGTGTAGCCGTTGGTGGTGAAGACCACATACCGGCGGTTGGCGTCGATCTTGACCGGCTCCTCCGGACCGCCCATGATCTTGAGCAGTTCCTGCAGGGTTTTGGCGGGGATGATGATCCGGATATCGCGGGTGCACTCCACATCCCGCTGCAGGATGGCCAGCCGGTAGCCGTCCAGGGCCACAATAGTCAGGCTGCCCGGCTCGATGACGAAGAGTTCGCCGGTGTGGGCGGGCTTTTTGTCATCCTGGGCGACCGCATAAATGGTCTTTTCGATCATCTCCCGCATCATGGAGCAGGGGATGGTCATGGTGTTTTCGGCGGCGGTGTTGGGCAGGGACGGATAATCGCTGGCGTTCATGGCCGGGATCTCAAATTCCGCCACGCCGCCGCTGATGGTGGCCATGCCTTCATCGTCCAGCTCGATCATCACGTTTCCTGCGGGCATGCGGCTGACCATGGAGCCCAGCAGTTTGGCGTCCAGCACCATTTCGCCGGGGACCAGGACGTTGCATTCGATAGTGGTAGTGATTCCCATTTCCATATCATACCCGGTCAGGGTGAGCTGGAAGCCTTCGGCCTTGAGGTAGATGCCTTCCAGCACGGGAATGGCGGAGCGGTTGGTGATGGCGCGGGAAACGCCGTCGATGGCCGCGGCGAGCAGCGACTTTTCGCATTCGATCTTCAAGTATGTTCACCTCGTATTTTTGGGGAGAGTGTTTTTGCGGGGAGTTTTTCCGGGTAGCATGGCTTTGCCCTGTGCCGGAATTTTGAATTGGATGGTCTTGGTTGCCCGCAGGAGTTTTGTGCGGGCGGAAAGTTGGGGGAAACTTTTGTTTCCCGGTGCGAAAACTAGATACTTTGAAAGTAGTAGTAGTAGGGGCCGTGGAATCTGTGGAAAATCGGGGGAACCCGCATAACGATGGTTTTTGCGGGGGTTGAATTTTTCCCAAAACCCTGTGGAAGAAAAATTTGCCCTTGTGGACAACTCGGGTTTTTAACACGCAATGTGGAAAACGAATGTTAATTGTTGAAAAAACGGTGGAAAATGGGGAAAACTGCCGCGGTTTTTCAACAACGGTCCATAAAAAGCGGTTTTTTGGGCCTATCAGGTGCGGATATTCTTCATAATATCGTCAACTGTTTCTTTCAGATGACGGTCTTTGGCGATGTTTTTCTCCATGGTGTTGATGGAGTAAACCACTGTGGAATGATCGCGCTGAAATTCCGAACCGATGGCCTCCATGCTCATGCCGGTGATCTCCCGGATGATGTACATGGTCATCTGGCGCGCGGCGCTCACGTTGGCGTTGCGCTTTTTGCCCCGGATGTCGGCGGGCATGACGTTGTAGGTGCGGGCCACCTCGTTGATGATCTTTTCGATGGTCACCGGGATGGGCTGCTGGTCGTTCAGGGTATCCTTGATGGCGGTGGTGGTCACGCCGATGCAGGGGGCAATGCCTTCCAGCATGTAGTAGGCGTTGAGCTTTTTCACCGCGCCTTCCAGCTGACGGATGTTCTGCTTCAGGTGGTTGGCGATGTATTCGGCCACGTCGTCGGGCAGGTCCAGGTTCAGCAGTTCGGCCTTGCGCTTGACGATGGCCACACGGGTTTCAAAATCCGGGGGCTGGATGTCGGCGGTCAGACCCCATTCAAACCGGGTGCGCAGACGTTCCTCCAGGCTCTTGATCTCCTTGGCGGGACGGTCGCAGGCCAGCACGATCTGCTTGCCGGCATTGTGCAGGGTGTTGAAGGTGTGGAAAAATTCTTCCTGGGTAGCTTCCTTGCCGGCGATGAACTGGATATCGTCGATGAGCAGCACGTCCGCTTCCCGGTAGGTCTGGCGGAACAGCTCGGTGGTGTTGTTGCGCACGGCGGTGATGATCTCGTTGGTGAATTTTTCGCAGTCCACATACACAATGTTGAAATCCGGATGATTTTTCTTGATCTCGATCTGGATGGCGTTGAGCAGGTGGGTCTTGCCCAGACCGGACGGACCGTAGATGAACAGCGGGTTGTACGCGCCGGACGGGTTGGCCGCCACCGCCTGGGCCGCCGCGAAGGCGAACTGGTTGGACGGACCGCGGATGAAGTTTTCAAAGGTGAAATCGTACCGACCGGAAGGCAGGTTGTCCTCGGTGATATGTTCGGGGGCCTTTTCGCCCTCTTCCTGCTGCGACGGCGGAATCACCAGCTGCAGCTCGATGTCGAAACCAAGCACGGCCTTGAAAGCATCCTTGAGCAGCGCGGTATACCGGTCCGAAACGATCTTGCGGATGAAGTCGTTTCGCACCATGAGCGTCACGCAGTTGGAATTTTCAAAGCTGACCGGTTCCAGGCCGCTGATGTAGCACTGGTAGGTCGCGTCGGCGGTATGTTCGCGGCAGTAGGCTTTGGCCGCGTCCAAAACGTCGTTAAAAGAATCCATGTTTTTCCCCACTTCGTGTTCGGTCTTACGCCCCGGCCTGCCGGGCCGTTTGGGCGCAGAAATATACGGTATTATTATACCACAAATAAAAGGGCAATACAATTCGCATATGTGGTATATATAAATAAAGTAGACAACTATTTGTTGAAAACCGGAGAGAGGGGACAGGTTTCCACAATTTTAGCGGAAATTGTGGAAAGAAGGGGAGGCGGGGCGCTACGGCCATCTACCCCAAGAGCCTCCCCTGTGTAAGGGGAGGTGCCGCGCAGCGGCGGTGGGGTTGTGAAGTCT
>CALESJ010000053.1 GCA_937907025.1 uncultured Faecalibacterium sp.
GAGAATGGCTCCCCTGTGTAAGGGGAGCTGGCAGCGAAGCTGACTGAGGGGTTGTGGACTTACTGGTGTTGCCCGTAAACGGGAAATCCCGCCAGCTTCACAACCCCTCCGGGGCTGCGCCCCACCTCCCCTTACACAGGGGAGGCTCCCGGGGTAGAGAATGGCTCCCCTGTGTAAGGGGAGCTGGCAGCGAAGCTGACTGAGGGGTTGTAGACTTACCGTTGTTGCTCATAAACGGGAAATCCCGCCCGCTTCACAACCCCTCCGGGGCTGCGCCCCACCTCCCCTTACACAGGGGAGGCTCTTGGCAAGGTTGTAACCGCCCCCACCAAAACCAAAACCCACCGTCCCGGCCGGGACAGTGGGTTTTCTTTGTATCAGAAGGTATACCGCCGTATCTCGCAGTTGCGGATGCCAAAGGCGGCGTACTCGGTGTTGGTCATATCGTAAAAATAGGAGTTCACCACCCGGGCAATGCCGTTGTGGGCCACCAGCAGGCAGGTTTCGCTGCGGCCGCGCAGCTCATCCAGCAGGGTGTAAATCCGGGCGGCTACCCGCAGCATGCTCTCGCCGCCGCCAAAACTTTCCACAAAATTGGCCTTCGCCGTGGAAAACTCCGCCCCATCCCGGGGCGTGCCCTCGAACCGGCCGAAGTTCTGCTCCATCAGCCGGGGTTCCACCGTCAGGGGCAGGCCGGTTTCGGCGGCGATGCACCGGGCGGTGTCGGCGGCACGGGACAGCGGCGAACACAAAATACAGTCGATGGGCAGCTTTTCGGCCCGGATCTTCTGCCCCAGCTCGGCGGCCTGGCGGCGGCCCAGCTCGGTGAGGGGGCTGTCGGTGGCACCGCAGATCTTGTTTTCCACGTTCCAGACGGTCTGGCCGTGACGGGTAAAGTAAATTTCGCTTGCCATAGGATTCCTTTCTATGCTGAACAAAGGCCGGTCACAGCACCAGGCCCCGGCGGCGGTCGGCGGTCTTGCGGTGCAGGCTTTCGGCCATGAGGAACATGAGCACCAGCAGCACCGCCATGTACCACGGGTACAGCCCCATGGAAATATGCTGGCCCAGCACCCCGAACAGCGGCGGCATCAGGCAGCTGCCCACATAGGCGCAGGCCATCTGCAGCCCGGTCATGGCCATGCTCAGTTCCCGGCCGAAGTTGGCGGGGGTTTCGTGAATGATGCAGGGGTACACCGGCGCGCAGCCCAGCCCCACCGTGATGAGCCCTGCAAACAGCACGGTGTTTCCGGCGGGCAGCAGAATGAGCACCAGGCCCAGGGCAATAACGGCCTGACCCAGGCGAATCATGTTCTGGTCGCTGATCTTCATGGTCAGGAACCCGCAGATGCCGCGGCCCACCGTGATGCCCAGATAAAACAGGCTGGCCCAGGAGGCAGCCGTACCGGCATCAATGCCCCGCACCACGGTGCAGTAGCTGGCGGCCCACATGCCGGCGGTGGCTTCCAGCGCGCAGTAACAGAAGAAGCAGGTCACCACCTGGCGCACACCGGGCAGGCGGAGCAGTTCGGGGATGGAGCGCTGCTGGGGGGTGAAGTCGGCGCCGTTCAGGGTCTGTTCGGGGCGTTTCCACAGTTTCAGGCTGACCAGCAGCACGGCGGTAAGCACGAATTGCAGCACCGCAATGGTGCGGTAGCCGCCCTGCCAGGCGCCCCCGGCCAGGGCCCGCCCCATGATGATGGGCCCGATGCTGGCCCCCACGCCCCACATGCAGTGCAGCCAGCTCATGTGGCGGCTTTCGTAATGCAGGGAAACGTAATTGTTGAGGGCGGCGTCCACGCTGCCGGCGCCCAGGCCGTACGGAATGGCCCACAGGCACAGCTGCCAGAACTGCCCGCTGAAGGAAAAGCCCAGCAGCGCCACGGCGGTGAGCAGCACGCTGTACGCCGTGACTTTGCCGGTGCCCAGCGCCAGGTTGAGCCGGGCACTGGCCAGGCTGGACACGATGGTGCAGGCGGAAATGATCATGGACACAATGCCCGCCCAGGACAAATCCGCGCCCATCTGCTGATACATGCTGGGCCAGGCGGAGCCCAGCAGGGCGTCCGGCAAGCCCAGGCTGATGAACGCCAGGTAGATGATTGGCAATAACAGGGATGCCATACAATTCCTCTCCCACTTGTATGAATGTAACGGCCCGCACGGGCCCATGTGGGAAATTATACCACGAAACGGGGCGGATGCAAGACGGGGAAAACCTCCCCTGTGTAAGGAGAGGTGAGGCGCAGCGGCGGTGGGGTTGATTGGCCGCTCCGTTGCCGGGAGAACGGCTGCCTGCCGGAGTGTCCTTCCTTTTTGTCACCAAAAAGGAAGCGAAAAAGTGCCACCGTTTCGAGGCGGTGGACGCCGACCAGGGCTGCGGCCCTGGACCCGGGGAATGCGGCCACCTTGCGACGGCCTTCTCACCGGCTGGGGCCGGTGAGCAAGGAATGGATTTAAATGGCGCGGCCGGTAGGTTTGCTTTTAAACGATGGGAGAATGTGGCCGGGTCAGCCGCGCCCTTGCCAAAAGCCTCCCCTGTGCAAGGGGAGGTGCCGCGCAGCGGCGGTGGGGTTGTGGAGCGGGGCTGCATCTCCCGGTCACGGGCAACAACAGCAGGTTTGCAACCCCTCAGTCAGCTTCGCTGACAGCTCCCCTTACACAGGGGAGCCGTTCTCTACCCCGGGAGCCTCCCCTGTGTAAGGGGAGGTGCCGCACAGCCCCGGTGGGGTTGTGGAGCGGGGCTGCATTTCCCGGTCACGGGCAACAACAGCAGGTTTACAACCCCTCAGTCAGCTTCGCTGACAGCTCCCCTTACACAGGGGAGCCGTTCTCTACGCAAAAAAGGCCGCGCTTTCGCGCGGCCCTCAACAGGCAGAATATTTCCGTTTGGCTGTGAAAAAACGGGGTTCAGCGCAGCACCGCGCCCAGATTGGCGGAGGTGACCATGCGGGCATACCGGGCCAGCCAGCCGCTCTTGACGTTGGGTTCGGGGGCCTGATAGGCCGCTTTGCGGGCGGCCAGCTCCTCGTCGCTGACGTGCAGGGTGATGGAGGCGTTGGGGATGTCGATCTCGATGGTATCTCCCTCCTTCACCAGACCGATGGGCCCGCCGGAGGCCGCTTCCGGGCTGACGTGGCCGATGGCCGCGCCCCGGGACGCGCCGGAGAACCGGCCGTCGGTGATCAGGGCCACGGTGGTGTCCAGCTTCATGCCCGCCAGGGCACTGGTGGGGTTGAGCATCTCCCGCATGCCGGGGCCGCCCTTGGGGCCTTCGTACCGGATGACCACCACGTCCCCGGGGTGGATCTCCCCGTTATAGATGGCGGTGATGGCGGTTTCCTCGCTGTCGAACACCCGGGCCGGGCCGCTGTGGTGCTGCATTTCGGGCGCCACGGCGCTGCGCTTGACCACGCAGCCGTCCGAGGCGATGTTGCCCCACAGAATCTGCAGCCCGCCATTGACCGAGTAAGGGTTGTCGATGGGCCGGATGGCTTTCTCGTCCAGGATCTTCGCCCCGGCGATGTTCTCGCCCAGGGTCTTGCCGGTGACGGTGGGCACATCCAGGTCCAGCAGCCCCGCCTTGGCCAGCTCGGCCTGCACGGCGGGAATGCCACCCGCCTCGTACAGGTCGGGCATGTGGGTGGGGCCTGCCGGGGCCAGGTGGCAGAGGTTGGGGGTCTTGGCGCTGATCTCGTTGAAGAGTTTCAGGTCGATGGGCACCCCCGCCTCATAGGCGATGGCCAGCAGGTGCAGCACCGTGTTGGTGGAGCAGCCCAGGGCCATATCGCAGGTCAGGGCGTTGCGGATGGACCGCTCGTTGACGATCTGCCGGGCGGTGATGCCCCGGTTGACCAGGTCCATGACGGCCATGCCGGCCCGCTTGGCCAGCTGCAGCCGCTTGGCGTAGACCGCCGGGATGGTGCCGTTGCCGGGCAGGGCAATGCCGATGGCCTCGCACAGGCAGTTCATGCTGTTGGCGGTGTACATGCCGGAGCAGGACCCGCAGCCGGGGCAGCAGTTGCAGGTGCAGTCCTCCAGCTGTTCGTCGTTGATGAGCCCGGCCTTGTAGGCGCCCACGGCCTCGAACATCTTGGAAAGGCTGACCTCCTCGCCGCCGTAGCGGCCGGCCAGCATGGGGCCGCCGGAGCAGACCACCGCGGGCACGTCCATGCGCACAGCGGCCATGAGCATGCCGGGCACGATCTTATCGCAGTTGGGCACCAGGACCAACCCGTCCAGCTGGTGGGCCATGTACATGGTTTCCACGCTGTCGCAGATCAGTTCCCGGCTGGCCAGGGAATACTTCATGCCGATGTGGCCCATGGCGATGCCGTCGCACACACCGATGGACGGCATGAGCACCGGGGTGCCCCCGGCCATACGGATACCGGCCTTGACGGCGTCCGCGATCTTGTCCAGGTTCATGTGACCGGGCACGATCTCACTGTAAGCGGACACCACGCCGATGAGCGGGCGGTCCAGTTCTTCCGGGGTATAGCCCAGGGCGTAGAACAGGCTGCGGTTGGGGGCGCGCTCAGGGCCCTTCTTGACATTATCGCTGTGCATGGGGCACATCCTCCTCTGCCGCCCGGGGCGGCCGTGCTGTTTGTAAGGGATGAGATTACTTCTGCAGCCAGCTCATCATCTGGCGCAGTTCCTTGCCCACCTTCTCGATGAGGTGCTCGGACTGCATGCGGCGCTCGGCCAGGAAGTGGACCTTGCGGCCGCCCTTGGGGCTCATTTCGGTCAGGAACTCGCTGGCGAAGGTGCCGTCCTGGATCTCGGTCAGGACCTTCTTCATCTCCTTGCGGGTTTCCTCGGTGATCAGGCGCTTGCCGGTGCGGTAGTCGCCGTACTCGGCGGTGTTGGAGATGGAGTAGCGCATCTTGTCGAAGCCGCCCTCGTTGATCAGGTCGACGATGAGCTTCATCTCGTGGCAGGTTTCAAAGTAGGCCATTTCGGGGGCGTAGCCGGCTTCCACCAGGGTGTCGAAGCCCGCATGGATGAGCTCGCAGACGCCGCCGCACAGCACAGCCTGCTCGCCGAACAGGTCGGTTTCGGTTTCTTCCTTGAAGGTGGTTTCCAGGATGCCCGCACGGCCGGCGCCGATGCCGGAAGCGTAGGCCAGGGCGATGTCCTTGGCCTTGCCGGTGTAGTCCTGCTCCACGCAGATCAGGGAGGGGCAGCCCTCGCCTTCGGTGTACAGGCGGCGGACGATGTGGCCGGGGCCCTTGGGGGCGATCATGATGACGTCCACGTTTTTGGGCGGGGTGATGGTCTTGAAATGGATGTTGAAGCCGTGGGCAAAGGCCAGGGCCTTGCCTTCGGTCATATGGGGAGCGACCTGGTTGTAGTAGATATCGGCGCACAGCTCATCCGGCACCAGCATCATGACGATGTCGCCGGCCTTGGCGGCTTCTTCCACTTCCATCACCTTGAAGTTGGGATGGGTGGCGGCAAATTCTTCCGCCTTTTCCCAGTGGCCGGAGCCTTTGCGCAGGCCGACCACGACGTTGACGCCGCTTTCGGCCAGGTTTTCGGAGTGGGCGTGGCCCTGGCTGCCGAAGCCGATGACGGCGACGGTCTTGCCATCGAGCATGCCGAGGTTGCAGTCGGAATCGTAGTACTTGTTGATAGCCATGGGTTCATTTCTCCTTTGCTGTTTGCTTTTCTATATATAATGTATAAAACGGAAAACTGGGTGGTCAGGGTTCCGGGCAGTGGGTACCGGGCAGCGGCAGCTGGGCGGCCCGCACTTCCTGGGGCGGTTTCTGCATGTGCTGGTGTTTGCCGCCCCGTTCCAGGGCGGTGATGCCGGTGCGGCAAAGTTCCAGGATCTCGTATCCGCCGAACATTTTCAGGAAGGCGTCCACCTTTTCCGGGCGGCCGGTGAGTTCAAACACCATACTGTCGGGGGAAAGGTCGATGATCTTGGACTTGTACACCGCCGCGATCTCCCGCAGTTCGGCGCGGTTGGCGGCGGAGCAGGCCACTTTCAGCAGCAGCAGTTCCCGCTGCAGGCTCTTTTCGGTGTCCAGCTCAAAGACCTGGCGGGCTACTTCCAGCCGTTCGGTCTGTAAAATCAGCTGTTCGATCTCCTGGTCCTTGCCGTGGGTGGTCACGGTGATGCGGCTGACGGCGGGGTCGTTGGTGGCCGACACGGTCAGGCTGTCGATGTTGAAGCCCCGGCGGCAGAACAGGCTGGACACCCGGGCCAGAACGCCGTTGTGGTTGTCCACCAGCAGGCTGATGACCCGGCGGCGGTCTGCGGGCGGGCCGCTTTGCGTTTCCTTTTTCATGCTGAGCCCTCCTTTATTCCATGATGATGTCATTGATATCGCCGCCGCCCGGGATCATGGGCAGCACCCGCTCGTCCTTGCCGATGCGGCAGTCGATCCAGGTGGGGCCGTCCTGCTTCATGGCGTCGGCCAGGGCCTCCCGGAACTCGGCCGGGTTGGTGGCGCGGTAGCCCTTGAGGCCGAAGCCTTCGGCCAGCTTGACGAAGTCGGTGTGGCGGTGGGGGTCGGTGGCGGAGTAGCGGCCCTCATAGAAGCTGGTCTGCCACTGCCGGACCATGCCCAGCACCGAGTTGTTGAAGATGACGGTGATGATGGGCAGATGGTAGCTCACGGCGGTGCAGGCTTCGTTGAGGTTCATGTGGAAAGAGCCGTCGCCGGTCATCATGATGACCCGCTGATCCCGGCCCAGAGCCATCTGGGCGCCGATGGCGGCGCCGTAACCGAAGCCCATGGTGCCCAGGCCGCCGCTGGTCAGGAACCCGCGGCTCTTGGTGTGGTGCAGGTACTGGGCCGCCCACATCTGGTGCTGGCCCACGTCGGTGACATAGACGGCTTCCGGCCCGGCCTGGCGGCACAGCTCATCGATGAGCTGGTGAGGCCGCAGTTCGGTGTCGCTGTCCTGGGGGCGGTAGTCCACCTTCTGCCAGGAGCGGATCTGTTCCATCCAGAGCTTGTGCTCGGTCTTGTTCACATGGGGCAGAATGGCTTTCAGCACATAGGCGGCGTCCCCGGTGATGCACAGGTCCACATCCACGTTCTTGCCCATCTCGCTGGGGTCGATGTCGATCTGGATGATCTTTGCCTTGGAGGCGAAGGTGTCGGGGTTCAGCGCCACCCGGTCGGAGAAGCGGGTGCCCACGGCCAGCACCAGGTCGGCTTCCGCAATGGCCTTGTTGGCCGCGAAGCTGCCGTGCATGCCCAGCATGCCCAGGTTGTGGGGTTCGCCGTAGCCCAGCACGCCGGCGGCCATCAGGGTGTGGGTGGCGGGCATGCCCGCCTTGATGAGCAGGTCCCGCAGGGGCTGGCAGCCCGCCGCGCTGCGCACGCCGCCGCCAAAGTAGACGATGGGGCGCTGGGCCTGGTTGATCATCTCGGCGGCTTCTTTGGCTTCCTCCTCATCCACCCGGGTGACGGTGCGGATGAGTTCCGGGGCCTTGGGGGTGAATTCGCACTTGTTGGCGGTGACATCCTTGGGGATGTCCACCAGCACCGGGCCCTTGCGGCCGCTCTGGGCGATGCGGAAGGCGCTGCGCATGGTGTCGGCCAGGTCTTCCACCTTGCGCACCGTGTAGTTGTGCTTGGTGATGGGCATCGTGATGCCCTCGATGTAGGCTTCCTGGAAGCTGTCCTTGCCGATGAGGCTGGTGGCCACGTTGCCGGTGAAGGCGACCATGGGCACGCTGTCCATGAAGGCGGTGGCGATGCCGGTGACCAGGTTGGTGGCGCCGGGGCCGCTGGTGGCCAGCACCACGCCGGTACGGCCGGTGGCGCGGGCGTAGCCGTCCGCCGCATGGGCCGCGCCCTGTTCGTGGGCCGTCAGAACGTTTTGTATTCTATCGGAACTTTTATACAGTTCGTCATAAATGTTCAGTACCGCGCCTCCGGGGTAGCCGAAGATGGTGTCCACGCCCTGTTCGATCAGGACCTCGACAAAGATCTGTGCGCCGGTCAGCAGCATGGGGGACAACTCCTTTCTCCTCTTGTGTCAGATTCCTCTTTCCGATTTTCTTACCCGGTGACCGCCCGCGGCGGCCGATATAAAAAAGAACAGCCCTTGTCCCTTGTTTCCAAGAGACAAAGGCCGTTCGGCTCTCTGCGGTACCACTCTTTTTGGCATGGTGTCCATGCCCGCTCATGGGCTTCATCCAAAGCCCCGCACGCTAACGGGTGCATCCGGGTCCGGCTACTGGATTCGCCGGGCCTGCTCCGGGATGACTTCGCGCCCTGCCTGCCCGCTGCCTTGCACCGGCCGGCAGCTCTCTGGTGGTGGTATGGGGCGTTACTGGTTCCCTTCCTTGCAGTTCAGCTGTTTAGATTGGTAAAGTGTTGTAATGGATTGTACCGCATTTTTTGCCCGATGTCAACAGGATTTTAGTAATTTTCACAAAGTCTTGCGCACCGGCGGCTGAGCGTTTATACTGGGGTCAGCCTGTATTTGTCTGATTGGATGTTTTTGAAGGGGGAATTTGTATATGATGACCATCCGTGACCTTTCGGTCCGTCTGGGCTCGCTGGTGGTATTGCGGGGGGTATTGCGGGACGAAACGGTGGTCCGTTTTGCCGCCATGCTGAAGGCGGCGCTTTCCTATTCCGGCGACGCCGCCCCGCTGGCGGACGCCGTGGCGGATTTTGAAGCTTCGCTCCTGCCCCGGGGGGAAAACTGGAGCCGGGTGCTGCTGGACATCGTGCTCAACGACGATAATCTGTGCATCCGCCGCAGCCAGGCACCGGAGGGTGCCGGGGATGTGGCGGAGGGCAACCTGGCCCGGGATCTGAGCGTACTGCAGGCGGCAGGGTCGCTGACCCTGGCGGACCTGCTGGCGTCTTTGGAGGGCGGGGACGCCCTTTTGCACCAGATGCCCCTGCCCTGGAAGGTGGAACCCGAGCTGGTGTACGCCCAGGCTTATGCCGCCCGCCGTCGGGATGTACCCCGCACCGGCTACGGCATTTTTGCGCGGTATCACGTCTTCACGCTGGAAGACGGGGCGCTGACCCCGGTGCGCTGCCCGGACCCCCAGCGGCTCAGCGAGCTGCCGGGCTACGAGCGGGAGCGGGAGAAGATCATCGAGAACACCAAGGCCCTGCTGGCGGGGCTTCCGGCGGCCAACGTGCTGCTGTACGGCGACGCGGGCACCGGCAAGTCCAGCACGGTGAAGGCGCTGGCCAATGAGTTCAAGGACGAGGGCCTGCGGCTGGTGGAGATCAAGAAGAATCAACTGTACCAGATGCCGGCGCTGATGGATGACCTGGCGGACAACCCGCTGAAGTTCATTCTGTTCATCGACGACCTGAGCTTTTCCTCCAACGACGATAACTTTGCGGCGCTGAAAGCCATTCTGGAAGGCAGCGTGGGCGGGCGCAGCCGCAACGTGGCGGTGTACGCCACCTCCAACCGGCGGCATCTGGTCAAGGAAACCATGTCCGACCGCACGGCGGGGGACGACATCCACGCGTCGGATACCCGCCAGGAGCTGATGAGCCTGTCCGCCCGGTTCGGACTGACGGTGACCTTCCAGCGGCCGGACAAGGCGCTGTACGAGTCCATCGTGCTGGACCTGGCCCAGCGCTGCGGGGTGCAGCTGCCCGCCGACCAGCTGATGATGCGGGCCGAAGCCTTCGCTTTGCGGGCGGGGGGCCGCAGTCCCCGGGTGGCCAAGCAGTTTGTGGAACTGCTGGCCGGCGGGGTACGGCTGTAAATTTTGTATTCGTTTGCGTCCCGGTGTATGCCGGGACGTTTTTTGTTGGGTGGTTCCTGTGCCTCCCCTGTGTAAGGGGAGGTGGGGCCTTTCTCCTCCTCTGAGCCTCCCCTGTGTAAGGGGAGGTGGGGCGCAGCCCCGGAGGGGTTGATTTACCCCGTTGCCACCGGGGTGACGGCTGCTTGCCGGATGCCCCTTCCTTTTGTGACCAAAAGGAAGCGAAAAGTCCCACCGTTTCGAGGCGGTGGACGCCGACCAGGGCTGCGGCCCTGGACCCGGGGATGCGGCCACCTTACGACGGCCTTCTCACCGGCTGGGGCCGGTGAGCAAGGAATGGATTTAAAACCATTGCCCGGCAGCAACTGCTTTCCGTAAAGCCTCCCCTGTGTAAGGGGAGGTGCCGCACAGCGGCGGTAGGGTTGTGAACCTTGCCTTATCTCCCGTTTGCGGGTCACAACAGAGGCTTTCCAATCCCTCAGTCGCCTTTGGCGCCAGCTCCCTTTACACAAGGGAGCCGCTCTCTACTCCCGGAGCCTCCCCTGTGGTTGGGGAGCCTTTTTTCTTTTACGTCCTCTCCCCCACCAGTTCAAACCCTTCCTCCCGCAATCGGGCCTTGATCTGTTCGATCTGGGCCGCGTCGCGGGTTTCCAGGCCCAGGCGGAGGAAGCAGCTGGTGATGGCCATATTGGTATCGCCCCGGTCGTGGTGGACCGACACGATATTGGCGCCGCAGGCGGACACAATATCCGACACCCGCAGCAGCTGGCCGGGCTTGTCTTCCAGGGCAATCATCAGGCTGGCGTTGCGCCCGCTCATGATCAGGCCGCGGGTGATGACCCGGGACAGAATGTTCACGTCAATGTTGCCGCCGGACACCAGGCACACCGTCTTTTTGCCCGCGATGGGCAGCTTGCCGAACAAGGCGGCGGCCACCGGGGTGGCCCCGGCGCCTTCGGCCACCAGCTTCTGGTTTTCCATCAGGGCCAGAATGGCGGCGGCGATCTCGTCCTCGCTCACCGTGACGATGTCGTCCACATATTTCCGGATCAGCTCGAAGGTTTTCTCGCCGGGGGTCTTGACCGCAATGCCGTCGGCAAAGGTGTCCACCCGGTCCAGCGTTTCATACACCCCATCGTGGAAGGCCCGGCACATGCTGGCCGCTCCGGCCGCCTGCACACCGTAGATTTTCACGTCCGGGCGCAGGCTTTTCACCGCCATGGCCACACCGGCGATCAGGCCGCCGCCCCCGATGGGCACGATAATGGCTTCCACATCCGGCAGCTGGTCCAGAATCTCCAGCCCGATGCTGCCCTGCCCCGCCATGACCAGCTCATCATCATACGGGTGTATGAAGGTCATGCCGGTTTCTTTTTGCATCTCCACCGCCCGGTCGTGGGCGTCGTCGTAGGTGCCCTTGACCAGTTCCACCCGGGCGCCCAGCCGCTTGGTGCTCTCCACCTTCATAATGGGCGCGCCGTCCGGCATGCACACCACGCTGGGAATCCCCAGCCGGGTGGCGGCCAGGGCCACGCCCTGGGCGTGGTTGCCCGCCGAACAGGCAATGACGCCGTGGGCGCGCTCTTCCTCGGTGAGCTGGCTGATTTTGTAGTAGGCGCCCCGCAGCTTGAAGCTGCCGGTGACCTGCAGGTTTTCGGTCTTCAGATACAGATCACTGTCGCTGTGCAGGCGTTCGGCCGCAATCAGGTCGGTGCGGCGGGCCACATCCCGCAATACAAAGGCGGCGTGATAGATCTTGTCGAGCGTGAGCATAGACGGTCTTCCCTTCCTTGGGTGTTGTCCGGCGCCCCCTGGGGGTGCGAAAGCGGCCCGGCAGGCTGCCGGGCCGCTTTCGTGCTTCTTCCTTGAAGCGTCGAGCGTATGAGCATGATTATAGTTGAACGCAATTGATTTGTAAAGTGAATTCTATTCACTATGTACGCATACCGCGTGCAGACGTACAAAAAACGCTTTTCTTTTTGTATAACCCGCCCAAAGCCCTTTTTTCTTTTCCGCAGAGCCTCCTGCTTTTGTGCTTGTACGACAAACCAGACAAAAAAACAGCTCCATTCTTGTGCTTGTATACACTTTTGCGCCGCCCGACTTTCGTTTATAATAAGATTGTATACAAGGTCAGGACGCCGCTGCGCCCCGCACCCGAAAAACCGCATATCACAGGGAGGTCTTTGCCGCATGGATATCCGTTATTCCTGCAACCAGCGCGATTTTAAGCGCTATACCACCGAAGAGACCCGCAACGAGTTCCTGATCACCGGCCTGTACAAGGCCGACGAAGTCGTCGCCGTCTACTCTCATGTTGACCGCATGGTCACCCTGGGCTGCATGCCCGTGCATGAGGAAGTGTCCATCGACAAGGGCATCGACGTCTGGGCCAACTTCGGCACCCATTATTTCCTGGAACGCCGCGAGATCGGCATGTTCAACATCGGCGAAGGCGCCGGCATCGTGACCGCCGACGGCGTGGAATATCCGATGAACTACAAGGACTGCCTGTACATCACCCAGGGCACCAAGGAAGTCACCTTCAAGAGCGTTGACCCCGAAAAGCCCGCCAAGTTCTACATGGTGTCTGCTCCGGCCCATTGCCGGTATGAAACCAAGCTCATCACCATTGAGGAAGCTGCCAAGCGTCCTCTGGGCAGCTTGGAAACCTGCAACAAGCGCACCATCAACCAGTTCATCCATCCCAGCGTGCTGAAGACCTGCCAGCTGTCCATGGGCATGACCTGCCTGGAGCCCGGCAGCAACTGGAACACCATGCCCAGCCACACCCATGAGCGCCGCATGGAGATCTACACCTACTTCGAGATTCCCGAAGGCCAGGCTGTCTTCCACATGATGGGCGAACCCACCGAAACCCGTCACATCCTGATGCACAACTATGACGCGGTCATCAGCCCGTCCTGGAGCATCCACAGCGGCGTGGGCACTTCCAACTACACCTTCATCTGGGCCATGGGCGGCGAGAACATGGAGTTTGACGACATGGACAACATCGCCACCACCGACCTGCGCTGATTTTTCCGTACTTTCAGGTTCCCGGCGTCCTTTGCGGCGCCTTGAATACAATGCAACAAACAATGGGAGGTTTTAACATGTCTGTTTGCACCCCGAAATCTTTTGATCTGACCGGCAAGGTTGCCCTGATCACCGGCGCTTCCTACGGCATCGGCTTCGCTATCGCCACCGCTATGGCCAACTGCGGCGCCACCATCGTCTTCAACGACATCAAGCAGGAACTGGTCGACAAGGGCCTGGCCGCTTATAAAGAAGCCGGCATCAACGCTCACGGCTATGTCTGCGACGTTACCGACGAAGACGCTGTCAACGCTTTCATCAAGCAGGTCACCGAGGAAGTCGGCCACATCAACATCCTGGTCAACAACGCCGGTATCATCAAGCGCATCCCCATGTGCGAAATGAGCGCTGCTCAGTTCCGTCAGGTCATCGACGTTGACCTGAACGCTCCGTTCATCGTTTCCAAGGCTGTCATCCCCGATATGATCGAGCAGGGCGGCGGCAAGATCATCAACATCTGCTCCATGATGAGCGAGCTGGGCCGCGAAACCGTTTCCGCCTACGCTGCTGCCAAGGGCGGCCTGAAGATGCTGACCAAGAACATTGCTTCTGAGTACGGCCAGTACAACATCCAGTGCAACGGCATCGGACCTGGCTACATTGCCACTCCGCAGACCGCTCCGCTGCGTGAGATCCAGCCCGACGGTTCTCGTCATCCCTTCGACCAGTTCATCGTTGCCAAGACTCCGGCCGGCCGCTGGGGCGAAGCCGAAGACCTGGGCGGCCCCGCCGTCTTCCTGGCTTCCGATGCTTCCAACTTCGTCAACGGTCTGGTCCTGTATGTCGACGGCGGCATCCTGGCCTACATCGGCAAGCAGCCCGGCTGATCTGCCCTCTCAATTTCTGTCTGACACAAAAAGAGCCGTTCCCCGCCGGGAACGGCTCTTTTTTCTGTGCGTTTATGTGCGGGCGTCACCGCAGATTCTGCAAAATCACACACACATCCTCCGGGTCCACCCCCACATAACTGGCTTCATAGTAGCAATCGGCCGCAGGGTATACCACCGTGCTGCCCTCCAGCAGGGCCTCCGGGGTCAGGTCGTCGGGGCTGTCCAGCACCACATACTCCGCCATCACCCGTTCCACCGGGTCCAGGTCAGCCGGTACTGTCCCGCCCACCTTCTCGATCTTGTACCCCTGCCTGCAGTCCAGAGCATACTTGATCACCGTCAGCTCTGCGTCCGGGTCCGGGGTCGAGATGGTCACGGCAGCCCAGCGGTCCCCGGGGTCCGAGCGGCTCTCCACGATGGCGTACCCTTCCGGCAGGCCGGAAACCTCGATGCCGGTCACGGCGGGGGCGGTTTCGCCGGTATCTTCGGCTTTCAGGGAGAAGGTATCCCGCCCGGTGCGGGCCAGCTCCAGCCGGGGCCATGCCGCCGCCACCCCCAGGGCCAGCAGCGCGGCACAGACCGCTGCGATGAGCACCGTGCGCAGCGGCCGGCCGGGGCGGCGGACCGTCAGCCCGGCGGCGGCTGTTTCGGCCTGGTTTTCACGGATGCAGGCGGTTTCCAGCAACCGGTCAAATTCATGGTCTGTCATCGTATCCCTCCTGTTCCAGCAGTTTCCGCAGCCGATTCCGGGCCCGGTGGGCCCGCTGGCGCACCGCCTCTTCACTGATGCCCAGCACCGCGGCGGTTTCGGCGGCGGAGAATCCCTGCACATACTGCAAAGGCAGCACATCGTGGTCGGCGGCCGGCAGCGCCCGCAATCCCCGGCGCAGCGCCGCCACCGCCGCGGCCTGCTCGGTCTGTTCGGCGGGGCCGGGGGCCGGGTCGGGCAGGGCCGCCCAGCCTTCCCCCGGCAGGGTCTGTTCCCGGCGGCCCCGGCGCAGGTTGCGGGCGGCATTGCGCACCGTCACCAGCAGCAGCCCCCGCAGACGGTCCGGGTCGGAAACATCCATGCGCTCCCGCACCCCGGGGGTATTCAGCCGCAGCCAGGCTTCCTGCACGGCATCCTGGGCCAGCGCCCGGTCCCCGTCCAGCACCGCGGCGGCCACCGCACACAGGCGGTGGTAATATTGATGATACGCCCGGGCCAGTGTCTTCTCTTGCCCGTTGCGGTCCAACAGCGGCATGGTCCGCCCTCCTTCGTTCCGGATTTGAGGTTCCTCACTTCCTGTACACCCGAAAATTCCCTTTCGTGACAGGGTCCCGCTGCTTTTTTTGCAAAAAACGGCCGCCTTCCGCGGGCAGAACCACGGAAAGCGGCCGTTTGATGTGTATGTAAGGGTCAGTCCTTCTCGGTGAGGATGCCGCTGTCCGCGATGGCCTGCACCGCCTGGCGGATGACCTCCTCGGTCAGGGTCAGGGCGAAGCGGACGTATCCTTCACCCGAAGGCCCGAAGCTGGAACCCGGGGTGCAAATGACGCCGGCCTCCTGGATGAGGGCCATGCAGAAGTCCATGCTGTTGGTCCAGCCCTTGGGCAGGGGCGCCCAGACGAACATGCTGCCGTGGCTGTCCGGCACCGGCCAGCCGATGGCGCGCAGACCGCCGCACAGGGCATCCCGCCGGGCCTGGTAGATACCGCACTGGGCACGCACGCTGTCCAGCGGGCCTTCCAGAGCAGCGATGGCCGCTTTCTGGATGGGGAAGAACATGCCGAAGTCGATCTGGGTGCGCAGCTTCTTGCAGGCAGCCACCACGTCGGGACGGCCCACCAGGAAGCTGATGCGGGCACCGGTGACGTTGAAGCTCTTGCTCAGGGAGAAGAACTCCACCGCCACGTCCTCGGCACCGGGGGTGTTGAAGACGCTGTGCCCCACCGCGCCGTCGAAGATGATGTCGCTGTACGCGTTGTCGTGCACCAGCAAAATGTGGTAGGTACGGCAGAAATCCACAATTTCCTGATACAGTTCCGGGGTGCCGATGCTGCCCACCGGGTTGGCCGGCAGGGACACGATCATCAGCTTGGCCTTGCGGGCCACCTCCTCGGGGATGCTGTGCACATCGGGCAGGAAGTTGTTTTCCGCCGTCAGGTGATAGAACCAGGGCTCGCCGCCGCCCAGCCGCATACCGGTCATGAACACCGGATAGCAGGGGTCGGGCAGCAGCACGGTGTCGCCGTCATTGAGCAAGGCCAGGCCCAGGTGGCCGATGCCGTCCTGGCTGCCGGAAAAGCTCATCACCTTGTCCGGGGTGATGTTTTTCACGCCGAAGCGCCGCTCATAGTAATGGCCCACGGCCTCCAGCATTTCCGGCAGGTCCCGCAACGAGTACTTCCAGTTTTCGTCCTGGGCGGCAGCATCCAGCAGCGCCTGCTTGATGTGGGGCGCAGGCGCAAAGTCCGGCGTGCCCACCGAAAGGTTGTACAGCGTGCGGCCCTCGGCCTCCAGCGCGATCTTTTTATCGTTCAGTGCCGCAAAGATCTCCGGCCCGAACAGGTCCAGTCGCTTCGAAAATTCCATCTTCTCGGACCCCATTGCAAAAAGCCCCCTCATTGCCTTTTCTTGGTAAATATAGTCGATTGTTTTATTGTAGCACTGTCATCCCCGCCATGCAAGGGCGCGGGTAGGCAGAGGCGGTCATCCGTGGTATAATAAAGTACAATTGTAAAAATGGGGAGGTGTTTGCCGTGGTGGATGTCATCCTGCTGGGTTCCGGGGCCACAAGGCCCCTGCCCGACCGCGCCCTGGCGGCTTTGTGGCTGCAGGTGGGCGGCCGCGGCCTGCTGTTTGACTGCGGGGAGGGCACCCAGGTATCGGCCCAGCGGTACGGGGCCAGCTTATACAAGCTGGATACCCTGCTGCTCACCCACTACCACGGGGACCATCTCTTCGGCCTGCCGGGGCTGCTGCAGTCCATGGCGGCCCTGGGCCGCACCGAGCCGGTGACCGTGGCCGGACCGCCGGGTCTGGACGCCGTGCTGGACGCCGTGCTGGCGCTGGCGGGGCCGCTGCCCTTTGCCCTGGCCCGCCATACTTTTGCCGACTGCCGGGGCACCCTGGCACTGCCGGGCGGGGCTGTCATCACCGCCTTTCCCGCCGACCACCGGGTCCCCTGCTGCCTGTATCGCTACACCTTGCCCCGGGCCGGGCGTTTCCTGCCCGAAAAGGCCCAAGCCCTGGGCATCCCGGTATCCCTCTGGCGTGCCTTGCAGGCGGGACAGCCCACCGGGGGCTTTACCCCCGACCAGGTGCTGGGCCCCGCCCGCCGGGGGCTGTGCATCGTCTACGCCACCGACACCGGCCCCACCGCCGAACTGGCCGCCATGGCCCGGGACGCCGACCTGCTGTGCATGGACGCCACCTACGCCGACGACGCCGACACCCCCAAGGCCCGGCTGTACGGCCACGCCACCTGTGCCGAGGCCGGGGCCCTGGCTGCCGAAGCCGGGGTGCGGCGGCTGTGGCTGACCCATTACAGCGCCGCCGTCACCGACACAGCCCCGGGGCTGGCCGCCGCCCGGGCGAAGTATCCCGCCGCGGAAGCCGGGTTTGACGGCAAGCGGCTGACCATTCCCTTTGATGATTCCCGAAAGGACGCTCCATGAAATCCACCACCAAACAAAATCTGATTTTTCTTCTTGTGGTGCTGGCCGTCATCGGCGGGCTGCTGATCTGGCGGCACACCGCCCTGCACACCGGCGGCGCCGGCACCGAAGCCGTGCTCCAGTACGGCGACCCAACCCAGGAGATGCGCATCCCGCTGGACAAGGACGCCGTCTATGACGTGGACACCGGCTTTTACACCATCCATTTGCAGGTGAAGGACGGGGGCATTGCCTTTATTGACAGCCCCTGCCCCGACCACCTGTGTGAAGGCTTCGGCACCCTGCGCAAGGTGGGGGACTGGGCGGCGTGCATGCCCGCCCGGGCCAGCCTGAGCATTGTTGACTGACCACAACAACAGAAAGGACCATCCATGAACGCCACCTACAAACAAGTGACCAAGACCCGCTACATCCGCCAGGTCAGCGACCTGGCCCGGGAGATCTTTGTGCAGCATTACACCAAGCTGACCCCCAAGGTCGCGGCCCAGCTGGCCGAAGCCTGGCAGAACGAGGACCTGACCGACGACGAGATTCACTGCGGCGCGGTGAACTACTTTCTCATCTATCTGGGCAGCGAGGCCGTGGGCTATTTTGCCCTGGACCTGCGCCCGGTGGGGGCGGTGTGCATCAGCCGCCTGTTCCTGCTGGAAAAAGCCCGGGGCCGGGGCATCGGCCGCAGCGTGGTGGCCTATGCCCAGAAACTGGCCGAAGGCGACGGCCGCAGCCGCCTGTACATGCAGGTGTGGGCCAAGGACCTGAAAGCCGAAGGCTTCTGCAAGCGGTGCCGGTTCCGTCCCGCCGGGGTGGAGCCGGTGGAGGTACTGCCCGGGGTGACCCTGGACATCAAGACATGGGAGAAACTGTGGCGATGAAACTGCTGCATCTGGGGGACCTGCACCTGGGCAAGCGGGTGAACGGGTTCGATTTTCTGGACGACCAGCGCTATATCCTGAACGAGGTGCTGGCCCTGTGCGAGGAACACGCCGTGCAGGCGGTGGTGCTGGCCGGGGACATCTATGACGCCCCCGTGCCCCCTGCCGCCGCCGTGACTTTGCTGGACTGGTTCCTGACCGAGCTCACCGGCAAAGGAATCCAGGTGCTGGCGGTGTCCGGCAACCACGACAGCGCCGACCGCCTGGACTACGCCGCCGCCCTGCTGGCCCGGCAGGGCGTACATATTGCCGGGCGTTTTCTGGGTTCGGTCCGTATGGTTTCCCTGGACGAGGAACCCCCGGTGGAAGTGTGCCTGCTGCCTTTTGTGCGCCCGGCCACCGTGCGCCATTATCTGCCCAACGCGGACATCACCGACCAGGACACCGCCGTGGCCGCCGCCCTGTCCACCCTGCCGCCCCGCCGTGCCGGGGTGGCCCGGGTGCTGGTGGCCCACCAGACGGTGTTGGGCGGCGGGGCTTTGCCCCAGTGTGCGGGCAGCGAGAGCATTGCCCCCGACCTGAACAGCGCAGCATCGAACGCCGGGGCCGGTGTGAGCATCGGCACGTTGGATGCGGTGAACGCCGCCCGCTTTTCGGAGAACGGCGGCTTTGATTATGTGGCGTTGGGTCACATCCACCGCCCCCAGACCGCCGGGGCGCCCCATATCCGGTACGCCGGGGCGCCTTTGTGTTACAGTCTGGACGAGGCCGGCGCCCAGAAGAGCGCCGTGCTGGTGACCCTGACCGCTGCCGGGGCCGCGACCGAGCTGCTGCCCCTGCATCCCCGCCGGGCCATGCGCCACCTGACCGGCCCCCTGGCCGAGCTCACCGACCCCGCCCGGGTGACTGACGCCGAAGATTACATCTGGGCCACCCTCACCGACGACACGCCCCAGCCCGACGCCATGGCGGTGCTGCGGGCAGCCTACCCCAACGCCATGCGGCTGGACTACGCCCCCCGGGGCACCGGCCCGGATTACGGTGCTGAGGCAGCCGCCGCGGTGCGGCAAAAGAGCTTTGAGGAGCTGTTTTCCGCCTTTTTTGAGCAGATGAACGGCCGTCCCCTCACCGAAGCGGAAACCGCCGCCCTGAACGAGATGCGAGAGGAGGCCCGGTCATGAAACCTTTGCGCCTGACCTTGTGCGCCTTCGGCCCTTATGCCGCCTGCACCACCCTGGACCTGACCGGGTTCGGCAACGGCGGGCTGTTCCTCATCAGCGGGGACACCGGCGCGGGCAAGACCGCCCTGTTCGATGCCATCACCTTTGCGCTGTACGGCGAAGCCACCGGGGCCTATCGCTCCCCGGACATGCTGCGCAGCGATTTTGCCGACCCCAAGGATGAAACTTTCGTGGAGCTGACCTTCTCCCACCGGGGACGGGAATACACCGTCACCCGCTCCCCCGAGCAGACCCGCAGAAAGCAGCGGGGAGAAGGATTCACCACCATTCCCGCCAAGGCCGCCCTGGTGCGGGAGCCGGAGGAGCCGGTCACCGGCACCAAGGCGGTGACCAATGCGGTATGCGGCCTGCTGGGTATCGACGCCAAACAGTTTGCCCAGATCTCCATGATTGCCCAGAACGACTTTGCCCGGCTGCTCAACGCGTCCAGCGCCGACCGGGCGGAGATTTTGCGCCAGGTGTTCGACACCGGCGCCTACCGGAAATTGGGCGATACCGCCCGCACCCGGGCCACCCAGGCCGCCCAGGAGGCCAAGACCGCCGCCGAAGCGGTGCTCTTGCAGCTGGGGCGGCTGGAACCGGTGCCCGGCGTGCCGGAGAGTGAGGCTCTCGCCGACCTGCAGGCCGCCCGGGACCCCTACAAGGCCGCCGGGGCCCCCGCCCTGGCCCGGGCACTCATCGAAGCCGACGAGAAAGCCCGCCGGACCGGGGAATCGGAGCTGAAACAGCGGGATGATGCTGTTTCAGCTGCCGCCGCCAAAGCCGAAACCGCCCGCCAGGCCGCCGCCCTGCGCAGCCGCCTGCAGGCCGCCGAGGCGCAGGCCAAGGCCATGCTGGCCGAAGCCCCCGCCCGCCGGGAAGGCTGGGACAAGACCGAGGCCCGCCGCCCGGAACTGGAAACCCTGGCCGCCCGGCTGGCCGAGCTGGACCGGCTGGCCCCTCAGTATGCGGCCCTGACCGCCGCCGAAACTGCCGCCCAAACCGCCCGCCAGGCCCTGACCGCCGCCGAGCAGGCGGAAACCAAAGCCCGGCAGGAGGTGCAGCGCTGGGAGCAGCGCAGGGCCGACACCGACAAGGCCCTGACCGACTGCGGGGAGCCGGAGGCGGAGATTGCCCGGGGCGAAGCCCACGAGCAGACCGCCGACGGCCTGCTGCGGGACTGCAACGCCCTGCTCACCGACTGGAACGAGTGGCAGCGGACCGAAGCGGTGTACACCGACCGGCAGGCCGCCTACCGCACCGCCCAGCACACTGCCGATGAAGCCGCCGCCCGCAGCGCCGACCTGCAGAAGCAGCTCAACGCCGCCCGGGCGGGCCTGCTGGCCCAGACCCTCACCGAGGGCAGCCCCTGCCCCGTCTGCGGCGCCACCCATCACCCGGCCCCGGCCACCCTGGACCCCGGCCATGTGACCGAGGCCGACTGCGAAGCCGCTGCGGCCACCGCCGCCAAAGCCGCCCGCACCGCCGCTGACGCCAGCGTCAAGGCCGGGCAGGCCGGGGAGCGGTGCCGAACCCAGAAGAACAATCTGTACAAAAGTGCCGATGCCTTTTTAGGCAAACGGCGCAAAGTCTATACCGGGGCACCCGCCGCCGCGCTGGATGCCCCGGCCCTGCGGGGGGTGCTGCTGGAGCAGGCTGCCGCGCT
Organism: uncultured Faecalibacterium sp.; assembly: GCA_937907025.1. Classification (GTDB taxonomy): domain Bacteria; phylum Bacillota; class Clostridia; order Oscillospirales; family Ruminococcaceae; genus Gemmiger. Next base: position 21,063 of record CALESJ010000053.1, read on the forward strand.
GGAAACCGGCCTTGCCAGGGTCCGGGCCGACCTGAAAGCCGCCCGCGCCCGGGCAGACCGCCGCACCCGGCTTTCGCAGCAGGCCGCCGACCTGCAGGCCCGTGGTCCCGCCCTGAACCAGGCCTTGCAAACCGCCCAGACTGCCGCCGCCCAGGCCAAGGCCGATCTGGCCGGGGCCGAAGCCCGGCAGGAGGAACTGCGCAAGGGCCTGCCCTACCCGGACAAAGCCGCCCTCACCGCCGAGCGCGCCCGGGTGGCCGGGGCGCGGGATGCCCTGAACGCTGCGCTGAACGCCGCCGCCCGGGAGCGCGCCGCTTTTGACGCCCGGCTCAGTGAAGCCCAGGGCAAGGCCGCCGCCCTGCGCAAGGAGGCGGACGCCGCCGGCGATACCGCCGCGCCCGAAACCGCCGCCGCAGCCCTGCAAGCCGCCGAAACCGCCCGGGACGCCCTGCGCCGCAGCCTGCAGGCCACCGCCCACCGGCTGGAAACCAACCGTGCCGCCCTCACCGCCCTGGAAAAAGCCCTGGCCGCCGGGGAGGAAGCCCGGGCCCGCAGCGCCATGCTGGATAACCTGTCCCGCACCATCAACGGCAACCTGTCCGGCAAGCCCAAGCTGCCTTTTGAGCAGTATGTGCAGGCCTTCTACTTTGACGGGGTGGTGGCCGCTGCCAACCGCCGGTTCCAGCGCATGACCGGCGGGCAATACCGCCTGCTGCGCCGCAACGACGGAGGCATTGCGGGCAAGACCGCCCTGGACCTGGACGTGTTCGACGCCTACACCGGCAAGACCCGCCCGGTGGGCAGTCTTTCGGGCGGGGAGAGTTTCTTGGCCGCGTTGAGCCTGGCGCTGGGCATCAGCGATACCATCCAGCAGAGCGCCGGGGGCGTGCAGGTGGACACCCTGTTCGTGGACGAAGGCTTCGGCACCCTGGACGCCGAAGCGCTGGAAAAAGCCATTGAAACCCTCACCGCTCTGGCCGGTTCGGACAAGCTGGTGGGCATCATCAGCCATGTGGAGGCCCTGCAGGACCGGGTGCGCCGCAAGATTCTGGTGCACAAGACCCGCCGGGGCAGCACCGCCGAGATCGTGACCGAGTAAAAAGGAGCGTTTGTATGTCCCATTCTCTTTTGCAGGAACAGCTGGAAGCCTGCGCCGCCGCCTGCTATCCCCTGCACATGCCGGGGCACAAGCGCCGGTGTGCCCCCGCGCCGGGCCTTGGCTGCGCCGCCTGGGACACCACCGAAGTTCCCGGCACCGATGACCTGCACGACGCCGACGGCATTCTGGCTCAGGCCATGGCCCGGGCCGCCGCCCTGTGGGGGTCCCGGCGCTGCTGGTTCTTAGTCAGCGGCAGCACCTGCGGGCTGCTGGCGGCTATCCGCGCCGCCGCACCGTACGGCAGCGAGATCCTCTGTGCCCGCAACTGTCACAAATCCGTCTACCATGCCATCGAGCTGTGCGCGCTGCGCCCGGTATGGCTCACCCCGCCGGTGGACCCGGTGTTCGGGGTGTACAGCAGCATTTCCCCCGCCATGGTGGCCGAAGCCCTGGCCGCCCACCCCAAAGCCGCCTGTGTGGTGCTGACCAGCCCCACCTATGAAGGGGTCCTGAGCGACATAGCCGCCATTGCGGACCTGTGCCACGCCCGGGGCATCCCCCTGGTGGTGGACGAAGCCCACGGCGCCCACTACATGCCCGCCGCCGCAGAATACGGCTGGCAGGGCGGCGCAGTGGCGGCGGGAGCGGACCTGGTGGTGCAGAGCGCCCACAAGACCCTGCCCAGCCTGACCCAGACCGCGCTTTTGCAGCTGAACGGGACTCTCATCGACCCCGACGAGGTGGAGCGGCAGCTGGATGTGTTCGAAACCAGTTCCCCCTCCTACCCGCTCATGGTCAGCCTGGACGGCTGCGTCACCCGCATGGCGGAGGAAGGTCCCGCCCTCTTTGCCGGATGGCGGGCGCGGCTGGACCGGTTTTCCGCCGCCGTGGCGCCGCTGAACCATCTGCGGGTGCTGTGCCACGGCACCGATACCCTGGACAACCACCCCGGCTTTTTTGCCCATGACAGCAGCAAGATCCTGGTGAACGGGGCCGCCGCCGGGCTGACCGGCGCACGGATGGCCCGGATTTTGCGGGAAGAATACGGCTTTGAAACCGAGATGGCCTGCGGGACTAACCTGCTGGCCATGACCAGCGTATGCGATGCCCCGGACGCCCTGGACCGCCTGGCGGATGCCCTGCTGGCCATGGATGCGGCTGCCTGCCCCGGTCCTGTGCCGGCGGCGCCGGGGCTCTGCCCGCCGGGACAGGCCGTGTGCACCATTGCCGAGGCGGTACGCCTGCCCCGGCAGGAACTGCCCCTGCCGGAAACGGTGGGCCGCACCGCCGCCGAATATGTCTGGGCCTACCCGCCGGGGGTGCCCCTGATCGCCCCCGGGGAGCGGGTTACGCCGGCCTTTGTTTCCGCCTGCGCCGCCCTGGAAAGAGCCGGGACCGCCCTGCATCACACGGTGGCCAGAACGCCCGGTGCGCTGGCTGTCTGCGCCGATTCCAAGCCTTGACAACCCCGCCTGCCCCGTGTACAATAAAACCATACCAATATAAAAGGGGTGACTGTTTTATGAAGCACATCCAGACTCTGAACACCCGTGACATGGCCAAGAGCCTGCAGAACGGTGGTTGCGGCGAATGCCAGACCTCCTGCCAGAGCGCCTGCAAGACCAGCTGCGGCATTGCCAACCAGCCCTGCGAAAAGAAGTAATCTTTTTTCTGGCTTGTCTGCCGGGGCATCCCCCTGCTTGTGCGCGGGGTTGTTCCGGCATTTTGTTTGCACACGCACTTTTGCGTTTTTGAAAAAAAGTAAGGGGTTTCTATGATCCATCAGTACAAATTGAACGGCTACAACATCGTGGTGGACGTGTACAGCGGCAGCGTGCACGCGGTGGACGATGTGGCCTATGACGCCATTGCCCTTGTGGATGCGGGGGTTGCCCGGGACGCGGCCATCGACCAGCTGGCTGCCAAGTATGCGGACCATCCGGAAGTGACCCGCGCCGACATCGAGGACTGCTTTGCGGACATCGACGAACTGACCGCCGCCGGGCAGCTGTTTGCCCCGGACATCTACGCCGACCACGCCTTCGACTTCAAGAACCGTTCCTCGGTGGTCAAGGCGCTGTGCCTGCATGTGGCCCACACCTGCAACCTGAACTGCGAATACTGCTTTGCGGCCCAGGGCAAGTTCCACGGCGAGTCCGGCCTGATGAGCTTTGAAACCGGCAAGCGCGCCCTGGATTTCCTGGTGGAGCATTCCGGCACCCGCCACAACTTGGAAGTGGACTTCTTCGGCGGCGAACCGCTGATGAACTTTGAAGTCTGCAAGCAGCTGGTGGCCTACGCCCGCAGCATCGAGAAGGAAAAGGGCAAGAATTTCCGTTTCACCCTGACCACCAACGGCATCGGCATCACCGATGAGGTCATCGAGTGGGCCAACAAGGAATGCTACAACGTGGTTTTGTCCCTGGACGGCCGCAAGGAAGTCAACGACCGGTTCCGCAAGGACCTGGCGGGCAACGGCAGCTATGACCGCATCGTGCCCAAGTTCCAGCGCCTGGTCAAGGCCCGGGGCGGCAAGGGCTACTACATGCGGGGCACCTTCACCCACTACAACACCGACTTCACCAACGACCTGTTCCACATGGCAGACGACCTGGGCTTCTCGGAGCTGTCCATGGAGCCGGTGGTGGCCAAGCCCGGCGACCCGGAGGCCCTGACCGAAGCCGACCTGCCGGTGCTGTTCGACCAGTACGAGCTGCTGGCCAAGGATATGCTCCGCCGGGAGAAGGCGGGCAAGCCCATCACCTTCTACCATTACATCCTGGACCTGGAGCACGGCCCCTGCATCTACAAGCGGATCTCCGGTTGCGGTTCCGGCACCGAGTACATGGCCGTGACCCCCTGGGGCGACCTGTATCCCTGCCACCAGTTCGTGGGCGACCCCGCCTACAAGCTGGGCGATATCTGGAACGGCGTGACCAACACCGCCCTGCGGGATGAGTTCAAGATGTGCAACGTCTACGCCCGCCCGGACTGCAAGGATTGCTGGGCCCGGCTGTACTGCGCTGGCGGCTGTGCCGCCAACGCCCTGCACGCCACCGGCGACATCCACGGCGTGTATGAGTACGGCTGCCAGGTCTTCCGCAAGCGCATCGAGTGCGCTTTGATGATCAAGGTGGCGGAGAATCTGGACCCCGAGCTGGCCAAGAACACCGCCCCCGCCCCGGCGCAGGATGACTGCGACGGCTGCAGCAGCTGTGCGGACTGAATTTTCCGATAAAACAGAGGCTTCCTCACCGATGAGGGAGCCTCTTTTTTGTTGGTTGCTTTGGTGTAAGCCGTTTCTGTACAAGGGGAGGTGCCGCACTTTCCCTATTATGCCTCCCCTGTGTAAGGGGAGGTGCCGCGCAGCGGCGGTGGGGTTGTAAAGCCTGCCACATCTCCCGTTCACGGGCAACACCAGTAAGTCTACAACCCCTCAGTCGCCTGCCGGCGCCAGCTCCCCTTACACAGGGGAGCCGATCTCTATCTCCCGGAGCCTCTCACAACCACGGGTTAGCCGCGCAGCGGCGGTGGGGTTGTAAAGCCTGCCACATCTCCCGTTCACGGGCAACACCAGTAAGTCTACAACCCCTCAGTCGCCTGCCGGCGCCAGCTCCCCTTACACAGGGGAGCCTTTCTCTGCCCCAAAAACAAAGCCCCGGCAGCGGAAAACCCAACTGCCGGGGATGTTGTATACAGTTATTTGCTTCTTGCCAGCGCCGGGCGCAGACGGCGGGCGCGGGTGTAGACCATTTCCTGCACGGCGGCGCACATCTTATCGGCCAGGCAGACCAGCCAGGCTTCGGTGCAGGCCGGGGGCACGGGGGTCAGGGGGAACATGTGGCGCAAAATCACGTTCTGTTCCACCTCGTCCAGGTCCCAGTCCTGCATGGCGTTGCGCAGGGCCGCCCGGGGATGGGTGAACCCGTGCAAACGGTGGCTGTCGTCCTTTTCGTGCCAGTCATACAGGAAGTAATCATGCAGCAGCGCGCCGCGGATCAGCGAATCCCGGTCCACCTCGGCCCCGAAGGCCGCGGCCAGGCGGCAGCTCAGCGCCGCCACGCGGACACAGTGTTCATACACGCTCACACCGCCGTGCTGCACAAAGTCGTGGGTGTGGGCATAGCGGCCTTCGCGCTCCAGGCGCTTGGCCACAGCGGCAATTTCCAGATTCAGGTCTGTCACCTGCATTGGCGTTCCTCCTTATTCGGGTCCGTCACGGTTCAAGGCCAACATTCATTCCATTAGCTATTATACAGGCCTTCTACGCCTTTGCAAGCATTTATCTGTAAAATGTTTGTTAAAACGGCATTTTTCAGCAATCAGCTGAACATGACCACGTCTTCCACAGGTTTTTCCGCGCTTTCGACGGAGAGTGCCGTCAGCACCGGGCCGGTGGAATCGGGGGTCTGCCCCTTGTAGATGGGATGGAACTTGATGGCCACCTTGGCGGTCAGGGTGATCCAATCCCGCTGCTTCAGGCTCTTGTAGGCATCGTACTTGCAGGGGAAGCCCACAAACTGGATGTCCTGCACGCAGCAGGTCATGGCAAAACGGCCGGGCACGAAAGAATCCTTGCCCGCGCGGGAAGTCTGGCACACCTGCGCCAGGAATTTCACCGTCTTGCCGTCGTATTTATCCGGCTCATCCATGCAGTCCATATACCACACGCCGAAGAATTCCGGCGGGATCTCAATGACCGGGGCGTTCACGTCAAAGGGCAGGGGGTCCGGGATGTCATCATAGGCCACCGAACCGTCCTTGAACTCGTAGGCGATGTCGCACCGGCGGCTGGCCTGGCGCACCAGCTTGTGGATGAGCTGACGGCTCTCGTCGTCGTTCACCGCTTCGGCGCGGTTGACCACCAGCAGCTCGCTGGTGCGCAGCTTATCCAGCAGCAGGGAGCGCATGGCGTTGTCCCCGGCGTAGGTCTTGATGGTGGTGCCGTCGGCGGTGGCCAGGCACTGGTAAATGACCCAGTTGGCAGGCAGGGCATCCGCCAGGTCCTGGATGAGCCACATGCCGTTGTACTCGATGATGACCCGGCCGCAGGCGCTCTTGGCAGCCAGGCGGGTCAGGTTCTGCACATTCAGTTCCGCCTTGTCGTTCAGGTATTCGACGGTCACACCGCCGAAAGCGAAGCGGTCGGGGTCGTACTCTTCCTCGCCGTCCTCGCAGATGAGCAGCAGGGTCTTGTCCCCGGAATCAAACTGCTCGTCTTCCATGGTTTCCTGGATGAACTTGGTCTTGCCGCTCTCCAGCATACCCACAAAAAGATATACGGGGATCTGTTTGCTTGCCATGGTGTACCCCTTTCGTGATTACAGGCCGAACAGTTCCGCCAGGCCGTGCTCATCCAGGCCGGAGCCGATGACGCACAGCTTGCCGGTAACGTCGGGGCTGCCGGTGCGGATCTCATGCTCGCCGGGGACCATGTCGAACTCATACCAGGTGCTGCCGCCGTCCACGATGCCCTTGGCACGCAGGACGCTGCCGTACTTGCCGGTATCCAGGGCAGACAGGGCCGCTTCCAGCTCTTCCTTGGTGTAATGGCGGGCGGTTTCACGGCCCCAGCTCACGAACACCTCGTCGGCGTCGTGGTCATGATGATGGCCGCAGCTGCACACACCGTGCTCATCGTAATGATGCTCGTGGTGCTCATGGTCATGATGGCAGCACTCGTGGTCGTGCTCCTCCTCGTGATCATGGTCGTGGTGGCAGCACTCGTGGTCGTGGTCTTCCTCATGGTCATGATCATGGTGGCAGCACTCGTGGTCGTGGTCTTCCTCATGGTCATGGTCGTGGTGGCAGCATTCGTGATCCTCGCCATCATGATGATGGTGGTGATGATGGTGCTCATCCTCCCCGGCATGGGCCACATTGGCGGCCTGGGCCTGCTCGATGAGCTCGGCCACCAGGTCCCGCTTGCCGTCCATGACCGCCACGATCTGCTTGCCGTTCAGTTCGGCCCAGTCGGTGGTGACGATGGTGGCGGTGGGGTTCTTTTCCTGCAGCAGGGCCACAGCCTTGGCCACCTTGGCCTCGTCGGCGTTGCCGGTGCGGCTGAGGATCAGGCAGGAAGCATGGCTGACCTGGTCGTCGTAGAACTCACCGAAGTTCTTCATATACATCTTGACCTTGTTCACGTCGGCCACGGTGACAAAGCTGTTCAGGGTGACGGGCAGGGTTTCGGCCACGCCCTCCACGGCACGGGTCACGTCGGACAGCTTGCCCACGCCGGAAGGCTCGATGAGGATGCGGTCGGGATGGTAGGTGTCCACGACCTTCTTCAGGGCTTCCCGGAAGTCGCCCACCAGGGAGCAGCAGATGCAGCCGGAGTTCAGCTCGTTGACCTGGATGCCGGCCTCCCGCATGAAGCCGCCGTCGATGCCGATCTCACCGAATTCGTTCTCGATGAGCACCAGCTTTTCGCCGCCGAAGGCTTCCTGGATGAGCTTCTTGATCAAAGTGGTCTTACCGGCGCCCAAAAAGCCGGAGAAAATATCAATCTTGGTCTGTGTCATATTCATTTACCCTCTGTTTTCAAACTCGTAATCCGCAGACGGCCCGGCAGTCCGGGCTCAAGTCTGCTAATTTTATTATACCAAACCCGTCAAGGGGCAAAGGGCACAAATTTCCGGCCCTGTGCGGCCGTTTTTTGCACGTCCGTGTGCCAAAATGCCCGGGTCTGGCTCGTAGAATAAGACAGAGGGCCGGCGGCTGACTTTTGCCCGCGCAAACGGCCGGCCCACAAGACTTTCCGGGGAGGGACCCTGCTTGTACCGCATTTTCATCGTGGAGGACGATGAATCCATCGCCCGCAGCGTGGAGAAACTTCTGACCGGCCGGGGATACACCGTCGCCGTGGCCGGGGACCTGACCGATATTCTGCCCCAGTTCCGGGCCTTTGCTCCCCAGCTGGTGATCCTGGACCTGTCCTTGCCCTACCGCAACGGCTACCACTGGTGCCGGCGGCTGCGGGAACTGTCCGACCTGCCCATTCTGATCTTATCCTCGGCGGCGGACAACCTGAACCAGGTCACGGCCATGGACCTGGGGGCGGATGATTTCATCGCCAAGCCCTTTGACGCCGAACTGCTGATTGCCCGGGTGCAGGCGCTGCTGCGCCGGGCCTACGCCTACCACCACACCCCCGAAACCGCCGACTGCGGCGGGGTGCCCCTGGACCTGAGCGCCGGGGTGCTGCGGGCGGACAGCGGCCCGGTGCCCCTGACCCGCAACGAGCTGCGGATTCTGCAGGCGCTGCTGGAACGGCGGGGGCAGGTGGTGCGCCGGGACGAGCTGATGACCGCCCTGTGGGCCACCGACTGCTATGTGGACGAGAACACCCTGACGGTGAATGTGGCCCGGCTGCGCAAAAAACTGGAAGCCGCCGGGGTGCCGGGGCTCATCCGCACCATCAAGGGGGAGGGATACTGCCTCCCATGAAGACTGCGCTGGCCTATCTGACCGAACGGCGGCAGGTGCTGCTGACCTGGGCCCTGTGCACCGCCGTGTTCTCTTTTGTGACGATGCTGTACGGCCTGCCCGCCGAGGGTGCCGCCTACGGGGCGGCGTTGTGTCTGGCGGGGTGTGCCGGACTGCTGGGCCTCGGCTGGCCGGAGTGGCACCGCCGGGTGCAGGCTGTGGGGCAGGCCGTCACCGACCCCGACCGGGACCACATCCCGCTGCCCGCCGCCCGGGCCCACGGGCTGGAGGATGCCTACCGCCGGGCCCTGACGGCCCAGACTGACCGGGCCGCCGCCCTGCGCCGGGAGCAGCGGGCCATGCGGGACGACCTGCTGGACTACTTTGCGGCCTGGGCCCACCAGGTCAAGACGCCCCTGGCGGCCATGCGGCTGCTGGTACAGAGCCGGGCGGACCCGGCCGAGCTGGAGCCGGAGCTGTTCCGCACCGAGGAATATGTGGACGCGGCCATGGGCTATCTGCGCCTGGGCGCGGACAGCAAGGACCTGGCCCTGGCCCTCGCGGCCCTGGACCCGGTGGTGCGCCGCAGTCTGCGCCGGTACGCCCGGATGTTCATTCTGCGGCGGCTGCGGCTGGTGTATGACGGCGCTGCGGCCGATGCCCGCCCGGTCACCGACCCCAAGTGGGTGGGCTTCATTCTGGAACAGCTGCTGTCCAACGCGGTGAAGTATACCCCGCCCGGGGGCACCGTGACGGTGCAGGCGGACGGGCACGCCCTGCGGGTATCCGACACCGGGCCGGGTGTTTCACCCGAAGACCTGCCGCGCATCTTTGAAAAAGGGTACACCGGGGCCAACGGCCGCACGGCGGGGACGGCTTCCACCGGGCTGGGGCTGTACCTGTGTGCCCGGGCAGCGGCGCGGATGGGCTGCACCCTGAGCGCCGAAAGCCCGCCGGGGCAGGGCTGTACCGTTGTGCTGACCTTTCCCGACGCCCGGACCCTGTACGAGTGACCATGTGACAAAACTGTAAGGCAGCGGCCCCGAACTGTAAGGCAAATCCATGGCAGGGCCGCGACGGCGGGGGTATGCTGGAAGCAGCATCGGCCCCCGCCGTCTGTTTTTGGGGGCCGGGCAGTCTGAACAAAGGAGATCTTCATCCATGGCAACGCCGCTTCTGAGCATTTCCCATCTGGAAAAAGTATACACCACCCGGTTCGGGTCCATGCGGGTGCAGGCCCTGGCGGACATCAGTTTTACCGTCCCCCAGGGGGAATACCTGGCCATCATGGGCGAATCCGGCGCGGGCAAAACCACCTTGCTGAACATTCTGGCCGCCCTGGACCGGCCCACCGGAGGCAGTGTCTGTTTGAACGGGCAGGACCTGACCCGCATCCCGGACGGCAAACTGGCCGAGTTCCGCCGGGACCATCTGGGCTTTGTGTTCCAGGACTTCAACCTGCTGGACACCCTCTCGGTGCGGGACAACATCCTGCTGCCCCTGGTGCTGGCCGACACCCCCTATGCCGAGATGACCGCTCGGCTGGAGCCGCTGGCCTTGCAGCTGGGCATTGCCGCTTTGCTGGACAAGTTTCCCTACGAGATTTCCGGCGGGCAGAAGCAGCGGGCCGCCGTGGCCCGGGCGCTCATCACCCGGCCGGAACTGGTGCTGGCGGACGAACCCACCGGCGCCCTGGATTCCCGGTCGGCGGACGCCCTGCTGGACCTGTTCGGGGCCATCAACGCCGGGGGCCAGACCATCCTGATGGTCACCCACAGCGTGCGGGCGGCCAGCCACGCCCAGCGGGTGCTGTTCCTGCGGGACGGCCAGGTGTACCACCAGCTGTACCGGGGAAACGCAAGCCGGGAGGAGATGTTCGCCCGCATCTCGGACACCCTCACCGCCCTGGCGGGAGGTGCGGACCATGCGTAAGCTGAAACTGTATCTGCGTATGGGCAGCCGGGGCCTGGTGAGCAACCGGCAGCTGTATCTGCCCTACACCCTGGCCGGGGCCGGGTGCGCGGCCATGTGCTACATTCTGCGGTTTCTCAATTACAGCGAGATGGTGGCCACCATGCAGGGCGGGCTGTATGTGAACCTCATGCTCTCTCTGGGCAGCATCATCCTGGTGTTCCTGGCTGTCTGGATCATGGTGTATGCCAACACCTTCGTCATGCACCGCCGCTCCCGGGAGCTGGCCCTGTACAGCGTGCTGGGCCTGCGCCGCCGGGACGTGGGGGCCATCCACGGGGTGGAAACCCTGTTTGTGTATCTGGCAGGCACCGCCCTGGGGGTCCTGGCCGGCGCGCTGCTGAGCAAGCTGGTCGTGGTGCTGCTGGTGCGGCTGATGAAACTCCCGGTGCCGCTGGGCTTTTCCTTCAGCGTCCGGGGCGCTGCCGAAACCGCCGCGGCCTTCGCGGTGCTGTTCCTGGGGCTGTATCTCAGCGACCTGCGCCGCATCCGGGCCGCAAAGCCCATTGAGCTGCTCCACGCCGGGCAGATGGGCGAGCGGGAACCCCGGAGCCGGGTATTGCTGGCCCTGCTGGGCGCGGTGTGCCTGGGCGCCGGGTACGCCCTCTCCTTCTTCACCACCGACCTGCTGTACGTCATCCTGCTGTTTTTCGTGGCCGTGGCATTGGTCATCGTGGGCACCCACTGCCTGTTCGGCGCGGGCAGCGTGGCCCTGCTCAAGGCCCTGCGGCGCAATAAGCGGTTCTACTACCATCCCCGCCGGTTCATTGCGGTTTCGGGGCTGATCTACCGCATGAACCAGAACGCCAAGGGGCTGGCCAACATCTGTATTCTGGTCACCACCGTGCTGGTCAGTGTGGCCACCACCGTCTGCCTGTATGCGGGCACCGAGAACACCCTGGATCGCAACTACCCCAACGAGATCATGGTGTCCGGGTTCTGTGACACCGACGCCCTGGCCGGAACCGACTACACCTGGCTGGATACCCTCACCGCCGATGCCGCCGCCCCCTGGACCGACGCCCCGGCCCAAGGCTACGCCTACTGCATCCTGGAAGCCCGGGCCGACGGGGCGGGGTATGCCTCCTGCAATTCCTCCGACCCTGCGGGCCTGACCTCCCTGTACTTCATTTCTGCCGGGGATTACACCGCCCTCACCGGGCAGGACGTTTCTCTGGACTCGGGCACAGCATTGCTTCGCTGGCCGGAGGGAGGCAGCGGCGACCTGGTGCTGGACGGCGTGAGCTGGAAAAACGCCGGCCAGCCGGAGGAATGGCCCCGGCCCAACCGGAACACCATCACCGCCGGGCACGGCACCGTGTGGGTGGTGCTGCCCCAGCGGTCGGACCTGGCCGCGGTGGTGCGCGCCGCCGAAGCCGCCGGCACTTCCGCAGATGCCAGCTACGGCGTCATCCTGAACCCCGACGGCCTGACGGAGGACGAACTCATCGCCTGCTCCACCGCCATCCATGACGCCCTGCCCGGGGAGGGCGCCGCGCCGGGATTTTCCGGGTCCGTCTACGTCTTTGACCGGGCCAGCATCCGGGTCCAGTCCTACCAGATGAACGGCAGTTTCGTTTTCCTGGGGGTGTTTTTGGCCGTGATGTTCGGCCTGGCCACCGTGCTGATGATCTACTACAAGCAGCTCAGCGAAGGGTACGAGGACCGCGGCCGGTTCCTCATCCTGCAGCAGGTGGGCCTGAGCGCCGCGGAGGTGCGGGGCGCCATCCGCACCCAGGTGCTGGGGGTGTTCTTCCTGCCGCTGGCGGGGGCCGCCGTGCATCTGGCCGCGGCGGGGCCCATGCTCATGCGGATGATCTCGGCGTTCGGGCTCAACGACCCGCTGCTGTTCTGGGGCTGCGCCGGGGGCACCCTGGCGGTGTTTGCCCTGTGCTACATCGGGGTGTACGCCCTGACAGCCCGGCAGTATTACCGCATCGTGCGGATGGAAAATCACTGAACCAGGGCAGGGTTTGCCGTTGCTAACCCTGCCCCTTTACTATTTTACAAAACGTGCTACAATACAAAGGTGACGACCCAAATTTTGTTCCTTGTTTGTGGGATAGATAAAGGAGTGTTCGACTTTGACCGTGAACGAAAAGATTGCCGCCCTGCGGGCGGCCGCCAAGGCCAACGGTGCCGACGGCGTGCTGGTCATGACCAGCGACCCCCATTGCAGTGAATATGTTCCCGCCTATTACAACGCCCTGCCCTGGCTCTCCGGCTTTATCGGGGAAAACGCCACGCTGGTGGTCACCGGCAGTGAGAGCGCTCTGTGGGTGGACGGCCGCTTCTATGTCCAGGCGGACAAGCAGCTGGCCGGCACCGAGATTCAGTCCATGCACGCCGGCGCCGCCGGGGTGCCCACGGTGGAGGAGTTCCTGACCGAAAAGTTCAGCGCCGGGCAGACCCTGCTGCTGGACGGTTCCTGCGTGCCCACCAGCACCGTGAACACCTACGCCAAGACCCTGGAAAAGGTGGGCGCAAGCCTGCGCAGCCTGGACGTGGTCAGCGGCATCTGGGGCGAAGAGCGCCCGGCCCTGCCCGACACCCCCTGCTTCCTGCTGAAGAAGGAAGTCACCGGTGCCGATGCTTCCGAGAAGATCGCCACTGTGCGGGCGGAGCTGGCCAAGGAGGGCGCCAACGCCCTGGTGGTTTCCGGCCTGGACTGCGTGGCCTGGCTGCTGAACATGCGCGCCCATGACCTGCCCTGCACCCCGCTGGCGGTGTCCTTTGCTTACATCAACGCCGAAAGCTGCACCCTGTTCCTGGCACCCGGCCGCCTGAGCGAGGCCGATACCGCCACCCTGGCTGCCCAGGGCGTGACCCTGCGGGGCTACAACGAGCTGCTGGACTTTGTGCGCAGCCGCACCGACGAGGAAACCATCCTGGTCAGCCCCGCCACCACCAACTATGACCTGTACAGCGCCATCGTGGCCAACCCCCACCTGACCGTCAAGGAGGGCGCCGACCCCATCCTGGCCCTGAAGGGCGTGAAGAACCCCGTGGAGCTGGCCAACAGCCGGGAATGCCACATCCGGGACGGCGTGGCCCTGGTGCGGTTCCAGATGGACCTGGAGAAGGCCCTGGCCGAAGGCAAGCAGCTGATGGAAACCGACATCGAAGTCATGCTCCAGCGCCGCCGCAGCGAACAGCCCGGCTACATGGAGGACAGCTTCAACACCATCGCCGCCTACGGCCCCAACGCCGCCATGATGCACTATCATGCCGAGGGCGATGTGAACAGCCCCATCGAGCGCAAGGGCTTTTTGCTCATTGACAACGGCGGCCAGTATGACTGCGGCACCACCGACATCACCCGCACCTATCCCATGGGCCCCCTGACCGAGAACGAGCGCAAGTACTACACCTGGACCCTGCAGAGCCACATTGATATGGCCCGCGCCGTCTTCCTGGATTACTGCACCGGCTTTGCCCTGGACACCTTTGCCCGGGCGCCGCTGTGGGCCCACAAGATCAACTACCGCTGCGGCACCGGCCACGGCGTGGGCTTCATTGCCAACGTGCATGAAGGTCCCCAGAGCCTGCGTCCCAACAACCCCATCGTTTTCAAGCCCGGCATGACCATCACCGATGAGCCCGGCGTGTACGAAACCGACGAGGTGGGTATCCGCATCGAGAACGAGCTGGAGTGCGTGTCCGCCGGCACCAACCAGTACGGCAACTGGCTGGCCTTTGAGCCCCTGACCCTGGTGCCCATCTCCACCGAGCCGGTCCTGGTGGATGAGCTGAGCCGCCCGCAGATCGACTGGCTGAACAACTACCACCAGCATGTGTACGAAACCCTGGCTCCCCGCCTGAATGAGGAGGAAAAGGCCTGGCTGAAGGCCAAGTGCGCCCCCATCGGCCGCTGAGCCCCGTGACCGTATCCTGACATAAAAATCCCGCCCCGGGGAAAACGCTTCGCACGTTTTCCACGGGGCGGTTTGTTTTTGTTGAAAAGTCTGCGGCGCTCAGTACAGGAATTCCCGGGCGGCGGCGTATTTGCTGATGCTCATGCCCTGCCCGCACACTGCCGAGAGCAGCCGGCGGATGTGCCCGGGCAGGTAGTGGTCATACTTGACCTCCAGGATCACCGCCCCCCCGGAATGCACCCCCACCATGGGCACGGCGGCGTCGAACAGGGCGTCGCTCTTGGCGGCGCGCACATGCTCGTCCAGGGTGATGCGCACCCGCTCCACCGGCATGGTCCAGGCGGTGCGCTCGTAGTCGATGAGGGCGGCGGGGCGGCGGGCCTCCTGCACCAGCAGGTTGCCTGCCCGCCGGGCGGCCTCGTCCGGCCGGGCCCGCAGCAGGTCCCGGTCCCCGGCCACAACGGCTTCCGCCTGGGCCCGGGTCAGGGAAACGCCCGTCTTGTGGGAGTACGTTCCCTGTTTTTCCTTCAGTTCCAGGCGCACGGTGTCGGTGCTGGTGTCGTAGATGCGCAGGCGGACCTTCCGCCGGTCACTGACGCCCAGCACCTTGTCGGCATAGTCGTTGTCAAAGGGGGTATCAAAATACAGGCTGCGGATGTAGTAGGCCCCGGCGGCCGAATACCGGTCCCGGTGCAGCACCCCGTCCAGCAGGCCCCGCAGCAGAGCGGCTTCCCCGGGGTTGAGCAAAAACTTTTCCTCGTGCCGGTCCACGGCCAGGGCGGGGGTGTGTTTCAGGATATTCATTGTCCGTCCGCCTCCGTCAGGTACCGGTCCAGGCAGGCCAGCATCACATCGGCCCGCTTGTCCAAGTATTCACTTACAATGTCCGCCTGGCGGTCCCAGTCGTCCATGGTGAACTCCCAGCCGTTGGCCTCCACCCCGGTCAGGGCGGCGGTCAGGGGCGCCAGCGGGGTGGTTTCCACCTTCAGCCGGGCCAGGTCCCGCTCCACCTCCGGGCGCAGCAGGTCCACCCACGCATCAAAGGCGGGGCCGATGTTCTCCGGGGCGTAGGTAGTGGCCATCTCGGCCCGGAATTCCGCCGCAAACCGCTGCCGGAAATCCGGGTCCTGCCACAGCTTCTGGAACAGGTTGTCAATGACCGAGTACCAGGGGGAGTTCTCGCAGTTTTCAAAGGAGAAGTCATTCTCCAACAGATAGGCGAAGGGGTCCACCTCGTAATCGATCATGGTGGCGTCCAGGTCGTTGAGCAAAAACCGCCAGCGTCCGTCGGCGTAGGGGTTGCTCTCGTCCACCTTGGCGCTCTTCCACAAAATGGAGTTGTTGCCGCCGTTGAACATGCCGTCGGCATTGTAGGTGTACATCTGGGCGATGGTGTAGCGGATGTACTCGTCCACGTCCACGTTGGCCTCCACCCAGGCTTTGCCTTCCGCGGTGGTGGCATCCAGGGCGTCCACCCCCAGGCCGAAGGCGCTTTTCTCCGGCTGGGCGGTTTCATCGTCGGTGGTGCCGGGGCAGATCAGGTCCTTTTCCCGGATGCCGTAATGCCGCAGGAAGAAGTCCGCGTTCTTGCTCTCCCGGATGGTGTACACGCCCCAGTATTCGTCCTGCAAAAACAGGGTCACGGGGACGTTGTACTGGCAGCCCACGTCGGTATCATACAGATAGTTGGACAAAAAGGCGTCCTGGTGCAGCGCCGGGTAGACAGTGCCGTTGCCCATGCCCCGCAAAACCAGGGTGTCCAGGGCGTCGCCGCCGGGGGCCGCGTCCAGAATGTCCGCCGTGGCGTCATCCTGCAGTTTCAGGTGCAGGTTTTTCTGCTGTACGCCCTGGCGGCTCCACCCGCCGGAGATGCGCACGGTGGTTTCCCCCTGCCAGGCATCGCTGCCGTCGGGGGCCAGGATCTGCAGCCGGCCGTCCACCTTCTCGCTGCCGTTGAAGTTGCCCTGGGGGCTTTCGGCGCCGTATTTCTGCATGGTGTAGTAGGTCTGCCCCGCCACATAGATGCCCTCCGGCCCGAACAGGTCGTCGGCTTCGCAGGTCAGGCTGACCACCGGCAGGCTGCCGGAGTCCACCCCCACCCAGTAGGTCTGTACGCTCACCGCTTCGCCCAGGGTCCCGTCCTTCCACAGCCGGGCGGTGACGGTGGTGGCCTTGTCCACCGGGTCGGGGGCGCAGCGGTAGGCATAGCCCATCAGCCAGCCGTCGTGCAGCACGGTGGGCAGGCTTGCATAATCATTTTTCTCCCCGGCCCGGCTCCCGATGGAGATAGGCCCGGTGTACACCGGGGAATCGGTATCCGGCACGCTGCCGTCCAGGGTGTACAGAATGACCGCGTCCGGGTCGGCGGCGGACAGGGTCAGCTGAAATTCATCCTCATAAAAGCCCGCCGGGGCGGAGAATTCCACCGTGCCCCAGTCGGCGGGCAGGACCGTTTCCTCCAGGAAATCCAGGCTGTTGGCCGCGCCGGGGGTGGGCCCGGTGAGCACCCCCACCCGGTCGGCACTGCCGGGCAGACGCCCGTAGGACAGGTCATATTCCATGGCGGGGTATTCCAGCGTATCCACGGTGGTGCCGTCCGGCGCGGTGAGGACCAGGGTTTCCCCGCTGCGGGACAGGGAAAATTTTGCGTGCAGGTTGGTGCCGTCGTAGCCGTCCTGCCCGTCCGCAAAGACCAGCAGGATATTGTTGGCCCCGCCGCCCAGCACCGTGCCTTCGGGGAAGGTCCATCGGAAAGGCCGGTCGGGGTCGTCGCTCAGGCCCCAGCCGTCCAGCGTGATGTCCTGCCCGGACACGTTGATGAGCTCCACCCAGTCGCCGGTGTTGCCGTCGGCGTCGGTGATGCCGGTCAGGTTCTTGGCGCACACCTCATTGAGGAGCACCGTGGCCCCGGCGTACCCGTCAGCGCCGGGGGCTTCGGCCAGACGTCCCGCGGCCGCGGCCAACAACGCCGCCAGGGCCGCCAGCGGCAGCAGCACCGCCAGGACGGTTTTGTACCAGGGGCGGTTCATCCGATGCTTTCCCCGCTGTAACTCACCAGGTTGACGCTGTCCACGCCGGCACAGGCGTTCACGGCCTCCACCAGTTCGTGTTCGTACTTGCTTTTCAGCCGCAGTTCAAAGGTGACTTCATCACTGCCGGCGCTGCGGCTGCGCATGCGCAGTCTGGCGGTGCGGGTCTTTTCTTTGATGGCCTTCTGCACCCCGTCCAGGTCCAGCGCCCCGTCCTTGCCCCGGACCACCAGCAGAAAGCTCACCGAATCATACAGGTCCAGGTTGGCCACAGCCAGCACCACGGCGATGAGCACGCTGCCCAGCACCCCGGCCACATAGAACTCGCTGCCGCAGGCCAGGCCGATGCTGACGGCCCAGAACAGGAAGGCGATGTCCCGGGGTTCCTTGATGGCGGTGCGGAAACGGATGATGGACAAGCTGCCCACCATGCCCAGGCTCAGCGCCAGGTTGGTGCCGATGATCATCATGACCACCGTGGTGATGAGCACGATGAGGATGAGAGTGAGGTTGAAGTTTTTGGAATACAGGGTGCCGCGGTAGGTAGCGCGGTAGACGAAGTAGATAAAGACGCCCAGCACCAGGGCCATCAGCAGCGAAAAGCACATCTGCTGTATCGAAACGCTGGTGTTGGTTTCCAGCAGGTATTCCAGAATCTGACGTTTGCTCATCTTGGCCAAGCTCCTTTTCCGGGGGTCCCGAATATAATAGTATGTCGTATTATAGCATTTTTACACGTTTTTTACAATTCGGTTTTGCTCTTTTTCCCAAACAAAAAGCGCCCTGCCAAAGCAGGACGCCGAAAAGCAGGATATAAGGATCTTCAGGCCGGTTGGCCGTGTCCCGGGGCGCCCCCGCCCGGGCTGGGCAGCGGACAGTGGGTCAGGTACCAGGCAAACAGTGCCGAGCTGATGGCCCAGGTGATGGGATAGGCCCAGAAAATGACCCCGATGTGGGGGATGAACCGCAGGGTGATGGTGATGTAGGTGATGCGCAGGGCACACCACACGGCCAGCATGACCACCATGGGCACCATGGGGCGGCCCAGCCCCCGCAGGATGCCGGCGCTGCAATGGCTGAAGGCCAGCAGGCAGTAAAACAGGGCCACGGTGCGGGCCTGCCGCACGCCGAAGGCAATGACCTCCGGTTCGGGGTTGAAAGCCCCGATGAGCCAGGGTGCCAGCAGGAACATGGCCACGCCCACCCCCTCGGCCAGCAAAGCGGAGGTCAGGATGCCGAAGCGCATGCCCCGGTGCACCCGGTCCAGCTGCCCGGCGCCGATGTTCTGGCTGACAAAGGTGGCCAGGGCCATGGCAAAGCAGGTCACGGGCAGAAAAGCGAAGCCCTCCACCTTGCTGTACGCGCCGCACCCGGCCATGGCCTGGGCGCCGAAAGAGTTGATGTTGGCCTGCACGATGACGTTGGCCAGGGAGATGACCGAGTTCTGCACCCCGGAGGGCACCCCCTGCACCACCACGGCCCGCAGGGTGGGACCGTGGAACCGGACTTCCCGCCAGCGCACGCCGTAGGCGGCCTTGCTCAGGCTCAGTTTGCGGAAAGCCAGCACGGCGCTCACCGTCTGGGACAGGATGGTGGCCAGAGCGGCGGCCCCCACCCCCATGCCCAGCACGGCAATGAAAAACAGGTCCAGAATCACATTGAGCACCGAGGCGGTGATCAGGTAGTACATGGGGCTGCGGCTGTCCCCCACCGACTGCAGGATACTGGCCCCCACATTGTACATGACCACGGCCAGGGAGCCCAGGAAGTACATGCGGAAGTAAGCCACCGAGTTGGGCATGACCTCGGCGGGGGTGCCCATCCAGCGCAGAATCTGCGGGGTGAGCAGCACGCCCACCACCGTGAGCACCACGCCGGCAGCCAGGCCCAGAGCCACGGTGGTATGCACGGCCCGGCGCAGGGCGGTTTCATCCTTGGCGCCGTAATACCGGGCCACCAGCACCCCGGCGCCCAGGCTGACGCCGTTGACAAAGCCGGTGAGCAGGAAGATCAGACTGCCCGAAGACCCCACCGCGGCCAGGGCGTTGCCGCCCAGGAAGTTACCCACGATGAGGGAGTCCACGGCGTTGTACAGCTGCTGGAACAGGTTGCTGAAAAAGATGGGAATGGCAAACATCAGCATGCCCCGGGCCACGCTGCCCTCGGTCAGGGAAACAGACTTTTTGTACACCTTTGTACCACACACCTTATGAAAAACGATATGCCTTTAATCCTAGCGCGCGGGCATGACCTTGTCAAGCAGCGGGCACAGAAGCAAAACAGCAGGGACCGCATGCCCAGGCACACGGTCCCTGTCCGATCCATTGTATTCAGCGCGGTCCGCCGCAGCGCAGCAGGCGCAGCGGGGTGTTTTCTGCCGCCTCCACACGCAGCGTTTCCACCGATGCAGGCACAAAGAACTGTTCCCCGCGCCGGACCGGCAGGCATTCCCCCTGCGGCCCGCGGAAAACGCCTTCGCCTTCCACCGCAGCCAGAATGGCAAACCGTCCATCCGAAGGCAGTTCGGCACCCCCGGCCACGGTCCATTCCTCCATGGCAAAATAGGGGGTATCTCCCTCATCCACCAGCACCCGGCGCTGTCCGCCGTCTGGCAAAGGGGTCGGTTCATGGTGCAGGAACCAGCGCCGGCGGGCCTCCGCCATACTGACCGGTTCAAAGTGGAAGCAATCAAACATCCGCTCAAATCCCAGTCCCTGGTGGCAGGCGCTGTCCGCAATGTGCAGCCCGGAAGGCGTGGTACGTTCCACCCGGATGGTATAGTCGGTGGGTTCCTGAATTTCGGTCAAGAAGCATCCTGCACCGATGGCATGGGGCACCCCGCCCTGAATCAGAACCACGTCCCCGGTATGGACCGGGATCTTGTGCAGGCATGCCAGCATACCGGCACAATTCTGTTCCTGGAACAGTTCTTTCCACTGGCTCCGGGTCACACCGGGACGGAACCCGATATAGATGCAGGGTTCTTCCCCGTTGATGGTGCGGCCGCCCAGCACATACCAGCATTCGGTCTTGCCATAGGGGGAATGGAACAGCCTCTGGGCCGTGTCCCGGTCGGGATGCACCTGGACCGTCAGCCGTTCCGCAGCATCAATGAACTTGACCAGCACCCCCAAAGAGGCCCCGTACCGGGCCCAGTGGTCCGCGCCTACGGCACAGGGCCCCTGCTGCGCGATCCAGTCCCGCAGGAAAGGCATACCGGGCAGATCCGCCAATCGGCTGAGGCCCTCGTCCGGGAACTGTTCCCGGCCCGGGTTGCGGGCTGTCACCAGAGAAGCGATCCATTCTTCGGGGAAATTGCTATCCTTGGCATCGGGGATGCCGTTCCATGTATCCAGCAGTTTACCGCCCAGGTAGGTACGCCATGCGCGGGCATGGTCCAGCCGGACGGGCATTGTTATATTTTTCAATTCGTAGTCACCTGCCTGAAAGTGTAAGGCAGGGCATACGGCAGGTCTGTGGGCTCAGAGCCCGCGGCCACGGATAGAAAGCAGGAAATCCGTATCCAGGTCCGGGTTTTCTTTCCGTTCCTGGCCGGAACCATCCTGGAACAGGTCCGCAAAGCGCCGGACGATTTTTCGTTCCTGGCTCTTGATGCAATCCAAATGCAGATAAAAACAGGACATGACCCGCTCGATATCACGCATGGCCACGGCATTGACCAGCTCAGCGTGTTCCTCTATGGTATTTTCCATCGCGTTCTGGTCCGTCATCTGGGCCAGCAGGCGCATCCGTCGATAGTTGCTGCATTCCTTATCGATCACATCGCAGCAATATTCGCGCCCTGCCCCCTGATAAAAGACCCTGTGGAACCGGTCGTCGGCATCCAGGAACCCGCGATGGTCCTGGTTTTTCTGCAGGGTGCGCTGCTCCCGGAGCATCTCCTCCAGATGCAGAATCACCGAATTGGAAAACATGCCGACAAAGTCCCGCATCACATTTTCTTCGATGGAGCGTCTGATGTAGCGTTCATTGTCAATCCGTTGCAGGTCCAGCTTGGAGATCATGGTTCCCCGCTGGGGCAAAAAGGTCACAAGACCTTCCTGTTCCAGCCGGATCAGCGCCTCCCGCCCGGGAGAGCGCCCTACATTATAAAAAGAGCACAGGTCCCGGATGCTGAAAAACGCACCGGGGCGCAGCCGCAAATTGATAATGTCATCCCGCAGAACGGAGTAAACGTCACCGCCATCCACTTTCTTTTCCATCACCGTACGCACCATCCATATCTGTCTTTTGGTTCGTTGCCGCAAGAAGATACCGGGTGTAGAGACAGGGCGAGAACTCCGCCCCTGCCATCAGCTTGGAAAAGTGGACCGCTCCGATCTCGCTGGCTGCTTCCACCTTGCTTTTCCAGGGGATGCAGCCCAGCAGTTTGCGCTGCGCATAAACGCTGCGCGTGTAAATGTTTTCGGACGTTTCTTCCAGCACATGATAAAGCTCATGATACAAAACGATATCACGCAGTTTTTCCTGCTGGGGATCCCCCGCGGGAAGATGCGTCCTCATGTATTGTTCCAGTACACACAGAACGGTCCTGTTTAGGCAGACCTTATGTTCGTCCGGCACAGTCAGCCCCATATATAGGAAATGGAGCATCAGTTCCGGGGTTTCCTCCTCAATCCGGTAGCCAAGCTGGTACAGGCAGGATTCGGGGTTTTCGGTGCCGAACCGCTGCCGCAACATCTGCATTTGTCTCTTTGCTTCCTGCATTGACAGCCTTATTATAGAGGATTTCTGCGAAGAATTCAACGGTTTGGCCGCCGGGTCCCCCCGCAGAAACAGTGCGTACCAGGTTTCATCACGCCATTGGGTGCACATAGCGCCCTCCTTTGTGGGGCAAACAGGCAAAGCCGGTCCCTGGCGGGGCCGGCTTTGCACCCGGTTTGGTCAGCGCAGTGCGTTTTTGGCCAGCACCAGGATGATCTCGTCGTCCGGTTCCTTGTCCGCCAGCTCGGCCTCGATCAGGCCTTCTACCTGAGCGTACTCCGGAATGCCGGAATAGTCAATGACGCGGGACCCCGCAATGACGTACACATCGGGGTTGATGCGCACTTCGGAAGAGAAGTTGGAGGAAGCATCCCAGATCTTCTTCAAATCGTCCGCCACGTTGGCCATGGTGGTGCGCAGGCATCCGCCGTCCGAACGCTGGATCTTGATGAAGCCCTTCTTGTCAATGACACGCAGCTGTTTGCGGTTGCCCTGCTGGCAGGTCACCACAAAGACCTGCCCGTTGGAGGCTTCCAGCTCCACGTCCTTGGGGTCCACCCCCACGGATTCGGCGGCGATCTGCACGGCCTCCTTCTCGTCGCAGTTCTTCATCAGGTCAGTGGTCTTGACCTCGGTGGAGCCCATGGCGATGGCGGTGACCTTCTGGGCCTGTTCGTCGATCTCCACATACACTTCCACGCTGTCTTCCACGGCGCCGGAGTTCATGGCCATTTCCTTGGCTTCCTTCTTGAGCTCGGCGATGTCCTTGGCGGTGGGGTTGGGGATGGTGCGTTCCACCATCTCACGGACCATGGCCAGGGCCACACCGATGGAGGAGATGACCTCGGCGTTTTCGGGGATCTGGTACTTGAAGCCCATATCATTGGCGGTGAAGGTCAGCAGGGTGCCTGCGCCGCCGCCGGCGCCCACCAGCACGATCTGGTCGCGCTCGATCTTGTACTTGGCGATCAGGTCCTCGATGACCGGCTTGATCTTATCGGTGGATTTCTGCAGGATGGCCCGGGCGGTATCCTCGATGGACATGCCCACCTCCTCGGCCAGCAGGCCGATGGCCTTGCGGGCAGACTCCACGTTGCCGCGGGCGTAGTCCCCCTCGGCCAGAATGCCCAGCACGTTGGCGGCGCAGGTGTTGGTGATGGTCACGCTCTCGCCGTTGTTCAGGCGGATGGCCACATAGTCGTCGGGGTCGTTCTCACGGGGCTGCATGTGGTACAGGGTGGCGCCTTCAAACAGGGCGGTGTCGGTAAAGCAGGCATACCCCATGTTGGCGATGTGGGCGGAACGGGGCCCCACATCCACGATGCCGCCCTTGCCGGCGCGCACCATGGAACCGCCGGCCACACCCAGAACGCGCACGTCCAGGGAGTTGACGTAGGTGCGGTGGCCGCCGATGATGGCGTAGTCCACGGCGGGACGGCCGTTTTTGATCACGCCGATGTTGGTGGAGGTGCCGCCGACTTCGAAGTAGATGCCGTTGGAGGCGCGCAGGTACATCAGCGCACCGATGACCGACGCAGCGGGACCGCTGAGCATGGTCAGCACGGGGCGTTTTTTCATTTCGCTGACTTCCATAACGCCGCCGTCGCCGCGCATGATCATCAGGGGGACCTTGACGCCGGTGGACCGCACCGAAGACTCGGTGCTGTTGGCGGTTTCCATCATCTTGGGCAGGATGCTGGCGTTCAGGGCCGCGGTGCGGGTGCGGGTGGTCAGGCCGTACAGCTTGGTGATGTCCGAAGCCATGGAGGCAGGCATGCCCATCTCCTCGGCGGTTTCGGCCACCAGGCGTTCTTCCGACATATCGTCCACGCCGAAAGCCTTGGATGCCACGATGACCCGGTCGCCCTGGTCATACATTTTCTGGATCATGGCCTTGACGCTGTCGTGGTTCATCTCCTTGGACTTCATGAATTCGGAGTCGATGTGGATGAACTTGCCGGTGCCCAGGTCAATATCCGGGATGCGGGTCTGGCGCTTTGCCAAAAAGCCTTCCAGGCCGCCCTTGCCGATGCCGATGACG
This sequence comes from uncultured Faecalibacterium sp., assembly GCA_937907025.1. Lineage (GTDB taxonomy): Bacteria > Bacillota > Clostridia > Oscillospirales > Ruminococcaceae > Gemmiger. The sequence continues at coordinate 45,231 of CALESJ010000053.1, forward strand.
CCCACGTTGGCCACGTCGCCTTCCAGCAGGGCGTTGGTGGCCTGGGTGGTGCTGTGGGCGATGAAGATCACTTCATCCGGGCTGATATGGCTGGTTTCCAGGCATTTCTGGAAGGATTCCACAACGCCCCGGGCCACACCCTCTTTGGCGAAGTGGGTGGTCATGACCGAGCCCTTGCCCACGATCTCGTTGGTATTGTTATCGATAGCGACGGCCTTGGTGTGGGTGCCGCCGACGTCGATGCCGATGCGGATGGATCTTTTTGCCATAGTATTTTTCCTCATTCTGTCATGGTTTTCTGCCCGTCAAGCACAAACGGCGCCAGCCATGCGCAATGTTGGCCGGCACCGTTGTGCGTACGGAAAGGGGGGATCAGACGATGCTGTAAGTCAGATAACCCACGATCTGGATAATGATGCAGGCGATCCAGCCCCAGGGCAGGTTCGCTTTGATGTAGTTCTTGGGTTCCAGCTTGGCATAGCTCAAAGCCCACATGGTCCAGGACTGGGTCGGGCAGGCGGAAGCCACGATGGCCACCGGCGGCACCAGGAACAGCATGAACAGGTAGGGTTCGGTGAACACGCCCATGGCCTGCAGGATGGAGGCCAGCGCAATGCCGGAGCCCCAGATCATCAGAGGTCCACGGAACAGGGCCAGAGGAGCCAGCACGCAGAACGCCACCAGCAGAACGACCGGAGAGGTGGGGATGATATCACCCAGCAGGTCCTGCAGGATGGGAGCCACCTGCTTGGCAGCTGCCTGGAAGATGTTGACGCCGTACAGCATACCGATCAGCAGGCCGGAGTCCGCAACGCCGTCATACAGGGTCTTCTGCACTTTTTCCACAGCCTTGGAGTAGCTGGTCATGTTGCGGGTGAACAGCAGGCCCAGGAAGATGCCCAGCAGGAAGGAGGGCACGGGCTGCCATGCAAAGAAGGAAACCATCACGATGGGAACAAAGGGAACGATCACGCAGTACCAGGGCAGAGGCTTGGCATCCACTTTGGGGGTGGCGGCGAAAGCACGGTTCTTGCGCTGTCTGGTGTAGTTGAAAACAATGTACACAGCCATGACCAGCACGCTGATGACAGTGGCGATGATGGCGAAGGTGCGGTACTTGGCATCATAGGTGATGTCGGGGAAGACCGCAAAGAACTGGCTGACGTAGGCAATGTTCAGGTACATACCGGCAGCCACCGCCAGCATGTAGGAACCGACGGCCGTCTTTTTGTCAATACCCAGGGAGAACATGATGGGCAGCACGATCATGCCGATGGCCATGACCGAGCCGACGCCGAAAGCGCTGCAGAAGATCAGGGCGCAGACGACGTTCAGCAGCAGGGTGGTGAGCAGGGGTTTGTCGCCGGCCAGTTCCACGGTCTTTTTAATGATGTAGCCCGCAATGCCGGTGTCCACCAGAACGCGGCCGAACCAAGCACCGAATACGATGATGGCGATGGTCGCGCCGTAGCTTTCCACCGATTTTTCAAAGACATCATTCACGACCGTGGTGACCGGTACACGACCGATGATGCACCAGAGCAGTGCTGTCACGATGAAACCGATCAACAGGTTGCCGCCTTTGGCGCAGTACGCGATCAGCCCGATAAAGGTGATCAACAGCAATACGCCCGCAATTAGATTAACCATGGGATACCTCCTTGAAAAAATATATTACGCTGATATATTACTACTGATATATTAGTTTGTCCATCTCCATAATAACGATAGTTCGGCCGTTTTTTTATGCGCTTTACACAATGTTCATAATTTTCATGGTCTGTTAACATTTCTCATTTTTATGTTGTTATACCAATATAAACATGAATTTCCTTATTTTTAAAAAACATATGCAGTATTTGAAGGTACAAGTTGCCTTCGCACTTTGGATAAAATCAGTACCGTTTTCTTTTTATGCAAAACATAATATGTCCTTTTATTGGGACTTCTTCTCCCATGGTCCTGCCGTTTTTCCCCATAGTCCCCTGTATCCGCCCCCCTGCACGGCACAATGCCGTTGCCGGGTGCTGCGGCGGTCCCGCCGGGCGGTTTTCCCGGAAACAGACCGGATATTCCCTGCGGAGCGGACGCCCGAACCGAAAGAGCATGCGGCCGGGGCCCGCGCTTGTGGTGCCCCGGCAAATGCGGTATAATGGCTTCATACTGCTGTCACAGGGGAGATGTGTGCATGAATATCAAACTGGTCGGTCTGACCAAGCGCTTTCCCGCCCGGGGCAAACGGGCGGCGGGCGAGGTCACGGCCGTGGATTCGCTGAGTTTCGAGGTGCCGGACGGCAAGCTGGTGGGTCTGCTGGGACCTTCCGGCTGCGGCAAGAGCACCACCTTGAATATGATCTGTGGGCTGGAAACACCTACCTCCGGCCAGATCTTCTTCGGGGAGGAGGATGTCACCGCCGCCCCGCCGGAACTGCGGGGCGTGGGCATGGTGTTCCAGAACTACGCCCTGTACCCCCACCTGACGGTGCTGCAGAACATCACCTTCCCGCTGGAAAACCTGAAAGGGGACAAGAAACTCTCCAAGGCGGAGATGCGCCGCCGGGCGGTGGAAACGGCCAAGCTGGTGCAGATTGAGGATCTGCTGGACCGCAAGCCCCGGGAGCTTTCCGGCGGCCAGCAGCAGCGGGTGGCCATCGCCCGCGCCCTGGTCAAGACGCCCCGGGTGCTGCTGCTGGACGAGCCTTTGTCCAACCTGGACGCCCGGCTGCGGCTGCAGACCCGGGAGGAGATCTGCAAGATCCAGCGGGCCACCGGCATCACCACCATCTTTGTCACCCACGATCAGGAGGAGGCCATGAGCATCTCCGACCACATCGTGGTGATGAAAAACGGCGTGCTCATGCAGCAGGGCGAGCCCCAGCAGGTGTACGACGACCCCGCCAACCTGTTTGTGGCCAAGTTTCTGGGCACCCCGCCCATCAACGTGTTTGACGGCACCGTCAAGGACGGCAAACTGTACCTGAACGCCTCCGACGCCCCGGTGCTGGCTGTGTCCGGCGCCCCCGACGGCGCCGTGTGGGCGGGCATCCGGCCCGAAGGCTTTGTGCCCGACGAGAACGGCCCCGTGACCTGCGCCCTGAGCCGGGTAGAGGTGCTGGGCCGGGACGTGAGCATCGTCTGCACCCATCCCGCCTGCCAGGCGGACACCATCCGGGCCATCATCCCCTCCCGGAATCTGGTCAACGCCGCCGCAGCCGACGTACATTTCACCCTGAAACCGGACAAGGTCTTTCTGTTTGACAAGGCCGACGAGCGCCGCCTGCCCTTCGCCGTGCCCGGCGCCCGGCGCTGAAAGGGGGCCGCTCCATGGACCGCTACTCCCGCAAGGCCTGGCTGTACCTGCTGCCGGCCGCCGCGCTGTTGGCCGTGTTTCTGGTATACCCGGTCATTGACGTGCTGATCTATTCCTTTGAGGAAGGCTTCAACTTTGCCTCCCAGAGTTACTGGGGCACCGGGTGGTACAACTACTCCTATGTGCTCCACGACCCCTACTTTCTGCAGGCGGTGCAGAACACCTTTGTGCTGGTCATCATCACGGTGCCCATCTCCACCGGGCTGGCCCTGGCCATCTCGGCGGCGCTGGCCTCCATCAAACCCCTGCGCAACCTGTACCAGACCATCTATTTCCTGCCCTACGTCACCAACACCCTGGCCGTGGGCCTGGTCTTCATGGTGCTGTTCCAGAAGACCGAATACACCGACGGCCTGGTGAACCTGATGCTCCAATGGTTCGGCGCCGGGCCCATCGACTTCATCAATGGCCCCCACTGGGCCAAGATGTTCGTGCTCTGCTTCTACACCATCTGGGTGGTCATGCCCTTCAAGATTCTGGTGCTCACCGGGGCGCTGGCTTCGGTGATTCCGGACTACTACAAGGCCGCCCGGGTGGACGGCACCTCCCGGACCCGCATCTTCTTCCGTATTACTTTGCCCATGATCGCTCCCATGCTGGTGTATCTGGTCATCACCGGCTTCATCGGCGCGTTCAAGGCGTACAGCGACGCGGTGGCCCTGTTCGGCACCGACCTGAACGCCGCAGGTATGAACACCATCGTGGGCTATGTGTATGACATGCTCTACGGCGACAGCGGCGGCTACCCGTCCTACGCATCGGCGGCGGCCATCATTCTGTTCGTCATCGTGCTGACCATCACCTGCATCAACCTGCTGGTCAGCCGCCATGTTTCGGAAGGAGGCGTGCACATCCAATGACCCACACCGAATTTGAGGCCAAACGCCGGGCCGCCGGGCGCAGAAGCGGCCTGGTCAAGGCCCTGACCTACCTGGCCCTGAGCATCTGGGCCGTGGTGGTGCTGTTCCCCTTTTACTGGATGGTTCTCACCTCCCTGAAAAGCTACGGCGCCTATAACTCCGAGCACATCCCCGCCTTTTTCACCCTCTCCCCCACCCTGGAAAACTACCAGCTGGCGTTCACCGCCGTACCCCTGGGCGGGTATCTGCTGAACACCCTGATTTTCTCGGTCATCACCACCGCCGTCATGGTGGTGGTCAGCACCCTGGCCGCCTACGCCTTTGCCCGGCTGCGGTTCCCGGGGCGGGACCTGGTGTTCGGCTTCTTCCTGTCCATGATGATGATCCCCAACGAGCTGGTGGTCATCACCAACTTTGTGACCATCACCAACCTGGACATGCGCAACAGCTTTCCCGGCCTAATTTTGCCCTCCATCACCTCGGTGTTTTACATTTATCTGTTAAAGGAGAGCTTCGAGCAGGTGCCCGACGAGCTGTACAAGGCCGCCAAGGTGGACGGCACCTCCGACCTGAAATATCTGTGGAAGGTCATGGTGCCCATCTGCCGGCCCACCATCGTCACCATCACCATCCTGAAACTCATCGAGTGCTGGAACTCCTACGTCTGGCCCCGGCTCATCACCGATGACCAGGCCTATTTCCTGGTGTCCAACGGCATCCAGCAGATCCGGGAAGAAGGCTTCGGCCGGGAGAATATCCCCGCCATGATGGCCGCCGTGGTGGTCATCTCGGTGCCGCTGGTGCTGCTGTTCCTGGCCTTCCGCAACAAGATCATGGAAGGCGCTTCCAGAGGAGGGTTGAAAGGATGAGCCATCGTTTTCTTCGCCCCCTGGCGGCGGTGTGTGCCGCGGTGCTGTGCGCCGGGCTGCTGGCCGGGTGCCACGGCCGGCAGGAGCGCGCCGCCTTTGCGGTGCCGGACTCCTTTGACGAGAGCAAAACCTATGAGATCACCTTCTGGGCCAAGAACGACACCAACAAGACCCAGACCGACATCTACCGCCAGGCCATCGAGGACTTCCAGGCCCTGTACCCCAACATCACCGTGACCCTGCGGCTGTACACCGACTACGGCGACATCTACAACGATGTCATCACCAACATTTCCACCGGCACCACCCCCAACGTCTGCATCACCTACCCCGACCACATCGCCACCTACCTGACCGGCGACAACGTGGTGGTGCCCCTGGACGACCTGGCCGCCGATCCGGAATACGGGCTGGGCGGCAGCGCCCTGAAATTCGACGGACCCACCCAGGCGGAGATCGTGCCCCAGTTCTGGCAGGAATGCCAGCTGGGTGGCACCTGCTATGCCCTGCCCTACATGCGCTCCACCGAAGCCTGCTACGTCAACAAGACCTTTGTGGAGCAGCTGGGCTACACCCTGCCCGATGTGCTGACCTGGGACTTTGTGTGGGAGGTATCCGAAGCGGCGGCCAAGCAGAACGCCGACGGCACCTACGCCCTGAACGGGCAGAAGGTCATGGTGCCTTTCCTGTACAAATCCACCGACAACATGATGATCCAGATGCTCAAGCAGAAGGGCGCGGGCTACTCCACCCAGAGCGGGGAGATCCAGCTGTTCAACAACGTGACCACCGACCTGCTGAAAGGCATTGCCGGGTACACGGCGGACGGGGCGTTCTCCACCTTCAAGATCTCGGGCTATCCGGCCAACTTCCTGAACGCCGGGCAGTGCGTGTTCGCGGTGGACTCCACCGCCGGCTCCACCTGGATGGGCAGCGACGCCCCCCTGATGGACATTGCCCAGGACGAGGTGGTGGACTTTGAAACCGCCGTGCGCATGGTGCCCCAGTTTGACCCGGACCATCCCCAGATGATCTCTCAGGGGCCGTCGGTCTGCATCTTCAACAAGGACGACCCCCAGGAGGTACTGGCCTCCTGGCTGTTTGCCCAGTATCTGCTGACCAATGATGTGCAGATTGCCTACTCCGAAACCGAGGGCTATGTCCCCGTAACCACCAAGGCCCAGAACGACCCGGTGTATCAGGATTACTTGTCCCGGGCCGGGGAGGACAACGACACCCATTATGCCGTCAAGCTGGCGGCGGTGCAGCTGCTGCTGGACAACCTGGACAACACCTTCGTCACCCCGGTGTTCAACGGCTCGGCCTCCCTGCGGGATGCGGCGGGCTCCCTGATTGAAAACGTGACCAAGAGCGTGCGCCGCAGCCAGACGGTGGACGACGCCTACATCCAGAGCCTGTACACCGACACGGTGGCCCTGTACCATCTGGACCAGACCTCCGCCATGGCGGGACAGGCCGACCTGGGCCCGCTGCCGCCCACTGCGGTGGCCTTGCTGGCGGCGCTGGCCGTGGCCTGGGCAGGCATCCTGCTGTGCGTGGTCCTGCGCCGGGTGCGGGCCCGGAAAAAGCCCGCGGGAAAATCTTTCAAAAAATGACAAGACCGGCCAATCGGTTGATTTTTCCCTCCGTTGGGCTATAATGGTACTATCCGGGGCGTGAGGGATGCCCCGGCCTACCATTTAGGAGGGTATAACAATGAAAAAGATTCTCAGCCTTCTGGTCGCTTTCGGCATGGTCGCTTCCATGACCGCCTGCGCCGGCCAGAGCTCTTCCACCGCTTCCGACTCTACTACCGCCGAGGCCGCTTCTGAGGCTGCCGCCACCGAGGAAACCGCTTCCGAGGAGGCCACTCCTGCTGCCGCCGGCACCGTGCTGACCCATGACGAGTACATGGCTGCCGATGTGGACACCGAAGTCACCATCGAAACCTACGTCCAGGCCAAGCAGTCCTGGTGGGAAGACCAGGCCACCGTCTACGCCCAGAGCGAGGACGGCGCCTACTTCCTGTACAACATGGCCTGCTCCGAGGAAGACTACGACAAGCTGACCCCGGGCACCTGCATCCGTGTGACCGGCTACAAGAGCGAGTGGTCCGGCGAAGTGGAGATCACCGACGGCACCTTTGAGATCGTGGCCGACGCCGAGCCCTTCATCGCCCAGCCTCTGGACGTGACCTCCCTGCTGGGCAGCGAGGAACTCATCGACCACCAGAACGAGCTGGTCAGCTTTAAGGGCCTGACCGTGGAGCCTTCCACCATGGAAGGTTCCGACGCGGAGTACGCTTTCCTGTACAACTGGGACGGCTCCGGCGCTGACGGCGACGACCTGTACTTCAACGCTTCCTACAACGGCCAGACCTACACCTTCACCGTGGAAAGCTACCTGTGCGACAACACCACCGACGTGTACAACGCCGTGAAGAACCTGCAGGTGGGCCAGACCATTGATATGGAAGGTTTCCTGTACTGGTACGAAGGCGTCAACCCCCACATCACCAGCGTGACCGTGGTGGCCTGAACCTGATTTTTTCCCCAGCATTTCCGCAAACGAAAGGCACCGGAGCCTGCGGCTCCGGTGCCTTTTTGCATATTTTTGTACCAATGCGGGTTCACATTTTCTTTTCGCCGCTGTAAGGGGTGTGCTGGGTGGACAGGCGATAGTCCGAAGGGGACACCCCGCAGAACTTGTGAAACACCCGGTTGAACTGGGAAAAGCTGGAAAATCCCGTCTGGGTGGCGATCTGGGTGATGCGGGTGTCGGAGTTGAGCAGCAGGAACTGGGCGTTCTTGATGCGGGTGAGCTGGATGTACTGCACCACCGTGTAGCCGGTGACCTCCTTGAACAGGTGGGAGAGGTAGTACGGGCTGACGTAGAAATGGTCGGCCAGCTGCTTGAGGGACAGGTCCTCACAGTAATGGGTCTGGATATAGTTGGCGATGTTGTAGATCTTTTCCTTGATGCCGTTCTGCACATTGGGGGCGTACTGGTTGTTGCCCCGGGACATGTACAGCCGGGTGAGAAAGTCGGTGAATTTGGTATGAATAATCAGGTCCCGCACATTGCGGTCCCGCTCAGTCTGGCAGGCCTCCGCCAGCTCGTTCAGCGGCTGGAAGATCAGGTTCTGCTGTTCCCGGTGGAAGCGCAGAATGGGGCTGTCCTCATCAAAGATGGACAGCAGCCGCTGGTACCCCGGCTCATAATATCCGGCGTTGCGGGGCGGAAGAAAACCGATGATGATACGGTCGCTGGGCGGCCCGGGCAGATACTCCGACTGATGCAGGGTGGAGGGCGGCAGCAGCACGATATCGTTGGCCACAATGTCGTACCGCTTGCCTTTGACAAAGTGGTACGCCTTGGGGCTGAGCAGGATCATCATCTCGTAGTACAGATGAAAATGGGGGAACTCCATGTTGATGGAGTGGTTGCGCTCATCGTAATCGAAATAATAGTAGGTGGACGCCTGGGCAAAGCTGTCGGCGTCGCATACTTCCACCGAGAATCCCTTCTCGTACAAGAGGGGCGAGTTGTGATAATACTTCATGCCGTGTCCTTCCCTCCCGCCGGGAGCCCCGGTCATTGTACCACGGGCTGCCGGGGCAGTCCGCACCGATCTTACTGTAAGTCCAACATAACACAAAAGAGCATAAAATGCAATGAAATTTGGTAAATTCGGCAAAAATCCGCTAGTTGTTGGCTGCATTGTCCAGTATACTCAAGCTAGATGTTTCTACCCGCGGAACGGGTGGAAACCCAAACCTTTCGCTCCTAGGAGGTCTGTGCCATGTCGTTCCCCATCTGTCACCAGGACATCCACCAACTGCACCTGAACACCCTGCCCGACCGCGCCTATTACATCCCCGCGGCGGGTCCCGGTCCCTTCTCGCTGGAGCGGGAAGCCTCCGACCGGTTTCTCTCCCTGAACGGGGACTGGGATTTCTGCTGGTTTGATTCCTTTGAGGACCTGCCCGCCGACCCCGGCGCCCTGTCCGCCCCCTGGCGCACCGTGCCCGTGCCCGCCGTGTGGCAGAACTACGGCGTGGACCATCACCAGTACGTCAACACCCGGTATCCCTTCCCCTTTGACCCGCCCTATGTGCCCCGGCAGAATCCCTGCGGGCTGTACCGCCGTACCTTTATATATACGCCCCGCCCGGACACGCCCCGGGTCTGGCTGGATTTTGAAGGGGTGGACTCCTGCTTCTACCTGTGGGTGAACGGCACTTTTGTGGGGTACTCCCAGGTTTCCCACTCCACCAGCGAATTTGACCTGACCCATCTGCTCCGCCCCGGCGAGAACGAGCTGCGGGTTCTGGTGCTGAAATGGTGCGACGGCAGCTATATGGAAGATCAGGACAAGTTCCGCATGAGCGGCATTTTCCGGGATGTGTTCCTGCTGCTGCGCCCGGAAAAGGGCATCCGGGATTATTTCCTGCACACCGACCTGAAAGGCGTGACCCCCGGCCGGGCAAAGCGCGCCGTGGTGCGGGCGGAACTGAGCTATCTGGATGACGCCCCCGTGCCGGTGTCCTGGCAACTGCTGGACGCCGACGGCGCCCCGGTGGCCGAGGGTGTAGCCGAAGGCTCGGAATTTTCCGCCGCCATCGAAGCCCCCCGCCTGTGGTCCGGAGAGGACCCGTACCTGTACCGGCTGGTCATGCGCACCGAAAACGAGTGCATCACCGAGCAGCTGGGCCTGCGGGAAGTCCATGTGGACAACGCCCGGCTCATCCTCAACGGTCAGCCCATCAAGCTCCACGGCGTGAACCGCCACGATTCCGACCCGGACACCGGGTACACCATCTCCCGCCAGCAGATGGAGCGGGACCTGCAGCTGATGAAGTCCCACAACGTCAACGCCATCCGCACCAGCCATTACCCCAACAGCCCCCAGTATTACTGGCTGTATGACCGCTACGGCTTCTACATCATGGACGAGGCCGACGACGAGAGCCACGGCACCGACCAGGTCTATAAAAAGGTCAATGACTGGACCACCCACATCAACCGGTGGAACCAGCCCATTGCCGACAACCCCGACTGGACCGAAGCCACGGTGGACCGGGTACAGCGGTGCGTGGAGCGGGACAAGAACCGTACCTGCGTGCTGTTCTGGTCCATGGGCAATGAATGCGCCTACGGCTGCACCTTTGAGGCCGCCCTGCGCTGGACCCGGCAGCGGGACCCCAGCCGCCTGCGCCATTACGAGGGCGCCCGGTATGTACCGGAAGGCAGCCATTACGATTACAGCGATCTGGATTTTTACAGCCGCATGTATCCCCATTTTGAGGACATCGACGCCTATGCGGCGGCCCAGCCCGCCCACCACAAGCCCTTCATCCTGTGCGAGTACGCCCACGCCATGGGCAACGGTCCCGGAGATCTGGAGGACTACCGCGAGCGCATCATGCGCTATCCCTTTATGTGCGGCGGCTTTGTGTGGGAATGGTGCGACCACGCTGTGCGGGATGCCCAGGGGCATCTGCTCTACGGCGGCGACAGCGGCGAATATCCCCACGACGGCAACTTCTGCGTGGATGGGCTGGTGAGCCCGGAGCGGAAGATCAAGCCCAACCTGCTGGAGTTCAAGAACGTATGGCGCCCGGTGCGCCTGCAGACCGCCGAGCCGGAAAACGGCCGGGTACAGCTGCACAACCTGCTGGACTTCACGGTTCTGGACCGGGCAGTCCGGCTGCGCTGGACCCTGACCTGCGGCGCCTGTTCCGCCCGGAGCGGTCTTCTGCCCGCCCCCGCGGCAGCACCCCACGGGGACGCCTGGACCGAGCTGCCGGCCCTGACCTTGCCCGAAGGGGCGCATGGCCGCCGTTTCTGGCGGGTGGAGTACCTTTCCACCGGGCTGCTGCATCCCGAAGGCGCCGTGCTGGGCTTTGACGAACTGCCCGACGGGGCGATTCCCGCCCCCGCCATGGCCCCGCTGCCCGCACCGGCCCCCGCCCTGTGGCAGGAAGGCCGCTGGATCATGGTGGAAGGCCGGGACTTCACCTACCGGTACGATACCTCCGCCGGCAGCTTTGACCGGCTGAAGGTGCCGGGCGGCCTCGATCTGCTGGACCGCGCCGTTCAGTTCAACGTCTGGCGCGCCCCCACCGACAACGACATCGAAATGGTGCCCCAGTGGCAGTACGCGGGGTATGACCGCACCCAGATCCGCACCTACGACACCGACACCGAAACCGACGGCGGCTGTGTGCGGCTGCGCACCAACTTCTCCCTGGCTTCGGTGAGCCGGCAGCCCTTTGTGCGGGGCACCGTCACCTGGACCGTGACCGCCGTGGGGGACATCCGGGTGGTCATCGACGCCGACCGGGACACCGAGTTCCCCTTCCTGCCCCGGTTCGGGCTGCGCCTGTTCCTGCCCCGGGAGATCTGCCGGGTGCGGTACCAGGGCATGGGCCCCGGGGAAAGCTACCGGGACAAGCACCGGGCCAGCTGGCACGGCTGCTTCGACGCCGACCTGCGCACCCAGCACATTCCCTACCTGAAGCCCCAGGAGTACGGCAGCCACTGGGACTGCGACCGGGTGACCCTGGCCACCGCCGACGGCACGCCGGTATTGTGTGCCTGCTCGGACCGTCCCTTTGCCTTCACCGCCGGGTATGACACCCAGGAAGCGCTGACCGCCGCCGCCCATGACTGGGAGCTGCAGCCGGCCGACCGCTGCGTGCTCTGCCTGGATGCGGACCAGAGCGGCATCGGTTCCAACAGCTGCGGACCGCAGCTGCAGGAGCAGTACCGGCTGGACGGCAGCAAGCTGCACGCCGAGTGGACCCTGTACCCGGGTGCCCGGGTCTGACCGAGAAAGGAGATCTGCCATACCATGAATCAAACCGATTCCCAAACCCGTCGGCTGAGCCCCTGGCTGCCGCTGGCCTGCTTCGGCCTGCTGATGATCGTGCTGGGCATCAACGACGCTCTGCGCGGCATCTTTGCCCCCGTCTTTCAGGAGCGCTACGGCCTGACCGACACCATGCTGTCCATGATCGTCACGGTGAGCTACGCGGGCAACCTGCTATTCCTGAGCATCGGCGGCAAGCTGCTGGACATGTTCCCCCGCAAGCGGGTCACGGCGGCGGCCATCTGCCTGTGGGCCCTGGCCCTGGTCATCAACCTGGTCAGTGACAGCTATTACGCCATTCTGGTGACCATGTTCCTGGCCCTGGGTGCTTCCACCCTGCTCAACACCACCCTGAACATCCTGGCCCCCGCCGTCTTTTTCGGCTACGGACCGCTGATGGTCAACATCCTGTTCTTCCTGCAGGGCGTGGGCACCAGCGGTAGCCAGTTCCTGCTGGGGCGCTACGCCTTCAGCTTCGGCGGCTGGAAACTCATCAACGGCATCATGCTGGTGGTGGGCATCATCGTGCTGGTGCTGCTCAGCCGCCTGACCGTGCCCCAGCACACCCCCGTTCCCGAAAAGGCCGCCGGCGGCGCCCCGCAGAACCGCACCGAGCCCGCCCGGCTGGTGTTCTGGATCTTTGTGGCCATGTTCGGCTGCTACTTCATCGGGGAGCACGGCATCATGAACTGGCTGCTTTCCTACTGCATCAACGCCTTCGACATGCCTTCCGCCCAGGCTTCCAGCATTCTGTCCCTGTTCTGGGGCGGCATGACCCTGGGCCGTCTGGTCCTGGCCCCCGCGGTGCAGAAACTGGGCGCCAAAAAGAGCCTGTACCTCTTCGGCGGAGCGGGCACCGTGCTGTTCACCCTGGGCGTGGTCCTGGGCAGCAGCGGCCTGGTGATCCTGGGCGTGTCCGGCTTCCTGATCTCGGTTCTGTACCCCACCATGGTGCTGCTCATCCAGCAGGTCTACCCCGAAAATGTGGCCGCCACCCGCACCGGCAGCATCATCAGCCTGGCCACCCTGGCGGACATCGCCTTCAACGCCCTGTTCGGTGTGGCCATCGAAGCCTGGGGCTACCGGCTGAGCTTCGGTATCCTGCCTGTGGGTATGATTTTGTTCTATCTTTGCTACCTGCTTCTCATGCAGAAGACCCGTTCTATGGCAAATTGACAGATTTTAGCCGGTTTTTCCTGTACACTTTACCTATATCTCTTGACTCTTGTTGCATTTTTGTGTGCGAATCATGCAAAAAACGCAAAATCTGCAATATTTAAGCCCCCAAGAAAGCCGAAAATGAGTAGGTTTTTGGCCTGGCGGATGGTATTATATGCATGTAGGAGGACAGAGAGATGAAACCGACGAAACAGGATGTTTGCCATTACATCGACCAATATCTGCAAAGCTTCGAAAAAGTCCTGTATGAGGATGACGAGCAGTTCCTCAAAGGCATGCAGAAAAACAGCCTTGCGAATGACGACTTGCGCAAGTACGAGCACTGGGAATGGACCCAGGGCGTCGGGCTGTACGGTGTCTGGAAGCTGTATGACCGGACCAAGGATGAGCGGTACAAAAACATCCTCGCCCGGTACTACGCCAAGCAGTTCGAGATCGGGCTGCCCAGCAAGAACGTGAACACCGTCACACCGCTGCTGGCTCTTTCTTACATGCTGGATGAATTCGATGTCCCTGCATACCGCGACGCCTGCCGCGAATGGGCCGAATGGATCTATAAAGACTTCCCCCGCACCAAAGAGGGCGGGCTGCAGCACATCACCTCCGATTCCGTGAACGAAGGCGAGCTGTGGGACGACACCCTGTTCATGACCGTGCTGTTTTTGGACAACATGGGCCGGGTGCTGAACGAGCCCAAATACTGTGAGGAAGCCGAATATCAATTCCTTTTGCACGTCAAGTATCTGGCGGACCGGAAGACCGGGCTGTGGTATCACGGCTGGTCCTTCAAGGAAAAGAGCCACTTTGCGGCAGCCTTCTGGGGCCGCGGCAACTGCTGGATCACCGCCGCCATCCCCGAATTCCTGGCCGTTCCCGGCCGCACCCCGGCGGTGCGCCGCCTGCTGATCGAAACCTGGCGCCACCAGGTGGAGGCCCTGCTCCAGTATCAGGAACCCAACGGCATGTGGCACACGGTGGTGGATGACCCTGATTCCTATGTGGAGGCCAGCGCCACCTGCGGGTTTGCGTACGGCATCCTGAAGGGCATTTCCCTGGGATTCGGCGATGAAAGCTGGATCGAACCTGCTCTGCGCGCTTTGGAACCCATCATCGGCTACACCGATGAAGAGGGCGTTGTCCATCAGGTGTCCTACGGCACCCCCATGGGCCGCCAGTCCAAAGATTTCTATAAGAACATCGAACTCAAGCCCATGCCTTACGGGCAGGCAATGGCGATGCTTTACTTTATGGAAAGCCTAAACTTTTTAGATAAAAACTGAAAGGAGAAACCACAATGAAAAAGCTCATCAAAAACACCATGGCCGGGGTCATGGCAGCAGCGATGCTGACCTCTCTGGCCGCCTGCGGCAGCTCTGGTTCCAGCTCTGAAACCACCAGCACTGCTTCCACCGGCACCGCAGAAACCTCCGAGTCCGCTCCCATCACCGGCGGCACCCTGAAGGTCACCTTGTCCGAAGAGCCGGGCGAGGGCGACGCCCTGGGCAACGCTCTGGACACCTGGGCAGCCGAAACCGGCAACACCGTGGAAAAGATCATCATCTCCCACGATGACATGCGCACCAAGTTCCCCTCCATGGCCAAGAACAAGGACCTGCCCGACCTGTGCGCCACCACCTTCCTGCATCAGATCTATCCCGACGAGTTCGTGGATATGTCCACCGTGCTGGACCTGAGCGTCTTCAATGAGAACGCCCTGCAGCTGGTCGGCAAGAGCTACACCTCCGACACCATCACCGGCGTGCCGGAACAGTACACCACCACCTGCCTGTTCTACAACAAGGACGCTTTCGAGGCCGCCGGCATCGAAGCCCCGACCATCGACGATCCCTGGACCTGGGACGAACTGTATGAGAATGCAGCCATCCTGCAGGAAAAGGCCGGCGTCAAGTACGGCTTCGCCGCTGACGTTTCCCGTGCCCGTTACGACATCCTGATGTACGCCAACGGCGGCTCCATTGTGGAAGCTGACGGCGACACCTTCAAGGTTGCCCTGAACAGCCCGCAGAACGTTGCCACCCTGGAACGCTTCGTCCAGGCCAATAACGAGGTCATGCCCAAGGCTATCTGGGCCGGCGGCACCACCGATAACCCGGTTGAATACTTCAAGAACGGCGACGCCGCCATCCTGCTGTCCGGCAGCTGGAACTACAACACCTTCAGCTCCGACATCAGCTCCTTCGACTTCGGCGTCATGCCCAGCCCCATGGGCACCACCTGCCAGTCTGCCATCATCGGCGGCTCTGCTCTGGCTATCCCCAAGGATGCTGCCAACGTCGAACTGGCCGAACAGTTCATCCAGTGGCTGTACGGCGGCGACCATTCCAACTACCAGGATTACCTGCAGCTGCACAAGGGCCTGTCCGTTATGAACGACGTGTCTTATCAGCCTGAAACCGACAAGGCCAAGGAAGACTTCGCCATGATGCAGAACGAAACCAACTACGTCACCGATTCCTTCATGGTCGACGAGTCCTCCTCCTGGAGAAACTACAAGGATGCTGAATACCGCGATGCGCTGGAACGCGCCGTCGCCGGCGAAGTGACCGCCCAGGAAGCTCTGGATTCCTTCGCTGCTGAACTGGCCGAGGCTTCCGGCTGGGAGATGGCATACTGATCCGGCAGCTGATTACCTGACCGTTGCTACATGTGTTTTCAGGGAGTTGCCGCTGTGCGGCAACTCCCTGAATATTTCAACGGGGTGTTCCCCCTTACCAACGATTTATAGGAGAGTGTCATGACCAAAACAAAGAATTCGGCGCTACGGCACACCGGCGCCTTTTGGATGTTCGTCCTGCCTTCCCTTCTGCTCTTCACCGTCTTTTTCCTGGTGCCGCTGATCCTGAGCATCTGGTTCTCGTTCACCAACTATGACGGCTGGAAGACGATGGACTTTGTGGGATTGAAAAACTATATTGACGCGCTGACCAACGCTGACTTCTACAAAACGTTGGGACGCACGCTTCTGTACACCATCTGCAACCTGCCCTTCAAGGTGGCCATTCCCCTGCTGCTGGCAACCCTGGTCACTTCCAAGAGCCTGAAATGCACCACCCTGGTGCGTACCCTGTGCTACATCCCGGTTCTGTTCTCCGCGCTGGTCGCCGGTATCACCATCAACTGGATGTTCGGCCAGGAGTACGGCCTGATCAACTTCCTGCTGCAGGGCATCGGCATTCAGCCCCTGCAGTGGTCCCTGAACCCCACCCTGGCCACCATCGTCATCAGCGTGGCGTCCAACTGGGTTTCCGCCGGCTACTACATGCTGATGTACATCGGCGGCATCAAGAACATCTCCCCCGACCTGTATGAAGCCGCCAGCGTGGACGGCGCCAGCAAGGTCCAGGCCTTCTTCGGCATCACGGTTCCCCTGCTGATGCCCACCACCTTCATCGTTCTGCTGCTGACCACCGTTTCTTCTCTGAAGGAATACGCGTTGGTCCAAGGTATCACCCTCGGCGGCCCCGGTACCTCCACGACCTACATCGTGCAGTACATCTACGACCAGGGCTTCAACCAGTACAAGTACGGCTACGCGTCCGCTCTGGGCGTTCTGGTCAGCCTGGTGTTCATTGTCATTGCCGTTGTGCAGTTTAAAGCTACCAAAGGAGGCGAAGTCTGATGGCAGAGAGTACGAAGCGCACCGTTTCCAACGTTGTCGTCACCCTGGTCGGCATTATCATCGCCTTTGTGATGATCTTCCCCATCATCTGGCTGCTGTTCAGCTCCTTCAAGCCTTCCACCGAGCTGTTCGCCTATCCCCTGCACCTGTTCCCCCAGGAACCCACCGCCGAAGCGTACTTCGGTGTTATTGAGGACGGTATCTTCACCTACTTCAAGAACAGCCTGTTCCTGGCCGTTATGGGCACCATCATCACCGTCATCACCAGCGCCATGTGCGGCTACGCACTGGCCATCTACCGCAAGGAACTGAGCTACACCAACAAGGTGTTCGCCATCTTCCTGCTGGGCACCCTGATCCCCGGCGAAATCCTGACCATCACCCAGTTCACCGTCGTGTGCGAGATGGGCCTGTACAACAACATCTGGGGCTGCATCCTGCCCGTTGTCACCACCACCACCGGTATCTTCATGTACCGCCAGCATTACATGTCCATTCCTCTGGAACTGGCGGAATCCGCCCGTATCGACGGCGCCAACGAAGCGCTGATCTTCGGCAAGATCATGCTGCCCCTGGGCAGTGCCGTTACCATCACCCTGACCATCTTCTCCTTCATGTGGCGCTGGAACGACTACATCCTGCCCCTGATGCTGCTGTCTGACCAGAAGAACTTCACCATCCAGATCGCCGTCAAGAGCTACATCGGCACCATGGGCGTTGACTGGAACTCCATCCTGTCCGCCTCTGTGCTGTCCATCGTGCCCGTTATCATCATCTTCATCTTCCTGCAGAAGTACATCACCGGCGGCATTGCCGCTACCGGCGTGAAGGGCTGATCCCCTCAAGGAGCGAACCATGGAACGTTATATCCAACACCTGATCGCCGGCGCCGAACAGCGCACCGCGAATTTCCTGGCCATGCAGGTCAAGGACAAACAGGACCTGCAGTACGGCGGCCTGCGCAGCAACGTGTGGGAAGCCAAACCCACCATCTATGCCCTGGCCGCGGCGGTGGCCGTCTGGCTCAACCCGGACAGCCGCTACCACAAGGACCCGGCCCTGTACGATGCCATCTGCCTGGCCCTGGATTTTGTGGCCCGCACCCAGCGGGATGACGGCAGTTTCGACTACCCCACCTGCAACTTCCATCCGGCGCCGGACACTTCCTTCTGTTTCAAGCGCCTGTTTGCCACCCACCGCATCCTGGTCAAGTATGACGACGGCTCCGAGCAGATCGCCGGGCTGCGTCAGCGGTACCTGACCCTGATGCGCAAGGCCCTGCCCGCCATCCGGGACGGCGGCTTCCACACCCCGAACCATCGCTGGGGCATCTCGGCGGCCCTGCTCCAGGGCGCCAACCTCTTTGCCGATGAGCCCGAATTCGCCCAGAGCCTGCGCGACCGCGCCGGCCAGTATCTGGCCGAGGGCATCGACGGGGACGAGGACGGCGAGTACGCCGAGCGTTCCACCGGCAACTACAACGCCGTGGTGAACAACGCCATGCTGGCCATGTACCAGGCCACCGGGGATGACAAGTTCCTGGGCTATGTGCGGCGCAACCTGTCCATGATGCTGACCTACATCGACCCGGACGGCACCGTTTTTACCCAGAACTCCACCCGCCAGGACCAGGGCAAGCTGGAATACGCCGACAAGTACTTCTACCAGTACCTGTACATGTGCAGCCATGAGGAAAACGAGGTCTTTGACGCCGCTGCCCAGCGCATCATCCGGGACAACATGACCCGGGGCGATATTGCGCCGGACTGCCTGCACATCATCATGGCCCACGACGAGATGCTGCACCATCACTTCACCCATTGCGGGTTCCCGGCGCAGTACCGCAAGTTCTTCCACCATGCAGGGGTGCTGCGGGTGCAGAACCCCGAGTACACCTACACCGTCCTGAACGGAAAAAGCGCTTTCCTCTATTTCAAGAGCGGCTCCACCATGGTATACTTGAAGATAGGCGAGAGCTACTGCGACATCCGCAACTTTATCCCGCAGTCCATCGAGGTGGGCGAAGGCCGCTGCACCCTGAAAGCCACGGCCAAGGGCTGGTATTACCTGCCCTTCAAGGAACCGCCCGCCACCTCCGACTGGTGGCAGATGGACCAGTCCAGCCGCGAAAAACTCATCAGCAGCCAGCTGACCATCACCCTGGACATCGTGGAGCAGCCCGACGGGCTGGACCTCCACCTGAAGACCGAGGGTCTGGACCGGCTGCCCCTGCGGGTGGAGTTCTGCGTGCCGGCGGATACGGTGCTGGATCATCCGGCTTTCAACATCCGGGCGCAGGCAGGCTCCGGCCTGATCCTGCGGGACGGCACCCTGACGGTGCGCGACGGCGCCAAGCACATCACCATCGGCCCCGGCTTCGGTGAACATGAGTTCCAGGGCCACTATTCCGGCGAGGAAGTCAACACCGCCGGATTCACGGTGTACTGCAACACCTACACGCCCACCGAGCGCAAACTCAGCATTCGCGTCAACCACGACGCATGACAAAACCGGGGAGCGCTGTTTTCCACGCAAGCGGAAACAGTGCTCCCTTTTTTTAGGAGAATCCCTATGAATCTGACCGAAATGGAAAAATATGTACACAGCGCCCTGAATCATCTGCAGCCGCATCTGTATACCGAGCTGGGAGCCATCAGCGGGGTGCGGATGTGTGCCATCGGCTACGGCGAGCGCAGCCGTGTGCTGGAGGATATGGCTGCCTGGGCGCCTTTCGGCACCGACGAAACCTGGGGCGGCCCGGACGCTCACTTCTGCTTCGGGGCAGACTATGTCCTGCCCGAAGCCGCCCGGGGCCGCAAGGTGGTGGCCGAGCTGGAAACCGGCGCCAGCGATATCTGGAACACCGACAACCCCCAGTTCCTGGCCTATGTGGACGGGCAGCTGCGCTGCGCCCTGGACATGAACCACCGGGAGGTGGTGCTGGCCGAAAAGGCCGAACCCGGCACCACGGTGGCCCTGCGGCTGTACGGGTACAGCAACACTTCCGGCAAATCCAACTTCCTGCATCTGCGGGCCCGCATGCCCGAACCGCTGGCCCAGGCCGCTTACTACGACCTGAAAGTTTCCTTTGATACCGCCTGCTGCCTGCGGGACGACGATGACCGCAAGACCCGCCTGCTCCAGACCCTGTGCCGGGCCGCCGACCTGCTGGACCTGCGCAGCATTTCTGCCGAAGCGTGGGAAGCCTCCCTGCACCAGGTGCGGGAGCTGCTGGCCGCCGAAGTGCTGGGCCATCCCGACGCCGACGCCCCCCAGGTGTACAGCGTGGGCCACACCCACATCGACGTGGCCTGGAAATGGCCGGTGCGTCAGACCCGGGAAAAGGCCCTGCGCAGCTTTTCCACCGTGCTGTCCCTCATGGACGAATATCCCGAGTACACCTTCATGTCCAGCCAGCCCCAGCTGTACCAGTTCGTCAAAGAGGAAAGTCCTGAAGTCTTTGAACAGATCCGCCGCCGGGTGGCGGAGGGCCGCTGGGAAACCGAGGGCGCCATGTGGCTGGAGGCAGACTGCAACCTCACGTCCGGCGAATCCCTCATCCGCCAGATCGTCTTCGGCAAGCGGTTCTTTGAGCAGGAGTTCGGCACCGGGGACAATGTGGTGCTGTGGCTGCCCGATGTGTTCGGGTACAGCGCTGCGCTGCCCCAGATCATGAAAAAGACCGGCCTGCGGTACTTCATGACCACCAAGATTGCCTGGAACGAGCGCAACCTCTTCCCCTACGACACCATGTACTGGGAGGGCATCGACGGCTCCCAGGTGCTGTCCCACTTCATCACCACCGCCGACGCCAACCCCTACCCCGAACTGCGCCGCAAACCGGTGGGCACCACCTACAACGGGCTGGAAACGCCCCACCACATCATCGGCTGCTGGCAGCGCTACCAGCAGAAGGCATACAGCCACAAGGTGCTGACCGTGTACGGTTACGGCGACGGCGGCGGCGGTTCCACCCGGGAGATGATCGAGCTGGGCCGCCGCCTGCAGCAGGGGGTGCCCGGCTGCCCGGTGGTACGGTTTACCGGCGTGCGGAAGTTCTTTGAGGACCTGGAACAGGAAGTGCAGGGCAAGGACCTGCCCAAGTGGAGCGGGGAGCTGTACCTGGAATTTCACCGGGGCACCTACACCTCCCAGGCGGCCAACAAGCGGGACAACCGCCGGTGCGAGGACGCCCTGGCCACCACCGAGTGGCTGGCCCAGACCGCCCATCTGTGCTGCGACACCCCCTACCCCGCCCAGCGCCTGAACGAAGCCTGGAAACTGGTGCTGCTGAACCAGTTCCACGACATCCTGCCCGGTTCCGCCATTGCGGAGGTGTACGAGCAGACCGCCCGGGAATACACCTTCGTCAAGGCCGAATGTGCCGCTATGCAGGCCCAGGCACTGGAACTTCTGGGCCGGCGGTCGGGCTGCATCCCCGCGGATGCCGATACCGCCGACACCCTGCTGGCCTGGAACCCCCTGAGCTATCCCCAGGACCTGCTCCTTGCCCTGCCGGCCGACGCCCCCCGCCCCGCGGATGCGCCCTGCCAGCGCACCGCCGACGGTTCGGCCCTGTGCCTGGTGAAGGCCCTGCCGCCCCTGGGCCACAAGGCAGTGGCCATGACCCGGCAGGAGCTGCCCCACGGGCCGCTGCCCCGGGCGGAATACCTGCCCGACGGCGCCCTGCTGGTGCGCACCGACCGCTACCGCGCCCAGATCGAACCGGACGGCCGTCTGGTTTCGCTGTACGACGAAGCGGGCGAGCGGGAACTGTTTGCGGAAGGCGCCCCCGGCAACCATCTGCGGGTGTACGATGACCGCCCCTACGAGTTCGATGCCTGGAACATCGATGAAGCCTATGTGCGCAAGCACTGGGACCCCGAGGCTTGCGGCCCCGCCGAGCTGCTGGAAGCCGGACCGCTGCGCTGGGTGGTGCGCACCCGGCTGCGGTATCTGAACTCCACCATCGAGCAGAAGATCGTCTTCTACCATCACAGTCCCCGCATCGACTTTGAAACCACCGTGAACTGGCAGGAGCACCAGCAGCTGCTGAAAGTCCACTTCCCCTTTGCCATCTTCACCCGCAAGCTCCAGTGCGAGATCCAGTACGGTAGCGTGGAGCGTCCCACCCACACCAACACCAGCTGGGAGCAGGCCCGGTTCGAGATGTGCATGCACCGCTGGCTGGATGTGTCCGACGGCGGCTACGGCGCGGCCCTGCTCAACGACAGCAAGTACGGGTACAGCGCCAAGGATTCCGAGGTAGCCCTGACCCTCATCAAGGCCGGTGTGTTCCCGGCGCCGGACGCCGACATCGGCACCCACACCTTTACTTACAGCCTGATGCCCCACACCGGTGATTTCCGCACCGGCGGCGTGGTGCGGGAAGCGGGACGCCTGAACCGTCCCGCCCTGGCCTGGCTGGGCAAACGGCAGGCGGACAGCGCTGGCCTGTGGCCGGAGGTGCACATCGACCGGGAGAACGTCTTCTGCGAAGTGTTCAAGCACGCCGACAGCGGCGATGCCACCATCCTGCGCATGTACGAAGCTGCGGGCATGCAGACCCGGGTACACTGGAACCTGGCAGGCGCCCCCGACCTGGATGTGTGGGAGTGCGATATGCTGGAGCACCGCCAGACCCCCGTTCCGGCGGAAAACGGCCTGGTGGCCGCCGAATTCGGCCCCTATGAAATCAAGACCTTTGCGGTAGTGCCTCGCAGCCAGCCCGCAAAGCAGGAGGTTTTCCATGTATAACATCGGTATTGACCTGGGCGGCACCAACATCGCCGTCGGTCTGGTGGACGAGGCCCACAACCTGGTGTACCAGACATCCGAACCCACCAACCTGCCCAAAAGCCCCGAACGTCTGGCCGATGACATCCACGCCCTGGTGGTGCGGATGCTGGCCGACCGCGGCCTGACCGAAGCCGACGTACACTGCGCGGGCATCGGCATCCCCGGCACCGTGAACCAGGCCGAGGGCACGGTGGAGTACGCCAACAACTTCGGGTTTGACAACGTACCCTTTGTGCGGCTGCTGCAGGAGCGGTTCTCCTGCCGTCTGCTGGCCGCCAACGACGCCGGCGCCGCCGCCTGGGGCGAATACCTGGCGGGCTGCGGCAAAGGGGTCAAGAGCATGGTGGCCATGACCCTGGGCACCGGCGTGGGCGGCGGCATCGTCCTGAACGGGCACCTGTGGGGCGGCTGCAACTCTGCCGCCGGGGAGATGGGCCATATGGTCATCCACACCGGGGGCCGTCCCTGCACCTGCGGGCGCAAAGGCTGCCTGGAAGCCTACGCTTCCGCCACTGCTCTGGTGCAGCGCGCCGCCGAAGCCGCGGCCGACGCCCCCGAAAGCCTGCTGGCCAAAGGCCCCATCGACGGCCGGGCCGTCTTTGCCGCCGCCAGGGCCGGGGACGAAACCGCCGCCCGGGTGCTGGACGAGTTCATCACCGACCTGGCCGAGGGCGTAACCAACATCATCAACATTCTGCAGCCCGAACTGCTGTGCATCGGCGGCGGGCTGAGCGGGGCCGGGGCCCAGCTGCTGGACCCCCTGCGCAAAAAAGTGACCCCCATGATCTATTCCCGCTATTCGCGCCGCAACACCAGGCTGGAACTGGCCAGTCTGGGCAACGCGGCCGGCATCATCGGCGCGGCCGGCCTTGATCTTCAGGAGGATTTGGCATGATCCAGTTTGGTATGCGTGCCCACGATGCTTACCGTCCCGCCCCCATGACCGAGGCGCTGGACGCCATGCAGGCCCAGGGCCTGGAGCATCTGCAGCTCGCCTTTGAAAAGAGCTTTTCCGATTATGATTTCACCACCGGCCACTATTCGGCGGGCTTTGCCCACAAGATCGGGCAGGAGCTGGCCAAACGGAACCTGCATGTGGCGGTGCTGGGCTGCTACATCAACCCGGTCAACCCCGACCCCGCCGCCCGCGCCGGGGAAGTGGCCCGCTTTGTGGAGCGGCTGCGCTACGCCAGGCACTGCGGCGCCGATATGGTGGGCACCGAAACCGGCCGGTACAGCCCGGACATGGCCGTGACCGACGCCACCCGCAGCGCCGAGTGTTACAGCACCCTGCTGGACAGCTTTTCCACCATCGTGGACGCCGCCGAGCGTCTGGGCGTGACCGTGGGCGTGGAAGGGGTGTTCGACCACACCCTGCGCAGCCCCGAGATGATGGACCGCTTCCTCAAGGACATTGCCTCCCCGGCCGTGGAGGTCATTCTGGACGCCGCCAACCTGGTGGCGCCCTGGGCCGCCAAACCGGAAGAGCAGAACGCCGTCATCGACAAGGCGTTTGACCTGTACGGGGACCGCATCTCGGTGCTGCACCTGAAAGACTGCGTCTTTGACGAACACGGTGTGCAGAAATGCGTGCGCCCGGGCACTGGTCTGGTGTGCTACGACGCCCTGATGCGCAACGTGAAGGCTGCCAAGCCGGAGATAATCGGCCTGCTGGAGGAATCCGACCCCGAGCACTTCGCTCAGGACAAGGCATTCTTTGCCTCCCAGCTGGAAAAAGCCTGATTTTCGCCGCCCTGCTCCCCGTGAGCGGGGCGGTTTTGCTTTGCCCCTTGCGTTCGGCTGTCCATGCGGGTACAATAAGGGACGAAACACGGCGAAAGGAGCCAATTTCCCATGAAAGTATACGGAACCCCCATCTGCATCGACTGCCGCAACTACAAGGCTCTTCAGCAAGCCCGGGGCTTTGCGGCCGACTATGTGGACATCACCGAAAGCACCGCCAACCTGAAAGAATTCCTGGCCCTGCGGGACCATGACCCCATTTTTGCCCCCGTGCGGGAGCGCGGCGGCATCGGCATCCCCCTGTTCGTGCGGGAGGACGGCGAAAAGACCTTTGACCTGGACACCGCCCTGGCCTGGATCGGTCAGCCCCCGGTGAAAGAGGAAGAGATCGTGGAACACCGCAGCTGCGGCATCAACGGCTGCCGGTAAACCACCCAGGACCGCACCCCGCCGGGGCGCGGCCTTTTGTTTTGCCGGGGGCTTTTCCTCTTATAAAAGGGCCGCGGTTGAAATCAGCCCCCGAATGGGGTATACTGATTTCGAAGAATTTTGCATCAATAAGCCCCGCCCACCCCCGGCCGAACCGGGCTGCGGGCCGGGGCTTTTTCCTATTTTTACCCAAGGAAAGGAGGCCCGTCCATGGCCCTGAAAGCCCTGCTCGGCCTGCTGCTCATGCTTTTGGCCCTTTTCGGGCTGAGCGCCATTCTGGTGCGCCGCACCGGCGTTTCTTCCGCCGCCGCTCCGCTGGGGGCGCTGTCCGTGGCGGCCCTGGTCCTGCTGGCGGGCGGGCTGCTGAACCTGCTGCCCCTGGCGGCCCTGGTCCTGCTGCTGGGCGGCATCTGGGGCATGGCTGCGGAGGGGGCGCTGGCCCGCCGTTCCGGCCGGACCGACCCCGCCCGGGCAGCCCTGGCCCATCCGGCAGCAAAAGTATTCTGGGTGCTGGCGGTGGTGCTGGCGGTGTATTTCGCCTGCCTGCAGCCGGATTTTCTCAACTTTGACGAGTATTCTTCCTGGGGCACCGCCGCCAAGCTCACGGTGCAGAATGACAAGCTCTACACCCTGTGCGACGCCGGGCTCCCCTGGCAGATGACCGAGCTGCCCGCCCTGCCCCTGCTGAGTTACTTTTTCCAGTTTTACGGGGACTTTGCCCCCTGGCGGGCCATCTACGCGGCGGACCTGGCCATGCTGGCCGCGGTGGCCGCCGTGGGCGGCTGTGCCAGAAAGGCCCGGGTATCTCTGCCGCTGATGCTGGCGGCGCTGCTGGTGCCCACCCTGCTCTCGGTTTCCGGGCACACGGCCCTGCTCAGCACCGCCTGGCTGGAATTTCTGGGCGACATGCCCGCCGGGATGCTCTTTGGCGGGGCGGTGGCCTTCTGGCTTTCGGTGCGGCGTTCCCCGCTGCCCGCCCGGCTGCTGACTCTGCCGGTGGTACTGCTGGCCGCCAATATCAAGATGAACACCCTGGTGCTGGCCCTGACCGCCGCCGGGCTCATCGCGCTGGACTGCGTCTTTTTCCCCGCGCCGGGAACCGCCCTGCGCGGCAAATCCATCCTAAAGCGGGTGGGCTTTTCCCTGGCCTGTCTGGCCGCACCGCTGGTGCAGTACGCCGTCTGGAGCGCCCACATCACTCCCCTGGTGCTGAAGAACGCCGCCTCCGGCGGTATGGGGGATACGGCGGGGGCCTCCCTGCCGGAAGTGGCCGTCAACGGTGTGAAAATGCTGCTGGGCCTGCCGGTGACCGATTACTTTGAGGCCCGCCGCACCCTGTTCGGGGAGTACGGCGCGGCTTTGCAGTCCGCCTTTTTCACCCGCAATGTGTCCATGATGGGCACCGGGGCCGTGGTGGCCGCCGTGGCGGTGGTGCTGTTCGTGCTGGCCCTGCTGCTGGGTGCAAACGCCCGGGCCCGTGTACATGCGCTGGTGCTGGGGCTGGGCAGCGGGCTGTGCTTTTGCGGCTACTTTTTCATGCTGTGGCTCAGCTATGCCTTTTTGCTCAAGGATTCCAGCCCGGACAACCTGGCCAGCTACGCCCGGTACTTTGGTTCCTATTACAGCGGCTGGCTGCTGGTGGGGCTGGCGGCGCTGGCCCTGGCCTGTGACGCTGCCCCCAAGGCCCTGTGGGGCCGGGCGGGCGCGCTGGCGGCCGGGGCGGCCTTTGCCGTTGTGTTTGCGGTGCAGGGCGAGCCCCAGTTCACCATCCTGGGCGTGAGCGAGGGCGAATACGCCGCCGTGCGCGCCGAGCGTGCGGTGGCCGAAGCCGCCGCCGAATCCATCGCCCCCGGGGAGCGGGTGTTCCTGGTCCGGCAGGGGGACGAAGGCTTTTACTGGTTCCTGTACAACCAGACCCTGCGGCCCCTGGACCTGGTATACGGGGAGGGCGGCGCCACCTACGGCGACCCGGCCCTGACCGACGGGGCCTCCGCCCCCTACTTTGCCCCCTACACGGCGGCGGAATTTGCCGCCATGCTGCAAAAAGAGGACATCACCTGGGTGCTGGCGGCCCGGGTGGACGATGGCTTTGTGGCCAGCTACCATACGCTTTTCACCGACGGCCTGGCCGCCGCCCAGAACGGCCCGGTGCTGTACCAGGTCACCCCGGAAGGGCTGGCCCCCGCCGTGACGCTGGAGAAGGAGGCAAATCCATGAATCTGAGAATCTGGTTTGCCGCCGCCCGCCGCCATCCCTTCGGGGCGCTGTATCTGCTGGGGGTGCTCCTGCTGGTGCTGTCCATGGTGGGCAGCTTTGCGCTGGACGGGGTGCTGTACGCCCTGGGCGTGTACGAAGAAAAGACCGTGACCCTGGCCGACACCGACCAGTACACCCTGGTCAACATGGAAGAAATCGCCCCCGGCGTGCTGACCAGTACCACCGGGGACGCCCAGCTGCTGCTGACCCCGGGCACGCTGGTCCGGCGGCTGCGCCTGGTGGCCGAATACACCGGGGACGGCGGGGAGAAGGACCTGTACTATCATCTGCCGGGCATGGGCTACACCCCCCGGCTGCGGGTCTGGCCCACCGCTGCCCCGGACGGGGAAAGCTGGACCTACACCCTGCCCCGCACGGCGGGACAGAACCTGCGCCTGGACCTGGCGGACACCTCCGGGGTCGAGGTACAGGTGACGGCCCTTCTCCTCAACGAGCGCCCGGCCTGGACCACCTATTTTGTGCCCGGGGGCTGGCAGCTGTTCTGGCTGGCGGTCCTGCCCGGGCTGGCAGGCTGTCTGCTCACCCTGCGGCGGGACGACCGCTGACTACACCCGATACGAGGGAATTGTTATGGAACTCTTTTTCAGTCTGGTTTCGCTGGCGGCGCTGGCGGGCTTTGCCGTGCTGCTGACCCGGCGCACCGCCCTGCCCGCGCCGCTGACGCCGTTCGTGGCCCTGTGCGCCACCATGCTGTGGTTTGCCGCCGCCGGCATGCTGGGCATCCTGGTGCCCGCCGGGTGGGTGTATTTCCTGCTGGCGGCGGGGGCCTGGGTGCTGGCCTTCTCCCCGGTGGGCCGCAAGAATCCCCTTTCGGCGCTGAACGCCCCGGGATTCATCGCCTTCTGGGTGCTGGCGGCGGCGCTGCTGGTGTTCTTTGCCTGGCGGCAGCCCATGTTCTCCACCTGGGACGAATTCAGCTTCTGGGGCACCGCCGCCAAGATCGTCAAGACCTCCGGCCATTTGTACGTCAACGCCGAGATCGGCTGGGACTGGGTGGGCTCCCACCGTCCCGCCCTCATCGTGCTGGGGTATTTCTTCCAGTTCTTCGGCCCCTATGCCGAATGGCGGGTCCTGGCCGGGTATGACATCCTGCTGCTCTCCATCTTCACCGTGCTGACGGCGGGCGCCCCCAAAGGCGCCTGGCGGCGGGTGGTGCCGGCGCTGGGCTTCGGGTTCCTGCTGCCTTTCCTCATCACTCTGTACGGCAACGTCACCCGCACCACCGACCTGTACGCCTCCAGCCTTTCGGATATTCCCCTGGGCCTGACCTTCGGCGGCGCCATGGCGGTGTATTACATGAACAAGCGCCGGGCCCTGTGGCCCACCGCCCTGGCTCTGGCCACCCTCTGCCTGGAAAAGGACACCGGCTTTGCCATGGCCCTGGTGGCGGCGGGCATCATCGCCGTGGATGCAGTCCTCGGCGCCCTGGCGGAAAAGTCCCCCGCCCCCGTCACCGGCAAAACGCTGGCCAAGGGCGTGGGGCTGTTCGTGGCCTGTGTGGCGGCTTTCCTGCCCTGGCAGTACTATCTGGCCGCGTACAGCACGGCGGACACTTCCAACGTGGGCGGCACCCGGCAGATGGGCCAGGCCGAGATGGTCATTACCGGCTGCAAGGAACTGCTGGGCATCGGCCGGACCGAAAAGTTTTCCACAATTATGGGCGGAATGGTGAAAAACCTGTTCTCCACGACCACCACCATGGTGGGCCCCTTCATTGTGGTGGTGGCCCTGACCATGGTCCTGGCCGTGGCAGCGGCCCTCTTCACCCGGGAAAAGCTCCTGCGCCGGCAGGCCGGGGTGTTTGCGGTGCTGGGGCTGGGCGGCTTTGCGGCCTACTTCTTCTTCATCGGGCTGACCTATGTGTACGTCTTCCGGGATGAGGTATCCGACGGGCTGGTGGGCTTTGAGCGGTACATGTACCCTTATCTGCTGGGCTGGCTGCTGGCCGCCGGAGCGCTGGTGCTCCGGGCCATGGACGAGGAGCGCCCCGCCGGGCTGGTCCAGACCGGATTCGGCGTGCTGGTGCTGGGGCTGGCCGGACTGGTGTGGCTGCGGGTGCCTTTCACCCTGACCGTCTTCGGCTGCGGGGACGCCGCCTACGCCGAGCGCCGCCAGACCCGGGCGGTGGCCCTGGAAGTGCAGGCCGTGGTGCCCGAGGACGCCCATATCTTCTTTGTGAGCCAGGGGGACGACGGCAGCCGGTGGTTCCTGTACACCTATGAGTTCTATCCCTGGTACCTGGATTACAGCGGTACCACGGGCATGGGCGGCGGCGGCACCTTCGCACTGCCGGGGGCCCTGCCGGCGGATACCCTCTACTACCACCCCTACACCACCCAGGAACTGCACGACTGCATCCTGGACAACGGCTGCCAGTATATCTTCATCGAACAGTCCGATGACCTCTTTGCCCAGGGCTACGCCAGCCTTTTCAGTGACGGGCTGGCAGGCTGCGCGGACGGGGCCGCGGTGTATGAGTATAACGCCGGCACCGACCGGTTCGATTTTGTCTGCAATGTGGGAGGGGCGGCATGAAACAGAAATTTTCCTGGCTGAACCGCCACAAGATGCTTTCGCTGTACGTTCTGGCGCTGGTGCTGTGGGTGGTGTATGCTCTGGCCTGCGCCGGGTGGGACGCCCTGGGCTTTGCCACCGGGCGGCTGCACACCGAAACCCTGGCCCTGGCCGACCTGGCGCTGCAGGACATCGTGCAGGATGAAAACGGCCAGTGGGTCACGGCGGGGGGCGACCCCCAGCTGCAGCTGGCCCTGGACCAGCCGGTGCGCAGCGTGACCTTTGCCACCGATGCCCCGGCTTCCGGCTTTGAGGGCTATTACGGCAAGGCCGGGCAGGATGCCAGCCTGCGCCGCCGGGTGTGGGCCGAACAGTCCGCCCCCGGCACCGTAACCCTGGTCTTTCCCATGGGCAGCGGCACCGCCCGCATTGACCCCGCCGGCAGCGAGGGCGTGGTGCTGGGTGCCGCCGATGCGGCCCTCACCGTCAACGCGCCTCTGCCCCTGTGGCAGTATTTCCGGCCGCTGGGGGAACAGGCCCTGGCCCTGGCGGTGCTGCCCGCCGTTCTGGCTGCCCTGTGGGACCTGCTGGCCTTCTGGGCTGCCCGCCTGCGCCGCTGACACTTCATGACAATATCAGGAGAACTCCGTATGGCAAACCTGAAAAAGCGCGCCCTGCCCTACCTGCTCACGGCAGGGGGTATGGTGCTGATCCTTTGCGCCGTATACGCCCTGTGCGGGTACTGGCCTTTCGGGCCCAACTCGGTGATGACCGGGGACCTGAACAGCCAGTACATCCCCTTCTATGCCCATTTTTATGACGCGGCCCGCGCCGGCGGCAGCCTGGTCTATGCCGGGGATATGGGCCTGGGCGGCGGCAGCTTTGCCCTGTTTGCCTACTACTTTGCCAGTCCCTTTGCCTGGGTATATCTGCTCTTTGCACCCGAGGCCTACGGCTGGCTGTGCTGTGTGGTCTGGGCGCTGAAGATCACCCTGGCCAGCCTGACCTTTGTGTGGTATCTGCGGCGGCACTGGGGGCCCTGCGCCCTGTTCGTGCCCCTGGCCTGGTGCTACGGGCTCATGGGCTACGCCGTGGCCTATGCCCAGAACGTTCTGTGGCTGGATTCGGTGATTCTGCTGCCGGTGGTGGCCGCCGGGCTGGACGCCCTGCTCCGCGGCAGGCGCGGCCTGTGCTTCACCCTGGCCCTGGCCGCAGCCATCTTCACCAATTTCTACATGGGGTATATGCTTTGCATTTTCTCCGTTCTGTATATTCTTGCCATGCTGGCGGCCACGCCCCTGCCCGGGGGCCGGAAACAGGCCCTGGCCCGGTTCGGGCAGTTCGTTCTGTGCGGTGTGGGGGCTGCCGCCCTGGCCGGGGCGGTGCTTCTGCCCGCGCTGGAGCAGATTCTGGGGGTAAAAAACACCGCCCTGGAGCTGACCGGCGGGGTGCAGTTCAACCTTTTGGACCTGGTGCAGAAGTTCTTCACCGGTAACTTTGTGTGGGCGGATGTACAGAACGGTCTGCCCCCGGTATACTGCGGCATGCTGGGGCTGGCCGGGCTGCTGCTCTACATCGTCAGCCCCCGGCCCGGGCGGGAAAAAGGGGTGTTTCTGGCCCTGGCTGCCGTGCTGGCCCTCAGCCTGTGGTGGCAGCCGCTGGACCTGGTCTGGCACGGGTTCGCCGCCCCCAACTGGTTCCCCTACCGGGAAAGTTTCCTGCTGGTGTTCTGGCTGCTGACCCTGGGTGCCGGGGCGCTGACAGCTCCTTTCACACGCTGCCGGGCGTTCACTGCCGGAGGGTTGGCGCTGGTGCTGGCGGCGGTGGTCTTCCTGACCCGGGCCGAAACCTACGGCCGGCGCCGGTGGGCGCTGGCCTGTGTTCTGCTGCTGGCTGCGATGGCTCTTGTCTGGCTGTGGAGCCGCAGTGCCGGGACGCAGCGCCGTCTTTGCGCCGGGGCACTGGCGGTGCTGGCGGCCGGGGAGCTGGCCTTGAATGCCGCCTGGGCCCTGCGGCAGTTTGAGGTCTACCCGGTGGCCGATTACGAAACCTTTGTTTCCGACGGCCGGGCCACGGTGCAGGCCGTGGAGGCCCAAAACCCCGACCGTCTGCGCACGGAAAAGACCTTTTTCCGCACCCTCAACGATCCCATGCTGCTGGGCTTTGACGGCCTGACCCACTTCAGCAGCGTGCAGGACGGCACCGGTACCCTGCTGCTCATGGCCCTGGGCTACTGCAACTACGGGGCCAGTTACGGGTATCTGGGGGGCAGCACCGCCGCGGCGGACAGCCTGCTCTCCATCGGGTATTATCTGGACCGGGACGGCGGCACGGTGCCCACCCACTTCACCAAAACCGACCTGGACACCCCCTGGCAGGTCTACGAAAACGCCAATGCTCTGCCCCGGGCACTGTGGAGCCCGGGCGAGGCCGGGGACTTTTCCCTGACCGACGTGTCCGACCCCTTCACCGCCGCCGAGCGGCTGTACGCTGCCCTGCTGGGGCAGGAAACACCCCTGTTCACCCGGCTGGAGGGCGGCGCAGGCAGCAGCTTCACCCTCACCCCGGGCACCGACGGCATCCTGTACGCGGTGTTCACCGGCACGGCGGCGGATGTACCCCTGACGGTGAACGGCACCGACGCGGGCACGGTGCTCAGCGTGGAGCGTTCCTCCGGGGCGGTCATCGACCTGGGCCGGGTCAACGCCGGGGACACAGTGACCCTGACCCTGGGGGCGGAGGTGGATTCCGCCGCCTTTGCGGTCCTGGATGAGGCCGCCCTGGCCAACGCCTGTACCGCCCTGACCGATGCCGCCCCCGCCGTGACCGAATGGCGGGACGGGGCCGTGACCCTGCAAACCGATCAGACCACCGACGGCCTGGCCGTGCTGACCATGCCCTACGATGAAAACTGGCGGGCAGAGCTGGACGGCCGGCCGGTGGAGGTACAGGCCGCCGGGTATCTGCTGGGGGTGGATGTCCCCGCCGGTGCCCACACCCTGACCCTGACCTACACCCAACCCGGCGCCGCAGCCGGTCTTGTGCTGAGCGCGGCAGGGCTGCTGGGATTGCTGACAGCCGCCGTACTTTTCCGGCGCCGGAATCGTTCCTGATCATACCAAAGCAGGGCGAAGACCCCCAAAGTCTTCGCCCTGTTTTTTTATTGCAGCATGTACCGTTTCAGGTCCTGCCGGTGGGTCACGCCCAGCTTTTCCATGGCTTTGGAAACATACCGCTTCACCGTGTTGGTGGAAACGTTCATGTGGGCGGCGATCTCCGGGTTGGTCCAGCCCCGGGCCGCCAGCATGGCCATGGCAAATTCAGTGGTGGTCAGGTTTTCGGCCACGGTATCGCCGGTATCCGGGTTATGGATCTTCCGCCATCCGTCGGAAAAGCTGTAAGTGATGTCGATGATGCGCCGGAAATCCTCCGGCCAGCCCGGCTTGATCACCGCTTCCAGCATGCCGCCCAGCAGCCCGTGATGCTCCCCGAATCCTTCGATAAGGTCATCCGGACGGGCCAGGTCCCAGGCGGCCAGCAGATGCTTCTGGGCCGTATCGGGCTGGCGCAGGCTCATGTAGTCCATCACCGCCACCAGATGCAAGTAAATGGCCGGGATCGGGTAGCGCTCGGCCCCCATGGCCAGCGTGGCTTCCACGATGCCGATGCTTTTCTGGTATTCCTCCTGCAGGTACAGATAATGCGCCTGCACATACAAGGCAAAGGCCCGCAGCCCCGGGGGCAGCATGGGCAGGAAATCCTGTACCGGCGGCAGGCCGTCCGGCAGCGGCAGGTGAAGCAGTACTGCTGCGGTGGCCGCAATGAACGCCGCAGCCGCGCTGCGCTGCGGGGCCGCATCGGCGTTCAGGGTGCGCTGCACTTCGTTCAGGGCACAGCGCACCTGCTGGATGCGCCCGCAGGACAGGTTGGCGTACGCATACAGCAGATTGGCCGAAAGCCGGGTGTCCCGGCTGCGGGCGTGCAGATACCGCTCGGCCATGCGGGCGGCGGCTTCCGGCTGACCGCTGAAATACAGGTACTCGGCGGTGGCCACATCCTTGCCGGGGCCTTCGGGCATGGCTTCGATGGTGGCCCGGCATCCGTTTTATCTTTTACCCACAGCTTTCCAGAGCCGGAAGACCTGTTCCGCTGTATCGGTCAGGTTCCGCCGGGCATTGTCGGGGGCCATGGCCTCTTCCAGTGTACTGACCCCTCGCAGGATAGGGAAAAAGGCATCGATCCCCACCTCGTTGCAGGCAACGGCATCCGGGGTCACACTGCCCGCAAAGGCAACCACCGGCTTGCCGTACTGCTTGGCCAGCCGGGCCACCCCCACCGGGGCTTTTCCCATGGCGGTCTGGCCATCCAGGCGCCCTTCCCCTGTAACCACCAGATCAGCATCGCGGACATAAGAGGCCAGGGCTGTTTCTGCCAGAACGATATCGATGCCCGACTCCAGAACTGCATTGGTAAAAGCCAAAAAAGCAAAGCCCATGCCGCCCGCCGCGCCGGCGCCGGGATGGTCCGGGTCTGCCTTGCCCGGGCACAGTCGGGCGGCCAGAACGGCATACCGGTTCAGCCAGTCGTCCATCTTCTCGATCATAGCCGGGGTGGCTCCTTTCTGAGGCCCGTACACCGCACTGCATCCCTGGGGACCGCACAGGGGGTTGACGACGTCACAGGCAATCTTGAAGCTACACTGGGCCAGCTGGGGCAGCACATGGTCCGTCCGGATGGTACGCAACTCCGCCAACCCGGCCGCACCGGGGGCGATGGGCTGACCGGATCCGTCCAGAAACTCATACCCCAAAGCCTGCAACATGCCCACACCGCCGTCATTGGTGGCGCTGCCGCCAATGCCCACAAGGAAACGGCGGCAACCACGGCCGATTGCATCCCGCAGCACCTCGCCCACCCCATAGGTGGTCGCCCGCATCGGGTCCCGCCGGTCCGGGTCTACCAGGGTAATGCCCGCCGCACCGGCCATCTCCACCACAGCGGTCTGTCCGTCCGGCAGGATACCGTATGTACATTCCACCGGCTCACTCATGGGGCCGGTCACGAGAACCTGACACCGGGTGCCGTTCATCCCGGCGACTAGGGCCTCCACCGTTCCCTCTCCCCCATCGGCCAGCGGGCGCACCGCTACTTCCGCCTGGGGATCAACCCGCAGAGCCCCTTCCCGGATGGCCTGCCCGGCTTCCAGAGAGGAAAGGCTCCCTTTCAGAGAATCAATGGCAACCACAATCTTCATAGGACATGCTCCTTTTCCGTTTGTTTGCCTTCAGTATAGTGCAATTTTCCTTCCTCCGCCATGTTCCTCATACCATATTTTTCGGATATTTTTTTCTTCTTTTGGCACAGATAACAATTCGTGGTAAAATAGAAAAAAGCAACGGAAGAAAGGGGCAAGAAATGACACGCGAGATTGACCCATTGTTGGCCCAGCAGATCGTGGAAACGGTTCAGAATATCTGCGGCCAGGACGTGAACTTTATCCGCCGTGATGGCATCATCCTGGCCAGTTCCCGGCCAGAACGCATCGGCACTCTGCATGAGGCCGGACGTGCCGCGGCCAGGAGCCTGATCGTGCAGGAAGTCACCCAGACCCGCGGCGCAAGCCAGCCCGGCATCAATCTTCCGGTTTTGTACCAGGGACAACTGGTAGCTGTCATCGGTATCACCGGCCAGCCGGAAAAAGTACGTCAATATGCCCATCTGGCCGAACGGATCACCTTGCTTCTGGTGCGGGAGCAGGAATTGAACGAATATGGCCGCACCCAGGCGGACAAGCGCCGGTACGCCCTGGACGCACTGATCCATCCGGGAACGGCCGATCCGGCTTATCTGGAAGACCTGCTGCGGGAATTCGGGGTGGACCCCACCGCCCCCAAACGTCTTATGCTGCTGCTCCTGTATCCGGAGGAAGGCCAGCCGCTGACCCGGCTGCTGGAAAAAGCCGAGGCTGTGTGCCGGAACGCAGGCGCAAAACTGTACCACTTTTCTTACCCGAATGAGCTGGTCGCCGCCCTGGACGCGGAGGATTTTGCCCGTTCCGCTTCCTCCCTGCAGGGATTTGCCCGCACGGAACAAGGCCGCTGCCGCATCGGTGTGGGGAAAGTTGTCCCGCTGGGAGAATTGGCCGCCTCTCTGACTTCGGCGCGCACCGCCTGCCGCAGCCTGTCCCCGGACCGGGAACCCTATGCCCTGTTTGATGAGCTGACCTGGGAGCTGGTTCTGGCCGACCTTCACCCGGACACCCGCAAGGCACTGCTGCACAAGACCCTGGCACCACTGTCCCCGCAGGACAAGGAAGTTCTGCGTGCCTATTTTTCCCAGGACAGGTCCCTGCAGAAAACCTGCGCCGCTCTGTTTATCCACAAAAACACCCTGCAGTACCGCCTGAACCACATCCGTGGCTGCTGCGGGCTGGACCCGCGGAGCTTCCGGGATGCCGCCCTGCTATACCTGGCCTTGCAGGCTGACGACGCCGGGGAAACGCGTTGACTTTTCACCATGGATACGATACACTGATTTTAACGATCGCAAGACAAATTACAGAAAAAGAAGGTGCCGGCATGACCTTTGACGAGCGGGTCCAGGCGGTGGAGGACTCTCTGAATGAAACCGACGACACACTACTGCTGTACATCCGGGAACATCGGGAGGAAGTCCTGAATCTGACCATCCAGAAGATGTCCCAGCGGCTGTTTGTTGCCCCCAATTCCATTATGCGTTTTGCCAAAAAGCTTGGCTACAGCGGCTTTGCCGAATTGAAATTTTCCATTCAGAGCGAACTGCATCCTCGGGAAGAAACCCTCGGCCGCCAGATGATGGATATGCTGCCCAACAGCGTGGTCAAAACGCTGGACCTGATCGACACCAACCAGTTGCAGGTAGCCGCAGAGCTCATCCACCAGGCCCGGAGCTGTATTCTGGCCGGCGTGGGGGATTCCAACATCTACTGTGAACTCCTGGGGAAAAATCTGCGTTGCGTGGACTGCAACGTTCAGTACTACACCCAGATTCACGATATGATCTATGCGGTGGACCATGCCGACGCCCGGGACCTGCTGGTGGTCATCAGCGCCCGGGGTGAAAACCCGCGTCTGGTGGATATGGCGAAAAACGCCAAGACCCGGGGCCTTTCCACCATCAGCATCACCCATATGAAAAACAACCCGCTGGTTTCTGTCTGTGACTGCAACCTCTATTTCTGGGGCGAGCACCGCATGATGCAAGGGTACAACGTAACTGATCGCATCGGCCTGATGCTGGTGATCCGCCTGCTGAGCGAAACCTATTGGAAAAACTACAGTTTTTCCTGACTCGCGGCGCTCGCAAGCCCCATATAGCGGTCTTTATATTTCCAAAGTGCCTGGTTTTCTTGGTAAGAAAGCCGGGTACTTGGTTTTTTCGTGTAATTTTTTCAAACTTCTTGAAAACATTGTGTACATTTCTCCAAATCACCTTCTCTGACGAAAAGCCATGCTATACTGCAAATACAAAGTAGCTGATCAGAACTTTTGGGGCCGCAACATCTTTTGAGTGTGATTGAAAGGGTGTATAGGAAAATGGATCTGAAACAGATCACCAACGAACATTTGATCGTTCTGGACTGCGAGCTGGAACACAAACTGGATGTGATCCGCCTGCTGGTGGACCGCCTGTATGAAGAAGGAAAGATTTCCGACAAGGAACAATTCTGGAAGGATGTCATGGCGCGGGAAGCTTTGTCTGAAACCGGCATTTCCGACGGCGTGGCTATCCCCCACGGCAAAAGCGACGCAGTCAAAGAGGCCAGTTTCGCTTTTGCCCGGCTGAAGAAGCCGGTGCAGGACTGGGAAAGCATGGAAGAGGACAACCAGGTCACTCTGGTGTTTTTGCTGGCCATCCCCACGGCGGAAGCCGGCAGCACACACCTGGATGTCCTGGCTGCCCTGATGACCCGCACCCAGGACGAAGAATTCCTGAACATGCTGCGCAGCGCCAAGACCCCCGCCGAAATTTATAACAATTTGAACATGCAGAAAGAACCTTCCAAGCCGGACGACAACAAGGTCTACACCCACACCATCGTGGCCGTGACCGCCTGCCCGGCCGGCATCGCCCACACCTACATGGCTGCCGACGCCCTGGAAAAGGCCGGCGAGGAGATGGGCGTGAAAGTCTATGTGGAAAAGCAGGGTGCCAATGGCGTGGAAGGCCGCCAGACTCCTGAACATCTGCGGGATGCGGATGCCGCCATCTTTGCTGTGGATGTTGCCGTGAAGGAGAGCGAGCGGTTTGCCCATCTGCCCACCTACAAGACCCGTGTGGCCGCCCCTATCAAGGATGCCCAAGGCGTGATCCGCGCCGCCCTGGAACTGGCTAAAACCTCCGCCAAGGGCGAATACAAGGGTGAAACCGCCCCCGCTGCCGGCGTCAAGGGCGGCTTTCTGAGCGATGTGAAGAGTGCGGTGCTCACCGGCATCTCCTACATCATCCCCATCATCGTGGCCGGCGGCATGATCAACGCCTTCGCCGTACTGATTGCCCAGGGCTTCGGGCTGCAGGACTTTGCCGCCACCGAAGGCACCTGGATGTACTACTTCAAACAGATGGGCAGCGGTATGCTGGGCACCATCATGATTCCGGTTCTGGCCGCGTACATGGCCTACTCGCTGGGCGATAAGACCGCCCTGGCTCCCGGCTTTGCAGCCGGTATTGCCGCCAACCTCATTGGCGGCGGTTTCCTGTGCGGTATGTTGGGCGGCCTGGTGGCCGGTTACTCGGTGCGCGGGCTGCGCAAGGTCATTCCCGCCAAGGGCACCCTGGCCGGTTTCGTGTCTTTCTGGGTCTATCCGGTCCTGAGCACCATCATGGTCGGCATTGCCATTTTCCTTGTCCTGGGCAAACCGGTGGCCGCCATCAACACCGCCCTGATCAACATGCTGGGCTCCATGAGCGGCTCCAACGGCGCGCTGCTGGGCGCGATCCTGGGTATCATGGTTTCCTTTGATCTGGGCGGCCCCGTGAACAAAGCGGCTTACACCTTCTGTGTGGGCGCCATGGCCGAAGGCATCCTGATGCCCTACGCCGCCTTCGCCTCCGTCAAGATGGTTTCCGGCTTCGCCGTCACCGCCGCCACCAAACTGTTCGGTGGCCTGTTCACCAAGGAAGAAAAGGAAGCCGGCAATTCCACCTGGCTGCTGGTCCTGGCCGGCATCACCGAAGGTGCCATCCCCTTCATGATGGCTGATCCCCTGCGGGTCATTCCCTCCCTGTGCATCGGTTCCGCGGTCACCGGTGCCATCATCGGCAGCTGTGGCATCGGCCTGGATGTCCCGGGTGCGGGCATCTTCTCCATGTTCCTGCTCAAGGACGGCCTGGGCATCCTGCCCAATGCCCTCATCTGGTTCTTTGCCGCTGTGGCAGGTGCCGCCGTTTCTACCCTGTTGCTGGTGATCCTGCGCAAAGCCAAGCTGGCCAAAGCCCATCACTAATTTTTCTCTGACAACCACAAGGAGCATTCTATGGCATCGCAAATTCATGTGGTCCCCCACTTTCACTGGGACCGTGAGTGGTACTTCACCGCAGAAGAATCCAAGATCCTGCTGGTGAATGATATGGAAGAAGTCCTGACCAGGCTGGAACAGGACCCGGACTATCCCTGCTTTGTGCTGGATGGCCAGACCGCCGTGCTGGAAGATTATCTCAGCGTCTGCCCGGAAAACCGGGCACGCATCGAGGCCCTGGTCCGGGCTGGCAAGCTGATCATCGGCCCCTGGTATACCCAGACGGATGAGATGGTGGTGGGCGGTGAGTCCATTCTGCGCAACCTTCTGTACGGCAAGCTGGACTGCGAGCCCTTCGGAAACCGGATGATGATCGGATACCTGCCGGACTCCTTCGGTCAGACAGCCCGTCTGCCCCAGATTCTCAACGGCTTCGGCATCACCCGGTGTATGTTCTGGCGGGGCACCTCCGAGCGGATGGGTTCCGACAAGACGGAGTTTATCTGGGAAGGGGACGACCATGCCCGCCTGACTGTGCAGCTGCTGCCCCTGGGATACGCCATCGGCAAGTATCTGCCCACCGAACCGCAGGCCCTGCGGGACCGCATGGACAAGTATCTGCCAGTGCTGGACCGGGGCGCTACCACCGATCACATTCTGCTGCCCAACGGTCATGACCAGATGCCCCTGCAGAAAAACATCACCGAGGTGATGAAGCAGATCGAAGCCTGCTACCCCGGCCGCACCACCAGATTGGGCCGGTACGAGGAGGTCTTCGAAGAGGTGGAGAAAAATCCTTCCCTGGACACTTTGCGGGGGGAATTTCTGGACGGGAAATACATGCGGGTACACCGCAGCATCTATTCCACCCACGCCGATCTGAAATCCGCCAACACCCGCATTGAGAACAAAATCACCAACATTCTGGAACCGCTGGCTTCCATCGCCTACAGCCTGGGATTTGAGTACCACCACGGGCTGATCGAAGCCATCTGGAAAAAGATTCTCAAGAACCACGCCCACGATTCCATGGGCTGCTGTTGTTCCGATAAGGTCCACCGCGCCATTGCCGACCGCTTTTTCCTGGCGGAGGAGCGCACTGACCGGCTCATTGACTTCTACAAACGCAAAATCGTGGATGCCATGGATATGGAACACGGCTTGGACAAATTCACCGCTTTCAATACCCTGCCCTACCCCCGCTCGGGTGTGGTGACCGGGTCGGTCATCACCCGTATGAAGCAGTTTGCCCTGCGGGATGAGAACGGCCGGGAGCATCCATACGAAATCCTCCACAGCGAGGTGGTGGACGCAGGCCTCATCGACCGTCAGATCGTCCATTACGGCAACTATGACCCCTTTGTACGGTATGACATCGCCATGGAGGCCGACCTGCCTTCCATGGGATACCGCACCTGGTTCGTCCAGCCCTGCGAGGCCCCGGTTCTGCTGGCCCCCGCCGCCCCGGCTGACTGCCTGGAAAACGAATACTACTACATCGCCGTTGCTCCCAACGGCACCTTGACCGTCACAGACAAAACCGACGGTACCGTTTACGACAAGGTACTTCTGGTGGAGGACGGCAGCGACGACGGCGACGAATACGATTACTCCCCCCTGCCCGAGGACTGGGTCCTGACCAGTGCCGATGCAGCAGCACAGCATACCGTAACCCGCCATGCCCTGCTGGACGAGGCCGAGATTGCCCTGCATCTGCCGGTGCCTGCCAATCTGGATTCCCGCCGGGCGAAAGTATGTGACGGTGCGGTGGACTTCACCATCCATGTCGTACTGCGCGCCCATTCCCGAAATATTGAACTGCGCATCACCGCCGACAATCAGGCCGATGATCACAGAGTACGTCTGCTGATTCCCAATCGCCTGGCCGCCCGCTGCTCGGTGAGCGACAACCAGTTCGGGTCCATCACCCGGGCCGCCCGGGACAATGCCATGGACGTTTGGGAAGCCGAGCACTGGTCCGAGCGCCCTGATGCCATTTATCCTTTCCTGAGCTATGTGGCCCAGGACAGCGACAAAGGTCTGTGCGTGCTGACCAACTCTGTGCGGGAATTTGAGCTGGTGGGCGAAGGATATTCCACCATCGCCGTGACCCTGTTCCGCTGCGTGGGCCTGCTGGGCAAGGAAGAACTGTACCGCCGCCCGGGTCGCCCCTCCGGCATCCGGATGGAAACCCCGGATTCCCAGATGCGCGGGGTGCAGACCTACGAATTGGCCCTGACCGCCGACCGGGCTCATGTACAGCAAATGGCCAAGGAGTACACCGCCCCGGTGGTCACCTACAACAAAATGCCCTACAACGCCATGAAGCTGAACGCTTCCACCCAGTCCACCCCCTACACCTACAGCCTGCTTGCCCTGGACAACGATCAGCTGACCATGAGCACGATGAAAAAGGAAGAACAAGGGAACCACCTGCTTCTGCGGTGCTACAATGGCACGGCCGCCGAACAGTCCGCCGCCCTTACCGGCGGCTGGGCCCTAGCGGGGGAAACCCAGCTGGATGAAACGCCTTTGCCCGGCCCCCTGCCGGAAGGACGGATCTCTCTGGTCCCCAACCAGACCCGAACCCTGCGCCTGACTCGCCCGCAAACCTCTTGCAGCGACCTCTAAGGGTTCCAACCCCACCCACTCTGTCACACGCAGAGCGGGGGGGGGTTGTTTGCCACCCTTTCCCGCCAAAAGTCATCAACAAAAGACCGCCCCGGGAGAATTCACTCTCCCAAAGGCGGTCTCTTGGTTGGGCAGGTGTGGCCCGCCGAATCATGTGATCGGGGCGGGGTTGAAGATGCACAGGTCATTATGGAAACCATACTGGTCGCTGTACGGCTTGCGCACCCCGCTGGCCACATCCAGGATCATATCAAAAATTTCATGTCCCACCTGGGCAATAGTACTGCGCCCGGTGGCAACGCCTCCAGCCGAAATGTCAATCATATCGAACCAGAAATCCTTCATTTCGTCCCGGCTGCACACCTTGATGACCGGGGCAATGTCCAGCCCGTAGGGGGTACCGCGTCCGGTCATGAACACCTGCAGGCCGATGCCGGAAGCCAACTGGCAGGGTCCGCACACGATATCGCTGGCAGGGGTAGCGGCATAGATCAGTCCGTGGGCGGTGGGCTTCTCAGCCGGGCTCAGGACCTCCACAATGGGGCTGGTGCCGCTTTTGGCAATGCTGCCCATGGCCTTTTCCACAATATTGGCCAGGCCGCCTTTCTTGTTACCGGGAGTGGGATTGGCATCTCGATCCACCCCACCGGCGGCCAGGTAATCGTCATACCACTGCATTTCCGCCACCAGGCGGTCCCGGGTGTGCGCATCCGGGCAGCGTGCTGCCAGAAACTGCACCCCGTCCCGCACTTCGGTCACCTCGCTGAACAGCACGGTGGCCCCGCCCTTGACCAGCATATCGGCGGCATACCCGGCGCTGGGGTTGGCGGTCAGCCCACTGAAGGCGTCGCTGCCGCCGCACTGCATGCCGATGACCAGTTCGCTCAGGGGCAGTTCCTCCCGCCGGCGCTGTTCCAGCCGCTGCAGTTTGCGGTCAGCCATGTCCAGAATGGCCTGCATCATGGCATCATGGCCATGGCAGTCCTGCAGGGTCAGGACGTTTTCCGGGTTGATCTCTTCCGGTTCCAGCAGCCGGTCATAGGTCAGCTTTTCGCAGCCCAGCCCGATGACCATGATTTCCCCGCCGAAGTTGGGGTGGCGCACCAGATTGCGCACCGCCCGGATGGGAATTTTGGCCATGGGCGCATTGATGGCCACCCCGCATCCGTAGGGATGGGTCACGGCCA
The DNA here is from genome assembly GCA_937907025.1 of uncultured Faecalibacterium sp. Taxonomy (GTDB): domain Bacteria; phylum Bacillota; class Clostridia; order Oscillospirales; family Ruminococcaceae; genus Gemmiger. The sequence goes on from CALESJ010000053.1 coordinate 88,100, forward strand.
CTACGTCATCCACATGGGGGTAGCGGGGCAGCAGTTCCCGCCGGATTCGCTCCACCGCCACCTTTACTACCCCAGCGCAGCATTGTACCGTGGTGACGATGCCCAGCAGGTTGCGGGTACCGGCAGGGCCGGTACGGTTGCGGTAACCCATCCAGGTGGTACGGGTTGGGTCGGGCAGGTCCTGCGGGGGAACCAGGTTGGTGCCGTAGGGCAGCTCGGTCAACGCCGGACTTTCGGGCAGGGTAAGCATGTGCTCATTGACCCAGCTGCCCGCCGGAATATCCTGCCGGGCATAGCCCAGTACCACCCCATAGCGCAGCACCTCGCTCCCCTGGGGAATGTGCCGCAGAGCAATCTTGTGAGCCTGGGGAATATCCTGCAGCGCACGCAGGCCGGGGGCCGCCATTGTGCCGGCGGGCAGGTCCCGCACCGCAATGGCAACGTTGTCCTGGGGCTTGACCTGCAGGACCAGAGGCATTTGTTGTTCCGCCATAAGGCACCTCCTCTTTGGTTTGAACACGCGGCCGGGTGTTCACCGGTTGCCGCGCAGATATTCGCTGTAAGCCATCATGCAGGCTGCCGCACCATGCTGGTTGTCCGGGCGGATGGCTTCGCTGAGATAATAGGCCACGCTCCCGTCGCGGTCGGTGCGGTGGTCGGGCCCGGGGCCCAGCCCCGCACTGCCGCAGATACCGTCCAGCACCAGGGTGTCCCCCGTCCCCTTCAGGCCGGTATCCTGAATACCGGCCAGGACCCCGGCCCCCCGCTGAAAGTACCCGGCGGGCAGCATGCCCAGCCGAGCGCCTTTCATCATGGCATAGGCCGCCATGGCGCTGCCCGATGTTTCGGGATAGTTGCCAGGCTCCCCGGCCAGGTCCACCAGCTGCAGGAACATCCCGCTTTCCCGGTCCCGGTAGGGCAGCAATCCGTTGACAGCTTCCAGCAAAAGAGCATCCAATCGTTCTTTTTCCTGTTGCCGGGGCATCAGTTCCCGGATATCCGCCAGCATCATCAGGAACCAGCCTTCGGCCCGCAGCCACACACAGGGGGAAAGCCCGGTTTCGGGGTCGGCCCATTCCTGCGCCCGGCGCTCATCCCAGGCATGGCGATACAGCCCCTTTTCCGGCAGGTACAGCCGCCGACGGACCTCCTCGATCTGGTGCAGAGCATCCTCTGCGTTGGCCGGGTCCTGCAGGTAAACGGGTAAAGCCATGTACAGTCCGTCCAGCCAGACCTGCCAGGGATAGATATCCTTATGCCAGAAGTTGCCGCTTTCGGTGCGGGGATGCTCAGCCAGAGCCGCCTGTTTGGCCGCCAGGCGGCGCCGCCAGCGCTCGTTCCCTGTCAAAGTCAGCAGGACCAGGTCGGTCTTGCCGAAACTGATGGTATCCAGATTGTGGCCCAGAGGCTGATCGTCAGGCGGCAGAAGTTCTCCGGTCAGGTCCAGAATCCTGTCCCGGAAAAACACATCCCCGGTGGCGCGGTACAGGTCATAGGCCCCCAGTATTGTCAGATCGTCCTTGTAGTTCCAGTTTTTATGGGGTGCGCCGCCACAGATTCCCCGCCGCAGATAGGCGCGGAAATAGGCGTCGAACCGCTCAAAATTGTACTGCATTTCCTTTTCTCCTTTGCGGCGCCGGTCACTGCATCCACCGGCAGGCCTGTGTCATGACGGCCCGGTCGCTGTCGGCGGCACCGGGCACGGCTTCCTCCCGAAGGATGGGCAGTTCCTTCTGGGGCAGGCCCTTCATGTGGCGGAATACTGTTTCGTATTCTACCACCGAATCTTCCAGCCGGCAGGGGATGTGACGCCGGCCTTCGTACCGCACACCCTTGAAATGCACAGCCATGATCTTGTCGCCCCATAAGTCCATGGCGCGGCCGAACAGCTGATCCTGCCGGTCCAGCCAGTCCGGTCCCAGCAGATTGGCAGGGTCAAAGATCAGGCGCAGGGCCGGGCTGGCCATGGTATCCAGCAGCTGCCGGGCATACTCGGCGGTGGACAGGGCATGATGCCACACCGGTTCCAGTGCCACCGTCACCCCCAGGGCTTCAGCGGCAGGCAGAATCTCTTCCAGGCTTTTTTCCAGCTGGGCCCGGGCTTGGGCCAGGGTGGTACCGGCGGGCTGTTTTTCCATGCCGGTGGTTTCGCTGCCCATGCACAAAGCCCCCAGGGCCCGGCAGACCGGCATCTGGCTGATGAACGCCCGGACCTCCCGACGGCGCAGGGTTTCGTCCGCAGCAGCCAGTTCCCGGTACACCCCCAGCACCGGCACGCGCAGGCCGGTGTCTTTCATGGCAGTCAGGGTGTCCTCCACCACCGTGGGGGTCACATCTTCCAGGGTAGAAATTCCTTCTATGGCTTTGGGGTAGGCCAGCTGGGTGCAGGTCCAGCCATCCCGCCGCAGGCGGGCAAACATTTCGGCCGGAGTTCCTCGGCCGTAGTCATGGGCGCGTGCACCCAGGTAAAAATCAGGCATAATCGGCTCCTTTTTAATGCAATTCCCGTTACAGCAGGCCCATTTCCGCAAGAACGGCGCGCAGTTTTTCCTTTTCGGGCGGGGTCAGTTCCTGGATGGGGTCCAGGCACTTGCCTACCGGAATGCCCTGCATGTTCAGCCCTTCCTTGATGGCCTGGGGGAAGGTGCCCATGGAGCAGGCAATGCGCAGCGGCGCCAGACGGTACTGAGCTTCCAGCGCCCCCTTCCAGTCGCCGTCCATGAACTTATCATAGATGTCGGCAGCGATGCGGGGAGCCACGTTGGCACAGCTGGCCACAGCGCCCGAGCATCCGTAATGCAGGCCGGCATAGATCATGGTGTCACGGCCCATCATCACATGGAAATGGTCCCGCTGGTCCATGGTCAGGCGCAGGTATTCCTCACAGGTGGTCATATCCCCGGTGGAATCCTTGATGCCGATGATGTTGGGGCAGTCCCGCGCCAGGCGGGCGGCGGTTTCGGGGGCAATGTTGACGTTGGTTTTGGGTTTGTTGTTGTACATAATCACCGGCAGCGAGGACGCTTCGGCGATGGTGCGGTAATAGGTGTACAATTCGTCCTGGGTCTGGCTGACGAACATGGGGGTCAGCACGCTGACGGCATCGTAGCCACCCACCTGCTCCACCAGGTGCACCAGACGAATGACGCCCCGGGTGGTGATGTGGCTGCATCCGGCCAGCAGCTGGATAGGCTTTCCGTAGCGGTTCTTGCAGCCGGCAGCCGCCTGGCGCACAGTGGTCAGAACCTGGACATACTCCTCATCATTGACGGCGTAGAACTCGCCGGTGGTGCCGAAGGGGAACACGCCGTGCACCCCATTGTCAATGAGATGGCGGACCATATCGGCCAGGGCGTCACATCGCACGGTACCTTCCGGCGTGAAAAGGGTGATGATGGGCGGGATGATTCCGTAGGGCAGATACATAGGACGATGCCTCCTCCAAAGATAAGCCGCAGGGGCTTTGAAACGAGTGTAGCCCGCAGCGGCGGTTTGTTCAATGGGCAGAACCACCGAATCTGGACGTCAAAGCTGTCCAAAACGGAGAAATTGCAAAATCCGAAACGAACGATTGCAAACTGGAATCAAAAGATTGCAGTTACAGGCTGTTGAAATCCGCCACCGCGTTGAGGGTGCACACCGCCTGGGCCATGGTAACCCTGCGGTCCGGGTCAAACCGGCCCCTTTCGTCCAGCTTCATAAAGCCGAAATACAAGGCCCGGGCCACCTGGGTGGCATGAATAGGGCTGACTTGGTCGGCGTCGGCGCAATGGGGCCGGGTGGTGGATGCGTTGCGGTAGTTGGCCGCGCAGCAGGACATGGCCACGGTGGCCAGCTCTTCCCGGGTGAGGAAACCGTTGGGTGCCAAGGCATCCCCCTGGCGAGTCATGACCCCCTGGACGATAGCGCTTTCCAATGGGGGCAGGCCCGGCACCGGACTCAGCATCGGTTCCAGCATACTGGCCAGCGTCCGCCGCCGTATGGGGGCGTCGGGCGCGCCGGCGTTGGGGCCGGGCAGCATACCCCGGGCCTGCAGACGTCGGTTTTCGACACTTCCGGGGGTGCCCGGCGCCGCGCCCGGCTCAGGGGGCGGCACAATGTGGTATTCCATGCTTTGCTCCCCGCAGCCCTGAGAATTGATGGCCCACAGGCGCAGCCGCCCTGCCTGCATGGCGGCAGAAAGGCGGAAGACGGTGCCGGTGCCGCAGTCCCGCCAGGCACCGCCGGGCGGGCAGAACTGCCAACGGTAGGCCGGCGGGGTGCCCGGCACGCAGCTGTTGCTGGCGGCATGAAGTTCGGCCCCAGGGGCGGGAATTCCCAGAATGTGCACTCCGTAAGGGCGGGGATAGGGTCTGCCGTTGAGGAACACATCCTCCAGCACCGGATCTTTCCAGTTCTGTGCCCAGAGCGGATGGGTCACACCGTCGATGTGAATGTGCCGCAGTTCCAGCCCGGTGATGGGCACCTGGGAAAAGGCTTCGAGAAAAATGCCGTACTCTCCGCCGTGAGCGGTGACGTTCTGGATCAGAATATCCCGAAACACCGGAAGGTTGTCGCCGTCAGGGCCGTCCTCATACATCATGGTGCCGTGCACCGCGGCCCCGCTCACCGTACGGATGTCGCTGTCTGCCAGCACCACCTGTTCCACCACCCCACCCCGGCGGGCATTGCTTTTCAGCCGCAGGGCATAGGTCAGGTTGGGGCTGTCGAACCGGTTGCCACGGGCCACAATACGGCACAGTCCGCCGCTCATCTCGCTGCCCAGGGCAATACCGCCGTGGCCGTCGGCAAAGAAGTTGTGGCGGATGAGCACATTTCGGCAGGGCGTAGCCAAAATACGCCCGTCCCGGTCCCTGCCGGATTTCAGGCTGATGCAGTCGTCCCCATTGTCAAAGAAGCAGTTTTCGATGAGCACCCCGTCGCAGCTTTCCGGGTCACAGCCGTCGGAGTTGGGGCCGTGAGAGTCGATACACAGCCCCCGTATGACCACGCTACGGCACAGCACCGGGTTCAGGTTCCACATAGGGCTGTGACGCATGGTAAATTCCTTTAGCAGTACCCGCTCGCAGCGCAGGAACTGCACAAAGTTAGGGCGCAGATAATCTCCATCCCCGAACCGTCTTTGCTCCACCGGCACCCCTTCCAGGTTCATGCGGCGCAGACGGCGGCGGGCCGGTGCCTGCAGGTCTGTGCTCTCGGTGGACCAGGGATTTTCCTCTTCATGGTGCCAGGACCACCAGGTATCCGGCCGCCCCTGGCCATCCAGCACACCGGGGCCGGTCACAGCCAGATCAGTTTCGTCACAGGCATACAGCAGCGCCGAATAATTGTAACAGGGGGTGCCTTCCCAGTGGGAAAACACCACCGGATAATCACCCGTATCCACCCGGGGCAGAAACCGCAGCACCGAAGCGGGACTTTGCAGGTGCAGTTCCACATGGCTGCGCAGGCGCAGCGCCCCGGTAAGAAAAACACCCCGAGGCACCTCCACCCGGCCCCCGCCGGCTGCGGCCACCCGGTCAATGGCCTGCTGGAGGGCGGCAGTCTGGGGTGTGCGGGCGCCCGGCACCGCGCCACAGCGGCAGATGTTCAGGCTGTAATTCGGAATCTGAGGTGGACGGATCCGGGCCAGAATCTCCCGTTCCAAAGCATCAACGTTCATAGTATTTCCTTTTGCGTGTTTTCAAGAACGGTTCCGTGTTCCATCGGCCGTTCCCTCAAACCGGGGGTCAGGGTACTCCTCCAGGCAGCGCAGCAGCAGGGTCACGGCGTTCCCCGCAAACACAGCCTGCACCAGCAGACTGCCGGTGCGCTCTCCCAGCAGGCAGACCCGCACCAGCAGAGTCCGGTCGTCCTTCCAGGCAGCGGAAACCGCGCAGGGAATCTGCGTTTCCGCGAAGCTGCCGCAACGGCAGCTGCCCGCTCCGAAGTCCAGCACCACCGTGCCGGAGGAGTAGCACAGCTCCAGGGTTCCGCCGGCGTCGCCGCTGCGCAGGGTCATCTCCCGAAGGCCGGCGGGACCGTGCAGGCGGTAGGTGCCGTCGTGCCCGGCGGCAGAGCCCGGCCAGGGGATTCCGGCCACCGGCGCCAGGGTCAGCGCCTGCACCCGCTCGCGCAGGGCAGCCCGGGCCGGGGGATTTTCCGGCAAAGGGTCCGGGGCAAGCCGGGGCCACAGGCAGGTCCACAGCCCGTCCAGAATCAGCTGCACCCCGCCCTGGCGGCCCTGGGTGTCGGCAGTGGTAACCACCAGCAGGTCCTTGTCCGGCAGGCAGATGGAAAGCTGCCCGCCCATGCCGTACAGGCACCAGCCGTTGTGGGACAGCCGCCAGAACTGGTAGCCGTACCCCTGGGCGAAATCCCATTCGCCGCCGGCATTGTTGGCTTCGGTATCAATCTGGCGGCACAAAGCCTGCCGCAGATAGCCGGCGGGCAGCAGCTGCCGCCCGCCCCACCGGCCCTCTGCGGCCAGTAGACGCAGCAGGCGCAACATATCCCGGGGGCAGGCCAGCAGCCCCGACCCACCCTGGGGGATTCCCATGGGATCCCCCAGGCAGTAGGCTTTGGGGGAAAAGCCGATCTCGTCCAGGCATTTCCGGCGCAGATAAGGCAGCAGTTCTTCCCCGCTCAACCGGCCCACCAGGGCACAGAGCACATGGGTGGCGCTGGTGTCATAGGCAAAGAACCGTCCGGGGGCATGGTCTGCCGGAGCGGTAAAGAAACTGCCCACCCAGTCGGGGCCGGGATGGTCCTTGTAGGTAGTACGTCGGTAGGGGGTGGCCATGCACAGCATCTCCCGGATGGTCAGGGCGGCCAGTTCGGGAGTAGGACCAGCGGGAGGCAGTTTGTCCGGAAAATACCGGCATATGGGATCATCCAGGCAAAGCCGGCCTTCCTCTTCCAGCAACCCGATGGCCAGGGAAACCAGACTCTTGGTCTGGGAAAACATGCGATGCAGGGTCTGGGGGCCGAAAGGTTTCCAGTAGGCTTCCAGCACTAGCCGGTCCCTACGCATGACCAGCAGGCTATGCATGGCCAGGCCTCGCTCCTCCCAGAAATCCAGCACACTATGCAGGGCCTCGCTAGGTATGCCCACGGATTCGGGGGTAGCGGTGCGCAGCGCGGGGGCGCTCATCGGGCAGCGGCCTCGGCGCGGCGCCGGGCTTCAAAGGCGATGAACTTTTCGTCACCGGGCATGATGGGGTCATACTCCTTGGTGAATATCTCCACCCGGGGAAAATCCTTTGCCAGGGCATCGGCTTTCCGGGCCAGCAGATATTCGGCATAGGCCATCATGCAGACGCCCACGCCCTTCTGTTCATCGGCCACCACATCTTCCGACAGGTAGTATTCCACTGTGCCGTTGCGGCGCAGATTGCCTGCCGGGCCCAGACCGGCCCCCTTGCAGATGCCGTTCAGGCTGACCTGGCCGTTGCTGATGGTAAACTTGCGCAAGGCAATGCCCATAAGCACCTGTTCCCCGCTGCGGCGGTAGGTTTCATCGGACAGAACGCCCAGGCGGGCCCCTTTCAGCAGGCTGTACGCCACCATCAGGGAACCACTGGTTTCCAGATAGTTGCCAGGCACATTCGGCAGGGCCGGCAGCTGATAGAACAGCCCGCTGTCCCGATCCTGCCAGCGCAGGATACCGTCGATGCCTTCCTTCCACAGGGCCGCCAGTTCCCGCCGGTCCTCGGCTCGCTCTTCCGGGAAAAGGTCGTAGATATCGGCCAGAGCCATCAGGTACCACCCCAGGGCCCGCAGCCAGATGTTAGGGGACAGGCCGGTTTCTTTGTCTGCCCAGAAAGCCTGGCGGGATTCGTCCCAGGCATGGTAGTACAGGCCGGTCTTGGGGTCGTACAGATGAGCGCGGGCGTTGCGGAACTGCAGCATCACATCGTCCAGGCGGCTGCCATCCCCGAACTTGCGTTCATAGGTCACATAGTACGGCAGGCCCATGTACAGTCCGTCCAGCCAGACCTGATTGGGATAGATGCCTTTGTGCCAGAAACTGCCGCTGGCTGTGCGAGGCTGGTGGCGCAGCTGGTCTTCCAGGGTTTCGATCGCGGTGCGGTATTTGGGATTTCCGGTCCGGTCGTACAGTTCAAACAGGACACGGCCGGTGGGGATGTAATCCAGGTTGTATTCCTTCTGGTCGTAGCAGCGGATGGCGCCGGTGTCGTCGATATAACGGTCAATGAAACATTGGATGGTATCCCGGAACACTTCTTCGCCAGTGGCCCGGTACAGGGCAGAAAGTCCGATCAGCACACAGCCATCCTCATAGTTCCACATATTGCGGTCGGTACGGCTGAATACCGCGGCATACTGCCGAAGGTAGCGATCATACAACATAAAAATTCTCCAGTCAAAGGTATGTGGGTGGACGGCGGACGGTTCAGCGCCGGCGCCAGCGGGCGAAAGAGAACTCTCCGCGATAGTTGGAAGAGTTGCAGTGTGGGTATTTCAGGGGGATATACTCCCGGTCAGTCAGGGTGCAGGGACGGTCCTGGGTGTAAATGTACATGTGCTTGGCATCCCATAGCACGATTTCATCCCGGGCATCACCGGTGAGGTCGATGACCTCGGCGCACATGTCTGGATGGCCGTCCGCCGGGAACCGGACCACCTGGTCCCCTTCCCCGTCAATCAGGCCCCCCAGTTCGGGGTTACCATTGAGCAGGATCAGCTCAGTGCCATCCCCCTGCCAGTTGACCGGGGCAATGACGTTGCCGTTGCACTTGGGTTCCTGGTGCCAGATTTCTCGCCCTTTGCAGTCGTAGAGATAGACAATGCCCTGATTTTCCCAGTAGGTAGTGGTGCAGATCTGCAGGCCGGGACGGTCGGGGCAGTAGTTGGCCACACTGATGCGCTGGCCGTGACCGTTGATGTCCCGGGCGCGGATGTTGCCCTGCTTGTCCACGATCATGAACCCTTCCCACCCGGACACAATGGCAATAAGGTCATCATCCACATCGGGGTCAAACCGGCCGATAACGATCTCGTCGGTGTGGTCGGTGCTGATGGGCAGCTGCCAGACCAGCTTGCCATCGCTGCTGATCATGTTGTAACAGCTGAAGATTTCGTCCTTGCCGTCCCCGTTGAAGTCGTAGGCGTAGGGAAAATGGCCGGTGTTGTTGTGGGTAAACTTCCACAGCAGGTTGAACTGATCGTCATACACCCACAGCCGGGCATAGCGGTCCTTGATGAGGATATCGCTGGGGTGCTCCTTGCCGGACACGTTCACGATGCGGATAGCATCCACATTCAGGCGGTCGAAGGCATGCTTCTGGAACTCGATGCCCAGGATCTGATCCGCCGGGTCGTCGTTGAAGGGGGTGGCCATAGACCGCAGCTCCCGGCCGGTGCGGCCGTCCAGAATCTTGAGATGGAAGTCCTGGGCCACAATGACCTCGTCAATGCCGTCATTGTTGATGTCGTAAATCTGGAAGGGCAGGTCACAGGTGGTATCCTGGTTGACCGCCAGGGCAGAGGGTTCCCCGGTCTGCCAAAGCACTCGACCGGTTTCGATACTCACGGCGGTCAGGCAGCTGATGTTGCAGTAGCGTTCCTTGAATACCCGTTTCTGGTGCTGGGCCATGACAAAATACCAGTCGCTGCCGCCGGTCAGGTGGCCGAAGCGGATCTGACGGGAAGCACCGAAGTTTTCCAGATTGATGATCTTCCACAATTCCGGCTGGGCATACCGGCGGCGCTTGTCCGCCACGCGGGCTTTTCGGGCGTCCCGCCTGGCGGTGAAAGCCGCTGCGGCTGCGGGGTCGGCCGTGACCAGCACATCGGTATACTGGGCAGGCATGTAAGCAGCCAGGGCCACCTTGCCGGTGGCGTACCGGTCGTCCCGGACTTCCAGCAGCGTCTGCCCGTCTACGCCGCAGCAGAGCCGGGTGCCGCAGCAGCGGGCTTCCAGGGTGTACAGGGTATCGCAGTCATAGGCAAAGCCGCATTCGGCCAGCAGGGTTCGCCGGGTCTTTTCCACCCGGTACAGCTGCGCTTTGCCGTTATTGAGGAAAAAAGCATAGTGCATCAGGGAAGTCTGGTACCGGAACAGGATGCCGGCTTCCTCCTTGGTACACAGGGCCCGCATCCGCACACGGACGGTATAATCACCCCAGTCCTCGTCCCCGGCGGTCAACACCGGGCAGACATTGTGGGTCAACGGGTTGCGCACCCGCTGCTGTTCCATGAAGTGAACCCCATCGCAGGCAGTCACGATCCAGCTGGGACCGCGGTAGTTGCAGTTGGTGATGGGATCGTACCAGCTGCCCGCATAACCGGGCTGCTGCACAAAATGGTATTCACCCATGGCGGAATGTTCCCGGTCAAAGGGTAGCGGCCCGATGGAGAAGGAGCGGAAATCATCCTGAAACAGGACGGTCGGCTGTGCCATGTGGATTCCTCCCTTGCCAAAAAATGCGCAAAGTTTTTCAAAAAAAGAAGCTGCGTCACGTAAGGAAGAAAAACTCCCCCCGTGGCGCAGCGTCGGTTCAGTTGGGCGTGCGCCCAGACTTAGCTCATGGTGCCGTGCTTACTTGCTTGCCAGGTATTCGGCCTGGTAGCCGTCGATGGCTTCGGCCCAGCCGTTGACACAATCCTGCGCGGTCATGTCACCCATCAGGACGGCCTGGAAATCGGCGGTCATGTCATCGGTGATGAAGGTGGAGAAATCGGTCAGCCAGTACGGGTTGTCGATCTGATAGTAATTGGGGTCGGTCAGGTAGCTGGCATACAGCATCATTTCGGGATCGCTGGAATACCAATCCTGCTCCTGCACCTGCACGTTGCAGGGGACGCGGCCCAGCTGGCGGCACAGTTCGCCTTCCACATCGGCGCTCAGCAGCTGGTCGATAAGCCACACGGAGCCGCTGTAATCCTTGCCGTCGCCCTGGTTGGGGATGCAGTAGATGTTGGGCTGCAGGCCGGAAGCGAAGTAGTGACCCTGGTCATTGGCCAGGACGCGGGCTGCGGCAAAGTTGCCTTCGCCCAGGTTCTCCAGGTGGGTGGCTTCAGAAGAAGAGTTGTGGATGATATACATGGAAACGCCGGAGCCGAACTCGGCCACGATCTGGTCGAAGTTGTTGTTGATGGAGTCACCGGAAACCCAGTTGTTCTTGTAGATGTTGGCGTAGGTATCCAGCGCTTCGGCAAATGCGGGATCGCTCAGGATGCAGTTGCCTTCGTCGTCGAACCAGGAGCCTTCATAGCCCAGGCCGTCGGTGTAGGTCCACAGCCAGGCAACCAGGCTGTCGTAGGGACGCACACCGCGCATGCTGTAGAAGTACTTGGAGTTGGCGGGATCGGCATACTGTTCGCACAGCTCCAGGAACTGGGACTGGGTTTCGGGCGGGGTGATGTTGTTTGCCTCAAAGTCCTTCACGTTGTACCAGGCCACTTCCTGGTTGTAGGCGAAGGGCAGGCCGTACAGCACGCCGTCGCCCAGAGTGCGGGTGCCTTCCAGCAGCTGATCGTCGATGTACTGGTAGTTGGTAATCTGGTCCACATAGTCATCCAGGGGCAGCAGGGAATCCTGCGCAGTGAAGGCTGCAATGTTGGAGAAGCCCAGGCTGACCACGTCCGGCATGGTGTTGGTGGAAACTGCCATCTGGAACTGCTGCTGGAAATCAGCGAAGGAGAAGCTGGTGTACACCACTTCATACTGATCCTGGCTGGCGTTCAGTTCCTTGAAGTAGTCCTCAAAGTAGGCGTCAGTCACCGGATCGGCAGAGTGATACCAGAACTGCAGGGTCTGTTTTTCGCCGGTGGACGCGGTGGAAGCTGCTTCATTGGTGGCGGTGGATGCGGTGGAAGCAGAGCTGTCCGAACCGCCGCAGCCGGTCAGCAAAGCGGCGAACATGGCAACGCTCAGCGCGCCGGCGGTCCATTTGGTCAATTTCATGTGTGTGTCCTCCTTGTTCTTTGTATCTCAGGACGCTTGTGCAAAGCGTCTGTTTCCTGGTTTCGGGGGGCTCAGCCCTTCACGGCGCCGGAAGTGGCACCGCCGGAAAGGTGTTTCTGGATGAAGGCAAAGATGATGATAACGGGCAGCAGCGCGATAACGCAGCCGGCGGCCAGCAGGCCGTAGTCGGTGCCGTACTCACCCTGGAACACATTCAGGGCCAGCGGCAGGGTATACTTGGTGCGGTCGGTGATAAAGGCGGTGGCGTACACATACACGTTCCAGGCGTTGATGAACGCGTAGGCGCCGGTAGCCACAATGCTGGGCAGCATGACCGGGATCAGGATGCGGAACACCGCCCCCAGCAGGGTGCAGCCATCCACCTGGGCGGCTTCTTCCAGTTCGTTGGGAACCGAGTTGTAGTAGCCCATCATCATGAACATGCAGAACGGCAGGTTGGTGCAGGTGCAGATCAGCACCAGACTCCACAGGTTATTGATCAGGTGCAGGTTGACCATGGTCTGGAACAGAGGGATCATCAGAACCACGGCGGGCAGCATCTGGGTGACCAGCATGAGCACATAGACAAAGCCTTTACCGCGGAATCTGTAACGGCTCATGGCATATCCGGCCAGTAGACTCAACAGGGTGACAAACACGGTAGTCAGGATGGCCACAAAGAAGGTGTTCTTGACGTTGTTGCCGAAGCCCATCTCCTGGAACAGGTAGAGGTAGTTTTCAAAGGTGGGGTTTTGGGGCCAGTACTGGATGGGAATGCTCAGCACATCCACACTGTCTTTCAGCGAGGTGTTTACGATCCAGTAGAAGGGGAACAGGGTGAACACCAGAAAGACGGCCAGCGGCAGGTACAGCAGCAGTACGCGGGAGCCCGCGGCAGACAGGTTGCATTTGAATTTGGTATTCATGGTGTGCGGCCTCCTTTACACGTTTTTGCCCATCTTGCCGAATTTGATGTACACGAACGCCACAATCAGCATGATGATGGTGGAAACCACGGCCAGAGCGGACGCGTATCCGTAATCGTAGCTGTTGGTAAAGGTGCGCATGGTGTACAGGGCCAGGGTGGTGGTGCCGCGGTTCGGACCGCCGTCGGTCAGGGCGATGATCAGGTCAACGGCGTTGAATGTCCAGATGCAGCGCAGCAGGGTGGTAAAGATGATCGTATCCTTGATCATGGGGATGGTGATGCGGAACATCATGGTAGGAGCGCTGGCACCGTCGATGCGGGCCGATTCATACAGGTCGTCCGGGATACTGACCAGAGCGGACATATAACTGATGGTGAAGAACGGTATGCCGCGCCAGACGTTGGCGATACAGGCGGCCAGCATGGCCATGGACGCGCTGGAGAACCAGGAGATGTTGCTGTCAATGATGCCCACCCGCTGCAGCAGGTCGTTAACAACGCCGTAGGTCTGGCCGAGCATCAGGTTCCAGATGATACCGACCATCAGGCCGGCCACCGCCCAGGGCACCAGGGCCAGGGCGCGGACAATTCCACGGCCTTTGAACTTGCGGGTCAGCAAGTATGCCAGCCAGAAGCCCAGCACACACTGGAACACCACGCTGATAACGGCGTACACCACGGTGTTGCCCAGGGTGCGCCAGAACAAGTCGTCATTGGTGAAGATCTGGATAAAGTTTTCCAGGCCGATAAAGTGACGGTCGTTGGGTTTGCTGATCTTGTACTCTTCCAGGCTCATGATGAACACGTTGATGATGGGCCAGATCATAAAGATCAGCACGAAGGCCAGCATGGGGGCCAGCATCAGGTACGGGGTTGCCAGCCGGCGGTAATGCAGGCGCATGCCTTTTTTGGAAACAGCGGGGGCTGCGGCTTGGTCTTTGCTCATGGGTACTTCCCTCCGTTTTCATTTTCAGTGCGGGACGTTTATTCTGCCCGCAGCAACACTTTCATGATGGTTCCGTCGTTGTGCTGCAGCGCCGTAAAGGCTTCGGCTGCATCGGCTAGCGCATATTCCCGGCCGACCAGCTTTTCCACGTCCACCAGGCCGCGGCACAGGATGTCCACCACCTGCTCAAAGTCGGCGGTGTAGGCGTTACGGCTGCCGTATACGTTCAGTTCCTTTTTCAGCAGGATGGAATGCAGGAAGGTGGTTTCGCGCTTGCCGTTGCCGATCAGGATGATGGTGCCGGCAAAGGCGGCCTGCTGGATGCACTGCAGGAATGTCTGGGGCAGGCCACAGCATTCCACGCACACATCAAACCCGTTTCCGCCGGTAATTTCGGCGGTAAAGCGATCCACATCCTCCTGGGAAGCGGAGTTGACGGTGCCGTTGACCCCCATTTCTTGGGCAACGGCCAGGCGGCCGTCCAGGATATCGGCCATGTACACCTCGGCGCCGATGGCCTTGGCACTGAGCATGGCAAACATCCCGATGGGCCCTGCGCCCACCACCAGCACCTTGTCCCCGGCTTTGACATGTCCGCGGGAGATGCCGTGATGCCCGATGCAGAAGGGCTCCACCAGCGCCAGCTGCCGGGCGCTCAGGCCGCGGCCGGGAATGATGCGTTCCACCGGCATGGTGATGTAATCCTGAAAAGCGCCGTCCCGCTGCACGCCCATGGTCTGGTTGTCGGTGCAGCAGTTGACAAAGCCCCGGCGGCAGGAATAGCAGTGCCCGCAATTGAAGTACGGGTTGCAGGTAACCATGTCCCCTGCTTTCAGGCCGCGGTCATTTTCCGGCACGCTGATGATCTGGGCGCTGAACTCATGCCCGGGCACCCGGGGGTAGGTAGTAAACGGCTGGTTGCCGGTAAAGCTGGCCAGGTCGGCGCCGCAGATTCCGCAATACTGTACCTTCAGCAGCGCTTCTCCTGCACCGGGGACAGGCTGCACGGCGTCTTTGCGAACTTCGACAATTCCCGGTTCCTTGATCACAACTTGATTCATCGTTTGTGTTTCCTCCCTGTGGAATTCTCTTGCTTAACTGTCTTCAGGCCGCCTGCCATTCCCTCCGGCTCCGGCGGTCAAGGTCATCTTCTGCCTAAATTATATCCACATCTTTTGCCCGATTGGAAATATCAACCCAACTATCGCGGTATAACCACAAAGTTATGGGGCCTAAAAAAACACTTTACAAAGCGGTTTTTTGCTTCTATAATAATAGCACTTACCAAAGGTGGTGGAAAAATATTGTGAAAAATACCATGTCTGATCAACTGAACTATCTGATGGTACTGGCAGAGGAACAGAATATCACACGTGCTGCCGACCGTTTGTTCATTTCGCAGCCGGCGCTGACCGTATACCTGAACCGGCTGGAGCGGGATCTGGGAGTACGGCTGTTTGACCGCAGTACCAACCCCATCCGCATTACCGAAGCCGGCACCTACTATATCTCCGAACTGGAAAAAATCTGCAGCATGCAGGACCGCCTGGCCCGGGACCTACTGCAGTTCAACAGCGACCCGGACCTGAAGCTGAACTTGGGGATCGGGCGAAACCGCGGCACCATCTGGCTGCCCATGACCCTGCCCCGGCTGCAGCGAATGTTTCCGGACGCCGAGATCAGCGTATCCGAGGACCGGGACGCAAATATGATCGAGAAGGTGCTGCACGGAGTGCTGGACATGGCTGTGGTAGAAACCTATGTGTATAACGCCAAGCTGTCCTATCTGCGCCTGCCTCAGGAATTCCACCTGTTTTTGGTTCCCCGCAGCATCCCACTCATGAAATCTTACGATCTGACAGGAAACAGCATGACCCATCCCCTGGATGTAGATGCCGAACGGTTGAGCAATGAGCTGTTCATCTGCCCCAGTGTCAAGGGCAGTATGAATCGCCATACCCAATGGATGTGCACCGCCTACAATTTCCATCCCAAACGTACCATGTTCATTTCCAACGCGGTGACCGTTTATCAGATGGTGGCCAACGGCATGGGCATTGCTTTTGAGAACGCAGCCTATTCCCACTTTGTCCACACGGAGGAAAAGCCGGTCTTTGTCATGCCCGGCGGCAGCCCCACATCCTTCCGAATCTATGTGGTATTCAACGCCAAGCGCATCACTCCCTTGCACCGCACCTTCATGCAGCTGCTGCACGATGCCATCGGCGAAACCTTGTACGGCCGCAAGTTCGAGATGGAGTACATGTAATCCCTTTCTCAGATAACAAAAAAGTGCTCGCTTCCCTGACGGGGAACGGGCACTTTTTCACATCTTTTGCAACCAGAACAGCAACCAGTTATAAATCTCCTTTGCACATAATTCTTTTCACTGAAAGTAGCCACAAAGGCCGCTCATAACACGATCCTTATGCATCAGTATTCTGCGTCGTCGCCCTCTGCAGGGCCGATACCATACTTTTTGATGCAGCGCCACAGGGTCGTTTTGCTGATTCCCAGTTCCTGGGCCACCTTGGTCCGATTGCCATGGTATCGGCGCAGAAGCTCTGCAATCTGGTCAGCTCTGCGGTCCCGGTAGCGCACAATCTCCTTGGTACAGGGGTCCAAACGGGGGCTGACCTGTTCCAGCTGGCTGCGCAGAAAGACTTCATCCACCGTACGCTTTTGGGTCAGCAAAACCGTGCGCTCACAGATGCTGCTGATCTGGTCCAGATTGCCAGGCCAGTCATAGTCCTGTAAAAATTTCCGTGCCCCCTGGCTCAGCCTTACAAACCGTTTGTATCGCTGCTGCCACAGGTCCAGGTAATGGTCTATCCATTCGGGAATATCCTCCCGCCGCTGCCGCAGGGGCGGGACCTGCAGACTCAGCGCCGTAAGGGCATAATACAGCTCTCCGCGAAAGCTGCCTTTCTCCACCATGGCAACGAGGTTGGCTCCGGTGGAAGCTATGACCCGCACTGTTGCCTGGCCAGGCCGGTTGCTGCCATTGTGCCAGAACTTGCCCCGGATCAGGCAAAACAGTTTATACTGGGTTTCATAGGGCAGGGCATCCACATGGGCCAGATACAGCGTTCCGTTCTCCGCCAGTTCTGCCATGCAGGGATTGTCCCGGCGGCTGGTGTAATTGCCAAAGAGCATGGCGTCCACCGTTTCGGGCGGCCAGGCACTGCAATCCACAGACACAAAGGCATTAGCGCGCAGCAGGCTTTCATTGTGCAGGCACTGGGCCAGCAAACCCTTGCCGGTGCCGTTTTCTCCCTGCAGAAGAACCGGCGCACTATACCGGGCAATGCGCTTGCCAAGATCCAACAGCTTGCGTGTGACCGCACTGCAGCAGACATAATTTTGAAATCTGCATCCCGCAATGCAGCCCCGCTGGTACAATTCCCGGCGCAGCTCACTGTCCATACGGATAATGCGGTCACCTTCCTGCAGGGTCAGCAGAACACCGTCGCTGCCTCCGTCCACCCGGATGGGATTGATGCTCACCATCAGTGCCCGGTCCTGTTCGCCAGGCACTACCGTATAGCTTTCCTGCCCCTGAAGCAGCGCCGCTTCCAGGGCGCCAGGGTCCAGGGCAGGCAGCAGTTCGGTCACCGGATGACGCAGAACCCGATCCGGTTCCTGCTCTAACAGCCGGTACGCCGCCGCATTGCCCCGGCGGACCGTTCCTTCCCGGTCTACCTGAAGCATACCGCTCTGGGCGCTGTCCAGCATGACATTAATCTCGGCGCTATTTCGTTTTTCCTGGTCAATGGCCTGGCTGGACAGATTTGCCATCTCCAGAGCCGCCCGCAAACTGTCCGGCCCAGCCGGCAAAAAACGGCTGGGCACTCCCAGTTGCCGGGCCTGCTCACAGACAGTGCGGCCCCCAATCAGCGCCAGAGCCCCCTCTGCCACGGCATTGGCTACCGCTTGGGTCAGCTCGGCCCGGTCCTGCACCGGGTACGGAACCAGGCGTACCCCAAATAGTTCATTGAAGGCTGACAGGTCCGGAAACATATTGGCAATTCCCACCAGCCCCAGCACCGGGCAGTCGACGCCCAGTGTCTGTTTGAGTTCGTTCACCGGGCGGGCAATCTCCTGCATGGTGGCACGAATTTCCACCAAGGGCAGCGACACGCACCGGCGGAGCAGCGTTGCCTGCAGACCGCGGGCAATGATCAGGTCGCACCCCTGCTGCTGCAAGGTACTGGCCCGCTGCACCACCCGGTCGGTGGAGATGTATTCCACACATAGCGGTGTCAGGTGTGGAAAATCAGGCAACATGGACGTCAAAAGTTCACAGCTGTCCGGATAAGGCGCAAAAATGGCAATTTTGGCCATGGTGGAGCATCCTCCTGTGCGGCCCGCAGGCCGTTCTTTTACCTACAAAAGTAACAGCCTCACCCCGGTTTGTCAACCATTCGCCTTACCGGCCCAGCTTCAGCCCGGTGAGGTGCTCATAAAACTTGGCAATGGCGCTGTGGTCATTCTGACCGCAGCCGTTGTTGTGCAGCCACTGCAGCACTTCCTGCACTTCGGCGGTCATGGGCAGGGGCGACCCAACCATGTGGGCACAGTCCAGGGCATTTTTTAGGTCCTTGATGTGCAGATCGACCCGGAACCCGGGCTTATCGTTGCCTTCCAGCATCATGGGCGCCTTGGCGTTCATGACAGTGCTGCCGGCCAGACCGCCTTTAATGGCCTGGAACACCAGTTCGGGGTCTACCCCCGCCTTCTGGGCCAGGGTCAGGGCTTCCGCCAGGGCTTGGATGTTGCAGGCCACAATGATCTGGTTGGCCAGCTTGGTGGTGTTGCCGGCGCCCACTTCGCCACAGCGCACCACACTGGAACCCATAGCGCTCAGCAGCGGCTTGTAGCGGTCAAATACTTCCTGTTTGCCACCCACCATGAAGGACAGAGTCCCATCAATAGCCTTGGGCTCACCGCCGGACACCGGTGCGTCCAGCATCTCGATGCCGCGCTGGACCAGTGCGGCGGCTACCTCTTTGCTGGCCAGGGGATTGATGGAGCTCATATCGATATACACGCTGCCCGGATGCATATGGGCAGCCACGCCGTCCTCCCCCAGCATGACCTGCTTGACCTGCGGGGAATCCGGCAGCATGGTCAGTACCACATCGCAGGTTTCCCCGATCCGCTTGTTCTCGGCCTTCTGGGCGCCCAGGGCCACCAGTTCATCGGCAGCCTTGTTGAAGCTGCTAACCGTCAGGTCATATCCGGCTTTGAGCAAATTTTTGGCCATAGGCTTGCCCATAATCCCCAGACCGATCATTCCGATTTTCATACAATGCACCTCTTTCATGGGCCGCTGCAGGGCGGCTGTATTGGTTTTGGCTTTATTATAAAAAAGCCGCCTGCCAGCGGCAAGACGCAATCTGCACAAATTCCGTGCTGGATTTTGCCAAGGCTGCTGAAATTTCAGTTTTTGAAATTAGTATTTCATTTTATGGAACATTCTGTCCGGTTTTCCTGCCGCAGAATCGGCAGCGGATACATGGATGCACAAAATAGCCCCCGGCAAAGCCGGGGGGTTGAGTAAGCTCTATAAGGGCATTGTACCGGCAAGCCTCTCAAGAGGCACTGAAAAATCCGCCACTTGCATCACTTGCCCCACAGCCCGTAAACGGGCGCTATTTATCCAAGATCAGCTTTCTTGACAATAGTAAAGTTGCTGACCTCTTCTCTCTTCGCTCGATGCTTGAAGCTAAAGCTTTTTTACTCTCCCCAGCAAAGCTGGGGGTTCTCATTTTGCTAAGGCATGCAAAAGAATAAGGGCAAGGACGATTCTGTCCTTGCCCTTATCTGGCGGAGCATCAGAGATTTGAACTCTGGCGGCGCTGTTAACGCCCTATCGCATTTCGAGTGCGACCTCTTCGACCTCTTGAGTAATGCTCCTTCTTGGCTGTGCATCCGGCACAGCGTACAAATTATTATACCAAACGCGTTTCCCTGCGTCAAGGGTCAGGGAGGCGCTGTGGCGCTCTTTTTCGGGCCCGGCAGTTTAAAACAGGTGCTGTTTCTGCATGGGGCCGGGGGCGAAGGGTGTTTCCTCATAGTGGCGGCGGATGAACACCTGCCGGGTCTTTTTGCCCACGCCCCGGCCATGGGGTTTGGGTGCCGAGGCATAGGTGCAGCTGATGTTGTAATACCCCCGCATATGGGCCACCAGATACTGGGCCACGGCGGGCAGGCAGTCGGTGTCGTCGATGTTCTCGTAGTTGTAATCGCTGTACAGGAAGGCGGTTTCTTCCCCATCGCAGACCAGGGTAATGCCCTCGGCATCCAGGCGCACCTCATCCACCACGCTCTGGCGCATGCCGGCCAGGCCGCATTCGCTGGCCAGGCGGGCCGCCCGGGCGCGCTGGTCCATGGGCACCGACTGGGGGTCCAGTTCCTCACTGCCCCGCTGCCCGATCTCCAGCAGAATATCCCGCATCATGCGGCTTTCCAGCAGCGGCCGGATCTTTTCCTTGGCCCGTGCTTCGCCTGTTTTTGCCTGGATCTTGTGGATGATCCCCATTGCGAACGTCCCTCCTGTTTGTATTTCCGCAAAACGGGCTGCCATTCGGCTACTGCCCCAATGATAAGTATACCACAACAAAACGGGGCATGCCAGAAGAAAATTGCGGCATGCCCCATGGAAAACTATTCGTTTTTTGCCCAATCTCAGGCGGCTTCCAGCACCTTGCGCAGGATGGCCAGAGCGTTCTGCACGTCCTGTTCGGTAAGAATCAGCGGCGGCAGCAGGCGGATGCGGTCCTTGGCCGTGAGCACCAGCAGGCCCTGCTTCTCGCAGGCGGCGCGGATGTCGGCGGCTTTCAGCCCGTCGGCCAGCTGGATGCCGATCATCAGGCCCAGGCCGCTGACGCCCTGCACATGGGGCAGGGTGCGCAGGCCGGTCCACAGGGCGGCGGCGCAGTCGTTGACGTTCTGCATGAACTCCTCGTCCATGGTGTCCAGCACGGCGCAGGCACCGGCACACACCACCGGGTTGCCGCCGAAGGTGGACCCGTGGCTGCCGGGTCCCATGTGGGAGGCCACCTTCTCGGTGGTGACCACGGCGCCGATGGGCAGCCCGCCGCCCAGGCCCTTGGCCAGGGTGACGATGTCCGGGCGCAGATGGTAGTTCTCGCAGGCCAGGAACTTGCCGGTGCGGCCCACGCCAGTCTGCACCTCATCCACAATGAGCAGAATGTCCTTGGCGGCGCACAGGTCGGCCACGGCGTGGACGTACTCCGGGTCCAGGGCCACCACGCCGCCCTCGCCCTGCACCAGCTCCATCATGACGGCGCAGGTGTGCTCATCGGCAGCGGCTTCCAGGGCGGCAAAGTCCCCGGCGGGGACGTAGGCGAACTCCCCAGGGAAGGGCCCGAAATCATGGTGGAAGACATCCTGGCCGGTGGCGGTCAGGGTGGCCAGGGTGCGGCCGTGGAAGGAGTTCACCAGGGTGATGACCTTGCTGCGGCCCTCGCCGTAGGTATCCACGCTGTACTTGCGGGCGCACTTGATAGCGCCCTCGTTGGCCTCGGCGCCGGAGTTGCCGAAGAACACCCGGTCCAGGCCGGTGCGGTGGCAGATGCGCCGGGCCAGGCGGCCGCAGGGGGCGGTATAATACAGGTTGGAGGTGTGCTGCACCTTGGCGGCCTGTTCGGTGACGGCCTGGAGCCAGGCGGGGTGGGCGTAGCCCAGGGCGTTGACCCCGATGCCGGAGGTGAAATCCAGGTAGCGTTTGCCGTCGGCGTCGATGGCGGTCATGCCCTCGCCCCGCTCAATGACGATGGGGCTGCGGCCGTAGGTGTGCATGATGTATTTATTGTCCCGGTCGATGACCTTCTGGGTATTCATGAACGAAACCTCCTTGGGGGATCAGCGGTTGTGGCCGCGATAGAACAGGGTGCCGGACCCGCGGTCGGAGAACATTTCCAGCAGGATGGAATGGGGTACCCGGCCGTCGATGATGACCGCCTCGTTCACGCCGCGGCGGATGGCGTCGGCCATGCCGTCGATCTTGGGCAGCATGCCCCCGGCGATGACGCCCTCGGCCTTGTAGCCTTCGATCTCGGAGAGTTCCACCTCCGGGATGAGGGTGGAATCATCGTTTTTATCCCGCAGCAGGCCGGTGATGTCGGTCATGGAAACCAGCTTTTCGGCGCCCAGGGCCACGGCGATGGCTGCGGCGGCGGTGTCGGCGTTGACGTTGTACAGCACACCGTTCTCCGGATCCATGCCCACGGTGGCCACCACCGGGATGAACTGGTCATCCAGCAGGTGGTTGATCAGGGTGGTGCTGATGCCGGTGATCTCGCCCACAAAGCCCAGGTCGGCCTTTGTGTAGCGGCGGCAGCTGATGGTGTTGCCGTCCATGCCGCACAGGCCTACGCCCCGTCCCTTGAGCAGGGCCACCAGGTCCTTGTTCACCTGCCCGGCCAGCACCTGCTGGACCACGGTCATGGTTTCGGCGTCGGTGTAGCGCAGGCCGTTGACGAATTTGGATTCAATGCCCAGCTTTTTGAGCATGGCGTTGATGGCGGGGCCGCCCCCGTGGACCAGCACCACCCGGACCCCCAGCAGGGTCAGGGTGACCAGGTCGTTCATCACGGCCAGTTTCAGCTGGCCGTTGACCATGGCGTTGCCGCCGTATTTGATGACCAGGGTCTTGCCGTGGTACTTCTGGATATAGGGCGTGGCTTCGGAAAAGAGCCGCGCCATCTCTTCATTTTTCATGGTTGTTCTCCCCCGTCCGGCACGCTCAGGTGCGGTAATCCCCGTTGATCTTGACGTAATCGTAGGTCAGGTCGCAGCCCCAGGCCTTGGCCGTGGCGTCGCCGCAGCCCAGGTCCACCAGGATCTGGATCTCGCTCTCTTTCAAAATCTTGGCGGCTTCCTCCTCGCTGAAGATGTGGTGGGCGGCGTTCTCGCACACCAGCACCTCACCGGCGGCGCTCTTCAGGCGGACGCTGGTCTTGTCGATGGAGAAATCTCCCGGCGTGTAACCGATGGCGCACAGCACCCGCCCCCAGTTGGCGTCGGCGCCGAACATGGCGGCCTTGAACAGGGTGGAGTGGATGACGCTGCGGGACACATCCCGGGCGATCTGCAAAGTGGGGGCACCGGTGACGATGCACTCCAGCAGCTTGGTGGCGCCTTCGCCGTCCCCGGCCAGCTCCCGGCAGAGGGTTTCGGCCACCTGGGTCAGGGCCGCCACAAAGGTGTGGTAATCCTCGCTGTCGGCGGCCACGGGGGCATTGCCCGCCAGGCCGGAGGCCAGCAGCATGACCGTATCGTTGGTGGAGGTATCGCCATCCACCGAGATCTGGTTGAAGGTGGCGGGCACCACGGTGGACAGGGCCTTCTGGAGCACGGCGGGTTCCACGGCGGCGTCGGTGGTGATGAACAGCAGCATGGTGGCCATGTTGGGGTGGATCATGCCGGAGCCCTTGGCGATGGCGCCCATACGGCAGGTCTTGCCCCCCAGGGTGAATTCTACGGCCACCTGTTTGGGGTGGGTATCGGTGGTCATGATGGCAAAGGCGGCGTTCAGGCTGCCCTGGGCGCTGTGGGCCAGCTGGGCCGCGCAGGCCGGGATGCCGGAGGCAAAGGGCGCGATGCTCATGGCCTGGCCGATGACGCCGGTGGATGCGGGCAATACATCGTTTTCGTCCACACCCAGGGCCTGGGCTGCCAGGCGGCAGGTTTCCCGGGCCAGTTCCACGCCGCCGGGGGCGCAGGTGTTGGCATTGCCGGAGTTGACCAGGATGGCCTGGGCATAACCGTCGGCCAGGTGTTCCCGGTCCACCGTGATGGGGGCGCCGTAGACCTTGTTGGTGGTATAGCAGGCGGCGCCCGCACAGCGCACGTCGGCTTTGATCAAGGCCAGGTCCGGCTTGGCATGGTTATGCCGGATGCCGCAGTGGATGCCTGCGGCGGAAAATCCCTGCGGCGCGCACACGCCGCCTTCAATGGTGGTAAAGTTCATGGTTTCTCCCCCTCTTCAAGGATGCGGCCGCTGCCGCGTTTACAGGGCCAGGCCGGTGGTTTCGTCCAGGCCCAGCATCAGGTTCATGCACTGCACCGCCGCACCGGAAGACCCCTTGCCCAGGTTGTCGAAGCGGCTGATCAGCTGGATCTGGCCGCCGTCCGGGGAGGCAGTGACGAAAATTTCCATGCTGTCCTTCCCCGCCAGGGCGTTGGAGGGCAGGAATCCCGGCATCTTGTCGGGGTCAAACGGGTGTACGGTGATGACCGGGCTGCCCGCGTAATAGTCGGCCAGCACATCGGCCAGGTCCTTGGCGTCGCCGTTCAGCTGGCTGCGCTGGAGCTGCACCACCGTTTCCATGCCGGCGTAGTAATCGGCCACCACCGGGCAGAAGACCGGGGCGGTGTGCAGGCCGCAGACGGCCATCATCTCGGGCAGGTGCTTGTGGTGCAGGGTCAGGCCGTAGGGGCGGGGGGCGTACAGCCCTTCGTCGGTGCGGTCGGCCTCATACTGGGCGATCATGGACTTGCCGCCGCCGGAGTACCCGGTGAGGCTGAAGCAGCACAGGGCGGCATCCGGTGCTAGCAGGCCCCGGCGCACCAGGGGCGCCACCGGCGCGATGAAGCCGGAGGCATGGCACCCGGGCACCGCCACCCGGGTGGCGGTTTTCAGCGCCTTGCGGGTGTTGTCCAGTTCGGGCATGCCGTACAGCCAGCCCGGCGCGGTGCGGTGGGCGGTGGAGGTGTCCAGAATGCGGACCTCCTCTTTCACCAGCGGGATAATCTCCTTGGCCGCCGCATCGGGCAGGCAGAGGAAGGTCAGGTCGCTCTGGTTGATGACCGCGGCCCGGGCATTGGGGTCCTTGCGGTCGGCCTCGGCGATGGTCAGCAGTTCAAATTCCGGGCGGGCGGCCAGGCGGTCCGCAATGCGCAGGCCGGTGGTGCCGGAGGACCCGTCCACAAAAATACGATACTTTTTCACAGCAAACACCCGGTTTCGGTTTTATTGGGCCAGCGCGGCGCGCACGTCCGCGATCTGGGAAAGGACACTGGCCCTGGTGGGGCCGCCGTAGCTGGTGCGGCCCTCACAGCAGTGGGTCAGGTCGATGGCTTCGTACACATCCTGGTCAAACAGCGGGCTGTACGAGCGGAACTCCTCCAGGGACAGTTCTTCCAGCGTCTTGCCTTCCCGGATGCAGGCGGCCACCATGGTGCCGGTGCACTTGTAGGCGTCCCGGAAGGGCATGCCCTTCTTGGTCAGGTAGTCGGCGCAGTCGGTGGCGTTGATGAAGCCGTGGGCCGCCGCCTTGCGCATGTTGTCCGGCAGCGGGGTCATGGTGGCCAGCATGGGGGTCAGGGTGCGCAGGCACAGGTCCAGAGTGTCCACCGCGTCGAAGATGGCCTCCTTGTCCTCCTGCATATCCTTGTCATAGGCCAGGGGGATGCCCTTCATCATGACCAGCAGGGTGTTCAGGTCGCCGTACACCCGGCCGGTCTTGCCCCGGATGAGCTCGGTGACATCGGGGTTCTTCTTCTGGGGCATGATGGAAGAGCCGGTGGTGAAAGCGTCGTCCAGCTCCACGAAGCGGAACTCCCAGCTGCACCAGAGGATGACCTCCTCCGACAGGCGGGAGAGGTGCATCATGCAGGTGGCCATGGCGGCGCAGAGCTCGATGCAGAAATCCCGGTCGGACACGCCGTCGATGGAGTTATGGCAGGGAGCGGCAAAGCCCAGTTTCTTGGCGGTGTAGAACCGGTCCAGGGGGTAGGTGGTGCCGGCCAGGGCGCCGGAACCCAGGGGGCACTCGGCGTCCATGCGGCGCACGGCATCCTGCATCCGGCCCAGGTCCCGCAGCAGCATCCAGGCGTAGGCCATGAGCTGGTGGCCGAAGCTCACCGGCTGGGCCCGCTGCAGATGGGTGTAGCCGGGCATGACGTAGTCCGCGCTCTCCTCGGCTTTGGTGCAGATGGCGTCGATGAGGTCTTTCATCTCCTGTTCCAGATGGGCCGCGGCGTCCCGCAGATACAGGCGGATGTCCAACGCCACCTGGTCGTTGCGGCTGCGGCCGGTGTGCAGCCGCTTGCCCGCATCCCCCACCCGGGCGGTGAGGGTCTGTTCCACAAAGGTGTGCACATCCTCGGCGGCGGGGTCGATCTCCAAGGCGCCGCTGTGCAGATCCTCCAGAATGGAATGCAGTCCTTTGTGGATATCCTCCACATCCTGTTGGGAGATGATGCCCTGGGCGCCCAGCATGGCGGAGTGAACCAGGCTGCCGCGGATGTCCTGTTCGATCATGCGGGCATCAAAGCGGATGGAGGAGTTGAAATCGTTGACGCGGCTGTCCACCGCTTTGCTGGCGCGGCCCTGCCAAAGTTGGGGCATGGGGATGACCTCTCTTTCCGTAAAATCAGGGTTTTTAAGGAACGCCAAAGCCGCCAAGGAGGGAAAATCCTCCCCGGCGGCGGGTTGGCATTACGGGTTTTGATTCAAAAATCAGTCGATGGGCGGCCACTTTTTGGCCAGCTTGGCGCGCTCGGCGATGGGCAGGCCAAACAGGTTGATGAAGCCGGTGGCGTCGGCCTGGTTGTAGTCGTCATCCTCGCCGAAGGACGCGGTCTGCTCATCGTACAGGGTGTAGGGGCTGGTGACGCCGGCGTTGATCATGTTGCCCTTGTAGAGCTTGAGGGTCACATCGCCGGTGACGGTCTTTTCCAGCTGGTCCACAAAGGCGCTGATGGCTTCCCGCAGGGGGGTGAACCACTGGCCGTTGTAGACGAGGTCGGCCATCTTCTGGGCCACGATCTCCTTGAAGTGGGCGCTTTCCTTGTCCAGGGTGATGGTTTCCAGCACGTTGTGGGCCTTGTACAGGATGGCGCCGCCGGGGGTTTCGTACACGCCGCGGCTCTTCATGCCCACCAGCCGGTTTTCCACGATGTCCAGCAGGCCGATGCCGTTTTCGCCGCCCAGCTTGTTCAGGGTTTCCACGATTTCCACGGCGCCCATTTCCTTGCCGTCGACGGCGGTGGGCACGCCCTTTTCAAAGTGGATGGTCACATAGGTGGGCTTGTCGGGGGCCTGTTCGGGGCTGACGCCCAGTTCCAGGAAGCCGGGCTTGTTGTACTGGGGCTCGTTCTTGGGATCTTCCAGGTCCAGGCCCTCATGGCTCAGGTGCCACAGGTTCTTGTCCTTGGAGTAGTTGGTTTCCCGGCTGATCTTCAGGGGGATGTTGTGGGCTTCGGCGTAGTCGATCTCCTCGTCACGGCTCTTGATGTTCCATTCCCGCCAGGGGGCGATGATGGTCATATCCGGGGCGAAGGCCTTGAGGGTCAGCTCAAACCGGACCTGGTCGTTGCCCTTGCCGGTGCAGCCGTGGCAGATGGCGTCGGCGCCTTCCTTGATGGCGATGTCGGCCAGGGCCTTGGCGATGCAGGGACGGGCGTGGGAGGTGCCCAGCAGGTAATCCTCATACTTGGCGCCGGCCTTCAGGCAGGGCCAGATGTAGTTTTCCACGTAGTCCTTCTTCAGGTCCAGCACATACAGCTTGGAAGCGCCGGTCTTCTTGGCCTTTTCTTCCAGGCCGTCCAGCTCGGTGCCCTGGCCCACGTCGCCGGAAACGGCGATGACTTCACAGTTGTTGTAGTTCTCCTTCAGCCAGGGGATGATGATGGAAGTATCCAGACCGCCGGAGTAAGCAAGAACGACCTTCTTGATGTCCTGTTTGTTCTTTTTCATGGTGGAGCACCCTTTCTCTTGATTCGCATCGTGTGCGTTGAATATTTATTCATCTGATGGTTTCTATTATACACGCCATTTTGCCAAAATCAAGGTGGAAATTCCCACAAACAGACCCCACTTGCCATGATTTTTTTGTATAAAATTCCACATATTTGCGGTTTGTTTGCATTTATAGGGATATATTCTGTATTTTTATTCAGTCAATCCGGTTCACAGGGCATACAATTCGGTATATTTGCGGCGCAGATAGTCCGTATAATGTTTCGCGTTGAATTCCCCGCCGCACAGGCTGCGCACCAGGTCCGCGGGCTCCCGGCTGTTGCCGTACTGCCACAGGCGGGTGCACAGGGCGTCTTTCAGGGGGCTCAGGTCGCCCTTTTCGATGTGGGCTTCCAGCACGCCGTCCCCCAGCTTGGCGGTGATGTCGTCCCAGGCCTGGGCCGCGTAGGCGCTGCCCAGAGCGTAGCTGGGGAAGTAGCCCATGTCGCCCCCGGCCCAGTGGATGTCCTGCAAGACACCGCGGGCGTTGTCCGGGACCTCCACCCCCAGGTATTCCTTATATTTGGCGTTCCAGGCTGCGGGCAGGTCCCGTACGGCCAGGGTGCCCTGAAGCAGGGCCTTTTCCAGCTCGTACCGCACCATGATGTGCAGCGCGTAGGTCAGCTCGTCGGCCTCGGTGCGGATGAGGCTGGCCTCGGCCCGGTTGGCGGCGCGGTAGAGTTCTTCCTCGGTGAAGTCGGTGGTCTGGGCGGGGAAAAGTTCCCGCAGCACCGGCCACAGCCAGTGGATGAACGCCCGGGACCGGCCCACCATGTTCTCGAACAGGCGGCTCTGGCTCTCGTGCAGGCCCATGGTGGCCCCGCCGCCCAGCACGGTGAAATCACAGGCCGGGTCCACATGCAGCTCGTACAGGGCGTGGCCGCCCTCGTGGGCCACGCTGTACAGGCTGCTCAGCACATCCCGTTTCATGTAGTGGGTGGTGATGCGCACATCCCCGTGCCAGAAGCCCTCGGTGAAGGGGTGTTCGCTCTCGGCCAGCACGCAGTGGTCGGGGTCCAGCCCCCACAGGTCCATGACCCGCCGGGCCAGCTCTTTCTGGCCGTCCAGGGGCCAGTCCCGGTCCAGGAAGTCGGTGCGCACCGGCTTGCCCCGGCTCTGGATCTCTTTCAGCAGGGGCAGGATCTCCGCCCGCAGGGCATCAAAGAAGGCGTCGCACTGGGCGATGGTCAGGCCGCGCTCGTACCGGTCCAGCCAGGCTTCGTAGGGGTCCTTGTCCGGGGCAAAGTACCCGGCCTGCCGGCGGCGGCCCTCCACGACCTTTTCCAGATAGGGGGCAAAGGCAGCAAAGTCGTTGGCGCGCTTGGCCCGGCCCCAGGCGGGCACCGCCTGCTGCACCAGCCCGGTGAAGGCGGCGTACTCGTCCGCCGGGATGCGGGCGATCTCCTCGTACCGGCGGCGCAGTTCCCGCACCTCGGCGGCGGTGAACTCGTCCAGGTCGGCGGCCTCGGCCTCTTTCAGCAGGGCTTCGGTGTCCGGGTTGACCAGGGCGTCAAAGGAAATGCGGCTCAGCACCTCGGCGGCTTTGGCGCGGCCGTCCTCGCTGCGGGCGGGGGCGGCGGTGGCTTCGTCATAGCCCATCAGGGCCTGGGCATACTGGCAGGCGTAGAGTTTGTCCTCCAGGGCGCGGAGTTTTTCGGTGAACGATTCGGGCATAAGGGTTTCCTCCTGCATAAAATTCTGGTATCAGTATAGCACGGTTTGTTTTTCCATGCCATTGTACAGACTGTCGTTTTGTGGTATGGTAGACGTACTATATATAAGATAAGAACAAAGGGGGCCATCCCATGTCGAATACAGACCAGCCGCTGGTCAGCGTCATTGTCCCGATCTACAACGCCAAAAATCACATTGCCCGCTGTGTGGAGAGCATCCGCCGCCAGACCTACCAGAATCTGGAGATTCTGCTGCTCAACGACGGCAGCAGCGACGTGAGCGGCCCCATCTGCGCCATGTATGCCAAGGTGGACGACCGCATCACCCTCATTGACAAGGCCAACAGCGGGGTGTCCGCCACCCGGAATATGGGCATGCGGGCAGCCAAGGGCAAATATCTGCAGTTTGTGGACGCCGACGACACGGTGCAGCCCTACGCCACCGAGCTGCTGGTGGCCAAGGCGGAGGAAAACGCCGCCGATATGGTCATTGCCCACTACAACCGGGTGGAGCCGCCCAAGGAGCGGCGGGCCCAGCGCACCCCGCCCCTGCCGGAGGAGGTGGACCCGGCCTTTGACCCCTTCACCAAGGTACAGACCTTTGGGTTCCTGATGGAGGGCTACATGAGCAAGGCCCAGTTTGCCTACGGGCTCATGCAGGAGCCGGCCAGTTTTTACTACGGCGTCATGTGGAACAAGCTCTACCGGGCGGACATCGTGCGGGAGCATGCGGACATTGCCTGCAGCGAGGAACTGGATTACAGCGAGGATTTTTACTTCAATCTGAGCTTCATCCGCTACGCCGAGCGGTTCTATGCCCTGTCCACCCCCATCTACAACTATGTGCAGAACCCCGAAAGCCTGGTGCACAATCTGAACCCGGTGAAGGTGCTGACCACCCGGTGGGAACTGCTTACCTATTATAAGGACCTGTACCGGGACCTGGGGCTGTATGAGGACAACAAGTACCGCCTGAACCGGTATTTCTTCGGCATTGCGGAAAGCTGAAAACCAAACGGGACAACGCCGTCCTCCCTGGGGAGGGCGGCGTTTTGTCCATATGCTGCCCGGGTAAAAAAGCGGTAAAATCCCGGCGGGAGCGGGTGGGGCAATTGCGTTTGCATCCGGGATATGCTACAATGATACTTAGTCTGGCGATGTGTACCCGTGTACCGGCGCCGGCAAAAAATTCAATACAGAAAGTAGAGTTGATCTTTCCCCCCATGGACGAGGACAGTATTATCACCATCATTCTGATCATTGCACTGGTGGCGATGTCGGCCTTTTTCTCCGCTTCGGAAACCGCCTTTTCTTCCCTGAACCTGATCCGCCTGCGCTCCCGCGCCGAGGCGGGCGACAAGCCCGCCGGCAAGGCCCTGAACCTGGCGGAGAAGTTCGACCGTCTGCTCAGCACCATCCTCATCGGCAACAACATCGTGAACATTGCAGCGGCTTCGCTGGGCACGGTGCTGTTCACCAACCTGCTGGGCCCGGTATACGGCCCCACCGCCTCCACGGTCGCCCTGACCGTCATTGTGCTGATCTTTGGTGAGATCACCCCCAAGGGTCTGGCCAAGGAAATGCCCGAAACCCTTGCCGTTTCCTTTTCCCCGATCCTCAGCGCCCTGACCACCCTGTTCACCCCGCTGAACTTCATCTTCGGCAAGTGGAAGGATTTTCTGGCCCGCCGGTTCCATTCCGACGAGCACGACACCGTGACCGAAGGCGAGCTGGTCACCATGGTGAGCGAAGCCGAAAAAGACGGCGAGATCACCGACCGGGAGAGCGAACTGATCCGCAGCGCCATCAGCTTTGACGACGTGGAAGTGGAGGACGTGCTGATCCCCCGTGTGGACGTAGTGGCCGTGGCCGATGACGCCGACCTGGAGGAAGTGGCCGAGCAGTTTGCCGAGAGCGGGTATTCCCGCCTGCCGGTGTACCACGAAACCATCGACAACATCATCGGCGTGGTGCACGAGAAGGATTACTTTGTGGCCACCCGCCGGGGCGATGCCGAGCTGGAAAAGCTCATTGCCCCCGCCCTGTACACCACCTCCGGCAGCCGCATTTCCGAGCTGATGCGCACCATGCGCGAAAGCAAGCATCACATGGCCATTGTGGTGGATGAGTACGGCGGCACCGCCGGCATCGTCACCCTGGAGGACATTCTGGAAGAGCTGGTGGGCGAGATCTGGGATGAACACGACGACGTGGTGGAGGAAGTCCGCGCCCAGAGCAACGGCAGCTGGCTGATCTCCGGCGACGCCGGTGTGGATGATGTGGCCGAGGAGCTGCACATCCGGGACCAGAGCAAGGCCGTGTCCATCAGCGGTCTGGTTCAGGAAAAGCTGGGCGGTCTGCCCAAGGTGGGCGACCATTTCCGCTGGGGCAAGTACGAGGGCATCGTCACCCGCACCACCCACCGCCGGGTGCAGGAAGTGCGCCTGACCCTGCTGGACCCGGAATCCACCTCTCAGGAATGACCCCTGTCCCCATTGCATCAACACTGACTGCCGGACGGCCCCCGCGGGCCGTCCGGCTTTTGTTTGTGCAGGGCGGGAAATTCGCACCCACGCCAAAAAAGCCGGTTCCGCGCCTTGCATCCGCCGGGGCGGGTTGCTATAATAAAGAACGCGCGCCGGGGCCTCCCCGGCGTGATTCTGTACGAAAATGGAGCGGATGTTTTGGTGGAATTGACGATATACGGACGCATTCAGCGCTGGCTGCGGCAGGCCGGGCGGTTTCTGAAAGGGGAAGTGGTCCTCACCGTGGCGGTGGTACTGGCGCTGCTTTCGGCCATTGCGGTGCCGCCGGACGCAGCCTGGGCGGGTTACATCGACTGGGACACCCTGGCGTTGCTGTTCAGCCTGATGGCCGTGACCAAGGGCCTGCAGCAGCTGGGGCTGTTCGACGCCCTGGGCGCGGCTTTGCTGCGGCGGATGGCCACCACCCGGCAGATGGTGCTGGTGCTGGTGTTCCTGCCCTTTGTGTTCAGCATGCTCATCACCAATGATGTGTCCCTCATCACCTTTGTGCCCTTTGCCCTGACGGTGCTGCACATGGCCGGGCAGGACCGTCTGGTCATCCCCACCGTGGTGTTGCAGACGGCGGCGGCCAACCTGGGCAGCATGCTCACCCCCATGGGCAACCCCCAGAACCTGTATCTGTACAACTGTTCCGGCATGAGCTTCGGGGCGTTCTGTGCCCTGATGCTGCCCTATGTGGTGCTTTCCGGGGTGTGCATTGCGGTGCTGGGGGCTCTGCCCCGCAGCGTGCCGGTGCACGCCGACCTGCCCCGCACCGAGCTGGGCGACAAGCGCAAGATGGCCCTGTGCGCCGTGGGGGCGGTGCTCTGCCTGGGGTGCATCGCCAAGGTGCTGCCGCCCCTGGGCGTGGCGGCGGTCACGGCGGTGGTGCTCATCCTCGGGGACCGGAAGCTGCTGGCCAAAATCGACTATTCCCTGCTGGGCACCTTCATCGCCTTCTTTATCTTTATCGGCAACATGGGCCGCATCGAGAGCTTCCAGAACTTTTTGTCCGGCATCCTGGCCGGGCACGAGGTGGCGGTGGCCGTGCTGGCCAGCCAGGTCATCAGCAACGTGCCGGCAGCGCTGCTGCTTTCGGGATACAGCAGTGCCTGGCCCCAGCTCATCGTGGGCTGCAACCTGGGCGGGCTTGGCACCCTGATTGCCTCCATGGCCAGCCTGATTTCCTACAAGCTGGTGGCCAAACAGTACCCGGAGATGCGCCCGAAGTACTTTGCCTGGTTCACCATCTGCAATGTGGGCCTGCTGGCGCTGCTGCTGGTGGAAAGCCTGTTTGTGTGAGCGGAGAAAGGCTCCCCTGTGTAAGGGGAGCTGGCGGCCGCAAGGCCGGCTGAGGGGTTGGTTGCCTTCCGCCACAACCCGGCAACGGGATATAAGGTAAACTCCACAACCCCTCCGCCGCTGCGCGGCACCTCCCCTTACACAGGGGAGGCGCCAGGGGTAGAGTGCGGTTTTCCCTTTGGTTTGGGATGCTCCCAGGGTAGAGAAAGGCGCCCCTGTGTAAGGGGAGCTGGCGGCCGCAAGGCCGACTGAGGGGTTGGTTGCCTTCCGTCACAACCCGGCAACGGGATATAAGGTAAACTCCACAACCCCTCCGCCGCTGCGCGGCACCTCCCCTTACACAGGGGAGGCTTTCCGGAAGCGGCATTTAAATCCATTCCTTGCTCACCGGCCCCAGCCGGTGAGAAGGCCGTCGTAAGGTGGCCGCATCCCCGGGTCCAGGGCCGCAGCCCTGGTCGGCGGCCGCCGCATCGAAACGGCGGGACTTTTCGCTTCCTTTTGGTCACAAAAGGAAGGGCTATCTGTCAAACTGTCGTTTGCCAGCAGGCAAGTAACCATAAAACACAAAAAAGGCTCCCCTTGCCCAAGGGGAGCCTTTCTGTATGCGTTCACACCAGTTCGGGTTTCTGCTGCCGCAGATAATACACCGCGCCCACCAGGCCGGCGTCGTTCTGCAAGTCGGCGGCCCGCAGGTCCAGCCCTTCCCGGAAGGCCGGCATCACCGACGCCCGGACCCGCTCGGCCAGGGGCCGGATGAGCAGGTCGGTCTGGGCGGACACGCCGCCGCCCACCAGGATGCGCTGGGGGTTGAAGATGTGCACCAGTCCCGCCAGTCCCTGGGCGATCTCATCCACCCAGGCGTCCAGCAGCGCGGTCACTTCCCTGTCCCCCGCTTCGGCGGCGGCAAAGATGGCCCGGCCGCTGTCCCAGGCGGGGTTCTTTTCTTTGGCGGCCCGCACCAGGGCGGTGGTGGAAGCATACCGCTCCCAGCAGCCCACGGCCCCGCATGTGCAGGGCACCCCGTCCCGCACATGAGTGCGGTAGTGCCCGATCTCTCCGCCCAGGCCCCGGGCGCCTTCCAGCAGGCGGCCCCCGGTCAGGATGCCGCCGCCCACGCCGGTGCCGATGGTCACACCGATGACATCGGTGCAGCCCTTGGCCGCCCCGGCCCAGACTTCGCCCAGCACCATACAGTTGGCGTCGTTGGCCACCGTCACCGGCAGGCTCAGCGCCCGTTCCAGGGTACTGCGGATGGGCGCGCCGTCCCAGCCGGGCAGGCTGCCGCAGGTGCCGGCCACGATGCCCTGCACGCTGTCGATCTGCCCGGTGGCCGAAACGCCCACCCCCGCGGGGGTGATGGTCTGAGCGGCCAGAAAGTCCGCCGCCGCTTTGGTCACGGTGTCCAGAATGGGGGTCTTGTAGCCGTCAAAGCTCACGCTCTCCTCGGCCCTGGCCAGGACCCGGCCCTGCGGGTTCACCAGGCCCAGCTTGACCGCCGTGCCCCCGATGTCCACACCCAGATAGACCTTGTCCATGGGGACCTCCTCTCAGCCCAGGTCGCGGATGGCCGCGGTGAACCGGGCGGTGATCTCCGCCGGGCGGGTGATGGCCCCGCCCACCACCAGGGCAAAAGCCCCGGCTTCCAGGGCCTTGCGGGCCTGCTCGGGATAGTGGATGTGCCCTTCGGCAATGACTTTAGCCGGGCATTCTTTGGCCAGCTTGGCCACAAAATCAAAGTCGATGTCGTTGATGCCGGTGGTTTCGGGGGTGTAGCCCCGCATGGTGGTACCCACAAAGTCGGCCCCCGCCTCGGCGCAGGCCATGGCCTCCTCAAAGGTAGCGATATCCGCCATCAGCGGCTGGTCGGGGTACTTGGCCTTCACGGCCTTGATGAACTGGGCCGCCGTGGACCCGTCCGGGCGCAGGGCACTGGTGCCCTGCACCGCCAGAATGTCCACCCCGCAGCCCACCAGGGCGTCCACCTCATCCATGGTGACGGTGATGTACATGGGGGTACCGGGGTAATCCTTCTTGATGATGCCGATGACCGGCAGGTCCACCACCGCCTTGATCTGGGTGATGTCCCGCACCGTGTTGGCGCGGATGCCCACCGCCCCGCTCATGGCGGCAGCCTTGGCCATCAGGGGCATGATGCCCCCTTCGGGGGTGTACAGGGGCTCGTTCTCCAGCGCCTGACAGGAAACGATGAGCCCGTGTTCGATCTGTTTCAGCAGTTGTTCTTTTTCCATCGTAGCGTCCTTTCAGCCCATTTCGATCTTGACCACCGCTTTGCGCAGGTGGGTGCAGACCCCGCATTCACAGCTGGGCTTGTGGGGTTCCCCGGGCAGGAAGAGGGCGAACCGGCCTTCTCCCAGCTTGCCGCCGGCCTGTTCCTTTCCGGCCACAAAACCGGCGTCGGAATCGGCGTCATAGGGGGCATTGGGCACCAGGGCGCTGCCCTGGGCAGCCCAGCCCCAGTGCTCGGCCCCGGTCAGGTCGATCTGCAGGTCGGCATACCGGCGGTGGTACTCAAAGGCGGCGCCGTCGGCGTCCCGCAGCTCGGCGTCCATCACATTGACGAACACCGCGTCCCCGTCGATGACGGTGCGCCCCAAAGGCAGGGCGGTTACATCATGGGCAGCCAGCCAGTCGATGGCGGTGTCCAGATTCTTGTGCAGCCCGCGGTACCGGGCGAGATTGGCAAGTGTATCGGTGATCATGGCGTTGCTCCTTTCGGCAGCGGCTGCCGGGCCTTACAGTGCCTGGACGGCTTCCTCGATCATGGCCTGGGCTTCGGCCACCACGGCCTCGTCCCCGGGCATCAGGTTGGGCAGCGGTGCACGCACGCCGCCCAGTTCCAGGCCGTACTGACGGCGCAGGATCTCCTTCTGCACGGCGTACAGGTTGCCCTTGGCTTCGCACATCTTGTAGATGATGCGGTCAGCCTTGTACTGGATGGCCCGGGCGGCGGGGATGTCCCCGGCCTTGACCAGCTCGTACATTTTCAGGAACAGTTCGGGCATGACGGCGTAGGTGCCGCCGATGCCGCCGTCCGCGCCCATGGCCAGGCCGGAAACGAACTGCTCATCGGGGCCGTTGAAGACGGCGAACCCGTCGGTGCCCCGGGCGGCGATGCCCGCGTCCTTGAACATCTGGATGTCCTGGGTGGGCATGGAGGAGTTCTTCACCGCAATGACGTTGGGGTTCTTGAGCATCTCGGCCAGCAGAGGCATGGTCAGGGCGGTGCCCGCCAGCTGGGGAATGTTGTAGATGACAAATTCGGTGTTGGGGGCCGCGGCGCTCATGGCGTTCCAGTAGGACGCGATGGCGTAGGGCGGCAGGTGGAAGTAGATGGGCGGGATGGCTGCAATGGCGTCCACGCCGCACTTTTCCGCATGGGCGGCCAGCTCGGCGGAGTCCGCGGTGTTGTTGCAGGCCACATGGGCGATGACGGTGATCTTGCCGGCCGCTTCTTCCATGACCGCTTCCAGCACGGCCTTGCGCTCATCCACATGCTGGTAGATGCACTCGCCGGAAGAGCCGCCCACATACACGCCCTTCACGCCTTTGGCGATGAGGTGGCGGGTCAGAGCGCGCACGCCGTCGGTGGAGATGGAGCCGTCCGGCCCGTAGCAGGCATAGAAGGCCGGAATAACGCCGCGGTATTTGGTAATGTCTTTCATGATTCAAACACTCCTTATACAGTCGATATACGGGGAGATCAGCCTTTGACGGCACCCATGGCAATGCCCTGGGTAAAGTACTTCTGGAACGCCAGGAACACGATGATGATGGGGATGGCGGCCAGGGCGGCACCGGCCATGATGAGGCCGAAGTCGTTGGACATTTCCGCCTGGATCTTGGCAATGCCCAGGGAGATGGTCAGGTTTTCGCTGGAGTTCAGCATGATGAGCTGGAGGAAGTAGTCGTTCCAGCTGTTGATGAAGGTGAAGATGGCCAATGCGCCGATGCCCGGGGTAACCATGGGCAGCACCACATCGGTGAAGGTGCGCACTTCGCCGGCGCCGTCGATGCGGGCGGCTTCGATCATCTCACCGGGGATGGTTTCGCTGAACTGTTTCATCAAAAAGATGCCGAAGGGCCAGCCCACGGTGGGGAAGATGACGGCCCACAGGGTATCGTGCAGGTGCAGGAAGCTCATTTCCTTCAGCAGGGGGATCAGGATGACCTGCTTGGGCAGGGCCATGGCGCAGATCATGATGCTGAAGATCAGGGCCCGGCCGGGGAAACGCTTTTTGGCCAGCACATAGCCCGCCATGGCGGCGGTGATGCAGGTCAGGGCCATGGCCACCACCGCCATGAAGACGGTGTTGCCCAGCCAGCGCAGGGCGGGGTTTTCCAGCAGGCGGACGTAGTTGTCCAGGGTGGGCTGGGTGGGGAACCAGACCGGCGGGCTGGCGTTGACCGCGATGCGGTCCTTGAAGGAGCCGGTAACGATCCAGTACAGCGGGAAGATGAAGAAGATGGCCAGCAGTACCAGAACGATGTTGGTCAGGACCTTGCCGGGGGTCAGGCCTTTGCTTTTGACGCTGGATTCCATAGTGTGACCCTCCTTTAGTCAGACGAACCGGCGAACTTGAACTGAATGGCGCTGAGGATGGCGATGATGATGGCCAGGACCACGCCCATGGCATTGCCGTAGCCGTAGTCATTCAGTTTGAATGCCTGGTAGTAGATGTAGTACATGATGGTATCGGTGGCGTGGTTGGGACCGCCGGAAGTCAACAGCTGGATCAGGGCGTAGCACTGGAAGGTGTTGATGGTGGTGATGACCAGGATGTACAGGGTGGTGGGCATGATCTGGGGCCACTTGATGTGCCAGAAGACCTGCA
The DNA here is from genome assembly GCA_937907025.1 of uncultured Faecalibacterium sp. Taxonomy (GTDB): domain Bacteria; phylum Bacillota; class Clostridia; order Oscillospirales; family Ruminococcaceae; genus Gemmiger. The sequence goes on from CALESJ010000053.1 coordinate 126,012, forward strand.
GGTTGGAAGCGCCGTCCACCTCGGCGGCGTCGATCAGGGAGGGGTCCACGTTGCCCAGGGCTGCGATATACAGCACGATGGGCTGGCCGATGGAGGTGGTGAACAGGATCAGGGTAATGCAGCCCAGGGCAAAGCGGGGGTCGCCCAGCCAGCTGATGTTCTCATCAATGAGGCCCACGGCGTTCAGGACGTAGTTGATCAGGCCGGTGTACTTGTTGAACATCCACTTCCACACCACAGCCACCGCAACGGTGCCGGTGACCACGGGCAGATAGAACACGCAGCGGTAGAAGCTGCGCTTGATGGAGGACATCTTGTACACCACCGAGCTGACCCACAGGGAGAAGGCGGTGACCACGGGCACGGCCACGATGACCAGGATGAAGGTATTCTGCAGGGCCTTGAGGAAGACAGGGTCCTGGAACATCTTGATGTACTGGGCAAAGCCCACAAAGGTCAGGGGCTTGCCCATGCGGTAATCCAGGAAGCTGGTGACCAGGCACATGACCATAGGCACCACAACGAACATTACAAAGAAAATCAGAGCCGGCAGCAAAAACAGATACGCCGCCAGGGTCTGCTGCCGCACCAGTGCCGAATTGCGGAACGTGCCCTGGTTATAGGTCAGGGTTTCGCCGCCGGCTGCGGCCGCCTTGGTTTTGGAAGCCATGCAAAGGCCCTCCTTTACTGAATGAGATCCCGGTTCCGGGATGTGCGTGGATACAATAAAACCCCCGCCCCACCTGTTTGACCCGATGGAGCGGGGGCGGTCGCCCCGGCGGCCCTCATCGGTCGGGCGGGGGTTGTCCCCGGCGGCAGGTCATGCCGCCTTGCGTATCAGTTGTTGCTCAGGCTGCGCCGTTGATGGCTTCGTTGCAGCTCTGCACATAGGTGGCGGTGGCGTCGTCCACGCTCACACCGCTGAAGATCTGCTGGAGCATGTTCCACCATGCGGTGCGCTGCTCGGCCCAGCCGGGAGCCACGTTGTAGTAGTCGCCCAGGTACTGCATGAAGCTGGCGAACTGCGCCATGCGGGCTTCATCCTCGGTGCCGGCGTACACATCGCCGAAGGAGGAACGGACCGGGAAGAAACCGGTCAGGCGGACGCTTTCGGGGCCCTGCTCGGCGTCGTCGCACAGGAACTTGATGAATTCCTTGGCAGCCGCGGCCTTGGCGTCGTCGCCGTTATCGAACAGGCCGAAGCCCCAGATGCCGCCGCACAGTTCGGGCACGCCGTCGTCGGAGGGGAAGGCAACCGGCATGGCGGTGAAGGTGACGGACTCGGCGTAGTTGGCCTGGTTGGAAGCGTTCCAGCACAGGGTCATGGCCACGTTGCCGTTGGCGAACAGCTGCAGTTCGTCGCTGGCCTGGGCGGCTGCGTCGTAGGTGATGAGGCCTTCATCCACCCAGTCCACCAGCTGCTGCAGAGCCTTCTTGTTGGCTTCGCTGTCGGCGGTGTAGGTGGTGTGGTCGGCGTCGGTGAACTGGCCGCTGTACAGGTTGTTCACCAGGGCGCGGGTGCCCTGGTCGCCGCCCTGGCCGCCGCAGTAGACGATGGCGGTGGTGGTGACGCCGGAATCCTTCAAAGCCTGCAGGGCCTTCTCGAAGTTTTCGGTGGTCCAGGTGCCGTCTTCATTGATGTACTGAAGCGCCCCTGCCTGCTCAAACATTTCCTTGTTGATGGCCATGGTGTGGGTGGTCATGCACAGGGGATATTCATAGTAGTTGCCGTCGGTCCACTTGCAGGCGCTGACGACGTTTTCGCTGGTGGCGGAGATATCGGCCACGGCGTCATCGGTCCACAGGTCGTTCACCGGCAGCATCTTGCCCTTGGCGCCCCAGTTGGAAACCAGGCGCTCGGGACCTTCCATGATGATGTCGGGGGTGGTGCCGGCTTCGATGGCGGCGGTAACCTGGTCGTCACCGTTGGTGTAGTCCAGGTATTCCACGGTCACGCTGATCTCGGGGTGGGTTTCGTTGAACTTGGAAATCAGGCCGTCCACAGTGGCGGAATCGCCGAAGCTGCCGATGGGATAGGTCCACAGGGTGATGGCGGTGGCATCGCCGGTGGCGGCGGTGGAAGCGCCGGTATCCGCCGTGGCAGTGCTGTCAGACGTGGTGCTGCTGGGGGTGCCGCCGCATCCGGCCAGCATGCTCACGGCCATGCCGGCCGCCAGCAACAGGGAAAGCTGCTTCTTCATAGTGTTCTCCTTTGGTGTACGTTCCATTTTCGGGCGGTGTTTGTCGCGTCGCCCTTTCGTTAATTTCATTTTAGAAAAATATTTTCATTTTGTCTAGGGGCTCTTTGACCAATCTTTTGGTTAATTTTTGAACGATTTACACAAACGCAGCGCAAAGCAGCCCGGATTTGCCCCCAAGACGCGCTTTTTGGCGGGTCCTGTCCCCCGGATACGCCCCCGGCACACCGCCGCTCTAAAGCGAAAGACCTTTTGCAAAATGTAAGATTTTTTCTTTTCAAAAGTTTTGCCCACCCTGGCCGGCGGAGGCGTTTGCCCTCTCCCCTCCCCCGCTGTTTGACTGTTTTTCGTTGTTTTTCTTCTTTTTGCCCCTGCCGGCGCCCCCGCAGCGGCCGTTCGCGGAAAAAGCGGGACGCTTTTTCATTTTTTCACACCTGTTTTGGACAAGATATACAAACAAAAGCACCCATATTAAGCAAGATGACGCACTTGTCAAACGGCAAACTTTCTTTTATACTAAATATAGAAAATATTTTTCAGAAACCGGCCCTTCCCCTCCGGGCCCCACCGCAGGACCGCCTGCAGAAAGGAACGATTCCGAGCATGAAAGAGCAGAGCTTCTGGCAGCTGCTGCGCGACAAACACAACGACCTGACCAAGTCCGGCCGGCTGGTGGCCGACTATCTGGTCCAACACCCCGAGGAAGCACAGTATCTGTCCATTTCTTCGCTGGCCAAGGCCTGCGGTGTGGCCGAGGCCACCATCTTCCGGTTTTGCCGGTCCCTGGGCTTCGACGGCTACAATGAAATGAAGATCGCCCTGGCCCAGGCCAACGCCGCCGCCGAACCGGCCGCCACCGGCAAGCCGGAACCGGGCAGCGATACCACCTCTCTGTGTGCCTACGCTGCCGCCGTGACCACCGCCGCCATCAACGGCACCCGGGACAGCCTGGACCCTGCCGCCATTGACGCCGCCGCCACCCTGCTGCAGCGGGCCCGGCAGGTGTACTGCTTCGGGCAGGGCGGCAGCCATGTGCTGGCCAACGATATCTGGGCCCGGTTCGCCACCGTGACCACCAAGTTCCACACGGCGGGCGACAGCCACATGCAGGCCCTGACCGCCAGCCTCATGGGCCCCGAGGACGTGGTGCTGTTCGTGTCCTATTCCGGCGCCACCCGGGACATGCTGGAAACCCTGCGCCTGGCCAAAAGCTGCGGGGCGCGCATCATCCTGATGACCCACTACGCCGATTCGCCGGGGGCATCGCTAGCGGATGTGGTGCTGCTGTGCGGCGCCCAGGAAAGCCCGCTGGAGGGCGGCAGCATCGCCGCCAAGATTGCCATGCTGTATGTGGCCGAAGTGCTGGTGCTGCGCTTTACCATGGACAACCTGGAACTGACCACCCTGGCCAAGCAGCGCACCTCCAAGGCGCTGGCCCCCAAACTGCTGTAACCCTCTGCGGCCCGCACCCGTACGGCGGGGCGGGCCGTCTTGTCTTCCGGACAAAAGAAAAAAGCGGAGTGCCCCGCCATGGGGTACTCCGCTTTTTGGTTTTGTGTTAGTCGTCCTGTTTGGGGATGCTGGAATTGAACTTGTCCAGGGCCAGGGCCGCCGCCACGCCCACGGCCAGGCAGATGACGTTGACCACCGCCGCGCCCGCCGATACCGTGAAGCTCCGGAAGGGCACGATCATCAGGGTAGCCGCCAGCACGATGCCGATGATGGCATGGAAGGCGTAGGGGTAGAACCGGTCAAACAGGGCATCCACCGCCCGGGCCAGGCAGATGATGGTAACGATGGCCCCGATGGCCGCCGGCACCAGGATGTCGAATTTCAGGCTGCCCAGGCCGTCCACGAAGGGGGTGTACAGGCCCAGGGGCATGAGCAGGGTGGAAAAGCTCATGCCGGGGGCGATGACGCTCAGCGCCAGGCAGAAGCCGCAGAACAGATACCACCCGAAGTTGGGGGTGATCTTTACCGAGAAGAGGTTCAGCGAGATGAGCAGCGCCAGGATCACCGCAAAGGCGATGCCCAGAGCCGCGCCGCAGCCTTTGGGACGGCCCTGCTCCCCTGCTTCCCGGAACAGGGAGGGCAGCATGCCCACGATCAGACCGATGAACAGGCAGACCGAAGGGTCGGGGTAGGCTTCCAGGAAGAAGGCCAGGATCTTGGCCACGCCCAGAAATCCCACCGCCGCGCCGACGATGACCGGCAGCAGTTTGGGCACATGGGTGCGGAACTTGTGCAGGGGATCCCCCAGCAGTTCCATCACCGGCTTGTAGATGCCGAACACCACACAGAGCACCCCGCCCGAAATACCGGGCAGCACGGCGCCCACACCGATGAGCATGCCCTGCAAAACGCGCAGGACCAGACGAAGCCCGTTGGGGCGACTTTTTTCCATACTGTTAAAATCCTTTCGTATCAGCGAAGAAAACGTGGCCGCACAACGGCCCGTGGCAACAGTATAGCACACTGCCGCCCACAAGAAAAGCCGAAAACGCCCTGCGCCCCAAAACCTGTGCAAACCGACAGGAGTCAGGGGGCGGGGGCGTTTGGTTTTGGGCAAAAGGACTCAGGCTTTGCCGGGGCCTGCCTTGAGGATCTTGTTGAACCGGATCATAAAGACGGTGACGGTGGTGGCGGCGGCCAGGATATCGCTCACCGGCTCGGCCAGGAACACCGCGAACACCTTGTTGTCCGGCATGAACAGGGGCAGAATGAAAATCAAAGGGATGAGCAGGATGAGCTTGCGCTCACAGGCCAGAAGCAGGCTGACCTTGGCCTGCCCCAAAGCCACGAAGGCCTGCTGGCAGCTGGTCTGGAATCCGCTGGCAAAGATGCCCGCCATATAGATGCGCATGCCCCAGACGGTGTACTCCACCAGTTCGGGGTCAGAGTTGAAGATGTTGACGAACAGCCGGGGCATGGTCATCACGGCCACCCAGAACAGGGTGGCATATCCCACGCAGATACCGAACTGGAAGGCAAAGGCCTTTTTGACCCGTCCGGGCTGGCCGGCGCCGAAGTTGTACCCGATGAGGGGCTGGCCGCCCTGGCACATGCCCTGCATGGGCAGGGAGATGAGCTGGCTGACGCTGGTGATGATGGTCATGGCGCCCACGGCCACATCGCCGCCGTAGCGGGACAGGCTGGCGTTGAAGCTGATGCTGAGCAGGCTTTCGGTGGCGCACATCACAAAGGAGGAAACGCCCAGGGCCAGGCAGGGCAGAATGACCTTGGCCCGGGGGCGCAGGTTGGGCAGGCGCAGATGCAGCCGGGTGCGTTTGCCGCACAGGAACCGCACCACCCACACGGCGCTGATGCCCTGGCTGATGACGGTGGCCACCGCCGCGCCGGCCACACCCATGTTCAGCCCGAAGATGAGGATGGGGTCCAGGATGATGTTGCACACCGCGCCGATGACGGTGGTGAGCATGCTGAATTTGGAAAAGCCCTGGGTGGTGATGAAGGGGTTCATGCCCAGCACAATGAGCACGAACACGCTGCCCAGCACATAGATGCGGGTGTAGCTCAGGGCATAGGGCAAGGTGGCGTCACTGGCGCCGAAGAGCCGCAGCAGCTGGGGCGCAAAGAGGTAGAAGCCCGCCGTCAGCACCACGGCGATGCCCAGCAACAGGGTCAGGCAGTTGCCGGTGATGCGCTCGGCCACGTCGTTGTCGCCCCGGCCCATGGCGATGGCCGCCCGGGGCGCACCGCCGGCACCGGACAGCATGGCGAAGGCGTTGACCAGCATGAGGATGGGCATGCACAGGCCCACGCCGGTCAGGGCGGTGGCGCCCACCCCCGGCATGTGGCCGATGTAGATGCGGTCCACGATGTTGTACAGAAGATTGATGACCTGGGCCACCACGGCGGGGGCAGCCAGACTGAGCATCCAGCGTCCGATGCTGCCTTCGGCCATGGTTTTGGGAGCCGTCGCACTTGCGGGCATAGGGAATGCGCCTTCTTTCCGAAAAATAGGCACGCGGCCGCCAGAGCGACCGCAGCGCAATAGAACTATTGTATCATATACCGTTTAAAAAGCAATGCGGGCAAGGGCAATTTCACAAATGCCCGCACACAAAAAAGTCCCCGCATCCGGGAGGGATGCAGGGGCTCGGGGTTCAGGTCAGGCAGGCATGCGGCCGGGGATCATTCCTCGCCGGTGATGGCCCGGGCCTGTTCCAGGGTGGTGACTTCGGCCATGGCCTCGTGGATGGTCTTGCCCTGGGCCACCAGCTCGCGGCGGGCGGCGTTGACGGCCTGGATCTCGGTCATCTTGTCGCCGGTCAGGGAATAGCCCTTCATGGCGATGAGGGTAGCGGCCCAGGCGACCATGGGCACGATGCAGAACAGGATGATGACCACCCAGTTCATGCCGGGACGGAAGGGATCATCACCGCCGGGCAGGGTGGTGGTGAAGCCGATGGCCGCGGCGGCCAGACCCACGATGGTGGAGCTCAGGGAGGAAACTAGCTTGTCCACCAGGCTGAACAGGGTGCCGATGATGCCGGGCACATAGTTGCCGGAACGGTAGGTTTCATAGTCGGAGCAGTCGGCGACCATGGGGATGGGCATATCGGCGGTGGCGTAGTAGGCGCCGTAGCCCACGCCGAAGAAGAGGATGAACAGGATGGTGTACAGGTTCAGGGTCAGGTGGAAGCCGCCCTCGGTGCTGAACAGGCTCAGGTTCAGGGCCGGGTTTTCGGGGTTCCACAGCAGCAGCAGGACCAGCACGCCCACATACATCAGGAAGGCGACGGCCACATAGCGCATCAGGCTGGCTTTCTGGCCATGCTTCTGGCTGGTGCGCACGGTCAGCACAAAGAAAGGCGCGCTGAACACATAGCCCAGCACCATCATGGGCAGGTACAGACCGTCATAGTTGCCCATCATGCCGCCGTACAGCATGCACAGCACGGCGGTGTTGGTGGCAATGGCCAGGGCCAGCTTGCAGCCGGCGCCGGCCACCATCAGCCGCTGCAGGGGCTGGTTGGCGCGGATCAGGGCGATGTACTCACGGACCTTGACCTTCTGCTGGGTTTCGCCGCCGATGCCGAAGTATTCGGGGCGGTCCTTCTCCCAGATGCCGATCATGGCCAGGATGGTCAGCACAAAGGAGATGACCATGGCCAGGGGCACCATGACGTTGAAGAAGTTCTGGGTGGTGTAGTCACCCACCTGAGAGCGCAGGATGGGGGCCAGGAACTGGATGGCACCCATGCCCACCATGCTGGCCACCAGGTTGAAGATGGTGAACAGCGGGCGCTGCTTGGGGTCGTTGGTCAGAACGGTCTGGCCGGAACGGGTGACGGAGGTCTGGAAGGTGTAGCCGATGACGTAGATGGCGTAGAATACCACATACAGCACATAGCGCAGGGGCATCATGCTGGTGGGCACCAGCTGGGTGCAGAAGTACAGCAGGATGGAGCTGACGATCATGATGAGGTTGCCGATCAGCATGAAGGGGCGGAACTTGCCGAACTTGCCGTTGGTCTTGTCGATGAGGGCGCCGATAATGGGGTCGGTGACGGCGTCGAACAGACGCATGACCGTAACCATGGTGCTGGCAAAGACCAGGGCCAGACCCAGCACGCCGCCGTAGTAAGCGATGTACGCGGAAGTGAGGATGTAGTAAACGTTGGTTGCGCCGTTGTTGAAGGGGAACAGCACCAGCTGATAGATCTTGGCGCGGTTCAGCCCGCCGTTGTGCGCACTGGCGGCGGCTTTTTCACTCATAGAAACCTCTCCTTTGCAGTTGCCGATAATACGGGGAAGCCCCGCCCCTTTTGAGGGCGGGGTTCCCGTTTGTCGGGCAGGACGCGGGCCACTGGACCCGCGGGGGAAAATGTCGGTCAGGAAACCCGGTTCAGGCAGGGCTCCTTCCCGGGAAGAATCAGGCTTCGGCAGCCTTCTTCTTTTTCTGGATGGCGCGCACCAGCATAACGATGCAGACCACGGTCAGCACAGCCAGCACGGCGCACAGGGCCCAGGCAGCCAGCTGCCACCACGGGGTGATGAGTTCCAGACGGTCGGCGCTGGACCAGCCGTTCATGGCGTTGGAGTTGACCACGGTGTACAGGATCAGGTGCACAGCGTTGCGCATCTGGGTGACGATGTAGGCGTCATCCTCGTAGTTGGCCAGGATCTCGGTGTGCAGCTGCGTGGGGCTGTCCCAGATCTCGGTACCGGCAATCAGAGCGTCGCAGGTATCCATGTAGTTGCTGCCGCCGGAGTAGTCGGTGATGGACATGCCGCGCATACCCAGTTCATCGCGCAGGTAGCCGGTCTGCAGGTTTTCGTACTTGCCGCACCAGGTGGCGCCCCAGCGGTTGAAGCCGGACATGGTGCACCAGGCGCCGCCGTCCACGATGGCCTTGTCGGCCACTTCCAGGTAGATCTCACGGGCGGTCTGCTCGTTGACCCAGGTGTTCACACCCATACGGCTGGATTCGGAGTCGTTCAGGGCAACGTGCTTCAGGTAGACGTACACGCCCTTGGACTGGATGCCCTGCACCTCGGTGGCGCAGATCTCGCCGGCGATGAAGGGATCTTCGGAGTAGTATTCGAAGTTACGGCCGGAGTAGGGGGTGCGGTGCATGTTGATGCCGGGGCCGTACAGGCCGGAGTAACCCATGGCCAGGCAGTCCTCGCCGATGCAGCGGCCCACGTCGTTGATGAGTTCACGGTTGAAGGTGGCGGCCATGACGTCCTCGGAGGTGTAGCACATGGCGGAAGCACCACCGGTCAGGGCAGCGGTCAGACCCTGGGGGCCGTTCTCGTCCTTGGTAGTGGTCTTGCCGATGGAAGCCGCGGCCTTGGTGTTGTGGAAGCCCTGGGTGATCATCAGGTTCATTTCGTCAAAGGTCATCTGGTCCAGCAGGGTTTCCCACTGCGGGTCGTCGAATTCCTTGCCGATCATGGAAGCCAGGGTCAGGCCGTTTTCGGCGCCCATGGTGGGCATTTCCACGCTGTCGGCCAGGCTGCCGTCATACTGGGTGTTGGCCAGCGCAGCGGCCAGGTCGTCGTTCAGGGCAAAGTCAAAGGTGCCGGTGGGGTAGGTGCCGGTCCAGTCGGAGCGGCTCAGCCAGGTCACGCTGCCCGGAGAGTAGCTGACCTTGTTGGGGTCGGCGTCATCGAACAGGTTGGTGATGGTGTTGCCGGTGGATTCGCTGGTGGCGAAGGTAGTGGTGTCCAGAGCGGGGTTGTTCCACTTCCAGGTCAGGGTGGCGTCGCCCTCGGCGGTCATGCCGTTGGCGGTGGTGTAGCCCTTGGCGGCCAGGATGTTGTTCACAGCCTCATGGGCACCGTTGCCCACGGTGAAGTAGTAGTCGCCGGCATCCAGGATGTAGGTCTTGGCGCCGTTGGAGTCATAGGTGCGCAGTTCGCTCTTGTCCACGGTGATGGACACGGTTTCGGAAGCGCCGGGCTCCAAGACATCGGTCTTGTCGAAGCCGCACAGCTCCACGCTGGCCTTTTCGATGCCGTTCTGCTTGTCGTAGTCGGTGTAGGGGCTCTGGAAGTAGACCTGCACGGTCTTCTTGCCGGCCACGCTGCCGGTGTTGGTCACGGTCACATTGACGGTGAAGGCATCGGCGCTTTCGCCCACGGAGAAGTCACTGTAAGCGAAGGTGGTGTAGCTCAGGCCGTAGCCGAAGGGGTAAGCAACCACGCTGGAGTAGTCGAAGTCGCCGGCGTTGCCGGTGCCCATGACCACATCCTCATAGCGGGTTTCGGCGTAGCGGTAGCCCAGGTAGATGCCTTCCTGGTAGACCACATAGTAGCCCTGGTTGCCGCTGTCCTTGTCGTCGGCCACAAAGCCGTAGTCGGCGTTGTTGGAGTAGGGACGGGAGTAGAAGTTGGTCACCGCCGGGTTGGCCAGGTTGTCGTACCAGAAGGTATCCACCAGGCTGCCGGAGGGGTTCACACTGCCGGACAGCAGCCAGCCCACGCCGTTGGCGCCGGTCTGGCCCACATCGCCCACCCACAGGCAGGAGTCAATGCCGTAGTCAACACCGCAGATTTCGGGGTTGAGGAAGTCCAGCTCGATGGCGTTGGAGGTGTTGAGCACCACGATGATGCTCTTGAAGGTGCCGGCATCCTTGAGGGCCTTCAGGCCGGCCAGCATATCCTTTTCTTCCTGGCTCAGTTCCAGGTAGTTGGTGGTGCCGGTCCAGTCCACGCCGGAGCCGTTGTCGCCGGAAGGCAGGTCGGCGCCTTCACCGCCGGAGCGGGACAGCACCACGATGGCGGCGTCGCCGTACTGGGCAAAGCTGGAAGCGTTGGCGCTCTCCACTTCGCTCCAGGGGGCTTCGTTCACTTCATACTGGCTGTTGGCGGCCAGGGTGTCGGAGATGGAATCGGGGGTGACGCGGCTGTACTTGGAGGCCACGTCCTCGCTGGTGTACCAGTTCCACAGGGTATCGTTGACTTCGATGCCCTCGCTGGTCAGGGCGTCCTTCAGGGTCGGGGCGGAGGAGGTGTCCACAGCGCCGGAACCGGTGCCGCCGTACATCAGGTCCACCGAGCCGCGGCCGAACAGGCTGACCTTGGCGCCGGAGGCCAGGGGCAGGGCGCTGTTGTCGTTTTTCAGCAGCGCGGCACCCTCGGACTCAACGGTGGCGCACAGCTCTTCTTCATAGCTTTCGCGCTCTTCGTCGGAGGAGAAATCACTGGTAAAGTAGTTGGTGTCTTCGGTGGTGTCGCCCTTGATGATTTTATAGGTAGACGCATTGGTGGCGACGTTGATGGTGGTTTCGTACATGGGCGCAACCACGAAGGTGGCGACCATGGCTGCCGCGGTCAGCACCGCGCTGACAGCGGTCAAACCGGACCACAACGCAACTTTGGGCTTTTTCTGCATGTTGTTTTCCTCTCTTCCGTTTGTCTTGCCGCCGCGCGGCCCCCGCCCAATGGCGGCGGGCTGCGTTTTGGCCTGCTGTGCGGGGCGCGGGTCCCGGGTCCGCCCGCCGCATCGGCTGCGCGCATTGCCGGTGCGGGAACGGTCGGGAAGGTCCGCGCCCTGTATCTCACCCTGCGGGATGGAAACCGCGCAGGGACAAACCTAAATCCGGGGTGTACTTACACCCAGTTGGCGCTGGTGCTCTTGCCCTTCTTCAGCTTGTAGGCCGGGTTGGGCTTGTCCACCTTGCGGATGGTGGGCTGGTCGGTGCACTCGCCGGCCACGGCCTTCAGTTCCACCTCACCGGACAGGGGCAGGCGGAAGCGGTAGACCTTTTTGCCGCTCTTTTCGCCCACCTTCTGGCCGTTGGCGTACAGGGTCACCGACGGCTGGTTGGTGTAGATGGTGACGGTGGTGGTGGACTCGGTGCGGTCGGCATAGCGGCGGCCCGCGATGTAGACGAACGGGTCCTTGCTCCACCAGGCTTTATACAGATAGAAGCTGTCCTTCTTGATTTTGCGGTCAAAGGTCACCAGACCCTTGTGGTTCATGCCGGGCTCGCCGCCCTGGTCGCGGGCGTCGGCCGCGAAGTCGAACATATTCCACACATGGGTGGCCCACAGCCATTTGTGGCGGTCGAAGCAGTGGAGCATGTACTCGTGGTACCATGCCTGGTAGTCTTCGGTGTGGTCACCGCGATGGGGATGGGCGCTGTGCAGGTTGGGCATGCCCTCGGCACCGTATTCGCTGTACCCCAGCGGGCGGTTGGGGTAGACCAGGTGGAAGAAGCCCATCCACAGGTCGTTGAGGATCATGCCGGGCACATACCAGCCCAGGTACAGGTTCCAGCTGACCAGGTCGGTGATGTGGGCCACCGGGTTGAAGGGGCCGCACATGGCGTAGCAGGCCAGGGTGGTCAGGCGGGTGGGGTCCATGCGGTGGCACAGGTCGTTGAGCTCGTGGTGGTTGTCCAGCATGTCCTTCTTTTTCTTGGTGGAGATGGTGATCTCGTTGGACACGCCCCAGCAGACGATGCAGGGATGGTTGTAGTTCTGGATGATGAGCTCGTTCATCTGGCTGATGGTGTTTTCCCGGCCATCCGGCATATGCTCGCTGATGTAGGGGATCTCGGCCCAGACCACCATACCGGCCTCATCGCACAGGTCGTAGAAGTACTGGTCGTGCTGGTAGTGGGCCAGGCGGACGGTGTTGCAGCCCATCTCCTTGATCAGGGCCATATCCTCGTCGTGCATGGCCTTGGTGATGGCGTTGCCGATGCCCTTGCGGTCCTGGTGGCGAGAAACGCCGTGCAGCGGGTACTGCCGGCCGTTGAGCCAGAAGCCGGTCTTGGCGTCCACCTTGAAGTCGCGCACGCCGAAGCGGGTGCGGACCTCATCCACGGGGGTGCCGTTCACGGTCAGGGTGGCCACGGCGGTGTACAGGTAGGGGCTTTCGATGCCGTCCCACAGGTGCACGCCCTGGATGGACAGGGTCAGGTCGGTGCCGGTGCCCTGGGCCACAGTCTTGCCCTCGGCATCCAGCAGGGTGACGGCCACCTCGGCGCCCTCATGGGCGGTGTGCCAGCTCTCCACACGGACGGCGGCGTCCTGGTAGTTGTTTTCCGGCTTGGGGGTGACCTTCAGGCCGGTGCCGCCGAAGTGGTCCAGGTCAAAGTGGTTCTTGTTCACCACGATCAGGTTCACATCCCGGTAGATGCCGCCGTAGAAGGTGAAGTCGGCTTTCTGGGGATAGACGGTGTCGTTCTTGGTGTTGTCCACCACCACGGTCAGCTTGTTGGTGTCCATCAGCAGGGAGGTGATATCGGCGCGGAAGGTGGAATACCCGCCGTCATGGCGGCAGACCTCGGAGCCGTTCAGGCTGACCCGGGCGGAGGAGTTGACCCCCTCGAACTGGAGGTAGACACACTCGGTGGCCGCATCGTAGGCGGGTTTTTCAAAGGTGGTCTGGTAGGTGCAGGCGCAGCGCTTGTAATCGTTGCCGCCGTCCTGACCGTCGATGTTGTTCCAGGTATGGGGCAGGTTCACAACGGCATCCGGCTGTCCGGGCTGCGAAAAGCGCCAGGCTTGCTTCATCAGGGAAAGGCTTCTTCTCATCAGTTCACGACCTCTTTTCCGGGCAGGGAGCCCTTTTATGCATTTTCTTCGTGGATTTATCATATCCTGTTCATTATTATTTCACAACGGGTTTGGCGGAAGTGGTCGTTTTTGTGCACCATCTGGAAAATGGTTCCGTCAACTTGTTATGAATTAGTCAATCTTTTTTGGATACCTTGCACAAAGAAAAAAGACCCCCGAATTTCGGAGGTCTTTGTCTGTGGGAGATCGTCGGGACTCTCATTTCTGCTGGGGCAGAGGGATGAGGATCTTGAGGGCGAAACAGTCGTTTTCGGTGCTGACGGTCAGATTGCCGTCGTACTTTTTTACAATGCGCTGCACCCCGCGCAGGCCAAACCCGTGGTAGTCGCCGCCGGTCTTGGTGGTCACGGGCAGCCCGTCCCGGAAGACCGGCTGGGCGTCCAGCGGGTTGGTGATGGTGATAAGCAGGAACTGCTGCTTCACATGCACCAGCACGTCGATCTGGCGTTTGTCCTTGTCGGCAAAGCGCTGCACCGCCTCGATGGCGTTGTCCAGGGCGCTGCCGAAAATGGCGTAGGTATCCGCCGGGTCCAGAAAGCCCATGCGGCTGCCGTCGGCCACACACTGGATGTGAATATCCTTGTCCCGGCACAGCAGGCTCTTCTCGGTCAGGATGGTGTCCAGCACCTCGCTGCCGGTCTTGACGATGGAGTCGTAAATTTCGATGGAATCGTCGATCTCATCCAGGTAGCGGCGGCGCTCGGTGCTGTCGGCCATATCCCGCAAAGCGTAGATCTGCACCTTCAGGTCGTGGCAGCGCCGGTTGATGAGGGCGATGTTCTTGCGGGCCAGCTGGTACTGTTCCTTCTGGCGGTGCCACAGGATGTCCAGGGCGTCCAGGTCATGCTGGATGGCGCTTTTCTTGAACAGGGCGTTCTGCAAAAACAGGATGGTCAGGCAGTAGAACTCACACATGAGGATGACCGCCCAGTTGCCCCGCAGGGACACGATGCGGAAATCCACCACGATGGAGGCGGTGAGGAATTCAAACACCACAAAGAGCATCAGGGCCGAGATGGTCTGCCGGGGGCCCACATGGAACTGGCCGTCGGTGGTCATGCCCCGCACCACGAACAGGTACACCAGGGTGCTGCACACCCCGGCGAAGGGCACCACGCACAGCCAGGGCAGGGGTGCACGGCCGTAATGGACATTGATCCAGGTGTACCAGGTATTGAAGATCTGCACAAAGAACTGCTGGGCCATGATCATCCAGGCGGCGCAGTACAGGTTGCCGTACACCGTCTGGCGGCACAGGGCCAGCGCCATGCCCGCCACATACACAAACAGGACCACCAGCTGCCACCACTGCAGATGGGTGGCGGCCATCCCGGTGCACCAGTAGACATAGCCCAGCAGCAGCCCCAGCACCAGGCAGGCCGCCAGGCGCAGGGCATAGTTGTCGCGGTGGCGCAGGGGCCAGGTGTACAGGGCGGCGCACAGCCCGTGCATGACCACCACCGCCATGGACTGGACCATCAGCCCGACACCGCCCATCAGCTGCTGCCTCCCATATAATCGGTCAGGGCGTTGAGGAAGGCGCCCCGGGCCCGGCGGCTGATCTCCAGCTCATGGCCAGCCACCACCACCGTGTCCTTGCGCACCTGCTCCACATGCATCAGGTTGACGATGTACCAGTGATTGCACTTGGCAAAATTGTAGGGAGCCAGCTGCTTTTCGGCACTTTGCAGGGTGCCCCGCAGCACATATTCCCCCTGTTCGGTGTGGTAGTGCAGCATGTGGTCCTGTACTTCCACATAGTAGATGCTGCGCACCCCCACCCGCTGCAGGCGGTCGGGCAGCGCCAGCAGGATCTCCTCGTTGCGGCGCTTGACCACCCGCTCGATGGCCCGGGTGAACTTGAGCTGGAAGGTGTAGTAACTCACCGGCTTCATGACGAAATCCAGCGCTCCCACCGAGTACCCCCGGATGGCATACTGGGCCATGTTGGTGATGAACATCAGCACCACCTGCTCGTCCTGCTGCCGGATGGCCCTGGCCGCGTCCATACCGGTGACTTTGGGCATCTCGATGTCCAGCAGGATGATATCGTACCGGGGCTGGTAGTCCTGCAAAATCTCGCTGCCATCGGAAAAATGCAGGACCTCAAAGGTACGGTCGTGTTCCCGGCCGTATCGTTCAATATATTCTTTCAGCTGTTCGGCGCACGGCGCCTCATCTTCCACAATGGCGATGCGCAGCACGGGCTTCCTCCTTTGCGGCCGGTTGTTGGTTTTGGTGAAATTCTTACCCATAATCATAGCACAAAACGGCGTTTGCGGCAACCGGAAAACCGCCCGGCCGGCGTGGCGCAAGGCCCTGTTACATCGTCACGGGCGGTGGTTTTCCGCCGGATGCCCGCCCGCCGGGAGCTGTTCGGCAAAACGAACCGTATCACGCCGTTTTTTGGCCTTTTCGGCGGTTTTTGTACCCATTTGGGGGCCCGATATGGGGTCTTGCTTTTGGCCTTTGTGCGTGATACAATTAAGAGAATCATTACAGTCTTATCCCCGCAGCCGAAGCGGGGACAGGCGTTGTCCGTTAACAGCGGTCCTTGCACCTGTTATCCAAGGAGGAACCCACCATGCAAGAAACCAAATGCCTGCAAGCAAACATGTTCGGCGGCCTGCAGATTCACGTCGGGGATCAGTACCTGGTCGAAAAGGGCGGCCGTGTGAACAAGCCCATCGAGCTGTTGGTATACCTGCTCTTGAACATGGGCGCACAGACCACCAACGAGCAGATCATGGAGGCCCTTTGGGGCGATGACGAGGTGGAAAACCCCGCCGGTGCCCTGAAGAATGCGGCCTACTCCCTGCGCCGCCTGCTGGCCAAGGCCGGGCTGAAGCAGGAGTGCATCATCACCCGGGACCGGCAGTATGCCTGGAACCCGGACGTGCCGGTGGAGCTGGACATTGACCGGTTCAACAAACTGTACGAAACCGCCATGCAGACCCCGGGCACCCCGCCGGAGAAGGTGGAGCAGTGCTGCCGGGAAGCCCTGGCCCTGTACGCGGGGGATTTTCTGCCCGGGCTGAGCGACCGCTACTGGCTGATGGCCCGTGCCAGCACCCTGCGGCAGCGGTATCTGAGCATGGTGCTGCATCTGAGCGATCTGCTGCTGGAAACGGGCGAACGCTCCGGTGCCGAGGAGGTGATGAATCTCTGCTCTCGGGCACTGCTGTTGGAGCCGCTCAGCGAGGACGTCTATCTGCGCTACTTCACCGCTCTGCGCAAGATGGATATGAAAGCCGCCGTGCTGAGCTATTATCCCGTTGTGGCCAACATGTTCCTGGACGAAGTGGGCGAACCGCTGCCCGAGTCGGTGCGGGAGATTTATCGCTGGGCCGCCAAGGGTGCCAACCTGCCCATGGAGGACATCCGCCATATCCAGAAGGACCTGGACGAGATCACCCGGGACGACCGGCCCATCCGCGGGGCGTATTTCTGCCCCTATGAGGTGTTCAAGCACATGTACCACATGGTGGTGCGCAGTGCCACCCGCAACTCCGAAGATGTGATTCTGCTGCTGGTGACGCTGGTCCCGCTGGAAGCCCCCAAGCAGGAGATGATCCGGGTGATGCTCTCGGTGAAAGAGCTCATCAAGAACATGCTGCGCAAGGGCGACGTGTTCGCCCGGTACAGCTGCAACCAGTATGTGCTGATGCTCTCGGTGAAGCATACCGACGACTATAAGGTGGTACGGGACCGCCTGCTGGACCGCTACGAAAAGAGCGGCCTGAGCCAGATCCTGCGCATGCAGGTAACCATCGGCATCCCGGACCCCATTGTGTGAGCGTATACATAAAAGACCGGCTTTCCCCGGAAAGGGAAGGCCGGTCTTTTTGTTTGGTTTTTGCGGGGCAGAGAGCGGCTCCCCTGTGTAAGGGGAGCTGGCAGCCGCAGGCTGACTGAGGGGTTGGAAACTTGCTGGTGCTGCCCGTGAACGGGAGATAAGGCAGGGTCTACAACCCCACCGCCGCTGCGCGGCACCTCCCCTTACACAGGGGAGGCTCCGGGGGTAGAGATTGGCTCCCCTGTGTAAGGGGAGCTGGCGCCGGTAGGCGACTGAGGGGTTGGAAACTTGCTGGTGCTACCCGTGAACGGGAGATAAGGCAGGGTCTACAACCCCACCGCCGCTGCGCGGCACCTCCCCTTACACAGGGGAGGCTCCGGGGGTAGAGATTGGCTCCCCTGTGTAAGGGGAGCTGGCGCCGGTAGGCGACTGAGGGGTTGGAAACTTGCTGGTGCTACCCGTGAACGGGAGATAAGGCAGGGTCTACAACCCCACCGCCGCTGCGCGGCACCTCCCCTTACACAGGGGAGGCTCCGGAGGTAGAGAGCGGCTCCCCTGTGTAAGGGGAGCTGGCGCCGACAGGCGACTGAGGGGTTGGGAACTTACCCTTGTTGCCCGTGAACGGGATATAAGGCAAGGTCTACATCCCCGCCGCCGCTGCGCGGCACCTCCCCTTACACAGGGGAGGCTCCGGGGGTAGAGATTGGCTCCCCTGTGTAAGGGGAGCTGGCGCCGGTAGGCGACTGAGGGGTTGGAAACTTGCTGGTGCTACCCGTGAACGGGAGATAAGGCAGGGTCTACAACCCCACCGCCGCTGCGCGGCACCTCCCCTTACACAGGGGAGGCTTCAGGCAAGTGTGCGGCTGACCCGGCCACATTTTTCCAACTTTTATAGCCGACCTGCTGGTCACGCCATTCAAATCCATTCCTTGCTCACCGGCCCCAGCCGGTGAGAAGGCCGTCGTCAGGTGGCCGCATCTCAGTGGCACAAGGTTTCTCACCCAACCATTGGCCGCTGTGCGCGGCCGAGTGATAGCGGAACCAACACTTCGTGTTGTTTTTCCTATCGTGCCGGGCACGATAGGAAAAGCCGCAGCCCTGGTCGGCGTCCACCGCCTCGAAACGGTGGCACTTTTTCGCTTCCTTTTTGGTGTCAAAAAGGAAGGACCCAACGGCAGGCAGCCGTCCCCCCGGCAGCAACGCGGTAAACCAACCCCACCGCCGCTGCGCGGCACCTCCCCTTACACAGGGGAGGCTCCGGGGGTAGAGAGCGGCTCCCCAACCACAGGAAAAAAGGCATTTTTTCAACAAAACACCGCCCCCACCGGGGAAAACTTTCCCGGCAGGGGCGGTGTTGCAGTTTATGCGGACTTGTTCAGTTCAAGCAGCCGACAATCACGCTGCCTTGTGCTTGGCCGCGGTGCGCTGGATGAGCTTGACCACTTCCACAATGGGAATGACGATCACGGACAGCAGCAGCGCGATCAGGTACTCGGG
Source organism: uncultured Faecalibacterium sp. (assembly GCA_937907025.1). GTDB lineage: Bacteria > Bacillota > Clostridia > Oscillospirales > Ruminococcaceae > Gemmiger. The sequence goes on from CALESJ010000053.1 coordinate 144,564, forward strand.
CAGGTCCACGGGGGTGAAGCCGAAAGCGTTGGCGATGAAGGGCACTTCCAGCACCAGGGTGGTCAGCACCAGGCTGCCCAGCATGGCGCCCCACAGCACCACGTTGTGGCTGTGCAGGGTGAAGATGCTGCCCCGCTGGCTGCGCATGTTGAAGCTGTGGAAGATTTCGCACATGCTCATGGTCAGGAAGGCCATGGTCATGCCGTCGGGGGAGATGCCCTTGGGCATCTCGAAGTAGCCCACTTCCATGCAGTGGCCGATGATATAGGAGGCCAGGGTGATGACGGTGATCAGCACGCCCTGGTACACCACGTCAAAGCCCAGGCCGCCGGCAAAGATGCCGTCGGTGGATTTGCGGGGCGGGCGGTGCATGATATCGCTTTCGCCCTTTTCCATGCCCAGAGCCAGGGCCGGGAAGCAGTCGGTGATCAGGTTGATGAACAGCAGGTGCACCGGGTTCAGCAGGGTGAAGCCCAGCAGGGTGGCGGTGAAGACGCCCAGCACCTCGCTCATGTTGGAGGCCAGCAGGAACTGGATGGCCTTGCGGATGTTGTCATAGATGCGGCGGCCTTCGCTGACCGCGTTGACGATGGTGGCAAAGTTGTCGTCGGCCAGCACCATATCGGCCACGTTCTTGGTGACGTCGGTGCCGGTGATGCCCATGCCCACGCCGATGTCGGCGGCCTTGATGGACGGGGCATCGTTGACGCCGTCGCCGGTCATGGCGGTGATGGCGCCGCGCTTCTTCCAGGCGGTGACGATGCGCACCTTGTGCTCGGGCTGCACACGGGCATACACACCGTAGCGGGTGATGGCGTCAGCCAGCTGCTCATCGGTCAGGTCATCCAGCTCGGAGCCGGTGATGGCTTCGGAGGCATCCTGAATGATGCCCAGCTCCTTGGCGATGGCCACGGCGGTGTCCTTGTGGTCGCCGGTGATCATCACAGGGCGGATACCGGCTTCCCGGCATTCCACGATGGCGGCCTTGACTTCGGGACGGACCGGGTCGATCATGCCGGTCAGGCCGATGAAGCACAGGTCCTGCTCCAGGAAGTCGGGTTCATTGTTGTGGGGGTTCTGGGCCCAGGGACGCATGGCGGCAGCCAGCACGCGCAGGGCTTTGTCGGCCATGGCCTTGTTGGCCTGCAGGAATTCGCTGCGCTTTTCCACGGTCATGGGCACGGCCTTCTCACCGTCCCAGTAATGGGTGCAGCGCTTGAGCACCACGTCCGGGGCGCCCTTGGTGTACTGGATGAAGGCATTGCCGGAAGCATGCAGGGTGCTCATCATCTTGCGGCTGGAGTCGAAGGGAGCTTCGTCCACGCGGGGCTGCTTGGCTTCCAGGTCGGTCTTCTTCATATCCAGGGAAGCGGCGTAGTTCACCAGCGCGGCCTCGGTGGGCTCGCCGACGGCGCCCTCGGGGGCATACTCGGCGTCGCAGCACAGGGCCATGGCGGTGGCCAGCAGGGGTTCGTCGCCCACATGCTCCACCACGGTCATCTTGTTCTGGGTCAGGGTGCCGGTCTTATCCGAGCAGATGACCTGGGCACAGCCCAGGGTTTCCACGGCGGTCAGACGGCGGATGACGGCGTTGCGCTTGCTCATGTTGGTCACGCCGATGGACAGCACCACCGTGACCACGGTGGCCAAGCCTTCGGGGATGGCGGCCACGGCCAGGGAAACAGCCACCATGAAGGTGGACAGGATGGCATCCAGGCTGAATTCGCCGTGGGTGATCAGGTTAAAGGCAAAGATGAAGACGCAGATGCCCAGCACCAGCTTGGACAGGGTGCGGCCCAGCTCGTCCAGCTTGCGCTGCAGCGGGGTCTGCTCGTCCTGGGTGGCGGCCAGAGCGCCGGCGATCTTGCCCATCTCGGTATCCATGCCGGTATCGGTGACCACCATGCGGCCGCGGCCGTACACCACGGTGGAACCCATATAACACATGTTCTTGCGGTCGCCCAGGGGCACATCCTTGCCGCCCTCGGCGGGCAGCAGCTTTTCGATGATCTTGTTCACCGGCACGCTCTCACCGGTGAGGGCGGCTTCCTCGATCTTGAGGCTGGCGCTTTCCAGGATACGGCCGTCGGCGGGGACGCTGTCGCCCGCTTCCAGCAGCACGATGTCGCCGGGCACCAGCTCGGCGCTGTGCAGGCTCACATGCTTGCCGTCACGCAGCACCTTGCTGGTGGCGGCGGTCATGGTCTGCAATGCCTCGATGGCGGCTTCGGCCTTGCTCTCCTGATAGACGCCCAGCACCGCGTTGAGCAGCACCACCACCAGAATGATGATGACCTCGGCCATGCTTTCGCCTTCGATGAGGCTGGTCACGGCGGACACCGCCGCGGCGCACAGCAGGATGATGAGCATGGGGTCCTTGAGCTGCTCGATGAAACGCTGGAGCAGGGTGGCTTTCTGCGCTTCCTTGAGCTTGTTGGGACCGTGTTCTTCCAGGCGGCGGGCAGCTTCCTGGCTGCTCAGGCCGTCCAGACCGGCGTTTTCCTGCTGAAGAACTTCTTCGGCAGACAGTTCATAACTTTTCACGCTGGAACTCCTTTCGGTTGCAGGCGGGGAAAGGCCCCGCCGACCTTCATATACCTATTATATATAAATAAGACCCATACACCAGGGACTTGCAGCAAGCCGATGGCGTATGAGTCTGATTCTTTGCGGTATCTTTACCTCAAAGGCGGCACCGGGCGCCCGAAGCGCCGGGATGACGATGCCGCCGCACGCCCCCAGGGGGACGCGGAACTACTCCCTCAAACGGCAGAGAAAGAAAAACAGGTCCGGCAATTACAGGATGCCCAACCCTTGCAGTAAAATTTTCAGGCCCATCAGGACCAGCACGGCGCCGCCGGCCCGCTCGGCCAGGGCTTTGTACCGGGTGCCGAACAGGTTGCCGATCTTGACGCCCGCCGCCGACACCACCAGGGTGACAATGCCGATGAACAGCACCGCGGCCACAATGTCGGTGCCGGTGGCCGCAAAGCTCACGCCCACGGCCAGGGCATCAATGGAGGTAGCCACCGCCAGGGGCAGCATGGCCTTGGGGGAGAAGTCGGGGGTGACTTCCTCCTCACCGCCGAAACTCTCCCGGATCATGTTGACGCCGATGATGGCCAGCAGCACAAACGCCACCCAGTGACCAAAGCTGCCGATGAGCCCCGCAAACCCGGAACCCAGCCAGTACCCCAGCAGGGGCATCAGTGCCTGAAAGGCCCCGAACCACACGCCGCAGATCAGCGCGTGGCGCAGCTGCATTTTGCGCACCGAGAGGCCTTTGCAGATGGACACCGCAAAAGCATCCATGGAAAGGCCCAGTGCAATGATGAAAAGATCCGCCAATGACATACGCAAACCACTCTCCCGCGTTGTGATGCGGCAGGCGGGACAGGTACAAAAAAAAGCAAGACCTATCCCGCCCTGCCGTGCAAGGCAAAAGATAAGTCTCGCTGTTTCATCTAAAGCCAGGGTTGCCCCAGGATGTTGGCTCTATCACGCGAATATTCCGCGCCAGCTACTCCCTTATGCAGGCAGTACCATACCATATCTGCGGGGGGTTAGTCAAGCACAACCACAGGGCGTTTTGGGGGCCCGGAAAGTTTTCCACCGTTTTCCCGGGTTTTGCACAGCCTTTACACGGTGTTTTCCGCCAAAAGTTGAAAACTCGGGGCAAAATGTTGAAAACTTGGGGGTTTTGGCGGCGAATATTACGAAATGATGAATACGATGGGTTCATTACCACCCTGTATAACGGTTTTTCACGTTGAAAATGTTGAAAACCCTGTGGAAAGTGTGGAAAACTACTTCGTTTTCCACAAACTACAACTTTTGATTGTTTGCCCCCGGAAGCCCCTGTGCCGATTTCGACAAACAAATGTTGAACTTGCCCGGGGGAAATGGTACAATAGCATAATAAACCGCCCGCCGTAAAACGGCGGAATTCCACGGTTTTCCACAAGGAGGTTTCCATGAATTGGCTCGACAGGCTTGAGCGCCGTTACGGCCATCTTGCCATCCCCAATCTGTTGAATATCGTTCTGGTGGGCCAGCTGATTGCCTGGTTCATCATCATGTTCATCAACTCCGATCTCATCGGCGCCCTGATGCTCACCCGCGCCGGGCTGCTCCACGGGCAGATCTGGCGGCTGGTCAGCTTTGTATTCATGCCCAGTTTGCAGACCTCTGTGTTCTGGCTGCTGGTGGAACTGTACTTTTACTGGTGGGTGGGCAACGCCCTGACCCGCGCCTGGGGCGATTTCCGCTTTACCGTCTACTGGGTGGCGGGCATGCTGGGGGCCATCCTCAGCTGCCTGATCACCGGCTTCGGCAGCTCCTCGGGGCTGTTCCTCAGCCTGTTCTTCGCCTATGCCTGGATGTGGCCCAACCAGCAGGTGCTGCTCTTCTTCTTCATCCCGGTCAAGGTCAAGTGGCTGGGCTGGGCGGCCGCGGCCGTCTGGGCCTGGAACTTCATCACCGGCAGCTTTTCTTCCCGCATCACCCTGCTGTTCGGTCTGGCAGGCTTTCTGCTCTTCTTCGGCAAGGAGCTGTGGGACTGGTGCCACGACACCATTGCGGGCTACAAGCGCCGCAAGGACTGGGAGAACCGCTGGAAGTAACCTTATTTAAAATATCCACTCTCGTAAGGAGGAATCATATATGAAACTCATCACTGCGATCGTCAACAAGGAAGACTCCAAGGCTGTCTGCTCCGAACTGGTGCGCAACAAGTTCTACGTCACCCGTCTGGCCACCACCGGCGGCTTCCTGATGGCGGGCAACATGACCCTGCTCATCGGCACCGAGGACGAGCGGGTGGATACCTGCATCGAGTGCATCTCCAAGTGCTGCAAACAGCGCACCGAGATCGTGCCCGGCGCGGCTTCCATCGGCCTGGGCATGGAGAGCGCCATGCCCATTGAGGTCACCGTGGGCGGCGCCACCGTCTTTGTGACCAACGTGGAACGCTTCGAAAAGCTGTGAGCACTTCCGGTATGCTGGACCGTCTGGCCGGCAACCATGCCCTGAAACAGGATCTTTCCACAGCGCTGCGCTCCGGCCGGCTGCCCCACAGTATTCTGCTGGTGGGGGAACCGGGCTGCGGGGCGGGCTTTGCTGCGCGCTGCCTGGCGGCGGATTATCTGTATCCCCAGGGGGGCGCCCACGCCGAGGCGGTGCTCCGGGGGGAGGACAGCGAGTGTCTGGCCGTCCGGGGGGAAGGTGCCTCCGGCCAGATCAAGGTGGAACGCATCCGGGACGCCCGGGAGAACATCCAGCACAGCGCCCTTTCCGCCGATGCAGCCGGGCGTGTGCTGTTCATCTACGGCGCCCAGAACCTGAACGGGGCTTCGGCCAACGCCATGCTGAAAATTATGGAGGAACCGCCCGAAGGGGTGCTGTTCCTGCTGACGGCATCCAGTGCGGCGGCGGTGCTGCCCACCATCCGCAGCCGGTGCGCCGCCTACACAGTGGCCCCGGTGCCCGAAGCCGAATGTGCCGCCGCTTTGCGGGCGGCGCTGCCCCAGATTGACGACCGGCAGGCCGCCGACCTTGCCTTTTTATATGAAGGGCACATCGGTTCGGCCATTGCGGTGATGCAGGACCCGGCCATCAAGAGTGCCCGGGCTGCCGCCCGGGAGCTGTGCCACCAGGCCGAAGTCCGGGACACCTACCGGGCCGCGGCGCTGCTGGCCAAATACGAGAAGGACAAAGAGGGCGTTGCCCGCCTGCTGGTACAGACCCGCACGGCGGCCAGCGCCGCTTTGCGCCGCCCGGGATTCGACGGGCTTTCGGCCCCTGCCGCCGCCCGGCTGGCCCGGGCCGCCGGCGACGCCATGAAGGCCATGACCGGCAACGCCAACCTGCGCCTGACCCTGACCCTGCTGGCCGCTGCGGCCACCGCCCAAGACCCATAAAATAAAGGAAATACAAGCATGAAAGTCATTTCTGTCAAATTCAAGGAGAGCGGCCGCTCCTACTACTTTGACCCCGGCGCGCTGGAAGTGCAGACCGGGGATTTCGTCATTGTGGAAACCGCCCGCGGCGTGGAGTGCGGCGAGGTGGTCCGCGGCTGCCATGACCTGCCGGACACCGGGTTCTCCCGGGAGATCAAACCGGTGCAGCGCATGGCCGACGGCATGGACATCCGCCGCATGCGCCAGAACCGCACCGACGAGCGCAAGGCCTTCACCATCTGTGAGCAGCGCATCGCCGCCCACAAGCTGCAGATGAAGCTCATTGACGCCGAATACACCCTGGACCGCAACAAGCTGGTGTTCTACTTCACCGCCGACAACCGGGTGGACTTCCGGGAGCTGGTCAAGGACCTGGCCTCCCAGTTCCACACCCGCATCGAGCTGCGCCAGATCGGCGTGCGGGATGAGAGCAAGATGCTGGGCGGCCTGGGCGTCTGCGGGCAGCCTTTCTGCTGCAGCCGCTTTCTGAAGAACTTCCAGCCCGTGTCCATCAAGATGGCCAAGGAGCAGGGGCTTTCCCTGAATCCGGCCAAGATCAGCGGCGCCTGCGGGCGTCTGATGTGCTGCCTGGCCTACGAGCAGAAGAGCTACGAATACCTGAACAGCATCACCCCCCAGGTGGGCAGCGTGGTCCGCACCCCCGACGGGGAAGGCACCGTCACCGAAGTGAACGTCATCTCCGGCACCCTGAAGGTGCGCAGCGTGGAAAGCCTTTCGCCCAAGACCTACAAGCGGTCGGAGTGCGAGTATCTGCGCGGGGGACGCCGTGCCCCGGTGAAGCCGGACAAGGAGGACTGACCCATGGCCGGGACCCTGTACATTGTGGCCACGCCCATCGGCAACCTGGACGATATGCCGCCCCGGGTGGCGGCCACCTTCGGCGCGGCGGATTTCGTGGCGGCGGAGGACACCCGTGTGACCCTGAAACTGCTGAACCATCTGGGGCTGAAAAAGCCCATGGTCAGCTACTATGAACACGCCCTGCACCACGGGGCCGCCATTCTGGAACGCATCGAAGCCGGGGAATCCTGCGCGCTGTGTTCGGATGCGGGCATGCCCTGCATCAGCGACCCCGGGGAGCAGATCGTCACCGAAGCCCTGGCCCGGGGCATCCATGTGGTGCCGGTGCCGGGGGCTTCGGCCTGCGTCACCGCCCTGGCAGTGTCCGGGCAGAAGACCGCCCGCTTTGTGTTTGAGGGATTTCTGCCGGTGCCCAAAAAGGAGCGCCGGGAACGGCTGGACGCGCTGAAAAACGAAACGCGGACCATCCTTTTGTACGAAGCCCCCCACAAGCTGCGCACCACCCTGGACGACCTGATCAGGACCTGCGGGCCGGACCGGTCGGTGACCCTGTGCCGGGAGCTGACCAAGCTCCACGAGGAGATCAACAAGACCACCCTGGGCGAAGCGGCGGCGCTGTACGCCGAAACCGAGCCCCGGGGCGAATATGTGCTGGTGCTGGCGGGGGCGGATACGCCCGCCGAGGAGGCCGAAGTTCCCACGCTGGAGGACGCCGTGGCCGCCGCCCGCACCCTGATGGAGGGCGGCACGCCGCCTTCCGCGGCCGCCAAGCAGGCCGCCGCCGGCACCCCTTACTCCAAGGGGGAAATTTACCGGCAGCTGGTGCGGGGAGAGTAAGCCCCGCCCGGCACAACAACGGAAAGAAAGGGAGTTTTCCCATGGCGGAAGACGTATCTACGATTCTGGTGGTCAGCGACACCCACGGCCGACTGACCCGGCTGCGGTGGATCTTGCGCCACGAAAAGGCCGACGCGCTGTTCTTTTTGGGCGACGGCCTGTATGACCTGGACCAGGCCATCGTGCAGAACCGGGTGCAGCCGCCCTATCCCATCTACCGGGTGCGGGGCAACTGCGATTTTGCTGCCCATGACCCGGCCGAAGGGCTGGCGCCCTTTGGCGGGGTGCTGTTTTTCTACACCCATGGCCACCATTACGGGGTGAAATCCGGGTTTGAGCAGCTGCAGGAAGCCGCCCAGGCCCGGGGCGCCGACGTGGCGCTGTTCGGCCACACCCATTACAAGACGCTGCGGGCGGCCACCCTGACCACCCCGGCGCTGTTCAACCCGGGCAGCCTGCGGGATACGGGCAGCTACGGGGTCATTACCATCACCGACGGCCAGTGCGCCTTCGGCTGGAAGCAGGTGCCCCAGGACTTATGAACGAAACAAGCGAACCGAACACTTTGATCCGGCTGGACGAAACGGACAGCACCAACACCTGGGCCAAGGCCCATCTGGATAAATTCGGCCCGGTAGGGGCGGTGTACACCACCAGCCAGACGGCGGGCCGGGGACGGCTGGGCCGCCAGTGGGTGAACGCCAACGGTCTGGCTTTGTATTACACCGCCGTCCTGCAGGTGCCTCTGGCGGACACGGCGGCGCTTTCGCTGTATTCCAGCCTGGCGGCAGCCCGGGCGCTGCGCCGGCACTATGGCGTGGATTGCCGCATCAAATGGCCCAACGACCTGCTGCTCAACGGCAAGAAGATCGTGGGCATCCTGTGCGAAACGGTGGTGCAGGGGCCGAAGGTGACGGCGCTTTCGGGCATCGGGTTCAACCTGGCCCAGCCCCAGAGCTATTTCGACGCCGCAGGCCTGCCCCACGGCACCAGCCTGGCCCTGCAGGGGGCCGACGTGCACCTTCCCGAGGACGCCGAGGCCCTGGCCCGGGACCTGACGGCTTTCGGCTTCGACAAGGAGCTGTATGCCTTTGAGCGGGAGGGCTTTGCCGCCTGCCGGGAGGCGTACAAGGAGCTGTGCGTCAACCTGGGCCGCCATGTGACCTTTGACGGCGGCGCCGGCACCGCGGTGGACATCGACGACCAGGGCCGCCTGGTGGTGGAAGATGACCACGGCGGCGATGTGCATGTGTTCACCGGCGAGGTGAGCGTGCGGGGCATTTACGGAGCGGTGTAAAACCATCTGCCGGAGCGGTGCACCCGCCCCGGCATTTTTGCGAAAAATTCTTCTTCCGCCGCTTTTGACATTTGTACAAAATCCGCCAAAACGTCTGTTTTTTGCAGGTGTATTTATTCGCTGCACCGAGTATTTTTGTAGCAGTGCATGTTTCCTGCGGAATTAACAGAAAGTTCACAAGAACATAATAGATTTTTCGCAAGTATTGGGTATTCTGTTAAGCACAGGGAACGGAGCCGCAACCGTCACCCTGGAACATGATTCCTCCTCACACCAAAACGATACCCCAAAGCCCCCACCTGTTACCGCAAGCAGGTGGGGGCAACTTTTTTTGCCGGTTTGCCGGGCTGAGAACGGCTCCCCTGTGTAAGGGGAGCTGACAGCCATAGGCTGACTGAGGGGTTGTAGACTTGCTGATGTTGCCCGTGAACGGGATATGACCGGACAGTTCCACAACCCCTCCGCCGCTGCGCGGCACCTCCCCTTACACAGGGGAGGCTTTTCAAGGGTGCAGCCAACCCGGCTGCTTTCTGATAACCGGTGGCCATTTCGGGGGCTGAGAACGGCTCCCCTGTGTAAGGGGAGCTGACAGCCATAGGCTGACTGAG
>CALESJ010000054.1 GCA_937907025.1 uncultured Faecalibacterium sp.
TATTATATCTCATCAAGTTTCTTTTGTCAAGCACTTTTTTGAGATTTTTTTGAGCCGCGAAGCTCTTTCGAACTCCCTTTTTCAGCGCCTGCCGTCCCTCGCGGAACAGCTTAGATATAATACCACCAGAGCAAGCATTTGTCAACATCTTTTTTCAGATTTTTCAAAAAACTTGCTTGTGGTTTGCCAGTGTTTTACCGGCATGTAGTAAGTTTAGCATGCAGTCCGAATTTCGTCAAGCAGTTTGCGTCGCTCCTACGCAAATTTGGCGTTTTATCTTATTGGAGTTGCCTCCGCTTGGATAAAACGCCAAAAGAATCATACTTTTGTTTTTGCTTTGTTTTTGCGCTTTTCTTTCTCCCGGCCTTCTTCCCCTGTCAATTCCAGGCGCATCCATTTCAAGATTTTCCTTTCTCGCCTGGATATCTGTACCTGGGTCGTATGAAGTACCTTGGCTGTTTCGCTTTGTGTTTTTCCTCCGAAAAAGCGAAGGCGAATCAGCGCTCTGTCCTGTGAAGGCAGTTTGTCCAGTACTTCCCGAAGGCCAATTCGTTCCGAAAGCTTTTCTTCCGGAGATTCTACCGGAATGTCCCACTCCCGGTTTCCATCTTCGCTCTCTGTGGGTGTCAGTGATACCACCGGCATGGCTGCACGGATGGCCATGGCAATTTGCTCCGGCGTAGAGCCCAGGATTTCTGCCAGCTGTGACACTCCCGGCTCTGTTCCTGTCTGTTTCAGGCATCGCTCCCGCTCGGCGTTGATCTTCAGCCCCAGTTCTTTGAGTGACCGGCTGACCTTGACTGTTCCGCCGTCCCGAAACAATTTTTTGATTTCTCCCAGAATAACCGGTACCGCATAGGTGGAAAAGCAAACGCCGCGCTCCGGGTCAAATCCGTCACAGGCTTTGACCAGCCCCAGACATCCGGCGGCATACAGATCCTCATACTCGATCCCCCGGCCGATGAACCGTCCCGCGCAGGTACGGGCTAGGCCGAGATTCCGCTGGATGAACTCTTCCCGCGGAATTTGATCAAACAATGCAGTGGTATTGGCCTTACCGGCCACGGCGGGAATCGGTGCGGACATGGCAAAGACCTCCTTATGGTTTTATGTAGGAAGTCAGCCTTTCGCCTCCAGCCGCTTGGCCATGGTGACCCGGGTCCCCTTGCCGGGCGTGGAACTGACCTTGACCTTATCCATAAAGCTCTGCATAACCGCAAACCCCAGCCCCGCCCGCTCGTCCGGGTTACTGGTGGTATACAAAGGTTCCATGGCTTTTTCCACATCCGGAATTCCTACGCCTCTGTCTGTGACAGTAATGCGCACAAGGCCGTTTTCATACAGAGCCGCTGTCAGGGTCACCTGCCCGACTGCTTCCGGATAGGCATGTACAATACAATTGGTGACAGCTTCGGATACGGCCGTCTTGATGTCGGCCAGTTGCGGCACCGTAGGGTCTGCCTGCGCCAGGAAAGCTGCCAGCGCCGCACGGGCAAAGCTTTCATTGACGCTGCGACTGAGAAAGGTAAATTTGACCTGATTGATCATCTTCATGGTTTCTATATCCTCCGTTCACACATAGGAGATCCGGGCCAGATCCAACATACGTCGGACAGCAGCAGGCGGATTCTGCACGGTAAGGCGCCCGCCCAGCGAGGACATATACCGTCCTCTGCCCAGGATAAGCCCCACACCGGAGGAATCCATAAATGTAACACCCGAAAAATCCAAAGTCAGCAGTTCCGGCATCCGTGCGTCGATCTGAGCATCAATTTCCCGCCGCAGGCCCTGGGCCGCATGATGGTCGATTTCCCCCGATAAGTAAGCCGCCAGAGTACCGCTGGCGGGCACAAAACAGATTTTTGCCAAATTTGTCCACCTCGATCAATGCAAAACAAAAGCGCCCCGCGGGCTGGTTTGTACTACCAGTATACGGGGCGCATGATAAATATTTTGTTGAATCAGGGCACTACCGGAAAGCGGCAGCAAAAAAGCCACAAGCTCTATCAGTTCTTGGCTTCTTCCAGCAGGATAGGGCGTGCTTCAGCCGCAAGGTACAGGCTGCCGCAGACAACAACACCGGCCAGATTATGGAAATCCGCATAGTCCACAGCCTTACGGATGGCTTCCCGGACCGTACCGCCGACCTCCGCATCCATATGGAAGCGGGCCGCGCGTTCCAGTTCTTCCGCCGTCATGGCACGAGGGCAGTCGGGGGTGACTGTAAACACCTTATCGAAGGTTTTGGACAGTGCTTCCAGCATAGGCGTATGGTCCTTATCCTTCAGCACGCCCATTACGCCGACCAGGTTGCCTTCGTATCCAGCCTCCGACAGGGTGGAAGCCAGCGCGGCAGCGCCGTCCGGGTTGTGGCAGCCGTCCAGCAGAAGCAGCGGATGGCGGCGGATGACCTCGATGCGGGCAGGCATATGTGCCGCCTGCAGGCCGGCTTCGATGGCGTCGTCGGAGATGTCATACCCGTATTCCCGCCAGAGGGTCAGTACGATCTCAATGGCCATGGCGGCATGGTTGGCCTGATGCTTGCCCGGAAAGGACAGCATGACCCGATACCCGCCATAGTCGATATAGTTCTGCAGCGGACGGCATTTCAGGGGCAGGATGTCCTCCAGATCCGGCGTCAGGATCGACGTGTGGGCATTGGCTGCAGCGGTGAGCAGCGGTCCCATGGCTTCCGGCGGCTGATCCGGGTAGCAGACCACCGCACAGCCTTCCTTGATGATGCCTGCCTTCTCGGCTGCAATAGCCGCCAGAGTATCCCCCAGCACATCGGTATGGTCCATGCCGATGCGGGTAATAGCGGCCACCAGCGGGGCCGGGATGGCGTTGGTGGCGTCAAAGCGGCCGCCCAGGCCGGTTTCCAGCACCACAAAATCACACTTTTCCCGGGCGAACCACAGCAGTGCAATGGCGGTAACCACCTCGAATTCCACCGGAGAAGGCTTGCCGGCCGCGCACAGTCCGTCCACGGCATCCAGCACTTCCTCGGCCAGGTCCCCCAGTGTCTGGGGCGGAATCATTTCGCCATCAATCTGGAACCGTTCCCGGAAATCCAGCACATAAGGGCTGATGGTCAGTCCGGTCTTGTAACCGGCATGGGTCAGGATGGACGCAGTCATGGTGGACAGCGTTCCTTTCCCGTTGGTGCCGGCAATATGAATACATTTCAGTTCTTTTTCAGGGTTGCCCAGAGCGTCCAGCAGCGCGTGCATGCGCTCCAGGGTCGCGCCGCCCATACGGGGCAGTGAATGAATAGCCTGTACAGCCTGTTGTTCGGTCAAAGTAGTTCCCTCCTGTTGGGATTTTCATGATGGGGCGCCTCGGTGTTGATGCGGTCTTCCTCCTGTTCCCGGAGAAGACGTTCCCGCTCCGCACGCAGGCGCCGGTTTTCTTTTTTGATGTGATGAAAGGCCGTGATGAGCCGCACGATCAGCAGCAGAATCAGAGCCACGAACAGTCCGCATACCACGCCGGACATATCAATCCAGACGTCTGTCACCTGTGACGTCCGGCCTGGAATGAATTTCTGGATGGTTTCATCTGTCAGCGCGGTGGCCATGCCGCCCAAAAGCGGCCAGCTGACATGCCGCACAAAGTGGGCGGTGTACACCCGCAGGCAGAGCATGAGCAGAAAGCCTTCCAGCGTGAACTCGGCGAAATGGGCCAGTTTGCGGACTGTATGTTCCGACAGCGGGCCAAGGCCCACTTTCCCCAGCAGATTGTTCATGATCCGCATGACTTCATGACTGCGCGCCGAAGACAGCGCCCCGGCCTGTAATGAATTGCGAAAGATGAATACGATGCAGGCGATCAGCGCAATGGTAAAAATCACGCGGAAAGCGATCACCCACGGGCTTGTTTTTTGATGCTCCATATCAATTCCTTTGCTATTGTATTTCAGGGTCGGATACGGGTTCCTATGATTATAGCACCCGGACTCCTTTCAGGCAAGACGCAGGTACGGCAAAAGCGGAACCGCTGGGCGCACAGCTCCCCAGGCCGCCGCAGCGGCGCACAGGAGCAATACGGGCAGCGGCTCCGCTTGCAGGTGTGTTGTTGCTTCAGAACAGTTCCATCACTGGATAAATGCATCGTGAATGGCAGCGACGGCACGGTCGGCGTCCGTCTTGTCAATGATGACGCTGATCTTGATCTCGCTGGTGGAGATCATATGAATGTTGATGTTCTGGCTGGACAGAGCCTCGAACATGGTGGAGGCAACGCCCGGATGGCTCTGCATGCCGGCACCCACGACGCTGACCTTGGCGCAGGTCTTATCCACAGCGATGGCACCGCCGCCGAAACGGCTCTTGTGGTCTTCCAGCACGCTGACGGCGCTCTCGGCGTCGGTCAGAGGCACGGTGAACACCAGGTCCTTGGTGCCGGCAGTGCCGGAGCTCTGCAGAATGATATCCACGTTGATATTGCGCTGTGCCAGCAGGCTGAACACCTTGAAAGACATGCCCGGCACATCGGGCACACCCTTGATCGAGATTACGGCCACGTTGTCGTCCTTCGCAACGCCTTTGATGAGCATACCTTCCACTTTCGTTTCCTCCTTCACGATGGTTCCCGGAATGGGATTGATGCTGGAGAGGACCTCCAGCTCGACGCCGTACTTCTTGGCAAGTTCGACGCTGCGGTTGTTCAGGACCTGAGCTCCCAGAGAAGCCAGTTCCAGCATTTCGTCAAAGGTGATTTCCTTCAGCTTGGTGGCCTTGGGAATCTTGCGCGGGTCGGCGGTAAACACGCCTTCCACATCGGTAAAGATCTGGCAGCGATCCGCATGCAGAGCGGCTGCCAGCGCCACAGCAGAGGTATCGCTGCCGCCGCGGCCCAGGGTGGTGATGTCATCGGAGCGGTTCAGGCCCTGGAAACCTGCCACCACGACCACACGGTTGCGGGCCAGCTCGCTTTCCACGCGCTCGGTGTCCAGGCGCTTGATGCGGGCCTTGGAGTAGGAGCGGTCGGTGACGAAACCAGCCTGCCAGCCGGTGAGGCTGACGGCAGAAACGCCGATCTCCTGCAGTGCCATGGCCAGCAGAGCGATGGAGATTTCCTCGCCGGCTGCCAGCAGCATATCCATCTCGCGGTGGGACGGGTCGCTGGTGATTTCCGCCGCTTTGGCGATCAGGTCATCGGTGGTGTCGCCCTGGGCAGACACTACCACGACCACATCGTTGCCTGCGTTGCGGGTGTTGGCAACGATGCGCGCCACATTGAAGATGCGGTTGCGGTCCTTAACGGAGGTACCGCCGAATTTTTGTACAATCAATGCCATTGGTGAAGTTCCTCCCCTTCTATGCTGTCACGCCTCAACGGTCGCGCCGGTATTGTCGGCCAGCAGGCGATAGACGGTAAAATGACGGAGTTTTTCGGTCTGGGGCAGCGCTTCCCGCGCCTGTTCGAAGAACTCCTGGTCGTCCTTATGGACAACCGCGATAATGGTGGGACCGGCACCCGAGATATACACAGCCTGTGCCCCCAGGTCCTGGGCCAGCTCGAACATTTCCTCGCCGCCGTCGATGAGAGGCAGGCGGTACCGCTGGTGCAGGGCATCCTTGGTGGCAACGCCCAGCAAACCATAGTCACCATCGCAGAAGGCTGCGGTGGCCAGCGCCGCACGGGACAGGTTGTAGACAGCGTCCTTATGGGCGACCATCTGGGGCAGCGCCGCGCGGGCCTTGGAGGTAAGCAGGCGGAAATCCGGCACAAAGGCTGCAAAGGCCAGGTCCGGGTCGATGTTCTTTTTGACGGTATAGACAAGTCCCTCATCGTACACACTGGTGACGAAGCCGCCCAACATGGCCGGGGCCACGTTATCGGGATGGCCTTCAATGGCGGTGGCCAGGGTGAGCATCTGACGCTGGGTCAGCGGCTTGCCCAGCAGAGCGTTGGCGCCCAGCAGGCCTGCCACGATGCAGGCGGAGCTGGACCCCAGGCCCCGGGCCATGGGAATATCGTTGCGCTGGGTGATGGTCAACCCCTTGAGGGGCACACCCAGCTGGTCATACACGGCACGGGCGCTGCGGTAAACCAGGTTGTTGGCACCGCCCGGCACATGGGTATCGTCCAGAGAGGTAATGCGGATGCGGTCGGACTCCTCGAAGGTGAACACGTTGTGCATCGAAAGAGCCAGGCCCAGGGAGTCGAATCCGGCGCCCACATTGGCACTGGTGGCAGGTACGGTAACGGTAACCATAGCGTTTTCCTCCCCTGTTTATTCTTCCATCTGTTTGAGGGCCAGGTCCACATGACCGCCCAGCAGCGAAACCTTTTCGCACACGGCGTTCATCACCTCGGGGGTGGCGCCCATCATGCGGTAGCTGACCCCTTCGGGACCTTCGTCCACCGGAGAGCCGGGGCCTGCCAGAGAGGCCAGCACAGCGGCGGAGATGCCTTTAGCCCGGATATACCAGGAATATGCAGCGTTGTCAGGCAGCATACCCTCCCGCTTGGGAGCGGGCTGCCAAAACAGGCTGTCATGGATTTTGGCGCCGTCTTTCAGCGCGTCGATGACGTCGGCCACCACGGCGCTGGCAGTGGGCAGCTTGCCCGCGCCTTTGCCGTAGAAGATCACATCGCCCAGCATATCGCCTTTCATGAGCACGGCGTTGAACACGTCGTCCACGTTGGCCAGCTGGTTGGTATAAGGCACCAGCATGGGCTCCACACCGGCAGAAACACCGCCGTCCGGCAGTTCCTTGTACCAGGCAATGAGCTTGATGGTGCTTTCCAGTTTTTCCGCCGCCTTGATGTCGGCCACGGTGATCTGGCGGATGCCCCGGGTGGGGATATTATCGGGATAAACGGCAGAGCCGCTGGCCAGCGAGGCCAGAATGGCGATCTTGCGGCAGGCATCCCGGCCATCCACGTCATCACTGGGGTCCTTGGTTTCGGCGTAGCCCAGCTGCTGGGCAATCTTCAGCGCCTCGTCAAAGCCCATGTTTTCCTTCTTCATCTTGGTGAGCATGAAGTTGGTGGTGCCGTTGACGATGCCCTGGATAGAGCTGATATGGTTGGCGGCCAGGCACTGGTGCATGGGGGTAATGATGGGAGTACCGCCGCCCACGCTGGCTTCAAAGAGGAAGGCCACGTTGTGTTCCCGGGCCAGAGCCAGCAGTTCGGCGCCGTAGGTGGCCACCATCTCCTTGTTGGAGGTGCAGACACTGCGGCCGCTTTCCAGGCAGCGGCGCACATACGGATACGCAAACTTGGTACCGCCGATGGTTTCTACCACCACACGGACTTCCGGGTCGGCCAGGATGATGTCCAGGTCCTTGACGAACAGGGCCGCATCCGGGGAACCGGAGAAATCACGGACATCCAGGATATATTTGACTTCCACAGGTTCGCCCACACGGCGGGCAATGGACGCCGCATTGCGGCGGCAGACTTCCAGCACGCCGCTGCCCACGGTGCCGAACCCCATGATTGCGATTTTTGCCATAACTACATCTCCCTCTCTCATTACTGTGCCGCCATGCGCCTCAGGTGCCCCGGTGGACCTCTACCACAAAGGGCTGCCGAGCCAGCTTGAGCAGCATATCTTCCACCGACATCTGCATGGTGGCGGTACGCACGGTGACTTCCACCTGCGCGGTGCCGTTTTCCGGCCGTGACTGGGTGATGGTTACAATGGACGCCCCCGCCGCCGAAATGCCGGACAGCAACCCCTGCAGGGCGCCGGTCTTATCCAGCAGCGTAGCGATCACGGTCAGAGTTTCGCGCCCGGACTCGGCATCGAATACATAATCCTTGTATTTATAAAAGGCGCTGCGGGAAATGCCCGCCCGGCGCGCTGCCGACGATATGTTGGTAACAGCACCGGAGGCCAACAATTCTTTGGCTTGCAGGACTTTCAGAAACACGTCCGGCAGGACTTCGGCGTCCACCAGAAGAAAACGTCGTTCCGCCATAGGTGTACCCCCTTCAGAAACAATTGTGTTTACGACAAGGATAATCATAGCACACGCCGTTTCGGGATGCAAGGGTGCTGCCCTTTGCAAAGCCCAATTTAGGCAAGATGCACAGGCAGACTTTCGGTTTGTGAATTGTTTTCGTCAGGAAGACAAAACCTGTATGCCCACGGTGTACACACAAGGTCCGGCAAAACCCCGGACAAGCCGGGAAGCTTATCCGGGGTCAAAAAAATTTGCCTCAGGTGGTTCAGGCTGCAGGGTCCGTGGCTGCCTGCTGGGCCAGATCATCAGCGGTGAGCTGTCCCAGAGCTGCGGTATCATCGCTCAGCAAGGATGCCGTGCTGGAATCGGGCAGGTTGTCGTCGGTGTAGTAGCCGGTGCGGCCGCCGCTGTTGACGATGGCGCCGGTGGACTCGCTGAACTGGTATGCCTTGACGTCGTCATCCCAGAAGAAGTCCTTGGCAGGCTTATCTGCCTGGATTTCCTCCATCAGCTGCTTGAAGGCGCGCTGGGTCGGTTTACCGTTGTTGCCGCGGGTGCCGTCCACGCCCCACATGCTGTACGGCTTGTCATAGCCCCACCACACTGCGATGGAGTAGTACGGGGACAGGCCAGCGAAAGTGTAGTCCTTGTAGTCGGAAGTAGTACCGGTCTTACCTACGGTGTCAATGCCCTCAGTGTCCGGCTTCATGCCGTTAGCAGTACCGGGGCTGACCCAGACGTTGGACAGCAGGCGGTTCATGATCACGGCGGTTTCCGGTTCCAGAGCCTGGGTGGTGGTGGTCACCTTGTCCATATCCAGAACAGGGTTGCCCTGGTAGTCCTCCACGCGGGTGTAGTAATGCGGCGTGGTGTAGGTGCCGTCGGTGAACATGGAGTAGGCGTTGGCCAGTTCCACCACGGTCAGGCCGCGGGACTGGGCACCCAGGACCAGAGGCGCCAGGTCGGCGTCCGTGTCCTCGATATACTGGCACTGCAAGGTCTCGGTGACGAAATCATACATATAGTCAACGCCGACCATGGAGCCGACCTTGACGGCGATGGTGTTGTAGGACTGACGGATGGCGTCCCAGATCAGCATGGTCTTGCCGGTGCCGGGGCCGGAATAGTTGGTAGGCCATTCCTTCCAGACATCGCTGCGGGCCTGGTTGGCCGGGTCGTTGGGGTTCAGAGAAAGGCCGAGCTGCAGGCACTTCTCAGTGTCCAGCATTTCCTTGCCTTCCTTGGTGTACAGCGGCGCATCCTCCAGCGCGGTGGAGTAGTTGATGAGGTGGTCATCCAGAGCCAGGCAATAAGCGGCAATGGGCTTCATGGTAGAACCGGTCTGGTGGGGCACCACGGCACGGTTGATACCGCGGTCCACGGTCTTTTCGCCCAGACCGCCGCCTACGGCGATGACTTCACCCTTGTGGCCTTCTTCGGTGCTGGTGACGGCGATGGCTGCCTGGGTGCGCACGTCCTCATAGAAGGTCAGGAACTCATTGCCGTTGTCGTCCTTATAGGTACCGGTCTTGAAAGTCTGATTGGTCTTATCGGTGTAAACGGGCACATCATCCGAAGAGAAGATGGTGCTGGCTGTTTCATCCGTGGGGTTCATGGGCAGACCGTTGGCGTCGTACTTGATCTCGGCGCCCACGGGGATGTCGCTCTCGATCTCCTCCTCATGCCACAGGGCATAGAAGAGTTCATCATTGTTCCAGGTGTTGTTGAGCATGAGCTGCTCCACCGAGTTCTGAACATCCGGGTCAACAGTGGTGTACACACGCAGACCGCCGTTGAAGATCATGTCCTGGGCTTCGGCGTCGCTTTCCAGGTTGTAAGCTTCCTTCAGGTCCTTGGTCAGCTGGGTGATCACAGCCTCGGTAAAGTAGGAGTTGTTGGAGCTGACGGCCACGTTCTCGGTCTTGGACTTGCTTTCTGCCAGGGTGATGGTTTCAGCCGTGGCGGAATCGTAGTCTTCCTGGGTGATATAGCCCTGGTTGAGCATCTCATACAGGACGTGATTGCGGCGCTGGATCAGGTTTTCCGGGTTGGTGAAGGGGTTGTAACCGGTGGGGTTCTTGGAGATGGATGCCAGAACAGCACATTCGGACAGGGACAGCTCGCTGACGCTCTTTCCGAAGTAGGTGTTGGCACCGGCCTCCACGCCCTGAATGGTGCCGGTCAGGGGCACGGTGTTCAGGTACGCTTCCAGAATGGTTTCCTTACTGTACCGGTTGGACAAGCCGATGGCACGGAAGATTTCGCGGACCTTACGCATATAGTCCACTTCATTATCGTCGGTCAGGTTCTTGACCAGCTGCTGCTCCAGCGTGGACGCGCCCTGCTGGCCGCCCAGCAGCTGCTGGCCGGTCAGTTCGTTCAGAGCTGCCGCGATGGTACGCTTGAAGTTGACACCAATGGAATTGTAGAAGTCCTTATCCTCGATGGCAACCACGGCGTGCTGCAGGTTTTCGGGAATATCCGACAGGTTTACCCAGATGGAGTTGGCGTCACCGGACAGGGTAGCGTACTCGTCCCCTTCCCGGGTATACAGGATGGTGGTCTGCTGGTCCTTCTTCTTTTCCAGGTCCAGCTTGCCTTCCGGGTCTGCTGTGACCTGCACGACATACATGGCCAGGAGCACCGCACCAACACTGCCGAGCATGATGCAGACGCAGAATACGCAGCCGATAAAGCGCAGGATCATGCCGGGGATACTGCGGCGCTTTTTATTGGTCGGTTTCTTGCCGCCTTTGGCGGAATTGGGCGAGCCGCCGGGAGCTTTCGCCCCTTGGGTGGACAGATGCCGTTGTTCTTTGGGGTCTATGGGGACCGCCTCCTTTGCGGATTTTCTGTGTATGGCAGGTGTGGCGCCGAGCGCGTCACACAAACATGGACAATACCATAACCTGAATTATAGCACAAACCGCTGCCAAAAGTACAGGTATGGAATGTAAAATTCACAAGAATTTGTTTTTCAAAGGGTGCAGCGGGCAATACTTGTTCTGGCGCCGTTATTTTTTAATTTTTGCATTTTCGGATTTTTCACTTTGCCGGCGGCGCAGGACAGGCAAAAAGGGGGATTGGGCATGGAAAACAAGCTGCCGAAATGGATTCGGGTCTGGCTTTCGCTGCTGGGCGGGGCTGCCATTCTGTGTGTGGTAGCGGCTGCCGTCTGGTTTGCCCGGGCGGAGTACGACGCCCGCCGACAGGCCGGGCCGCAGTATCTGCTGAAGGACAACGGCGGGTATCTGGCCCTGTACACTGCCGACGGGACCGGCCCTTTGGCCGAATATGACCTGCGTACCCGGCTTTTGCCGGATCAGGATGTGCTGGCCCTGCAGCAGGGCGTACCGGTACAGGACGAAAAAGAATTACAGCAGCGGCTGGAAGATTACGGGCTGTGACCCCGCGGCAAGATGTGAAAGATTTCTTGTACAGAACCCAACGTATAAATGATACCACAATATGTTTTATGGCATGATGGTTTGAAGCGTACAGGCCGTGAAATAGTGCAAAAACGTTGCAGATTGCATAGAAATGTGGTATTATAAATACAATCAACTTGTATTGTATAAAGGAGCGTACCGCCATGACCGAACAAGCGATCCTGGACGCCGTGCAGGAAATTTTCCGCGATAATTTTGATGACGACACCCTGGTGATCGACCGCAGCACCTGCGCTGATGACATCGAAGACTGGGACAGCCTGGAACAGATCAACCTGCTGACCGCTATCGAGAAGAAATTTTCCATCAAGTTCAAGCTGGCGGATGTCCGCGATCTGAAGAACGTGGGCGACCTGCTGGACCTTGTCGCACGCATGACCGCGTAATCGGAAGACTTTGCGGGCGGCCGCTGCTTTATCCATAAGCGGCGGCCGCCTTTTCTTATGGCAGTATTGGCAGCAGGAGGAGCTTTTATGAATCATTATACCCTGGCCGAAATGACCCCCGGCCTGACCGAAAGTTTTACCGTGACCGTGACCGAGGAGATGATGGATGCGTTCAAGGCCATCACCGGTGACTGCTCCCCCATCCATGTGGATGCCGAGTACGCCAAAGGGCGCGGTTATCCCGGCCGGGTGGTGTACGGCATGCTGGGTGCCAGCTTCTTCTCCACCCTGGCAGGCGTATACCTGCCAGGGGAACACTGCCTGCTCCACGGGGTGGAATGCAAATTTGCCAAACCGATTTTTATCGGGGATACGCTGACCATCACCGGCATCGTGACCAACGTGAGTGAGGCGGTGTCCGAAGCGGAGATCAAGGCTGTCATCACCAACCAGGACGGCAAGCGGGTCACCCGGGGCATCATCCGGGCCGGTCTGGCGAAATGACCTTCCGCCGTCCGCCTTTACCTATATAATAAGGAGAGAAATGCCATGGCATATACATATCTGATTTCCGGCGCCACCAGCGATGTGGGCCGGGCGCTCATCGAACGTCTGCTGAAAGATGCCCCTGAGGGCACGCTTGTACTGGCCCAGGGCTGCGGCGATGTGGAAAAGCTGGCCCCGCTGTGCCAGGCATACCCCGGTATGATCCGCCCCTTTGATGTGGACCTGTCCGACCCGTACAAGGTGGACACCTTCTGCCAGGTCCTGGCCGCCGGGTGCCCGGCTCCCACCCATTTCATTCACCTGCCGGCCCTGCCGGTGGTGAACACCAAGTTCAAGGCTTTTGACGAAGCCCGCTTTGCCAAGGATATGGAAATTCAGGTCCACAGTGCGGTCAAGCTGTGCAAAGCCGTACTGCCGGCCATGACCAAAGCCCGGTTCGGCCGCATCCTGTTCATTCAGACCAGCTACACCCTGGGCGCCCCGCCGAAGAACACCGCCGCCTATGTGATGGCCAAGCAGGCCCTGGGCGGACTGTGCAAGAGCCTGGCGGTGGAATACGCCAAGTTCGGCATCACGGTGAACTGTGTGGCGCCCAGCATGATGGAAACCCACTTTCTGAAAGACACCCCCGACCTGATCGTGCAGGCCGCTGCCGCCGACAACCCCATGGGCCGCAATGCCACCCCCGCCGACGTGGTCCCGGCCATGGCGTTCCTGCTTTCGGACGAAGCCGGGTTCATCACCGGCGTGACCCTGCCTGTGACGGGAGGTTCCGCCATTGTCTGAGGTGCGTTTCCGCATGGCACGTCCCGGGGAGGACGCTGCCATTTGCGATTTCATCAACTCCCATTTTGACATGCACCTGCCCCTGATCAACCGACCGGAGTTTTACAACTTCTACTTTGCCGGACCGGAGGGCGGTGCTCCCCACTTTGCGGTGGCGGAGGAAACCGACGGGCAGTATCTCAGCGTCGCCGGATACATTCCCGCCGGGCAGGATTTGTCCGCCGGGGTATGGGTGTCCATCTGGGTGGCGGCCAAAGGGCACAACGGCGTTGGTCTGGAACTGATGGACGCCCTGCCCGGCCTGCTGGGCACGCCGGTACTGGCCTGCAACAACATCCGCCCCGCCACCTGCAAACTGTATCATTTTCTGGGCTGGCAGGCCGAACGTCTGCGCCATTACTACCGGCTGGGCACCCCCGGCCCCGATGGCTGGGCTCTGGCCGTACCGGGAGAAGCCTCTCCCCTGCCCGTGCCTGCCCGTGACCTGGACCTGGAACCGGTGGCGGACGCCGCAGCGCTGGAACCCCTGGGTCTGCCTGACACGCCCCACACGCCGAAGAAGGACCTGTGGTATCTGCGGCGGCGGTACTTCGAGTTTCCTCATTTTCATTACGATGTGTGGGCGGTTCGGGAAAGCGGCCGGCTGCTGGCCTACGCCGTGACCCGCACGGTCCCGGCAACGGACACCGGCTGTGTGCCTGTTCTGCGGCTGGTGGACTTCATCGGTCCGGACGAGGTACTCCCCCGCATCGGCTATGCTTTGGACAGCCTTTTGCACCGCACCGGCGCCGAATATCTGGATTGCTACAACGCCGGTATTGCCCCGGATATCTGGCGGCAGACCGGCCTGACCGAGCGCCTGCCGGAGGACGGGGTCATCATCCCCAACTATCTGACGCCCCCTCTGCGGGACAACACCGAATACTACTACTTTGTGAATCAGCCTGACAGCTTCGTGATGTTCAAGGCTGACGGTGACCAGGACCGTCCCAATCTGTCCTGACCGCATTTTCCCGCCCATGCGCGAAAAAGTTCTCCACCAAACATTTATTTACGGTTGAATACAATCTGCTTTTGCCCGGAGGCTCTGCCTTCCGGGCTTTTTTGCTGCCAAAAGAAAGGCGGCACAGCCGAAGCCGTACCGCCCTTATTGCTTGTTTGTGGGTATCAGTTGCCGTCGTCGCTCTGGTATACAGGCACGTCGGCATATTCGTCCGGTGCATCGGCAGGCAGGCTCTGCATGTACTCGTGCATGGCCTCGGCCACCTTTTTGCTGTATGCCACCGCTTCCACCACCGTGCGCGCCCCCTTGACGGCGTCGCCCGAAGCGAAGATACCGGGGCGGCTGGTACGGCCTACCTCGTCTGTAACGAACAGGCCCCGCTCATTGACCTTCAGGCCCTCGGTGGTTTCGGTGATGGTGGTGCAGGCGCCCTGGCTGATGGAAACCACCACACTGTCCGCCGGGTACAGGACCTCGCTGCCCGGAATTTCGGTCAGCGTTCCGTCCTCGGCCTCGTTCACGTCCCGGAAGACCACACCCTGGTCGGTGATCTCCACCGGCTTCTTGTTATAGAAGAATTCTACCCCTTCCAGTTTGGCGTAGCTTTCCTCATAGTGGCTGGCCGCGATCTTTTTGGTCAGAGAGAAGCATTCCAGATGCCGGGTACCGTGGCGGATGGCGGTGCGGGCCACGTCCATAGCCGCGTTGCCGGCGCCGATGAGCACCACCCGGTTGCCCAGGTGGTAGACGTCCGGGTTCTGCAGATAGTTGATGGCAAAATGCACATGCCCAAGGCTTTCCCCCTTGATTCCCAGGGTGTTGGGCCGCCATACGCCTGTGCCGATGAAGATTGCCTTGTAGCCATCCCGGAACAGGTCGTCGATCTTGAGCGCCTTGCCCACGTCCGTGTTGGGGCGCACCTTGATGTCCTTCAGGCGCAGATGCCGGTATTCGAAATCGTCCAGCACACTTTTGGGAAGGCGGAATTCCGGGATGCCGTAGCGCAGCACACCGCCGATTTTATCGTGGCTTTCAAAGATGGTCACGTCATAGCCGTAGCGGGCCAAAATCACCGCAATGGTCAGACCCGCCGGGCCGGAACCGATGATGGCCACCCGCTTGCCGTTGGAAGCGGCGGGGCCATGGGTCATCTGGGAGGCGTATGTAGAGGAAATATAGTTTTCAATGACCGAAAAATGAACCGGAGCCCCTTTGATTCCCTGTACGCAGTGGCCCTCGCACTGGTTTTCGTGGTTGCAGATCAGGCTGCACACGGTGGTCAGCGGGTTATTTTCAAACAGCATGCGCCCTGCTTCATTGAGCTTATTGTCCTTGAGCAGGCGAATGACTTCGGGAATGTTGGTGTGAATGGGGCATCCCTGCTGGCAACGGGGATTTTTGCATCCCAGGCAGTGATTGGCTTCATCCATAACGTGCAAGGCCATGTTGTTCCTTCTTTCTTTTGTAGTGCAACCCTTGTTACTTTTGCAACAAAGTTTCAGCACAGGCAATGAAAATCCATAATTTTATTATAATACCACTGGTTTTGCCGTGTAGGCAAGGCCCATGGGCTGGGTTTGTTCTCTGCACAGTGACGAAAAATCCGTAAAAGAATTGTGCAGTTTGATCAAGCCGCGTGCTTCCGGCAGCGTCTGTTCCAGCTTGGCCAACGAGGTGGAAACCGGCAGTGATGCCTGCCGCAGCAAGGGCATGGCTTCCCGCCGGGCGCCCAGCACATGCAGATACGGCGGCAGTGCCGGCAGCTTACCGGCTTCCACCCCCATGGCGGCATCCAGCGCCAGACGGCGCAGCCGGGCATGGGGGTAGCGTTTGGTTTTCAGCCGTGCATACAGATCTTCCGCGTCGGCAGCCTCCCGGACGGCAGCGGCCAGACGGTTCTCCAGTCCTTCGCTGACGCCGCGCACCCGCGCAAACCGGGCCGGGTCGCCTGTGCGCAGCAATGCCAGCAGAGCGGTACTGAACTTGGCCGGGTCAGCCGTCAGCCCCTGCCGGGATGCCTGGTGGTAGAGATCCATTGCCGGTTCCGGCACATAAGGTGCCAGGGCATCCGGACCGGCTTTGCGCACCATGGTCCGCAGAAGGCTGGCCGATGCCAGCAGTGTCTTTCCGGCACGACCGGTTTCCTCCGATCCATGGTGTGCTCCCAGGCGCGGCAGAGCCAGCGGCTGCATGGAGCTGTGCTGGGCCAGCAATGCCTTGCAGTACTCAATGCCCAGGATATTGTTGGGACGGGAAAGCAAATCGCTCAGGCCGGGTTCCAGTTCCTCCGCGGCCCGGGCCCGGGCTGCCGCGAAGGTCAGCCCCTGCCCCAGATACCGCCGCAGCCGGGCCGAAAGGTCCGGCACCGCCAGCAGCTCCGCCGCATGCATCAGACGGGCGGCATCCGGATCTTCGGCCCCGAACGCCAGGGTATCACATCCCAGCGCAGTGAGAATGGCCACCCCCGCCGCCGCAAAAGCCTCGGCGCCGGAGTTGGCGTAGGGGGCGGGCAGAGCCACCACCAGGTCAGCCCCGCCCAGCAGTGCCGCCCGTACCCGGACAGACTCCGGGTACAAGGGTACACCGCCCCGCTGCACCGCTCCGCTGCTCATGCAGACGGCAATGGTTTCGGCCCCTCGTTCCCGCAGCATCCGCAGCTGTGCGGCATGGCCATTATGGAAAGGATCATATTCGGTAATAATACCGGCAAATTTCATAAGTTACCTCAAACATTGGATTTTCCCGTTCCGTTTCCGGTACGGAGAGTTTTGTATCATTATACCATATTTCCCGCCGTTTTTGCGCCGCAAAGGCGTTTTCGGTCATTGCGCCCCGGGGATTTCAGCCACTTCCTGTGTAAAATACATTGTATATACGTCATTTTCTTGTTCTTACATCCTTTTGAAGACCCTGCAAAAGGCCATTTTTGTTTGTGCAATATGTCAAAAATTTATCAGGTCAATCCAGCTCCAGTTCGGCGTTTGCACCGGAATTTACGCAATAAATGCACTGTTTGGCAGATTTAATTCTTGAAAAGCGCGCGGTTCCATACTATAATAAAATCGTTAGTGAACATATCGGGGCACATCCCCGGAAATATTGAAGGAGAATTGACATGAAAGTCCTTGTTATCAATTGTGGTTCGTCCAGCCTGAAGTATCAGCTGATTGATATGGATGGCGAGCATGTGCTTTGCAAAGGCCTGTGCGAACGCATCGGCATGGAAAGCAGCATGATCACCCATGAGGCCAACGGCCACAAGGCCACCACTCCGGCCATCTTCCCCACCCATACCGAGGCTTTCCTGGAAGTCGTGAAGAAGATGACCACCGGCGACGGCAAGGTCATCAATGATCCTTCCGAGATCGACGCCATCGGCCACCGTATCGTTCACGGCGGCGAGAAGTTCAAGGAAAGCTGCCTGATCACCCCCGAAGTGGTGGAGGCTATCCGCGAACTGAGCCCTCTGGCTCCCCTGCACAACCCCGCCGGCATCCTGGGCATCGAAGCCGCCAAGAAGGTCTTTGGCGACATTCCCAACGTGGCCGTGTTTGATACCTCCTTCCACAGCACCATGCCCCCGCGCGCTTACATGTACGCCATCCCCTATGAGTACTATGAAAAGTACGGTGTGCGCCGCTACGGCTTCCACGGCACCAGCCACAAGTACGTCAGCTATCGCGCTGCCGAATTCCTGGAAGAGCCCATCACCCGCCTGAAGCTGATCACCTGCCACCTGGGCAACGGTTCTTCCATTGCCGCCGTGGACCAGGGCAAGGTTGTGGATACCTCCATGGGTATGACCCCGCTGGCCGGCCTGATGATGGGCACCCGCTGCGGTGACCTGGACCCCTCTGTGGTCAACTACCTGAAGTACACCCTGAACATCACCGGCCATCAGCTGGATGAGATTCTGAACAAGAAGTCCGGTCTGCTGGGCATCTCCGGCGTTTCCAGCGACAAGCGTGACGTGGAAAAGGCTGCCGCCGAAGGCAACAAGCGCGCTCAGCTGGCCAGCGACATGCTGAACTACCAGATCAAGAAGACCATCGGCAGCTACATTGCCGCTATGGGCGGCGTGGACGCCATCGTCTTCACCGGCGGCATCGGCGAGCATGACGCTCCGTCCCGTGCCCGCATCTGCCATCACATGGATTGGCTGGGCATTCACATTGATACCGACAAGAACAACGATGCCCACAACCAGAAGTCTGATGTCGTGGAAATCACCGCCTGGGGCGCCCGCGTCCGCACCCTGGTTATTGAAACCAACGAGGAACTGATGATTGCCCGTGACACCAAGGAAGTTCTGAGCAAGCAGTAAGTATCCCCCTTTTTCCTCTATTCAAACGGCTTAAACGCCGGAACCGCGCTGAACAGGCGTTGTTCCGGCGTTTTTTGTTGGCAATCCGGGCAGACTGTGCTAAAATGTGATAAAAGTGTGGAAATCTGCACAGGGTACTTACTATACCCTGTAAAGGGGAAAATCATCAATGTCCAGATACCTGACACGGGCATTTTCCATCGGGTTTGCCGCCGTATGGGGATGGGTCCTGCTCAACAGCATCCTGCGCTGGCCGCATAACGGCCCTGCGGCCTTTCTGGCCGGGTTGGCCCTGGGCTTCGTTGCCTTTTTTGTGGTCCGCTTTCTGCTGCCGTATTTGGACAGAGTCCCCTACGCCCGGTTCCGGCGCTGGATGGCGGTGGCCCTGCTCCTGTATGGGCTCTTTCTGGGGCGTATGGGCTTCTGGCTGGCAGAAATGCCTATCATGGATATGAAAACGGTCCTGCAAAGTCTGCCGGATTTTCTGGATGACGGCGTTCCCCAGGTATGGGGTGCCTACTATATCATCTGCAACAACAATCTGGGTCTGGCTCTGGTGCTGGTTCTGTGGTTCCGGCTGGCAGGGCTGTTCGGCATCATGCCCGATACCCAAGGCGGTATCTATGCGGGAATCGTTCTGAACGTGCTGGCCATTACCGTATCGGTGGCTCTGGTCTGCCTGCTGGCGCGGCGGATTCTGAAGCGCAACAGTGGAGTCGCCCTGGCTTTTCTGTTATGCGTTGGCTTTCTTCCTTTTGTATTGTGGTCCCCCTGCTTTTACTCCGATACGCTCTGTCTGCCTTTTGCTCTGCTGGTCCTGCTGGGCTGGACCCACTACCGTTCCGCCACCCACACCTTGGTCCGGCTGGGCTGGCTGACGTTTATGGCTGCGGCAGCTTTTACGGGATACGCCATCAAGGGCAGTGTGGCCGTGGTGCTGGTGGCGGTCATCATACAGCTGTTTCTGGAACGAAAGGTGCGTCAGGCCCTGGCCGGGACTGCGGCACTGCTGCTGGTGTTTGGGATGTTGCTGACCGGCTACCGCGTATGGCAGCGGTCCTTTCTGGATTTTTCGGTGGAGGACGCCGTAGGCTTGCCTATCGAGCTTTGGTTTGCCTATGGCAGCGGCGGCGACGGAAACTATAATGATGAAGTCTGCCAGACCGCTAAGAGCCTGGCCACCATGGACCAGCGGCGACAGATGCTGCGGCAGCATATCGCGGCACAGTATGCTGCCAGGACGCCGGTTGGACAAGCGGACTTTCTGACCCGCAAGGCAGTCATCACCTGGGGCAACGGGCTGTACGATGCCCAGGAATTTCTGGCCACACCCCTGAATGTCAACTGGACCCACCGTTTTATTCTGGAGGGACAGCCCGGGTACATGCCCATGGTCTACTACTGCCAGTCCTACTTATATTTTGTGATGGTCCTGATATTGCTGGGCACGCTGAGCGCCGCCCGGTGTGCGGTGCCGGGACCGTTGACCATGGCGCGGGTGAGCGTCTTCGGGCTGATGCTGTTTTTGAGCTTTTGGGAAACCAAGGCCCGCTATGCGTTTCAGTTTACGCCGCTGCTGTTGCTGCTGGCGGCCGCCGCTCTGTGGCAGCTGACCCGTGTGGGACCGCCCGGCAATGCCCCCCTTCGGGAGCCCGCCATGGCAGAATAAGGGAAACGAAAAACCGTTCCGGTACGGATGCCGGAGCGGCTTTTTGTATGTCTGTAAGAAAAATTGATGCGGCACATTGACTTTCTCGAATATCGAGAATATACTGAAGGCAGAAGAACTCGATATTCGAGATTGCAAAGAAAGAGGGTGGTCACCATGCCGCGGGAACGGTTCAAAACACTGACCGAGCAAATGTTCTATCTGCTGCTCTGCCTGCGGGAGGAATGCCGCGGCATGGAGATTCTGGAGAAGGTGCGGCAAATGACCGGTGGGCGGGTGAGCATCGGGTCCGGCACTCTGTACGACCTGTTGGAACAGTTCACCGCCGAGGGCTGGATCGAAGCAACGGGCACTTTGCGCGGGCGGCGCCGTTACCGCATCACCGAAAAAGGCGCTGCCATGCTGGCCAAGGAATACGACCGCCTGCAGCAGCAGATCAAGGATTATGAGCGCTATGCCGGAAAGGAGGCACAGCCATGAGCCGAACAAAACGCCTTTTTGTTCCCCTCTCCCCTTATGAGCAGCAATCCATGGAAGCCTTGCTGGAAAAGCAGGCATCCCAGGGCTGGCTTCTGACCAAACTTGGCAGCTGGTTCTGGACGTTTACGGAAACGGAGGCCCGCCCACTGCGGTTTTCGGTCACTTATTTTTCCAAGGCCACAGAGTATGATTCCCTGCCCACCGAGGAACAGCAGGACAAGGAGGATCTGTGCGCCCAAAGCGGGTGGCATCTGGCCGCCCGGCGGCACGATATACAGGTATTTTACACCGCCGACACCGAGGCCCTGCCATTGGAAACCGACCCGGTGGTTCGGGTGGAGCGGCTACACAAAACCATGGTCCACCTGACCATCCGGCCCCGGCTGTTCCCCCTGGTTCTGTGTCTGATCTGGATACTCAAATATTGGCTGGATTTCCGGCATGATTCCATCCGGTTTCTTTCCAGCCACTTTGATGTCATCTCCCTGCCCGTATGGTTCCTGTTGCTGGTGGCCTGCGTGGTGGAACCGGTTGCCTGTCTTGTCTGGTATCCGCGGGCCAGACGCGCCGCCGAAGAGCAAGGCGTTTTTCTGCCGCCGCACATTCCCGCCTGCATCAGCCTGATTCTGGTAGCACTGGCCGTTCTGCTGCTGTGCCTGGCCGCCTTTGGGTCTACCCTGCCGCTGCAATGGTTTGTGGCCTGGCTGCTCGTGTGCGTTGTTGCCATTCTGGGCGGTACCTTGCTGAGAAAACATCTGCAAGGAAAGGGATTTTCTGCCGGGCTCAACAAAGCGGCCACCAGCTTTTGGGTGCTTGCCGTATATGCGGTAGGCATTGTGGTCCTGCTTGCCGTGTCCCTTGGCTCCCATCTGGGAGAAGTCGACCATGTGGTGGCCGGCAATTATGAGGCCAACGGCCGGACCTACGAAATCTACAACGATTCCCTGCCCCTGACAGTGGAGGAACTGACCCAAACCGACGCCGCCTATTCCCAGGAAGCCACCGTCTACGCCAGTCCTCTGCTGCGGCGGAGCCTGTATGAACAAAGTCCTGTTGTGCCGCAGTATGCAGGAGCTCCCACTGTGTGGTACACCGTCTACGACACCGATTTTGCCTTTGTGCAGGACATGGTGGTGCATCAACTTTTAAGCGAGCACCAGGACGAAATCTCTGAAGATGGCACCGTGTTGCAGAATTCCTATCTTGCCATTGACCCGGCGCCCTACGGTGTCAAGAGTGCCTATCAGCTGCAGTGGAGTACCACCGGCCCCATCCCCCAGTATCTGCTGTGCTGGCCGGGACGGGTGGTGGAACTGCGGTTTGCCTATCTGGTGCCCGCTGAAGAACAACTGGCGAAGGCCGCCGGGATACTGGCTCCTGCCGCTTGAACGAAAGCATACATTTATACAAAAACAGCGTGCAAGCCGTTTCGACTTGCACGCTGTTTGCTTATTATAAATCAGGAAGTCATCAGAACAGACCGGTGATGCGGCCTTCCTCATCGCAGTCAATGTCCATGGCCGCAGGATGGCGGGGCAGGCCGGGCATGGTCATGATGGAACCGCAGATAACCACCACAAAGCCCGCACCGGCGGACAGCCGGACCTCACGCACGTTCATGCGGAAGTGTTCCGGTGCGCCCAGCAGAGAGGCATCATCACTGAAGGAATACTGGGTCTTGGCGATGCAGACCGGCAGCTTGCCGTAGCCCATCTTTTCCAGTTCAGCCAGCATCTTCTTAGCGGCGGGGGCATATGTCACACCGTCAGCGCGGTAGATCTTGCGGGCCACTGCTTCCACCTTATCAGCCAGGGAAGCTTCCAGATCATAGGTGAACTGGATGGGATGGATATCGGGATTTTCTTCCAGCACCTGCAGTACGGTGTTGGCCAGCTCCTTGCCGCCTTCACCGCCCTTGGCAAACACTTCGCTCAGAGCGCAGGGCACGCCAGCCTGGGCGCAGACCTCGCGGATGACGTCCATCTCTTCGGCGGTATCGGTGGGGAAAGAGTTGATGGCCACACACACCGGCAGGCCGAAACCATTCTTCAGGTTGTCGATATGACGGGCCAGGTTGACAGAGCCCTTGCGCACAGCCTCCACATTGGGAGCGTTCAGGTCGGTCTTGGGCACACCGCCGTGGTATTTCAGGGCGCGGACGGTGGCTACCAGCACCACGGCGGAGGGGTTCAGCCCCGCATAGCGGCACTTGATGTCCAGGAACTTCTCAGCGCCCAGGTCGGCACCGAAACCGGCTTCGGTGACCACATAATCGGCCAGTTTCAAGCCCAGCTTGGTGGCAGTGACGCTGTTGCAGCCGTGGGCAATGTTGGCAAACGGACCGCCGTGAATGATGGCGGGATTGTTTTCCAGGGTCTGGACCAGGTTGGGGTCGATGGCGTCCTTGAGCAGGGCGGTCATGGCACCGGCCGCACCGATTTCCCCGGCAGTGACCGGCTTGCCGTCATAGGTATAGGCACAGACAATGCGGGACAGACGCTCTTTCAGGTCTTTCAGGTCGGTAGCCAGGCAGAAGATAGCCATGACCTCGCTGGCCACGGTAATATCGAAGCCGTCCTCACGGGGGGTACCGTTGACCTTGCCGCCCAGGCCGTCCACGATGAACCGCAGCTGACGGTCATTCATATCCATGCAGCGCTTCCACACCACCCGGCGAGGGTCAATGTTCAGCGGGTTGCCCTGCTGGATAGAGTTGTCGATCATAGCCGCCAGCAGGTTGTTGGCAGTGCCGATGGCGTGGATGTCACCGGTGAAGTGGAGGTTGATGTCCTCCATGGGCACAACCTGGGCGTACCCGCCGCCGGCAGCGCCGCCCTTGATGCCGAACACCGGGCCCAGAGAAGGTTCCCGCAGGCAGAGCATGGTGCGTTTGCCCATGGCGCAAAGAGCGTCCGCCAGGCCGACACTGGTGGTGGTTTTGCCTTCACCGGCCGGCGTGGGGCTGATGGCAGTGACCAAAATCAGCTTGCCCTGTTTGCCCTCCCCTTTGGCCAGCTTGTGGCTGATCTTGGCCTTATACTTGCCATAGGGAATAACGTCATCGGCGGACAGTCCCAACTTGGCCGCCACCTCGGTGATGGGCAGCATGTGGGCATTTTGGGCGATCTGGATATCGCTGAGCATACTGATCTCTTCCTTTCCTGGCTCTTTGCGCATAACATTTTGAAAAATAAACGGGCACTATGTTGATTGTAGCAAATTTGGGGGCAAAATACAAGAACAGGGCTGTTTCCCCCACTACGCCGGCCGGGTTTCTTTTTGGGACAGGCCATGTTATAATGAATAGCAATCTGCGGAGATTTCCGCAGGAGAGGAGGAACGCGATGCCTGCCAATCTGCAAGAACGCTGCCCGCTTTTGGCCAACCGCCATGCACTGGGACAGCGCGTCTACTGTACTGCCATCGCTCTGCTGCTGATTCTTTCGGAAGTATTCAGCTCCAATATACAAAGCACTTTGCCGGAATTCAGCCATCTGGCCCGCCTGGGGCTGACCGGTCTGGGAGCCTTGCTGCTGGTCATCAAATGCCTGTTCCTGACCCGGTACGAACACCGCTGGCAATGGGTCGTGGGCGGCATTGCCGTAGTGTACGCGGCCTTTGCCGGTATATACGGGGATGACATCTGGTTCCTGCTGGCCGTGCTGGTCGGTCTGGGTGCCAAAGATGTGGACCTGCGCACTACCCTGCGGGTCTATCTGGGTGTGGCAGCTGTCTGCCTGATACTGGTACAGCTGCTGCATTACACCACGCCGCTGATGCCGTTCAACATGTACGCCCGCAACTGGGACTACGGGTATGGGCATTATAACGGATATGGCGCCCGGCTCCTGGGCGTATTTTTTGCCTGGGCCTGGCTGCGGTGGCCCCGGCTGCGGTGGTTCGACTGGGCCGGACTGGCGGCGCTGACCGCCTATACCCTTCTTGGTCCCTTGTGCCGCGGCGCAGGCCTTGCCATGATTCTGCTTCTGGTGCTGTTTGCAGTGCAAAAACTGCTCCCTCGCTTTTTTGAGAGCTGCATCTGGCATGGGCTGGTATTGGCCCTGTATCCTCTGCTGACGTTGTTCAGCTTGGTAACCGGGTATCTGTTTGATCCCGGAGCGTCCGACCTGACGCCGAAGCTTTCCTTGCTGAATCGCTTTTTTTCCGGCCGGTTGGAAATCTGGCACCATGTATTCTGGGCCTTTGACTACCTGCATCCCGAAGAGGATGGCGTTGCGGCCTGGCTCCACACCGACATGCCCAACGTCATCACCTTGCTGGGCGGTTTTCCCACGGACGCAGATGTGCACCACTCCATCGATAACACCTATCTGGCTCTCGTGATGAACAAGGGCATACTGGGTGCGGTGCTGGTGGCAGTTGTCACGCTGGTTCTGCTGTGGCGGCTGTGCCGGGGCGGCCATACCGGTGAAACACTGCTGATGGCATCCATGCTGTGCTACCTGCTGATGGAAAACAAGATGTTCCTGCTTTCGGCCAACCCGCTGGTCCTGCTGCTGCCCTGTGCATTGCTGACACCGCGCGGCGCACCGCTGCCCGCCCTGTGCCCGAAACCGGCCGCATCCGCCCGGGAAACGGCCACCGTATAAGTTTGGGAAAAAGAAAAGGACACCGCCTTTCCTGGGACGGTGTCCTTTTTTTGCTGTCAATCAGTCTTTTTCCACCATATCCATGGCAAAGAGAGCGGCCCCCAAAGCACCGCACAGCTGGGCGCGCTCATCCACCACCAGGGTGGTGCCCAGCTTTTCTTCCAGCGTCTTGACCAGGCTTTCATTCTTGGAAACGCCGCCGGTCATCATGTAGCGTTCCTCCCCGCCTACACGCTTGGCCAGGGCCGCAGTTTTGGAGGCCACCGCCTTGTTCAGACCATGAACAATGTCGTCAGTATCCTTGTTCTGGGCAATCAGGGAAACAACCTCAGATTCCGCAAAGACGGTGCACATGCTGGAGATGGTGATATCTTCCTTGTATTTCAGGCCTTTGTGGCTCATTTCATCCAGGCTCATCTCCATGGTGCGGGCCATCATTTCCAAAAAGCGCCCGGTACCGGCGGCGCACTTGTCGTTCATGACAAAGTTGACCACAGCGCCGTTTTCATCCAGCCGGATGACCTTGCTGTCCTGGCCGCCGATATCCACCACGGTGCGCACAGACGGGTCCAGGAAATGGGCACCACGGGCATGGCAGGTGATTTCGGTAATGCTCTTGTCGCCTTCAGTGATGGCTGTACGGCCGTAACCGGTGGTCACCATGGCGTCGATGTCCTCCCGCTGCAGATGGGCCTCTTTCAGGGCTTCTTCCAGCGCACGCTCGGCACCGGCGGCTGCACCGGCACCGGTGGGCAGAATGATACCGGTCACAATGTTCTGATTTTTGTCCAGAATCACCACATCGGTGCTGGTGGAACCACTGTCAATGCCTGCAAAATACCCTTTACCCATCTTCTTTTCCTTCCCTTTCTGCCATTCGGCGGTGAGGCTCTCGGCAAATGCTTCCAGACGGGTCGAGAGCTGCCCGCTGTTCTGCAGTGAATAGTCGGATTCAATTTTCAGCAGCGGAACGGCCGCTTCCCGCTTGACCTGCGCATATTCAAAGCTGTAAAAATCACAGAACTTGACGGTGTGATAGATGATGCCTTTCAGGTTCGGGTTGTTGTACAGCTGTTTGCGGCCGGTGTTGTCGATCATGCGCATGCAGGGCAGCTGCCGCAGCAGCGCTCCGGCATACCAGTCGATGAGTTCGTCAAAATCGGAGGTTTCCGGCGGCTGCTCGTTGCCCGCCGAACGGTTGTTGACGCAGGTATCGTTCTCCACCGGGTACGGCATGGTTTTTTGCACTTCGGCAAACAGCTCGTTGCCCATACGGGCGCCCAGCACGCTGATATAGGGTTCATGCAGGCGCTCCTTGGGGCGGAATGCCTGACGGAAAGCCTGTTCGTCAAAGGTGGTACCCTTATACTCGCTGTATGCCTTGGCCAGACCCTTGAGCTGGGTCACGGTGCGTTCCCGCCCGCAGGAGCCATTGTCGTGAGGCATGTCCATGATGTAGAGAAAATCCAGTTTGCCGCTGTCGGCCAGGATGTCATAAACGCTGCGGATGGTATCACAGCAGTTGACGATGACCAGCTCTTTTACATGCTCATTGATGACCTGTTCCAGCACTGCCTTGCCGAAGCCGCAGATGTTGGGATGGGCCAGCTGGTCCGCATGCTCAAAGCCTTCCGGCATTTCGTTCAGGCTGGCACAATCGGCGCCGAAGGCTTCCAGCAGTTCGATGGGCGTATATTTGCATACATAATACAGTTTGTTGCTCATGCTCGTTTCCCCTTTCACACCTTGTCGCCGTTGAGCATTTCCAGGAAAGCCCCCAGACGGGTGGAGGTCTGGCCTTCCCCGCCGTGGCTGCGGTCGCAGCCGTCACCGTCCAGAATCAGCAGGGGCAGACCCGCTTCCTCAAATTTCTTCTTGGCGATCTGAGCGGCCCCCATGGTATGCTTGCAGCCCCAATGGTTGAACCACACCACACCGTCAGCCTTGGTCTGCTTGGCATGGCGGATACCGGCTTCGATCCGGCGAGTCACGCCGCCGTTGAGCGCATGGTACACCAGGCGATGGGCAATAGCCGTATACGGGTCAGCGGGATCAAAGTCCGGTTCACACGGCTGGCTGAGTTCGCAGCCCACGATCTGGGCTTTTTCGTTGAACATCAGTTCCTGCTTGACAGCATCGGACCAGAACGGAATGGTGTGCATCCAGTAAATGCGCTTGCCTTTCTTGGGCGGGGCCTGTTTGACATCCTGCAGCAGCATATCCACAAACTTTTCTTCCTGGGGCGTACCCAGCAGAATATTGTTGGTCATACCGCAGTACAGCGGGCTGACAAGGTCGGTAGGAATATACCGGTCGGCTTTTTCTTCCTGGAAGCGACCGAACTTTTCCAGGGTGCGCTTGCTGCGCTGCAACCGCTCAGACAGGGCCGCCTCGTCGATTTTTTTGCCGGTGTTCTTTTCCAGGAAATCAGCCAGGGCCTTGAGCTGTTCGGCCACATAGCGGACATTGTCTTCGGTCTGCTGCAGCGGCACGTCCAGGGCAAACAGGGGCACCTGATACAGGTTGGCCAGCGCACGGAACGTCAGCATATTGGCATCGCACATCAGGTTGGTGTAAACAATGCACTTCGGTTTGGGCAACAGGCCTTTCTGCGCCGCGCCGAAGAAAGTTTTGTGATAGCTGCACAGGGTTTCCGCAATGCCGCTGTTCTCAGCCTGCTGCAGCAGGCTGCGTTCCACCTTGCTGGCAGACAGATAACAGGACATAGCTTCCGCGTTGTACGGATGCAGTCCCACCTCCTGCAGCAGTTCACAGGGCGTGAACACACTGACGATGGCGCACTGGTCCGGGCACTGCAGCGGCTTGAGCATGGCATCCATCATCATCACAGCCAGGTGCCGGTCTGCCGGAATCAGCCGCTTGTCCGGCAGAAACTTGAATTTCAGGTTCTGGGCTTCCCAGCCTGTTTTGAGCAGCCAGCGGGCCCGGGGCAGGCTGGTGTTGCTCCATTTTTCCACATATTCTCCAAATACATCTACTACTGCCATATACTTTACCCCTTTATATTGCCAAAAAAACGAAAACCTTCCGCCGTTTTCTTTCCCTAGAAATAGGCGTAATTTTAATTGTAACACATTTTATACGCCTATGTAACCCTTAAAACGTACAAAAAGTGGTGATCTGTTCAAACAAGCAGATCACCACTTTGGCAGGCATCTGCCCGCACCGGCAGGCAAACAACAAAAATCGCCGGGGCAAAGTCTGCTTTGCTCCGACGTTGATGGTCCGGAATTTATTGCCTCCCGCCGCCACCGGATCCCGGCTTGCGGGCGCAAACTGTGGTGCCCGCCGCAATCAGGCAACACACAGTTTACTGGCTTTCTTCGGCCGCACATTTGCTGCAAAGACCGAACACGGTCAGATTCCAATCCTCCGCCACAATACCGGGGCAGGAATCCACCAGTGCCTTGAGTTTTTCCGGTTCGATGTAAAGACTTTCCACCTGATGGCATTTGCGGCACCACAGGTGCTGATGCTGTTCCACCTGACCGTCGAAGCGGTCAGCTTCCCCGGGAATGGAAACGCGGCGGACCTTGCCAATTTCCACCAGAGTATTCAGGTCACGATACACAGTACCCAGGCTCAAGCGCGGGCACTCTGTCCGCAGAGATGTGCAGATCTGCTCGGCCGTCGGATGATCGGTACGCCCGAGCACTTCGCGCAGGATCAATTCCCGCTGATGAGAATAACGCATGGGAGCTCTCCTTATCAAAAAAGTCAATTTTCGGCCATCCGGCGCCCCGGACGGCACCCCTCACACGCCTTTATTCTACTGAATTTTATTGTCCTTTGTCAACACTTTCACAGAAATATAATCAAAAAGCTAGGCTTTCGTTTTAAAATCGGACACACTGCCTTTTCTTGTTCGATTTTTCCGCAGAATTGTCGTTCACTGGTGGACGTTCTTGCGACCTATCGGAAAAAAAGTGCCCGCTGCTTTCGCAGGGACACTTTTTTTGCCTCTTATTCGCATGCCTGGCCCTTGATACGTTTCCAATACTGGGCGGCGGCTTGTTCTGTTTTATTGTCACCAAAATGGTAGTAGGTTTTATCCTTCAGCGCATCCGGTAAATATTGCTGATTGACCCAATGATTCGGCCAATCGTGGGGATACTTGTAGTGCTGTCCCTTAACGGCAGCGTCCTCCCCATCGTAATGCTTGTTCTGCAGCTGACGCGGGACAGGTCCACCCTTGCCGGCCTGTACATCGGCCATGGCCGCATTGATGGCATCGTGAGCGGTGTTGGATTTTGGTGCCGTGGCCACCAGAACCACCGCATCCGCCAGAGGCAGGCGGGCTTCGGGCAAGCCCAGCATGTTGGCCGCATCCACCGCCGCTTTCACAATGGGAATGATCTGCGGCCAAGCCAGGCCCACGTCCTCGCAGGCTGTAACCATCAGGCGCCGGCAGGCAGAGGGCAGATCCCCCGCTTCCAGTAAACGGGCCAGATAATGCAGGGCCGCATCCGGGTCAGACCCGCGCATGGATTTCTGGTAGGCCGAGATGATATCGTAATGGTCATCCCCCTGCTTATCGTACCGCATAGCGGTGCGGCGGGCCACCTGCTTGGCCATATCCAGCGTCACAACGCGTTTCCCATCCGTCTGCGGCGCTGCCATGACCACAAATTCCAGGTTTCCCAGCGCCTTGCGCATATCCCCGCCGGCGCTTTCGGCCAGATAGGGCAGCGCGTCCGGTTCGATGCAAACCGGAATGCCGTCTTCCTCCCCCAGGCGCTTGGCCGCATTCTGCAGGCCCAACGAAATATCTTCCGGGGTCAGCGATTTGAATTCAAAAACGGTGCAGCGGGACAGAAGAGCGTTATATATATAAAAGTAGGGATTTTCGGTGGTGGAAGCAATGAGGGTCACAGTACCCTGTTCGATACATTCCAGCAGGCTCTGCTGCTGACGCTTGTTGAAATATTGTATCTCGTCCAGATATAACAGAATTCCACCGGACGCATGCAGGGTGCCAATCTCCCCCAGCACCGTCTTGATATCAGCGGTAGAGGCGGTAGTTCCGTTGAGCTTGTGCAGCCGCATACCGCTGTTGGCGGCGATGATACTGGCCACGGTGGTCTTGCCCACACCGGAAGGCCCGTAAAAGATCATATTGGGGATGCGGCCGGAAGCCTGGGCGGCTTCCAGAGTGCGGCGGAAGACCTGTCCTTCCCCCAACAGATGGCGCTGGCCGCAAACTTCGGCCAGGGTGCGCGGACGCAGACGCTGTGCCAGTGGTTCCATGAAAAATTCTCCCTTTTTCGCAAATAAGTGACTTACCCTTGCATTATAGACGATTAAAATGGTAGAATCAAGGCAGAGAAGTAATACCTTTTTTGAAAGCGAGCGTTTCTCATGACCAAGAAAGAACTGGCCGCCATCTGCATTGCGCGGCTGAAAGAAGAATATCCGCTGGCAGATTGCACCCTGGATTACGACCACGCGTGGCAGCTGCTGGTGGAGGTGCGCCTGGCCGCCCAGTGCACCGATGAGCGGGTGAATGTGGTGGTCAAGGACCTGTTTGCCAAATATCCCAGCGTACAGGCGCTGGCCGCCGCCACCCCGGAAGAGATTGAGGCCATTGTAAAGCCCTGCGGGCTGGGCCGCAGCAAGGCCCGGGATATTTCGGCCTGCATGCGGATGCTGCGGGACAAGTACGACGGCAAAGTGCCGAATGATTTCGACGCCCTGCTGGCGTTGCCCGGTGTTGGCCGCAAGAGCGCCAACCTGATCATGGGAGATGTGTTCGGCAAGCCCGCCATCGTCACCGACACCCACTGCATCCGCCTGTGCGGGCGCATCGGGCTGGTGGATGAGGGCGTCAAGGAACCCAAGAAGGTAGAAATGGCCCTGTGGAAGATCATTCCTCCGGAGGAAGGCAGCGATTTCTGCCACCGGCTGGTGTACCACGGCCGGGCCGTCTGCACCGCCCGCACCGAGCCCTACTGCGACCGCTGCTGCCTGGCGGATGTATGTCGATATGCGCGCAAGAACCAAAAGACCAAGAAAGAGGAGGCATGAGCGTGGAGCAGCACGCAAAAGCCCCGGCCCAGCTGGGCGGGGCGCTGATTTCATCCCGGGTGGTGGACCGCCTGCTGGAGGAGATGACCCACGGTGCCTATGCCGGGTTGGACCGCCTGCCCCCCGAACTGGAACTGGCATCCCGGCTGGGGGTCAGCCGCACGGTGGTGCGGGACGCCCTGAGTGAACTGGAGCGCGACGGGTATCTGGAGCGGGTGCGGGGCATCGGTACGGTGGTGAACCGGGACGTGGTGCATCTGGCCCACCGCATGGACCAGAAGATGGAATTTCATAAGATGATCGAAGCCACCGGCCGCATTCCCCATACCGACCATCTGCTGGTAACCCGGCAGATTGCGGATGCCGAACTGGCCGCAGCGCTGTGTCTGCAGCCCGGGAAAACAGTCCTGGTGGT
Source organism: uncultured Faecalibacterium sp. (assembly GCA_937907025.1). Classification (GTDB taxonomy): domain Bacteria; phylum Bacillota; class Clostridia; order Oscillospirales; family Ruminococcaceae; genus Gemmiger. The sequence goes on from CALESJ010000054.1 coordinate 31,597, forward strand.
GGGCAAGCGGATGCTGGCCGATGACATTCCGGTGCTGTTCTGCACCGACGTAATGCCCCTTTCCCTGTTTGGCAGCCGGCTGGACGGCATCGACTTCAGCCGCCCCATCTTCGATGTGCTGCAGGACCACTGCGACATCCAGACCGCCAGCACGGTGGCCCGGGTCCATGCAGTCCAGGGAGAAATCGCCGTGCGCCGCCTGCTGGGGCTAAGCCCGGACAAGGCTCTATTGGAGCTGGAGGAAACCTGTTATTCCCGCCTGTGCCGTCCTGTGGTGCGCAGCCGGACACTTTATACAGATTTTTTTGATTTTGCTCTTGTGCGCAAGCTCGTATAGTTGTAGAATAGGTGAGGCTCACGGGCCGCCGCTCCTGCGGGCAGGGTTTATCCCCTGCTTACAGGGTCGGCGGCCTTGGGCTGTACGTCAAAACCAGAAACAGGAAAGGAAAGGTTGTTGCCCATGAGACACCTGATCGATCCGCTTGATTTCACCTACGAGGAAACGCTGCGCCTGCTGGACCTGGCCGACCGTATTCACGACGACCCGGCTGCCTACCAGGATGTGGCGTACCGCAAGCGCCTGGCATCGCTGTTCTATGAACCCTCCACCCGTACCCGTCTTTCGTTTGAAGCTGCCATGCTGAATCTGGGCGGCCAGGTTCTTGGCTTCCCGGATGCCGGTGTATCCAGTGCTTCCAAGGGCGAAACGGTGGCGGATACCATCCGCATCGTCAGCTGTTATGCCGACATTGCTGCCATGCGCCATCCCAAAGAGGGTGCGCCGCTGCGGGCATCGCGGTATTCCCGGATTCCTGTCATCAATGCGGGCGACGGCGGTCACAGCCATCCCACCCAGACGCTGCTGGACATGATGACCATCCGTCGCCGCAAGGGACATCTGGACGGGCTGACCATCGGCTTCTGCGGCGACCTGAAATTCGGGCGCACCGTCCATTCCCTGATCAAGAGCTTGTCCCGCTGGCCGAACATGAAGTTCGTGCTCATCAGCCCCGAGGAGCTGCGGGTGCCGGACTACATCCTGACCGAAGTGCTGGACCCCAAGGGCATTCCTTATGTGGAAACCCGCAGCCTGGAAGAGGCCCTGCCCCAGCTGGACATCCTGTACATGACCCGTGTGCAGCGGGAGCGCTTCTTCAATGAGGAAGATTACGTCCGCCTGAAGAACAGCTACATCCTGACCAAGGCCAAGCTGGCCCAGGCCCCCGCCGACATGGCGGTGCTGCATCCCCTGCCCCGTGTGAACGAAATCACCCTGGATGTGGACGACGATCCCCGTGCGGCCTACTTTGAGCAGGCGCAGAATGGCGTATACATGCGCATGGCACTGATCATGACTTTGCTGGGTCTGAAAGACCCCAAGACCGGGGAGGTGGCTTTCGAATGCTGAACATCGACGAAATCCAGAACGGCGTGGTCATCGACCACATCACCGCCGGCACCGGCCTGGCGCTGTACCATCTGATGGAGCTGGAAAAGCTCAGCGACGCCAGCGTGGCCCTGCTGCAGAATGTGCGCAGCCAGAAGAGCGGCAAAAAGGACATCATCAAGATTGAGGGCGACATCCAGAGCTTGGACTTCAACGTTCTGGGCTATCTGGACCCCCAGATCACCATCACCTACATCGAGAACGGCCATGTAACCCGCAAGGTCCGGCCGGAACAGCCCAAGCAGCTGGTGAACGTGATCAAGTGCACCAACCCCCGCTGCATCACCTCTCTGGAGGAAGGCTGCGACCACATCTTCGCGCTGACCCCTTCCGGGCGGTATCGCTGCATCTACTGCGAACAGGAGTTCAAGGTCAAGAACCTGTAAGCTCCTTTTCCACAACCCATAAAATAAAAGAAGTGCTTTCCTTATAAAAAAGGAAGGCACTTCTTTTTTATACGCAGGCGGCCAGGTCGCTGTCGGTAAGGACAATGTGTCCCCCGGCATCCACATCCGCCGTATAGGTCACGCCGGGATGCGCCGTCCCGTCGGCAATGCGGTCGGCCAACGCCTGCTCCACCGCCCGGCTGACCTTGCGGCGCAGGTCCCGGGCACCATAGGGCGGCACCTCCCGCCCGGCCAAGGCCTCGGCGGCGGCCTGGGTATGGCGCAGGGTATATCCCTGCCTGGCGGCGCGCTCCTCCAGTTCGGTGAGCAGCTTGCCCGCAATGGCTGCCAGCTGGGCCGGCCCCAGCGGGTCAAAGACCACCACATCATCCAGACGGCCCATGAGTTCGGGGCGGAAATACTCCTTTGCCTCCTGCAGGGCCTGTTTGCTCCGCCGGGCAGTATCCTCGGCGGCGGTGCCAAACCCCATGGGAGCCGACTGCCCCACCAGACACCGGGCTCCCAGGTTGGAGGTCAGGAGGATGATGGTGTTGGAGAAGTCCGCCTTGCGCCCCTGGGCGTCAGTGAGGACGCCGTCCTCCAGAATTTGCAAAAGGATGTTCTGGATGTCCCCATGGGCTTTTTCGATCTCATCAAACAGTACCACGCTGTACGGGCGGCGACGGACAGCCTCGGTGAGCTGGCCGCCCTCCTCATGGCCCACATAGCCCGGAGGCGAACCGATGAGCCGGGCCACCGTGTGCTGTTCCATATATTCCGACATATCGAACCGCAGCAGGGCTTTCTCGCTGCCGAACCAGTTTTTGGCCAGGGTGCGGGCCAGCTGGGTCTTGCCCACACCGGTGGGGCCTAAGAAAAGCATGGCTCCGATCGGCCGCCCGGCTTCCCGCAGACCTGTACGGCTGCGGCGGATGGCAGCCGCCACCGCACGCACCGCCCGGGGCTGGCCGATGACCTCTTCCGCCAAACGGCTTTCCAGCTGGTCCAGCCGTTCCCGTTCTGCCTCCCCCACCCGCTGGGCAGGAACTCCGCTGGCCTTGCTGACCACCCGGGCAATGTCCTGGGGTGTCAGCGAGGCATTGCCTCCGCCTTTTTCGGCACTGGCAATGCGGGCTGCCGCGGCGGCTTCGTCCAGCAGGTCAATGGCTTTATCCGGCAGGAAGCGTCCCGGCAGGTATCGCACACTCAGTTCCACCGCCGCATGGATGCTTTCCGGCGGGATGGTCACGCTGTGATACCGCTCATACCTCGGCATCAGTCCCCGCAGGATGGTTTCGGCGTCCGCCGGGGTGGGTTCCTCAATCATGACTTTGCCGAACCGGCGGTCCAGGGCCGTATCTTTGGCGATGGTCTTGCGGTATTCCTCCGGCGTGGTGGCCCCGATGAGCTGCAGTTCTCCCCGGGCCAGCATCGGCTTCAGAATACTGGCTGCATCAATGGCCCCCTCCGCCGCACCGGCGCCCGCAATGACGTGAATTTCATCAATGAACAGGATGGTCATGCGGTCCCGGTACAGTTCCTCCAGCAGGCCCTTGAACCGCTCCTCAAAATCGCCGCGATACTTGGTACCCGCCACCATGGCAGCCATATCCAAAGCCAACACCCGGCGCCCCCGCAAACTCTGGGTGACCTGTCCGGCGGCGATGCGCTGGGCCAGGGCTTCGGCGAGAGCACTTTTGCCCACGCCGGGTTCTCCCAGCAGGCAGGGATTGTTCTTCTGGCGGCGGCATAGGATTTCGATCATCCGGTCCAGTTCCTTGTCCCGGCAGAGCACCGGGTCCAGTCGCCCCTCCTGAGCCAGGCGGGTCAGGTCACGGCCATACTTTTCGCTGGGTTTGCTGCCCCGGCTGGTGCTCATGCGCGGAGTACCCGAGGGCAGAATCAACTGTCCGGACAGCTGCCGGCATTCCCGGGCCGCCTGGGGGACCTCCACCCCCAGAGAGGCCAGCCAGACGCTGGCGGTGCAGGCGCAGTCCTCCAGCATGGCACACAGCAGATGTTCGTTTTCGGCCTTGGGTGCCCGGGCAGCGTGGGCCCCCAGCACCGCAAACTCCAGCGCCTTGCTGGTTTCGGGGGCCAGGTCCCGCCGGGTCAGCCGGATACTGCGCCCGGTACACACCCGCCCGGCCATACAGCTGCGCAGCGTGGTTTCACTGATATTCTTGCGCCGCAGGAAATCCGCTGCCGGACCCTGCGCCGTCTGGAGCATGGCCAGCAGCAGGTGGCCGGTATCGGCCGCGGTACACCCCTGCTGTCCGGCCAGTGACAAAGCCCGCCCCACCGTGCGTGCGGCGGAGCAGGACAACCCTTTATGAAAATACAGCATATGCTTCCCCTTTCGGCGTACTTTCCGGCACGCCCGCTGTGTGAATAAACTACAACAAGTATAGGCGGGCAACGCGCAAATAATCATCGAAACCGGGCAAAGGCACTGACAAATACGGGGTTGCGTGGTATAATATTTTTGCATTTTTATAAAGGTGGGTGAAGCATGCGTAGATTACTGCATTACCTGAAAGGCTATGAACGGGAAACCGTGCTGGCTCCTCTGTTCAAGATGCTGGAGGCCTGCTTCGAGCTTCTGGTCCCGCTGGTGGTCGCTGCCATTGTGGATACCGGCATCCAGAACCGGGACGTAGGGCAAATTGCGCGCCAGGGCGGGCTGTTGGTCCTGCTGGCCGTGGTGGGTCTGATTTCCAGCGTGACGGCACAGTATTTTGCCGCCAAAACCGCATTGGGCTACGGTACAGCTCTGCGGCGGGATCTGTACCACCACATCAACACCCTGTCCTACACCGAGCTGGACGGCATCGGCACCCCGACGCTGGTCACCCGCATGACCAGCGACATCAACCAGCTGCAGAACGGCGTGAACATGACCCTGCGCCTGCTGCTGCGGTCCCCGTTCATCGTGATTGGTGCGCTGATCATGGCTCTGTCCATCAGCCCCCAGATGACCGCCTGGTTCCTGCTGGTCACGGTGCTGATCTCTTTGGTGATTTACCTCATCATGCGCATCACGGTGCCCCGCTACCACGAGGCCCAGAGCATGCTGGACAAGGTCACCCTGCTGACCCGGGAAAATTATGTGGGCACCCGTGTGGTGCGGGCCTTCTCCCGCCAGGAGGATGAAATCCGGGATTTCACCCAGACCAACGATACCCTGAAAAAGGTCCAGACCACAGCGGGGCGCATCTCGGCCCTGATGAACCCCATGACCTACCTGATCGTGAACTTCGGCATCATTGTGGTGCTGGTGCGCGGCGGTGCCCTGGTCAACGAGGGGTCCCTGACCCAGGGCGAGATCATTGCCCTGATCAGCTACATGAACCAGATTCTGACCAATCTGCTGCGCATGGCCGACCTGGTCATCTCGGTGACCCGTGCCCTGGCCAGCGGCATCCGCGTCAATGAACTGCTGAACACGACCACCGGCATGCCTGACCCGGCGGAGTCCGGCGCCAAAGAACTGACCCCCGCGGAAGGTGCCCCGGCCGTATCCTTCGACCATGTCACCTTCACTTACAAGGGTGCCGGCGCTCCCAGTCTGACCGACCTGGATTTCAAGGCCCTGTGCGGCCAGACCATCGGCGTGATCGGCGGTACCGGCAGCGGCAAGAGCACGCTGGTCAACCTGATTGCCCGCTTCTATGACGCCACCGAAGGCAAGGTAGCGCTGTACGGCCACGATGTGCGACAGTATCCTTTTGCCCAGCTGCGCACCATGATCGGTGTGGTACCCCAGCGGGCGGTGCTGTTCACCGGCACCATCCGGGACAACATGCGCTGGGCCTGCCCCGACGCCACCGACGAACAGATCTGGAACGCGCTGGAGATTGCCCAGGCGGCGGATTTTGTCCGCGGCAAGCCGGGCGGACTGGATGAAAAGGTAGACACTGCCGGGCGCAACTTCTCCGGCGGGCAGCGGCAGCGCCTGACCATCGCCAGAGCGCTGGTCCCCCGCCCCGCCATCCTGATTCTGGACGACAGTGCCTCGGCACTGGACTACGCCACCGATGCGGCCCTGCGCAAGGCCCTGAAAGAAAAGACCTCCGGCATGACCGTGTTCATTGTATCCCAGCGGGCCACGGCCGTGCAGCGTGCCGACCGGATTCTGGTGCTGGATGACGGTGCTCTGGCCGGCAGCGGCACCCACGCCGAACTGTTGAAAATCTGTGATGTCTACCGCGAGATCTGCCTGAGCCAGCTTTCCCGGGAGGAGGTGGAGAAAACCGTATGAGCAAACAGAAACAAACATCCCCGGGCGGCAGCAACACCACCATCCGCCGGGTCCTGCAGCTGATTGCACCGTACCGTTTTCTGGTCCTGCTTTCCCTGGTGCTGGCAGCGGTCACGGTGGTCACCACCCTGTACGCCCCCATCCTCACCGGTCTGGGCGTGGATCTGGTTCTCGGTCCCGGCAAAGTGGACCTGCCCGGGCTGGTGCGTCTGGCCATCCAGTTCGGAATCGTCGTCTGCATTACCTCGGTGAGCCAGTGGCTCATGAGCCTGATCAACAACCGCATCACCTTCCAGGTGGTGCGCGATATCCGGGTGCGGGCGTTCAGCCACATGGAAGAACTGCCCCTGAGCTACATCGACGCCCACCGCCCCGGCGAAACCATCAGCCGCCTGACCACCGATGTGGAGCAGTTTTCCGATGGTCTGCTCATGGGCTTCACCCAGTTGTTCACCGGTGTGCTGACCATTCTGGTCACCCTCGGGTTCATGTTCTCCATTGACTGGCGCATCACCCTGGTGGTGGGCCTGCTGACACCCCTTTCCATCTTCGTTGCCAAGTTCATTGCCCAGCATACCTACTCCATGTTCCGGGTCCAGAGTGAAACCCGCGCCGAGATGACCGGTCTGGTGGAAGAACTGGTGGGCAACCAGCACCTGGTGCGGGCTTTCGGGTATGAGAGCCGCGCCGAGGAACGGTTTGAACGCATCAACCTGGATCTGCAGTCCTGCGGGCTGCGGGCCACCTTCTACTCTTCCCTGTCCAACCCCTGCACCCGCTTCGTCAACGCGCTGGTGTACGCGGCGGTGGGTGTGCTGGGTGCACTGTTCGCCATCGCGGGCGGCATCACTGCCGGCAATCTGGCCGCAATGCTCCAGTACGCCAACCAGTACACCAAACCGTTCAACGATATTTCCAGCGTCATGACCGAGCTGCAGAACGCCCTGGCCTGTGCCCAGCGGGTGTTCGACCTCATCGACGAGCCGCCCATCACCCCCGATGCCCCCAACGCGGTGGTGCTGCCCCAGGGCGCCGGACGCGTTTCCTTTGAGCATGTGAAGTTCCGCTATGTGCCGGATGTACCGCTGATTGAGGACATGAACCTGCGGGTATGGCCGGGTCAGCGCATTGCGCTCGTCGGCCCCACCGGCTGCGGCAAGACCACCCTGGTCAACCTGCTCATGCGCTTTTATGAAATCAACGGCGGTTCCCTGAAAGTGGACGACAATCCCATCGACACCGTGACCCGGGATTCCCTGCGGGCCAATCTGGGCATGGTGCTGCAGGAAACCTGGCTGAAATGCGGCACCGTGGCCGAAAATATCGCCTACGGCAAGCCGGACGCCACCCGGGAAGAGATCATTGCGGCCGCCAAGAAAGCCCGGGCCCACAGCTTTATCTGCCGTCTGCCCCAGGGGTACGATACCATGATTGCCGAGGACGGCGACAATCTGAGCGCCGGACAGCGGCAGCTTTTGTGCATTGCCCGCGTCATGCTGCGCCGCCCGCCCATTCTGATTCTGGATGAAGCCACGTCCAGCATCGACACCCGCACCGAAGTGCTGGTACAGGATGCCTTTGAGGAACTGATGAAGGGCCGCACCAGCTTTATTGTGGCCCATCGCCTGTCCACCATCAAGAATGCCGACCGGATCCTGGTCATGAAGAGCGGCAGCATCATCGAGAGCGGTACCCACGAGGAACTGCTGGCCAAGAACGGGTTCTACGCCCAATTGTATCAGAGTCAGTTCGCACCGGCCTGACCGGCCCGACGATAAGGAGGAAAATGACATGTCCAACACACAGATCCCGCAAAACTACAAAAGCCTTCTGGGGCTGTACGACACCCAGAAGGCCATCGGCCTGATCAAGACCATCTTTCAGGAAAAGCTGTGCGCCGCTTTGCACCTGAAACGCGTAACTGCTCCCCTGTTTGTGCTGCATGGCAGCGGTCTGAACGACGACCTGAACGGTGTGGAACGCCCTGTGCGCTTTGATGTTCCCTGCCTGGACGGTGAAGCCGAAGTGGTCCACAGCCTGGCCAAATGGAAGCGCTACGCCCTGGCCAAATACGGGTTCCGTCCCGGTCAGGGCCTGGTATGCGATATGAACGCCATCCGCCGCGATGAAACGCCTGACAATCTGCACAGCATCTATGTGGACCAGTGGGACTGGGAGCGTGTGGTGACCGAAAAGCAGCGCACCATTCCCTTCCTGAAAGACACGGTCCGGGATATTGTGGATGCGGTGTGCGCCACCGCCGATGAGCTGCGCTGGAAGTTTCCGGAACTGAAACGGGTGCGTCTGGGCCGGGAAGTCACCTTCATCACCACCCAGGAGCTGGAGGACCTGTATCCTTCCATGACGCCGAAAGAACGGGAAAATGAGTTCACCCGCCTGCACGGCACCGTCTGCATCATGCAGATTGGCGGCAAGCTGGCCAGCGGCAAGCCCCACGACGGCCGCGCCCCCGACTACGACGACTGGACCCTGAACTGTGACATTCTGTTCTGGCACAAGCCCCTGGGCTGTGCACTGGAGCTTTCCAGCATGGGTATCCGCGTGGATGCCGCTGCCCTGCGCCGCCAGCTGGAGGAGGCCGGCTGCCCCGAACGGGCGGAGCTTCCCTTCCACCAGATGCTGCTGAACGGCCAGCTGCCCCTGACCATGGGCGGCGGTATCGGCCAGAGCCGTCTGTGCATGCTGCTGCTGGGCAAGGCCCATGTAGGTGAGGTCCAGGTAAGCTTGTGGGATGATGAAACCCGCAGCATCTGCGAAAACGCCGGGGTGACCCTGCTGTGAGCGATCAAGAACGCCTGGCCGCCTTTGAGGCCATGCTGGCAGCGGTACAGAAGCAGTACGACGACACCACTTCCCGCATGGACAAGATGAAGCTGGAAGGCAAGGTCAAGACCGCCACCTATCGCCAGCTGTTTGCCCGCAAGCTGAGTTTGCAGGATGTGCTGACCCTGTATGAGGTGTACGGGCTGCTGCCGAAAGACAACCAGAAAAACTGAATCCAGACACAAAAACGGCATCGGAATGTTTTTCCGATGCCGTTTTATCATAGTCAGGCACATTCTTCTGCAAGCCTGCCGTTTTGGTTGTGAACCAAGTGCGACTTTGCCACTTTGGGGATTGAATTGCAAAGCAGAATAAAGGAAAATCCGCGTCAAACTCACGTTTCGACGCGGATTTTATATGGAGCTGGCAACAGGAATCGAACCAGATACAAATAATGTTAAATCGCTATATTTTATATAGTTACGACTTTTTCACGACCTCATTCAGAAAAGAAAGCATCCAGCTTTTGAGCTGCATCTTTGATCTGGTCTTCCCTGATGTGAGTATAAATTTTACGGGTAGTAGCGATGTCTGCGTGCCCTAAGATCTTCTGAGCTTCCATCTCACCTATGTTTGCCTGGTACATTACCAATGCAAATTCATGTCGAAACTGGTGAGCGGTGACTGCCGCCTTGTACAGATGAGTGGTCGGCGGCCTGCGCTTGCGCTCCCGACCATAGGCTTTCTGAAACTTTCGGTCCCGGGCAGCTTCAGCCAGAGGATCTATTTCCACAAGCCCCACACTCTCGCAATATGCAAGCCAGGCCCGGCGGTATTCGTAGCTTGTAAGGGGCTTTTCACCGCCAAGTATAAAATTACTCTCCTTTTCCTTGCGTGGTTCCAGAACTTTCCTCAGTGGTCGCAGAAGCGGCACAACACGCACGGCGTTTTTGGTCTTCGGCTCCTGAACGACAGGTTTTGTGTTTATCCAGGTCACCGCCTTTGTCACCGAGATCATTCCCTCGTCGAAGTCGATGTCCTTCCACTGCAGCGCCAGCACTTCGCCCAGACGGCAACCGGTATACATAAACAGCCAAGCGCACAGGCCGAAGCCTTCCGGGTGCTCTTTGACGGTCTGAAGCTGCTCCTTGGTGGGTGGCTGCCGTTCAGTTCTTTTCATACCACGCGGGAGATCTACCAGGGTGACCGGGTTGTAAGTTTCGTTATCACGCACGCACCAATACTTGAAAATCAGGCTGAGAATGCTACGGGCGTTCTGAACAGTCTTTCCGGCCTTGCCTTGAGCCTGGAAATCCAGGCCCCAGGTGTTGATCATGCCCGGAGTGATTTCCTTCATGCCGTACCCGGAAAAGCGGGCTACGGCCGCCTGATAACCACCTCGGTATGCACGGATGGAGCCCGGCTTTATTTTCTTTTGATGCTGCTCCCACCATTCAGACGCGACTTCCTCAAACTTGGCACCGCATTCCTTGATGATTGCATTTTCCGCAAGGGCAGCCTTGTATTTTTCCTCTGCCTCTCGCTTGCTGCGGCCATAAAAGTGCCGGTCACGGCCATTGATCCGGCGCTTGATCTCCACCAGGCCATCGGCCCGCGTTTTTTGTCTTGCCATTTTCCTCCTGCTCCTATAAATATACCCCCGCTGGTGTTGCCGGCGGGGGCTGTTTTTATTAGATACCGGCCTGAGTAACACCGTACTCCGCTTGCTCGGAAGTGAAGCCTTCATACTCCAGCTGCCCCACAAGGTCACTGTGAGAATAAGAAGAAACCTTCAGGTATTCCTGCGCGCACAAGGCGGCCTGCTCCATCCAGTCAGCGCCGCAGTTGTCGGCACCATAGGTTGCCTGATCACTGGAATATCCCTCATATTCCAGCTGCTCGATTAGGCCGGTGTACGAAAACGCGGAAGTTTCAAGATACTGCTGTGCATCCAGCAGGGCCTGTTCGTTCCAATCCACGTCCAGCGCATCCACGGCTTCCTGTGCTTCTGCTTCGGTAAAGCCTTCGTATTCCAGCTGGTCTACAAGACCAGACGCAGAGAACGGCATGGTTTTGATATAGCTGACAGCCGTCAGATATGCCTGCATGTTGGAAACTTGCACTGCAGGAGTTGCAGTGGGAGCCGGTTCGGCTTCGGCCGTAGCCTGTACATCAGACGATGCAGAAGGTTGTACGTCCTGGCTTTGAGAAGAAGTGGAAGTTTGAGAAGAGGCCGTGTCGCTTCCGCCCTGCGAACCAATGGCTGCCAAGATAAAGAAAACAACCACCACGACCAAAACAACGGTCAGACACCCATGCTTTTTCTTTGCACGGACCGGCGTTTGGGAAACCACCGTTTTATCGTCTGCCGGTGTTCCGCAGGCCGGACAAAAGTTTCCGTCAAATTCATTTCCGCATTTTTTGCATTTCATGTGAAATCCTCCTGTAATTCATATACTATTAGCCCCCGACGGAGCCGTTTCACTTTTCAATCTGCACAGAAACAAAATAACTTGTTTCTCCGGTTTCCATGTCGTACCGGTCCTCACCATCTTCATACCGGTACAGAAGGACTTTGTAGGGTCCGCCTTTTATTTCTGCAGAAACCTTTCCGCCTGCCTTCAAAAGGTTTCGCACTCTGGAAGTGCTTCCCTTTTTGATGTAACCAACATGCACACCGTCTATGACCACTTTTATGGCTTTAGGATCGTATGGGTTATCCGGCTCTGGGATCAGCTCAACATGAACGGGGTCAAACTCGTACTTATAAATTCGTTCATCTTCTTTGCCGGAATCAATGATTTCTTTCTTCGACATCGAATAATCTTCGTTCTCATAAGCCATCTGAAAAATTTCCTTTTGCTTATGAGTGATTCCAGCCACATGGAAAGTTTCATATTTCTTCAGAGCGGAAAGCCCAGAGTCCGGTGTAACCCGATCCGGTTCTGTTGGCGTGGGTTCTTTCGGCAACTCTGGAGCTTCCTTTTGCACCTCTGGGCCTTCCTCTTTAGAAAAAGACGCAGCCTCGGATTCTCTTTCCGTAACGCTTTCGCTTTTTCCGTCACCAAAACCACTTGCCACCTGAGAAGACAGAGCTTTGTACTTTTTTATACACGCAACGCCTCCGGCAATAAAGCCAAGGCACACAATCGTAGCTACTACAGCACTGGATGGAGTGGAAGCAAAAGCCGGCAACGCAACCACAAAGAAAGCTATAACGCCATATCCAATTAAAACCGCCGCCGCAGCTTTATATCCTTGTCCAGGCTTTGGCGCCGGTGTTCCGCATGAAGGGCAAAAATGACCTTGAAATTCCCTCCCGCATTTTACGCATTTCATGTGAAATTCTCCTGTAATCTGTACTATAAAACGGACGAAAAAACAGAAACCTGTATTTTTGTGTATTTCGCTCATTGAATACAACATTTAGTTGTATTATACTTCAATCAGAATCTATTTTTCGTCTGTTTACACCATAAAAAGGAAGCGGGTCACCATGGATAGAGAATTTACATTCAGCACACAACCAGCCATTGACATTGCACTCCTGGTAAAAAGGAATGAAGACAACGAACACCTGCTGCGGCTGCTGCTGGCATTTGCCCAGCAGCTGGAAGCACCTCCCGCCAAGTAACCCGCGCCCCCGGTCATTCGCCGGGGGTATTTTTTTTATTCATTTCATTCACAAGGCCGTCAACCAGTTTCCGGATAGCTACCTTGTCCTTGTCATCCAATTGTAAATAGCCTTTAATAATCATTTTTAAAAGGTCATCATCGCTATTTACAATTTTGCCGACCATTTTTGCTAAATCAACATCAGCGTCTGTTTTCGCCATCATCTCTCCTTCGCCTGTCCGAAGCCAAGATTCTGAAATGTTGAATTCTCGACATATGGAAACAATAACAGCATCAGACGGAACACGAAGCCCGGTTTCGTAACTAGTAATAGTATTCGCCTTTACTCCGATGCGTTCGCCAAACTCCGCTTGGGTCAATCCAGCATGTTTTCTTATCATGCGAATTCTTTCTTGCACGTTATCACCTCCTTATTTCACTATAAATATACATCAAAATATAGACTGTGTCAACATTTCAGGCCAAAAACGTATTGACACATTGACTGTGTCGATGTACAATATAGACACAGTCAAACATTCGGTTTGACAATACCTGCGCAACCAAACCGCCACCATCCCGGCGGAATTACCGCGATGGTCGTGGGAAGCCCACAGGAAGGAGATGATACTATGACCCGCACTTTGGAAAAGAAGCTGGCGGACGCCAAGGCCCTGACCGAACAGGTGGCCAAGCTGGACCGGACTTCCCAGGTGTACATCCTGGGCGAGATCACCGCCCGCCTGCTGTGCGCCAATTCCGATAACAAGTCCGCGTGACCCCACGCAAGGAGGTGAGATATTTGGACGGCTGGAAGAAGTGCCCCTTTTGCGGGGACGGGGCTGAGGCGGATGATTTGGATTGGTTGGGCATGCGCATGGTTATCAACTGCTGCGGCCGTTTCAATTGGAATTATCCAGACAGGACGCTGGGAACTTTTGTTTTTTATGGTGCTCCCTGCGATGATCAGGATCAACTGCAATAAATAAGAATTAAGTAAAGAATGGGAGGTTACTTATGGCCAGAGAAAAAGACGGTTACCGCGATGCGCTGGAGCGTGTGCGCCGGGAATCTGCCGGGGAGCTGGTGACGGTGGCGGAAGCTGCCAAAATCGTCTACGGCCCCAACGACAGCAACGCGCTTCGCAAGGTGACCAAGTTTTATGGATGGGTCGGCAAGGGCCGGGGGAAAGTCATCCCGGCCACCACGCTGGCCCGGCAGATCTGCTGAAGGAGGACACCGTGGAAAACGAGAACGAAAAAGAAATCTTCCCGGCGGGGCTGCCGGAAATGTGCTACTTCACCAGCCCGTATACCGGCTGTACTGTCCGGATTTTCCGGGGCGACCGGTGCTTGTATGGCATTGCTGGCCATGAACACGCCAACGTCCTGAACAATCAGCTGCATCTGACAAAGCAGCAGGTAGCCGCTATGATTGGCGGCGTGAAGTACGGGTGGCACAGCCCCCAGGCAGACCCCGCCAACTATGGACCCCGTGGCCGGTACATCGGCCCCGTGAAAGGAGATACCAATGGAAAAGAAAGAACGTGATCCGCTCCAGTTGACGGCGGCGGACGTGGAAGTGGGTGTACTGCAGACCACCGCCCAGGCCGTGAAGGTGCGGCTGTGGCCGAAAGAAGAAAAGATCCGGGCGATTCTGAATGAACTGTATCCGTCTTATGGTTGGTCTACAGACCTTTTCACGGTTGCCGGAAAAACCTGTTGCCGGCTGCTGATTATGGGTGTTTTTGAAACTGATGATGTGACTGTACATCATGCAGCCTTGTGCCCCACCGAATACCGTATGATAAGCGACCAGGCCCGCAACGAGATGGACGGCGCTCTGATCATGGCCGCCAGCTATATAGGCATCGGTGAAGCTGTTATGCAACTTCCCGCCATGGTGATCCGTTCCGACCAGGTACAGATCAACCCGGTGGCAGACCCCAGCGGCAAGCGCATTGCCCGGTATGAGCTGGCCGACACTTTGACCCCCACCAATCTGGTGTACGATGACGCCGGCAAAATCATTGAGGTGGACTTCACCCGGAGGGACGGGGGCGTGATCAAATGGCAAAAGCGCTGATCGCTCACCTGTACGCCTTTTACACCCCTGGCCCGGCGGGCGGGCATGGTAAATTCCAGCCCACCGCCACTTCCCTGCTCAATATTGAGCGGATGTATGCCGACCTGGATGCCCGCTGCCGGGGTCAGCCCTACGCCGTGGAAATCGAGGTCAAGCCTGTGCGGGACCGCCGCACGCTGCAGCAGAACCGCCTGATGTGGGCTCTGCTGCAGAAGATGGCCGAGGCCGCGAGCGGTGACACACCCGGCGGTATGACGGCCGAGCAGTGTTATCTGGACATGCTGGCTGACTTCGGCGCCAATACCGAAATGTGGCGGGTGCCGGTGCAGGCCGTGGACGCTCTGCGGCGGGCCTATCGCGTGGTGCAGGTCATGGAGTATCTGGATGACGGGTATTGCATGGTCCGCATCGGTGAGGGCAGCAGCCAGTTCAGCCCGGCAGAAATGGGCCAGTTTATCGACCGCATTTTTGACCGGTTGGCTGAGATGGGCGTCCAGGACGCCGACACCACCCGGCAGTACATGGAATGGAGGGGTATCCAGTGACCTGTATCAAGTGCGGCAGCTCGAATGTGTATGTCAAGTCCACCCGGGCCAGCAGTCCCCGGCGGATCTACCGCTACCGGCGCTGTGCAGACTGCGGGGCCCGCTTCACCACCGTGGAAATGCCTGTGCGGGATTCCGGGAAAGGAGGTGGCAGCCATGGCAAAGAGCATCATGCAAAGCACCAAAGAGTGCTACCTGTGCCGGAAGTGGTATAACCTCCGGACGCTGCACGGCCTGGAGCTGCACCACATTTTCCCCGGCACCGCTGACCGGAAGATTTCCGACCGGCTGGGGCTGACCGTCTGGCTGTGCCACCGCCACCACAATCAGCCGCCTCTGGGCGCTCATTACAATATCGAAACCCGGGAAGCGCTGGAAGACGCCGCCCGGCGGGTGTATAACGCCCAGCACGGAGCGGGCGCTCTGGATGCCGAACTGAAAACGCATTGGGGGGATGGCCATGCTGTGTGAGATCCGCGACCGCACCGGCCGCTTGATGATGCAGACGGACGCACCCCAGTGTATTCCCTCCCCGGCGGATCAGCGGGAGCTGAAGGCGGCCGGGTACAAAATCAAGATCAAGCAGGAGGTATTTGATGAACACCATTGTAAACAAGAAGTCGGTGCTTGAGATGGCCATGGGCGGCATCCTGGAAATCACCGACTACGAAATTGAGAGGGTCATTGCCAACATCACAGACCCGAACACAGACGCCAAGGCAAAGCGGAAGGTCACGCTGACCCTGACCTTCCAGCCGGATGATTACCGGGAGCGCATCGACCTGCAGGTGCAGGCCAAGACCACTCTGGCCCCGGTGGCTCCGGTGCGCACGGCAGTGTGCATTACCAAGGACCGTGAAGGCCATGTACTGCTGGCCGAGATGCTGCCCCAGGTGCCCGGGCAGATGGACATTGATGGCGGAGAGGCACCCGAGCCCGCCATTGCCCGTGTGGGCCGGGTGGCCCGGTAAGATGAAAGGAGATCATGATGGAAAAAGGATTTTTGCGTGAAGCGATTGACCGTATTGCAGAGCTGGCCGCGCCGTCTACTGTGGAATGGGATGGCCGGATGTTTACCAGCAAAGCTATGGAGGAAATCACGGTGGAGGAGGATGGGCCTTCCCGCCTGAACGTCAACACCCTGGAGGCCCTGGCTGTTATGATCCGCACCGAAGGCATCAAGCAGAAGGGGCTGCCGCTGTATATCCGAGTCGTGGATGAGCACGACGTGCTGGTTTATACCAGCCTGTACAACGGCAAAGCCACCGAGTATCTGCGCCAGTACTTTTACAAGGCGGAGTGTGATGTTCCCCAGGTCACCATCGGCCGCGAAATGAGCCAGCAGCAGGCCATCATCCAGCTGCAAAGCGTGTACGGGGCTACCGATGACCGGGATTATCTGCTGGATCTGATCAGCAGAATGAGCGTGAACGAAGGTATCACCAGCGACGACAACGGTGTGACCCAGACCGTCACCGCCCGGAAGGGGGCTGTGATGAAGGAGAACATGCCGGTCAAACCCATTGTGCAGCTGCAGCCTTACCGTACCTTCCTGGAAGTCGACCAGCCTGTCAGCGCCTTCCTGCTTCGTGTCAGTGAAGACGGCGGAATCACTCTGTATGAGGCCGACGGCGGTGTCTGGCGGCTGGAAGCCAAACGCCGCATTGCTGAGTGGCTGACCAAAGAGCTGCGGGAACTTGTGGACGCGGGCAAGGTTATTATTACGATCTGACCCCGGCTGGAGAGAACAATGGTTGACTTTTTGATGTATCTGGTGGTGCTTTTAGTGTTTTCCGGGTTGTTTACAGCCGGGTATTATATAGGCGCTCTGGTTGTCAAGGCAGCAACCGCCGCATCCTACGAAGCCGGCGTGGACGATACCGTGGTGGTATTGGTGGACAACCTGGAAAAGGCCAGCACCGACCCGGATTTTAACCCGGATGCTACTTATATTTTTCTGCGCAACGCCATTGAAAAGGAGGTGGATTCCAATGCTGAATGTAGCAGCGATACAGGGCCGGCTTGTGGCTGATCCGCAGCTGCGCCAGACGACGACCGGCAAGAACGTGGCATCTTTCCGCCTGGCTTGTGATCGGGGCCGGAAAACCGCCGACGGCAACAACGCCGTGGACTTTTTGGATATTGTTGCTTGGAAGAATCTGGCTGACTTTGCTGCTCGGTACCTGACCAAAGGAATCATGGTCACAGTCAGCGGTCGGATTCAGACCCGGCAATACCAGGACCGCAACGGCAACAACCGTCAGGCGGTGGAGATCGTGGCCAATACGCTTGATTTTTGCGAGAAAAAGCGCCAGGCTGCCCCGCCTATGGATGAGGGTGGTTACGCTGCCCCGGCGGGCTATCAGGCCCCGGCGGCGCCCGCAGCTCAGAGCGGCAATGAAGATTTCGCGCTGATTGAAGACGAAGGGGATCTCCCCTTCTGATGACAGGAGGACTACATGGCAAGACCGGCACAAGCTGGCTGCCAGTATTTTCCGCTTGATTGTGACTTTTTCAATGACCGAAAGGTCCGGCTTCTCCGCGCCCAGTATGGCGCAAAAGCAGAGGCCGTCTTGATTCGGCTGTGGTGTGCAATCTACACCGGCGCCGGATGGTACATCCATCTGGACGCCGACGAGATTGCCCTCATGGCCGAGAGCATGGGCGGTGGATTTTCCGTCCAGTACATCGGGGACGTCATTCGAGCATCGTGTGAGCGTGGTCTTTTTGACAAGGCTATTTTCACAAAGTGCCAAGTTCTTACCGGGGAAGGCATCCAGAAGAGATACCTTTCTATCAAGAGCCGCAAAGAAAAAATCCCCATCATCAAGGAATACTGGGTGCTGCCCAAATCCTATTTTGAAGGAGAAAACGCAGCGCTTTTATTAAAGTTACAATTTTATAGTGTTTCTGCGGAAAAAACGGCAGTTAATGCAACAGAAACCCAAGTTAATGAAGCAAAAACGCCACAAAGTAAAGTAAAGAAAAGTAAAGTAAAGGAAAGTAAAGAATCCGCTGCGAAAACGCAGCGCCAGGGAGAGCCGGAGCCGGAAGTGCTTGACCTGTTCAGCTCTCTGGCCAACGGCAACCAGCCGCTGATGGATTCCCTGACAGGCTTTTACTTTATGCGGAAGAAAATGAAAAAGCCGCTGACACTGACCGCTGCCCAGCGCCTTTGCAGCAAGCTGCCGCGCCTGGCCAAGGAAGCCGGCGTGCAGAACGCCGCCGCCTACATGACCCAGGTGCTGGACGAAAGCATCATGAACGACTGGCAAGGCATTTTCCCGCTGAAGGCCGGAGAGTTTCGGGATAGCACCCCGGCGGATTCCGTCCACGTCGGCCAGACCGGGGACCGTCCCCGGATGATCGGCGAGAACGAAGACATTACCGCCTATCTGTGAGGAGGCAGCTATGCGAAAAGAGTGGACAAGGCGCCAGCGCAACCAGCTGGCCATGATCGGTGCCGCTCTGGTTGACCCGGCGGGTGCTGCGGATTCCGTCCGGCGTCTGACTGTGCCCATGTTTGAGGATGGTCCGCTGCGCAAGATCTTCGCCGCAATCCAGAAGCTCATCATGGAGGGCCGTGGCGTCGACCCAGTGCTGGTGGCCAATCTGGCCGGGAACGAAAACCGCCAGCTGATTGCCTACGCCGCAGAAACACTGCCCAGCGTTTCCCATGTCCAGGACTATGAAGCGGCCATCTTTGAGGACTACCGGGTGGAGCTGCTCTCCCAGGTGGTGGACAAGGCCAAGACCGACCTGACTTTCGGCGCGGTAGCTGATACCGTGTGCGCAGATCTGCGAAAGGCTCTGCGGATGCAGGACGCATATGCAGGGATGCAGCAGGACGGAACGGCCCGGGAGTTTGACGCCGTTCTGGATGAAGTGCTGAAGGACCTGCAGACACCGGACACGTCCCTCAAACTGGACTGGCCCCAGCTGGACCGGTACGGCATGCTGGAGCGCGGCAACACGGTGGTCATCGGTGGGCGGCCCGGCAACGGCAAGACAGATTTTTCCATCAACCTGGCGGCCCGGCTGTCCCGGCGGTATCGGGTGTACTACCTGACGTTGGAGGAAACCAGGAAGAAGCTCATGGCCCGGATTCTCTCGAAGGTGACCAGGATCGACGCTTCACGAATTCGGGACAAGCGTCTGAATCAGCAGGAGATTCTGACCATCCAGAGGGCGGCGGATGCCATCCGGCGTCAGCAGAACATGATTTTTGACGATGGCGCCAACCTCACGGTGGAAGGCATCCGGGCCAAGCTGCTGCGGTTCAAGCCGGCGGTGGCTTTTGTGGACCACATTGGTCTGATTGCCCCCGACGATCCGCGCAAGACCGAGTATGACCGGTTGAGCCAGGCCACCCGGGAACTGAAGCTGATGGCCAAGCAGATGGGCATTGTAGTCGTGGAGCTGTGCCAGCTTTCCCGTGGTTCTGCCCGGGACGGCGCCAAGTACGCCACCCTGGGAGATCTGCGCGGGTCCGGCACCATTGAGCAGGACGCGAACGTGGTCATTTTTGTCCAGAACGCAACGGCGGAAGACCGTGAGCTGCACGGAGATGACAGCTTTCGGCGGGTCGGTCTGATGGTGGCCAAGAACCGTGACGGCTGCACCGGCGTCATTGACATGCGGTGGCAGCCGCAGTATCACGCCTGGGAACCGGATGAACCTACACAGGATGAGCTTGCGGCGGATGATCCGTTCCCGGGGAAATGACGGGAGGAAGTTTATGATTATGAACAGGCTTACATACTGGCTGGGCGGCCGTGCCATGTTTAGGGATTGCAGCGGAGGGCCCGTACAGGAAAGGCTGGCGCACATTGAGGATATTTTGGGTAACTATTATGATTTGCGCATTTTACGCGATTTTGTAAAAGCCGTTAAAGATGGACGGTGCATAATTCTTCCGGAAGTTAAAGAAGATACCGTAAGTCTTATGTATGATAATCTCAAGGATGTTTTTTCTGAATGGTCAAACAATGATCCATCTGTTGGAATTCATGGAATGTCAGAAGATGAAAAAAAACTGGCAAGCGCCATACTGAACGGGCTTTCACAGAATCTTCTTAAAAAATAAATACAGGAGGCAGATATGAAAACCATAGCAATCATCAATCTTAAGGGAGGTGTGGGCAAGAGCGTCACGGCCTGCAACCTGGCGGCCGAGCTGGCCCACGCCCATCTGTCCGTTCTGGTGGTGGATCTGGACAAGCAGGCCAACACCACAAAATTTTTCGAGCGCCTGGACTATGAGGCATCTATTGTGGGGGATCTGCTCACCGGCGATGTGGACGACCCGGCGGAAGTCGTGACCCGCACCGGTTTTGTGGGCATTTCTCTCCTGCCCTGCAACATGCGGATGCTGCGGGCAAACCAGCGGGTCCTGATTGACAGCACCGTTCCCCAGCAGACACGTCTGCGGGCATCGCTGCAAAAGATGGAGCAGCAGTACAGCGTGGCAATTCTGGATTGCCCGCCTGATCTGGACATGGGTTCCATCAATGCCCTGTGCGCTGCAGACTGGGTCATTATTCCGGTTGACTGCGATGAGTGGGCAGTGGATGGCCTGGATGAGATCGTGGACCAGATGAAAGTGCTGCGCAGATACTACAATCCCGGCATGCAGCTGATGGGCGTGCTGATGACCAAGTACCAGCCCACCAAGTACGCCCGGCGGGTGTCGGAAGAAGTCAACCTCAAAGAGCTGCCTTTGATGCACAGCGTGATCCGCTACACCGTCCGCGTCAAAGAGGCCAAAACCGAGCACAAGCCGCTGCGTGAATATGACCGCCGCTGCACTGCTGCCCACGATTACAAGGACCTGGCCAAAGAAGTGCTGCAGCGTCTGGGCGTGTCCGATGTGGACACAAAGGAGGACTGACCCATGGCAAAAGGATTTTCCATTGATGACATCCTTGGCGAGCAGAGCAAAGCCCAGGCAATGCCGGGCATGGTTATTGTGCAGCTGCCCATTGAGGATATCATCCCTAACCCGGACAATGAGATCTACAATATCGGGGACGTGAGCATGCTGGTGGCCGATATTGCGGACAAGGGGCTTCGCCAAGCGCTGGAAGTCATCCCGGCGGATGGCGGCAAGTACATGCTGATTGCCGGGCATCGCCGGTGGACGGCCTGCCGCCAGCTGTATGACGGCGGGGACAAGCGTTTTGCCAGGCTCCCGGCGGTTGTCAAACAGAGCGAGGGCAAGGATGAAGACCTGATCAGCCTGATCACCTCCAACGCCACAGCCCGGGAACTGACTGACGGCGAACGGCTGAAACAGTACCGCGCATTGAAGGGGGCTCTGGAGAGGAAGAAGGCCGCCGGCAAGCTGGAAGGCCGTGTCCGGTCTGAGATGGTCCGTCTGACCGGTGACGGTGCGGGAACGCTGGGGCGCCTCAATGCCATCCTGGAGCATTGCATTCCCGAGGTCATCCAGATGGTGGAGCAGGGCGAGATCGGTCTGACCCGGGCTTATGAGTGCAGCAAGCTGTATAAAGTGCAGCAGCTTGCATTTGCCCAAAAAGGATGGGCCAATATGCCGAAGCTGACTGCAGCAGAACAAAATGAGGCTCAAAACTGGCTTCTCACGGTTGGATGTAAAGACTTCCTGCAAGGTCTTAATTATTTGGATACAACCGAATGGTCTTATATTCATAATGCTTTGCCTGGACATATGACCTATGAAATGTTTTGGCAACAGTGGGAAGACCAAGTTGTGGAAATGCCCGGCGGGTGGCAAGCAAAAATTTCCAGGGATGGATATCAATTCAGGGTTGAAAAAGTGGATATCGCAGATCCTGCCCAAGTTTTGTCCGAGTACCTTTTTGATTTTTACAGTATGTTCTCAGCTGCCAAAAAACTGTACAAAGACAAGGAAGCCGAAAAGCAAAGGAAATCCATTGCACAAGAAGCTGTTAATCGGGAAAAGCTGGTTAAAGAAGCCCGTGACCGGCGCAAGGCTATAACCTGGGCCATGCTCAATGATATCGACAACTGGGAGTTGGTTGGCACTATCAAGTCCACGTCCGACATCCCGCCGGATACCATGAAGATTGAGATCCGGCGCCACGTCCTTTGGGGCGGCGGCTGGCTGCTGGCTATGATCGACCCGGTCAGCTTGTGCAGCTATTGGGACCCGAAAAAGAACATCCTGAAATACAGCCGCATTTCCTGGCTGTTCATTGGTCCGGATGGCCAGCGTCAGAACATGGCAGACTGGGACCGTCCCGGACCGTATGCTTGGGATTCCACCATCAGCATTGACCGCTTCCTGATTGGTCTGTTGGAGAAAGTTGAGGCAGGAAATGGCAACGATTGATTTGAGGAAAACCGAACCTGAAGATATCCGGCTGATTCGGGAGCTGCAATCCTCTGGCTTGCCTGATAGTCTGATTCAGGCCGCATATGAGGAAACTGTAAGGCGGCGGGAAGAAGGTGCAAGCCATGACTGACCTTGTACGCCGCGCTTTGCTTGGGGACCGGAAATCGCAGGAAGAATGCACGCGGAAAGGTATTGCGTTGCCGTGTCCGAAGTGTGGTAGTGAATGGACTCAAATAAGGCACATGGGGTTTGGAGAACCTGCCGCTTTTGGAACTGGATACCGTGGGGAATGCACAGATTGCCTTATGATAACCAGTGCGCACAAAACAAAGAAGGAAGCTCTTACAGACTGGAACACCAGAGCTGCCCCGCCGATTGGACGGTGCAAGGATTGCGCTTATTATCCCTTGGCCCGGGAAGAAATTGGTGGTTTTATATATTGTCCTGAGAGTGAGATGCAAATTGGGAATGACAACTCTTTTTGCAGTAGTTTTGAACCAAGGGAGGGATGACCGTTGGAATACTCCGATAAGGTCAAGTGGCTGAGGCGGTACAGGAACGACCTGGCGCCCATGATCAGTCTGATCTATGAGGCCAAAGAGCTGCGCAGCATTTCGGAAAGCATCTCCATCAACTGGTCCGGTCTTCCCGGCGGGGGCGATGGTCCCACCAAAGTGGAAAAAGCCCTGGAAGCTATCGAGGGGCTGCTGGACAATATCCAGATGGAGCGCGAAGCAATCGAAACCCACCGCACCGAGATTCTCCAGGCGATTGATTCTCTTGCTGACAAACGGGAACGGGATGTGCTGCGGTATTTGTACATCAATGGATTTTCCCGCGATGAGGTCAGTGCCCGCATGGGGTATGCCGAAAGATATGTGTACCAGCTTCAGCGTAATGCAATCGAGAAACTGGAAATTTGATCATGTTTTATGTAACCTTACCTGTGTTACTATTATAATCGAAGATTGCTTGAAAAGGCATATCTCACCTCCTGCGCCCCGACAGCCGGCCATGCTGCCGGGGTGTTTTTATGTAGGTTTTTGCATGGCACCTCCAGGGACATGGAACCAGCGCAGCAGCCGCAGCCGCGTCGTCCCGTATATGGTTCCCTGCCGGTTGAGATCCCGGCTTTCACATGCCCGGCGGATCTGCGTGAGGGTCCGCCAGACGCCACCGCATCGCCCCGACTCGCCACGGGGCGGCGAGCATGCGGAACCGCCCGGCAGACGGGACAGGGATCAACAACATGTGACCAACAGCCTGTTGTGCTTGACTGCCCGGCGGTTTAATTTTTGTAGAAAGGTGGGTTTCAGATGGTTCCGTTTATCATGCTGCCCACCTTTTGCGGCATTGTCCCGGCGGTTTCCCCTTCCGCTGGGCCTTGCTGGGAATATCAGAGCATGGCTGTCCGCCGCGAAGAATATCCCACGGGGTACAAGTAGGTACGCCAATGCAAGGGGTATATATTTCAGATCACAGCGGCGGGGAGCCGACGAAACACCCGCCGCTTTACATGCCGCCGCTGGTGCGCCGTTGCCAGTGCGGTGTTCGGTTTGATTCCGACGGGCGGCACCAAACAGATCCCGGCAAGCCTCTCAACGATGCGCAACTGCCGGGCCATTTTTATATGCGCGCATAGCTCAATGTAGAGCGGCAGCCTGGACGGTTGTGTCACATTGACGATACACAGCCAGTGGAATCAGCGTCTAGTCAGCAAAGAGGAATCTGGCTGCGGTGATGGTTCAAGTCCATCTGTGCGCACCAATACCAAGACACCGCCCGGCGGGCGCGTGTCCAATGTGGACACAAAGAAATGAAAGAGTTTGCCGCATCATTTTACAAGTCCAAAGCCTGGCAGCGCTGCCGCAGCTCTTACGCCAAAAGCGTGGGCGGGCTGTGCGAGCAATGCCTCAAGGCGGGACTGGTAAAGCCTGGGGACATTGTCCACCACAAGGTAAAGCTGACACCGGCCAACATCAGCGACCCGGCGGTTTCCTTATCGTGGGACAACCTGGAATTGCTCTGCCGAGATTGCCACGCCAAAGCCCACGGCACGGCCAAGCGGTACAAGGTTGATGAGATGGGGCGCGTCACCATCAAATGACCCTCCCCCCTATCGAAAATTCAGGGTGCCCCTTAGAAGACCGGTGGGTAGAGTTCAAAAAAAAGCTCTTATTGCGCATGTATTTTTTTGGAAAGGAGGCCAATATGGCAGCAAAAACCAAGACTTATACAGAGTTGATGGAAGAAGCCAAGAAATACGGCGTTGAAAATAACGTTCTGTTTGTTCAGGCCGCCGAACAGTATTCCATGCAAATTGCTGTGATTAGAAAGATCAAGCAAACTCTGCAGAAGGACAGCAACTTTATCACCAGCAAGGAATACGTTAAAGGCCGGGAAAATATCTGTGCTCACCCGCTTATTCGGGAGCTGCCGAAGCATGTGGACAGCGCCAACAAGACGCTTGCCACCATGCTGGAGATCATCACCAAACTGGGCAAGCCTCCGGCCCCGGATGGAAAGCTGGCTGAGTTGATGAAAGATGATTAACTTCATCTTCGCCTACTATCAGGCAATCCAAGACGGAAGCGTTACCGTCGGCCGCTGGATTCGCCTGATGTACGAATACGTTGTAAAAGGACTGCAATCGCAGTCCTTTTTCTTTGACCAGAAAAAGGCAAACAAAGCGATCCGCTTCATCGAAACATTTTGCCACCATTGTGAAGGTCGGGACGACCTTCTGAAACTGGAGCTATGGCAAAAAGCTTTTGTGTCGGTGGTCTTTGGCGTTGTTGGAGGCGATGGGCTCCGGCAATTCCGGGAAGTTGTTTTGATCATTGCCCGGAAAAACGGCAAGAGCCTGTTCGCGGCTGCCATCATCGCCTACTGTGTGTACCTGGACGGAGAGTACGGCGCCAAGGTCTACTGTGTGGCTCCCAAACTGGATCAGGCAGAAATTGTCTATTCCGCGTTCTGGCAGACAATCCAAAAAGAGCCGGAGCTTGCTGCGCTGATCAAGCGCCGCAAATCCGACTACTACATCGAGAGCACCAACAGCAGCGTCAAAAAGATTGCGTTCAATGCAAAAAAATCCGATGGTTTCAACCCGTCGCTGACTGTATGCGATGAGATCGCAAGCTGGCCCGGGCAGGCAGGCCTCAAGCAATATGAGGTCATGAAGTCGGCCTTGGGCGCCCGCAAGCAGCCGCTGATCCTGTCCATCTCCACTTCCGGATATGAGAATGAGGGCATATATGACGAGCTGATCAAGCGCAGCACCCGCTTTTTGCTGGGGGATAGCCGTGAGCATCGCCTAGCGCCGTTCCTGTACATGATTGATGACATCGACAAGTGGAACGACATCAACGAGCTGCGGAAATCCAACCCGAACCTGGGTGTGTCTGTGTCGGTTGATTATCTGCTGGAAGAAATTGCAGTTGCGGAAGGAAGCCTTTCCAAAAAGGCAGAGTTCATGACCAAGTACTGCAATATCAAGCAGAACAGCAGCCAGGCATGGCTTTCCAACCAGGATGTGGAAAAAGCTTGTGACCAGCCGCTTGATATGGAGCAGTTCCGAAACTGCTATTGTGTGGGCGGCATTGACCTGTCCCGCACCACTGACCTGACGGCCTGCGTGGCTGTCATCGAAAAGAAAGGGCGGCTGTATGTATTTGCTCATTTCTTCCTGCCGGCCGAACGCCTGGAAGAAGCGACAGCCCGGGATGGTCTTCCCTATTCCATCTATGTACAGCGCGGCCTTTTGACGTTGTCCGGCGACAACTTTGTGGACTATCACGATTGCTACAACTGGTTCCGCATGCTGATTGAACAGTATCAAATTTACCCCCTCAAAGTCGGGTACGACCGGTACACCGCGCAGTATCTTGTCCAGGATATGAGGCAATACGGATTCCACATGGATGACGTTTTTCAGGGATTCAATCTGACGCCGGTCATCCGGGAAACTGAGGGCCTCATGCGGGACGGCGCCTTTGACATCGGCGACAACGACCTTTTGAAAGTTCATCTGCTGGACATGGCCATGAAGACCGAAGCGGAAAGCGGACGCTGCAAGCCGGTCAAGATGAGCGCCAACGCTCACATCGACGGCGGCGCCGCGCTGCTGGACGCCATGACAGTCCGACAGAAATACTATACAGAGATTGGAGAGCAGCTGAAAAATGCGTCGTAAAAATGGGTATCAACCGAAGGACAACCCGGTCACTTCTCCTCCCGACTGTGGAAGCAAAATCTATTTTGCCAAGCAGCCGGTTTTTTATGTCTGTGATATGAAGAAATGCAGGAATTGCGCGGCTGCCATCGGCGGGCCGTGCCACCACACCTCTGACATCCGGCATGCCAAGTATCCGGCGCCGCATGAGTTTGAGAGGTTTGGGACCTTTTTGTTTGAGAAGGAGCGGAAAAACAATGGGCCTGTTTGACAAGATTTTCAAGCGGCCTGCGCCGCAGGGTCAGTCCCAGGGCTTTTTCAAGACACTGACCGCCTACAACCCGGTGTTTACCACCTGGGGTGGCAAGCTGTACGAAAGCGAACTGGTCCGCGCAGCCATCAACGCACGGGCCACCCACATCAGCAAGCTCAAAGTGCAGGTCCAGGGCAGTGCCAAACCAAAGCTGCAGACCAAGCTGCGCACCGGCCCCAACGAGTGGCAGACCTGGGGACAGTTTTTGTACCGGCTTTCCACCATCCTGGACGTGAACAACACCGCGTTCATCGTTCCCGTAATGGATGACTACCTGGAAGTGTCCGGCATTTTCCCGGTACTTCCCACGCAGTGCCAGATTGTACAGTACAACGGTGAACCCTGGCTGCGGTATCAGTTTCAGACGGGTCAGTTTGCCAGCATCGAAATGCGATACTGCGGAATCATGACCAAGTTTCAATATGAAGATGATTTCTTCGGCAGCGACAACTCGGCGCTGCGGCCCACCATGGAACTGATCACCATTCAAAATCAGGGTATTGGCGAGGCTGTAAAAAGCGCGGCCACGTTCCGCTTTCTGGCACGGCTGACCAACTTTGCCAAGCCGGAAGACCTGGCAAAAGAGCGTCAGCGCTTTACCAAAGAAAACCTTCAGGCCGGGGACGGCGGCGTGCTTCTCTTCCCGAACACATATGGCGACATTCAGCAGATCAAGTCCACCCCGTTTGTGGTGGATGCAGAGCAGATGAAGCTGATTCAAACCAACGTCTACAACTATTTCGGCGTCAATGAAGACGTTTTGCAGAACAAAGCCTTCGGCGATGCCTGGGCCGCGTTCTATGAGGGCGCCGTGGAGCAGTTTGCCATCCAGTTTTCCGATGTCGCCACAAAGATGCTTTTCACAGAGCGGGAGCGTGCCTCCGGATCTCTTTTAATGGCAACTGCCAACCGGCTGCAGTACATGAGCAACGCCGACAAGCTCAATGTGTCGGCCCAGATGGCTGACCGAGGCATCATGAACCGCGATGAAATCCGGGATATCTGGAATTTGCCGCCTCTGCCCAACGGACAGGGTCAGGTATACACCATCCGTGGCGAGTATTATCTGTTGGGCGCTGATGGCAGCGCCACCAAACAAGGAGGACAAGCGACAAATGGAACTTAACGACAAGCAGCTGCGCCGTCTGGCGGATGGCCGGGAGTACCGCGCCATGACCATGCGGGCGCTGGGCGACAGCGACGCCATGATTGTGGAAGGTTACGCCACCACCTTCAATCAGCCTTACATGCTGTATGACGGCGGCGACTACCGCGTTATGGAGCAGATCGCGCCCACCGCGTTTGCCCAGTGCGATATGACCGACGTCATCATGCAGTATGACCATGAAGGCCGGGTGTTTGCGAGAAATCGTAACAACACCCTGGCCCTTTCTATTGATGCCACCGGCCTGAAAATGACCGCAGACCTGGGCGGCACCGACATCGGCCGCCAGCTGTACCAGGAAATCAAGGGCGGCTATACCGACAAGATGTCTTTCGGCTTTGTGGTGGCCGAAGACCAGCGCACTTCCACGATGGACCACAACACCGGCGTGGAAACCGTGCTGCGCACCATCACCAAAATCAAAAAGCTGTATGACGTCAGCGCCGTTTCCATTCCGGCAAACGACATGACGTCCATCAGTGCCCGGAGATTCGTTGACGGAGTGATCGACGGCATCAAGGCGGAGCGACTGGAACGGGCAAATAAACGCAAGAAACTCATTCTCATGTTGGAGGTTTAACATGAACAGAAAAGAAGAAATCGAAGCCCGCCTTGCTGCCATCCGCAAGGAAATGGACGCCCCGGACGCCGACATCGACGCCCTGACCGAAGAGGTGCGGGGTCTGAAGGCTGAACTGAATCAGATCAACGAAGCCGCTGAGAAGCGCCGCAAGCTGCGGGAAGCTGTTTCCGGCGGCGCCGGCATGATGGTGCGCGATTTTCATCCCACCAACGGCGAGGACAAGCCTTTTGCGGTGGATTCGGAGGAATACCGTACTGCCTGGCTGAAGCACATGCAGGGCCGTGAGCTGAACGCCGCCGAGCAGCGCGCCTACACCGTGGCCAATGGTGCCATCTCTCAGCTGGTTGTGAACGACATCATGACCGTTGTGCGGGACCACGCCCCGCTGATGGAGCGCATCACTATGGTGTACAGCGCTTCCAAGATCACCTACTACGTCGAGGGCACCATCAACCCCGCCCAGGATCACACCGAAAACGCTACGATCACGCCGGATTCCGACACCCTGACCCCTGTGGAGCTGACCCCGGCCGAGATCACCAAGATGGTGCAGGTGTCCGAAAGCGCCCGCCAGATGAGCATTCCCGTGTTCAACTCCTGGTTGACCACCATGCTGGGCGAAGCTATTGCCCGCTTCATCAACAGCAAGATCATCACGGCAATTTCCGGCGCCGCCGCTTCCGCTGGCACCACCATCAACACCACCGGTGTGCAGGCTTTGCTGGCTGCAGTCAAGGGCGAAGACGTGGCTGTCCTGTGCAATCGTAAGACGCTGTACACTCTGCTTCTTCCGCTGCAGGACAACAGCAAAAACAACATTGTCACCTTTACTGGCACCTACGGCAGCGCCCGCATCTATGGCTACGATATCCTTGTGGATGACAACGTGGCGGATGGTACCGTGCTGGCTGGCGACATGAACAAGGTCATCGGCGCCATGGGTGAAGATATCACCGTGCGCGAAGGCTACGACATCAATACCAACTCCTACAAGTTCCTGGGTGTGGCCATGTTTGCCGTTGCCATCGGCCTGAACTCTGCGTTTGCCAGCCTGACCAACGGCGGCTGATCGGCGGTGATGTAAATGCTGGACAAGGTCAAGCTGACGCTGCGGATCACGACCACGGCGTTTGACAGCGAACTGACCGATCTGATTGCTGCGGCGCTGGCTGACCTTGGTCTGGCCGGCGTCACAACGCTGACGGAAACCGACCCCCTGATCATTCGCGCCGTGACCACCTATTGCCGTGTCCACTTTGGACACCCCGATGATTATGAGCGGCTGAAAGCCTCTTATGATGAGCAGAAAGCCCAGCTCATGATGGCTACCGGATACACAGACTGGGGCCTGGACAGCAATGCCAGTGCTGCGGAGGGAGGTGCATCCTGATGGACCGTTCCCGTGTTCTGACTTTGATCAGCACGACCTACACGCAGGACGCCCTCAAGCAGCAGGTTCCGCAGGAAACTTCCACAGATGTATTCTGTGATGTCACCAGTGTGTCCGCCCAGGAAATGCTGGCCGCCGGTCAGTCCGGACTGAAACCGGAATGGCGGGTTGTCATGTTCGCCTATGACTACAACGGGCAGCAGATTGTGGAGCTGGATGGTGTTCGGTATAGTGTGTACCGGACTTATCTGGGAAGCAATGAAACCATTGAGTTGTATCTGGAAAGAAAGGCGGGCGTGTGATGGCTGGTATCAAAGTATCCGACCTTGCTCAGGTCGTGGCGCAGGAGCTCGCCGACTACAGCCAGGATGTTGCCGATGGTGTCAAGGAGGAGGTCAAGCAGGTTGCCAAGGACATGGTGACCGAGCTGAAGCAAACCTCTCCCCGCAATACCGGCGAATATGCCAAAGGGTGGAAATCCCGCGTTGAGTACGAAAGTCCGGAAGACATTCGGGTCCGCGTCTACAACAGCAAAAAGCCGCAGCTGACCCATCTGTTGGAAAACGGCCATGCCAAGCAAAACGGCGGCCGGGTAAACGGTATTCCGCACATTGGTCTTGCAGAGCAAAAAGCGGAAGACAGCCTGGAAGGCAAAGTAAAGGTGGTGGCACGCGGATGACCCTTGAACAGGTTGGTGCCATGCTGGAAACTACCGGGTATCCGGTGGCATTCCAGGAATGGAAACAAGGCGCGGTTCCTCCCATGCCGTACCTTGTGTATCTGGCACCCTACACCAATAATTTTGCCGCAGATGGAACCGCCTACTTGGTGGTAAATCATGTACAGATTGAGCTGTACACAGCTTTAAAAGATCCCGTTGCAGAGGGCAAGGTCGAACAGGCCTTGTCCTCTGTTTTTTGGGAAAAAGAAACCAACTACCTGGACACTGAAAAGTGTTTCCAGACCCTTTATGAAATCGAGGTGTAAATATGGCGACTGGTGAAAACAAAGTCCAGTATAACCTGAAAAATGTACACTACGCCGTCCTCACTGCTCTGACGCCCACGCCGACTTGGGACAATCCCGTTTCTGTTCCCGGCGCTGTCAGCCTGGCACTGGAGCAGCAGGGCGAGCTTGCCAAGTTCTACGCCGACGGCATTGTCTACTGGCAGTCCAGCAACAACAACGGCTATGAAGGCGACCTGGAAATGGCCCGCTTTCCGGATCAGATGATGCAGGATATCTGGGGCGACACGCTGTCCGAAACCGACAATGTCCTCATCGAAAACTCCAACGTCCAGCCCAAGTCTTTTGCCCTGCTCTTCCAGATCGACGGCGATGCCAACAACAGCCTGTTCTGCCTGTACAACTGCACCGGAACCCGGCCCGGCATCAACGCTTCTACCAACAACGAAACCAAAACCCCGCAGACCCAGAAATCCACCATTTCCGCCATTCCCCTGCCCGACGGCAACGTGCGTGCCAAGACTACCGCAACCACTCCCGAAGGTGTCGTGTCCGGCTGGTT
This sequence comes from uncultured Faecalibacterium sp., assembly GCA_937907025.1. GTDB lineage: Bacteria > Bacillota > Clostridia > Oscillospirales > Ruminococcaceae > Gemmiger. The sequence goes on from CALESJ010000054.1 coordinate 63,209, forward strand.
TAAGAGCGTTTACACGCCGTCCCCGGCCGCGTAAGAGAAAGGAAGCCGCAATGGATAAGATCATCACCGTGGGCGGAAAGGAGGTGGGGTTCAGGGCCACGGCCCTGACGCCCCGCCTTTACCGCCACAAACTGGGCCGCGACATCGTGCGCGACATGGCCCAGCTCCAGAGCCGCTTTGCCAAAGCTGTCAAAGCACGGAAGCTGAAAAAGCCCAAGGAGGACGCGGCGGACTGGCAGAAGAAAGAGTACGAAGATGCCCTCAAAGAAGCCAAGATGTCCGTGATGGATCTGGAGATCTTTGAAAATGTATCCTGGATCATGGCCAGGCAGTACTCCCCCGAAACCGTTCCCGACACGCCGGAAGCCTGGCTTGACGGGCTGGATACCACCTTCTCGATCTACGAGATTCTCCCCCAGATCATGGAGCTGTGGCAGCTCAATCAAGGCACCACCAGTACCCCTAAAAAAAAATAAGGCCCACTGTCCGTGAGGAAACCGGCGCCACCTTCATGCTGCGCTGCGCAGAGTTGGGCCTGAGTGCTGAAGACCTGGACAGTATGACCATGGGCATGGTGTATGACATGTTGATTGAGAAAATGAACGACCAAGAAAAATATTACTATAAGGCGACGCAGGAAGACATTGACGCCTTGTAAGGAGGTATCGCATGGCAGACAGAATCAAGGGCATCACCGTTGTCATCGGCGGTGATACCACCGGCCTGAGCAAGGCCCTTTCCGGCGTCAACAAGGAAATCAGCAGCACCCAGAAGCAGCTGAAAGACGTGGAACGGCTGCTGAAGCTGGACCCCGGCAATACCGAACTGCTGGCCCAGAAGCAGCGGCTTTTAAACGACGCTGTTGATCAGACCAAGACAAAGCTGAACGCTTTGCAGGATGCCGAAAAGCAGGTGCAGCAGCAGTTTGAAAAAGGCGAGGTCAGCCAGGAGCAGTATGACGGCCTGAAGCGGGAAATCATCGCCACAGAAGCCGAACTGCGGAACGCCGAAAAAGCTGCTCAGCCACCATCATCGTGGACGGAACAGCCTATACCAGCATTTTGACTGGACGGAAGATTGAGCCGGGAACAGTGACACTGACCTTTGGAGCTGTGCGTGTCGCGTTGACAAAACGTCTTATTTTGCAAAGGAGAAAAAAGTGATCACGGTATATCAGTCGCAAGGAACAAATGTCACGCCCTTGGCAGACGCTAAGCTTTACGAGCTTTTAAGCGGCGGCGGAATCGGGGTAGTCGTTGGCTGTGAAATTACCAGCCTTGGCGGCCTGCAACTGCGGGTCGGGGCTGGCTGGATTCTTCTTCGAGGCCGGTGGATCAAAATCGAAGAGGAAGTTATTACAGTACAGCCGTCCAGCGAAGGGCAGGTTGACGGCCAGCTTCTTCTGCACCTTGATGTGAGCAGCGATGAGGCCCCCGGAATTTGGGCAACCGATGCACAAACCCCGCTTCCCTCTCCTGTGCAGGAGGATATAAACGGTGATGGTACTATCTACGAAATGCGGATGTGTACCTATAAAGTAGACCAGCTGCAGGTGACCGAGCTGCGCACCACATTTAAAAGCTTGTCCACCGCAGTATATTACCTGTACAAGGCTATTTTCAACCTGGATGCCTGGACCGGCGAAGGCCCCTACACCCAGACCGTGCCCCTGACGCCGG
>CALESJ010000055.1 GCA_937907025.1 uncultured Faecalibacterium sp.
ACACAGGGGAGGCTCCCGGGGTAGAGAGCGGCTCCCCTGTGTAAGGGGAGCTGGCGCCGGTAGGCGACTGAGGGGTTGGTAACTTACTTGGTACTACCCGTGAACGGGAAATAGGGCAGGGTTTACAACCCCACCGCCGCTGCGCGGCACCTCCCCTTGCACAGGGGAGGCTCCCGGGGTAGAGATCGGCTCCCCTGTGTAAGGGGAGCTGGCGCCGGTAGGCGACTGAGGGGTTGGCAACTTACCGGTACTACCCGTGAACGGGAAATAGAGCAGGGTTTACAACCCCACCGCCGCTGCGCGGCACCTCCCCTTGCACAGGGGAGGCTTGAGAGGAGGGGGAGGCCTGCAAGCAAACAACACAAAACCCGGGACCTTCTGTACAGGGAAGGTCCCGGGTTTCTTATTTGTCATCAAGAAAATCAGGCGGGCAAGATGCTCACACCCCGGCAGGGACTGCCGTTTCAATGGACGGCGCACCGCCGGCCAGGTCCTCCGCCGTGACGGGGGCGGGGGCCGGATTGGGGTTCTTCAGCCGTTCCCGGGCCACCGCCAGCATCAGCTTGATGCGGTTTTCCTGGTTGACGCGGGTGGCGCTGGGGTCATAGTCCACGGGGGTGATGTTGGCGTCCGGGTGCAGGGCGCGGATCTTGTTGATCATGCCCTTGCCCACAATATGGTTGGGCAGGCAGCCGAAAGGCTGGGCGCAGACGATGTTGGCGTAACCGCCCTCCACCAGTTCCAGCATTTCGGCGGTGAGCAGCCAGCCTTCGCCCATCTTGGCACCCAGAGAGATGATGCCCTTGGGCTTTTCCATCAGTTCCCGGAAAGAACCCGGCGCATAGAAGCCTTCCTTGCGCATGGCGTCGTTGCAGGCGTTGCCGATGCCGTCCAGCCAGTTCAGCAGGGCGGTGGCGCCGCCGGCTTTCAGCAGGCTGCCGCCGTACAGCTTCACGTCCAGCTCGGTGTTGGCGATGCAGTACTCCACAAAGCCCATCAGGCCGGGCAGGTTGACCTCGCAGTCCTGGCTTTCCAGGAACTTTTCCAGGTCGTTATTGCCCAGGGGCGAATATTTGACGTAGATCTCGCCGACCACGCCCACCTTGACCTTGGGCACCCGGGTCACCGGAATGGACGCAAAGTCCGCCGCGATCACCGGGAACTGCTTCTTCATGTCGTGGGCGCTGAAATTGCGGCTCTCGTGCATCCAGCCCTGGATGGTGGCGATCCACCGCTCGGTGGCGGCGTCGGCGTCGCCGGGATGGTTTTCATAAGGCTTGACCTGGCTGCGCAGGGCGCACAGCATGTCACCGTAGAAGATGCAGGCAATGACCTTGCGCAGCAGCGGCAGGGTCAGGGGAAGGCCGCTGTCCTTCTCCAGACCGGAAAAGTTCAGGGAGGCCACCGGAATGTCGCCATAGCCGGACTTGACCAGGGCCTTGCGCAGCAATTTGATGTAGTTGGAAGCACGGCAGCCGCCGCCGGTCTGGGTGATGAGCAGGGCGGTGTGCTTCAGGTCATACTTGCCGCTGTTCAGGGCATCGATGAACTGACCGATGACCAGCAGGGCCGGATAACAGGTATCGTTGTGGACGTATTTCAGACCCAGCTGGGCCACTTCGCTGCCGCAGTTGCCCAGCACCTCCACGTTGTAGCCCTCACATTCCAGCGCGGCCGCCATCAGCCGGAACTGGGGCACGGCCATGTTGGGAATGAGGATCTTGTGGGTGTGGATCATGTCCTTGGTGAAATTGGGGGTCTTGTACTCCATACGCTCAGCTCCTTGCTTTGTCTTCGGCGCGTTCATCCAAAGCGGCAAACAGGCTGCGCAGGCGGATGTTCACGGCGCCCAGGTTGGTGATCTCGTCGATCTTCAGCTGGGTGTACAGCTTGCCGCCCTCCTGCAGGATTTCGCGGGTTTCGTCGGTGGTGATGGCGTCCAGGCCGCAGCCGAAGCTCACCAGCTGCACCAGGTCCATATCGGGCTGGGTGGTGCAGTATTTGGCGGCGGCGTACAGGCGGCTGTGGTAGGTCCACTGGTTCAGCACCGAGGTGGAGAATTTTTCCACCAGCTGGCTCACCGAGTCCTCGGTGACCACGGCGGCGCCCTGGCGGATGATCAGCTTGTCAATGCCGTGGTTGACCTCCGGGTCCACATGGTAGGGCCGGCCGGCCAGCACCACGATGCGCTTGTGCTGCTCCCGGGCTTTGGCGATGATCTCGGCGCCCTTGGCCCGGACCTGCACCATGTGGCGCTCATATTCCGCATAGGCGGCGTCGATGGCGGCGGCCACCTCCCGGTGGTTGAGCCCGGGGAAGTATTTGTCCAGAATGGCCGGGAACCGTTTGGTGAAGTCCTTGCGGCGGGCCAGGTTGACGTAATCGTAAATGAAGGTGGTGCCTTCCAGCTCGGGGCAGTTGCCCTCCAGCACTTCGGGATAGTAGGCCACCACCGGGCAGTTGTAGTGGTTGTCGCCCAGGTGTTCGTCCACATTGTAGCTCATGCAGGGGTAGAAGATGGCATCCACGCCCATCTTGACCAGCTCCGCAATGTGGCCGTGGGACAGCTTGGCCGGGAAGCAGGCGGTATCACTGGGGATGGTGGCCTGGCCTTCCTGGTACAGCGCCCGGCTGGACACCGGACTGGTCTTGACTGCAAAGCCCAGCTTGGTAAACAGGGTATGCCAGAAGGGCAGCAGTTCATACATGTTCAGGCACAGGGGCAGGCCGATGGTGCCGCGGGGCTGTGCGGGCTGGATCTTCTGGTAATCCAGCAGCAGCTGCAGCTTGTAGGCGTACAGGTTCAGCTCGTCATCGGCCGCCTTGCCGGTCACCGGCTTGTCGCACCGGTTGCCGGAGATGAACCGCTGGCCGTCCGCGAAGATGTTCACGGTGAGCTGGCAGTGGTTGCCGCAGCCGTTGCAGGTGACGTTCTGCACCTTCTGGGAGAAGTTCTCCAGCTCCTCCTGGGTGAGGACGGTGCTGTGGGAATCGGCGGTGCTGTGGGCCTTGCCGTGGAGCGCGGCGCCGAAAGCACCCATCAGACCGGCAATGTCCGGGCGGATGACCTCCACGCCCATCTCCTTCTCAAAGGCGCGCAGCACGGCTTCATTGTAGAAGGTGCCGCCCTGGACCACGATGTTGCGGCCCAGTTCTTCGGGGCTGGAGGCACGGATGACCTTATACAGGGCGTTCTTGACCACCGAGATGGACAGGCCCGCGCTGATGTTCTCAATGGAGGCGCCGTCCTTCTGGGCCTGCTTGACGCTGGAGTTCATGAAGACGGTGCAGCGGCTGCCCAGGTCCACCGGGCGGTCGGCAAACAGGCCCAGCGCCGCAAACTCCTTCACGTCATAGCCCAGGGCCTGGGCAAAGGTCTGCAGAAAGCTGCCGCAGCCGGAGGAGCAGGCTTCGTTCAGGAAGATGTTGCTGATGGCGCCGTCCTCGATCTTGAAGCACTTCATGTCCTGGCCGCCGATGTCGATGATGAAATCCACGTTGGGCATGAAATGCTTGGCGGCGGTGAAATGGGCCACCGTTTCCACCAGACCGCGGTCACAGTGGAAGGCGTTCTTGATCAGGTCCTCGCCGTAGCCGGTGGTGGTCACGCTGGCAATCTGCAGGCCCGGATGATCGTGGTACAGTTTGAGCAGGGTTTCCCGCACCAGGGGGATGGGGTTGCCCAGGTTGGGGCGGTAGCTGGTGAACAGGATGTTGCTGTTTTCGTCAATGACCACCAGCTTGATGGTGGTGGAGCCGGAGTCAATGCCGATATGCACCGGGCCGCAGTCGGCCCCGAAAGGCACGCAGGGGACGCAGGCCCGCATGTGGCGGGCGTGGAAGTCCTCATACTCCTGCTTGTTGGCAAACAGGGGCGGCAGGCTCACATAGGTGGCGGTGGCGCTGTAATTGGCCAGCCGCTTGACCACCTCGCTCAGGTCGGACTCCCGGTCGGCGTAGAAGGCCGCGCCCAGCGCCACATACAGCAGGCTGTTTTCCGGGCAGGTGCCGGTGAGGCCCAGGGTTTTGTCAAAGCTCTTGCGCAGCACGCTGGAGAAGGTGAGGGGGCCGCCCAGATACAGCACGTTGCCCCTGATGGGACGGCCCTGGGCCAGGCCGGCGATGGTCTGGTTGACCACGGCCTGGTAGATGGAAGCTGCAATGTCCCCGGCCAGGGCGCCCTGGTTGATCAGGGGCTGGATGTCGCTCTTGGCAAAGACGCCGCAGCGGGACGCGATGGTGTAGGTCCGGGTGGACTGCTGGGCTGCCTTGTCCATCTCATCGGCGCGCATCTTCAGCAAGGTGGCCATCTGGTCGATGAAAGCACCCGTGCCGCCGGCACAGGAACCGTTCATGCGGACCTCGGTGCCGTTGGTGAGGAACAGGATCTTGGCGTCCTCACCGCCCAGCTCGATGATGCAGTCGGTGCCGGGGGCCAGCCGGTTGGCTGCCACGCGGGTGGCAAAGACCTCCTGCACAAAGGGGACCCCGCAGCTGTCTGCCAGGCCCATGCCCGCCGAACCGGAAATGGCCAGCATGGCGCGGCCGCCGGGCACATAGTCCTTGGCGACGCGGCGCAGCAGCTCCTGGCCTTTTTCCAGAATATGGCTGTAATGGCGTTCGTATGTAGAATAAATGATCTTGTCCTGCTCATCGAGCACGACGCATTTGATGGTGGTGGAACCAATGTCGAGACCGACTCTCATGAATTGACCTCCCGCCTTTGGGGTATGTGAAACACCGCGAAAAAACGCGGACGAAAATAAGGGTAAATCAGTTTATTGTATCGCAAGACGGCGGATTTTGCAAGAGGGATTCGCCGTATGCCCTACAAACCCACTATCTAGTATAGCGGGTCTTTTTGAACAGAATTTGAACGAAAAAAGGCGTATTTTGCCCTCTTGCGGCAAAATACGCCAAATGGCCTGCTCAGCGCCGGGATGCGGCGCGCAGGGCCTCCACTTCTTCGCTCGTCAAGGGCCGCCAGGCTCCCGGTTCCAGACCTTCGTCCAGCGCCACCGGGCCGATGGCCGTGCGGTGCAGCCCGTTCACCCCGGCGCCGTACACCCCGAACATCCGCTTGATCTGGTGGTACACCCCCTGGTGCAGGGTGACCTTCACCACGCAGGGGTCGGCGCCGTAGGGCTCCACCTCCGCCGGGTCCATGGTCTGGCCGTCCGCCAGCGTCACCCCGGCGGCAAAGCCCGCCTGCATCGCGGGGGTCAACGGCGTGTCCAGGGTGACGATGTACTCCTTGGACACATGCCGCCCCGGGGCCAGAATGTCATGGGCAAAGCCGCCGTCGTCGGTGAGCAGCACAAACCCGGTGCTGGTCTTGTCCAGCCGCCCGGCGGGGAACAGCTGCCGCCGGGGAAAATCCGCCGCTACCAGGTCGGCCACGGTGGTGTCGCGCTGGTCCCGGCTGGCGCTGACCACGCCCTCCGGCTTGTTCAGCATCAGGTACACATATTTCTCATACCGGCCGCCCAGGGGCGCGCCGTTCACCGCTACCCGGGCGGTGTGCTCGTCGATCTGGGTGTCTGCCTTGCGGCACAGAACCCCCTCCACCGTCACCGCACCGGAAGCAATGCGCTTGCGGCTCTCGCTGCGGGGAATGCCCAGCCGCTCGGCCAGGTATTTGTCCAGCCGCATCAGCTGTGGGCCTCCGCCGTGATGGCAGCCGTCTTGCCCCGGGTGACCTTGACCAGGTCGGCGGGGGCGGCTTCGATCTGGGTGCCGATGCGCCCTGCCGACACCATGATGGTATCCTGGGCCAGGCAGCTCTCGTCAAAGACGGTGGCAAACTGCTTCTTCATGCCCACCGGGCTGCAGCCGCCCCGCACATAGCCGGTGGTCTTGAGCAGGTCGGCCACATGCAGCATGGACACGCTCTTGACCCCGGCGGCCTTGGCGGCCTTCTTCAGGTCCAGCTCGGCCAGCACCGGAATGACAAAGACATAAAAGTTCCGGTCCGCCCCCTGGGTGACCAGGGTCTTGAACACCTTGGCCGGGTCCTGCCCGGTGAGGGCGGCCACGGTGGCACCGTCCACGGCGGCGCCCTCCTCGTGGGGATATTCGTGGGCGGTATAGGTGATCTTGGCACGCTCCAGCATGCGCATGGCGTTGGTCTTGGCTTCCTTGGACATGGTGAGAAACCCCTCTCTTGCAAGCAGATTCGGCATAAATCCCGGCCGCGGCCGGGCGTATCAGTTCGGTTTTGCATCCAAATTATAGCGTTCTTGCAAATGCTTGTAAAGCACCCTTGACTTTAACACATTAAAGTGCTAAACTAAAGCTCGTCAAATCAAGGGACCACGGTCCGCACCGTAAAGGAGAGGGAAACAGATGATTATTGTATTGAAACAGAACGCCCCCCGGGAGAAAGTACAGGAATTCTGCGGTGAACTGCGGGCCATGGGGTATGAGATCAACGATTCGGTGGGCAAGGACACTCACATCCTGGGCCTCATCGGGGACACCAAGGCCCTGAGCGAGAGCTGGGTGCTGGCCAACCCGGTGGTGGACACCTGCCGCCGGGTGTCCGAACCCTACAAGAAGGCCAACCGCAAATTCCACCCCGACGACACGGTGGTGGACGTGGGCGGCCACAAGATCGGCGGGGGCAACTTTGTGGTGATGGCCGGCCCCTGCAGCGTGGAAAGCAAGGAGCAGATCATCGGGGTGGCCCGGCGGGTGCAGGCTGCCGGGGCGTCCATCCTGCGGGGCGGCGCCTTCAAGCCCCGCACCAGCCCGTACAGCTTCCAGGGCCTGCGGGCCGAAGGGCTGGAACTGCTGCAGGAAGCCCGGGCCGTGACGGGCCAGCCCATCGTCACCGAGCTGATGAACAACGAGCACATCCCCCTGTTCGAGCAAGCCAAGGTGGATATGATCCAGATCGGCGCGCGGAACATGCAGAACTTCGAGCTGCTCAAGGCAGTGGGCCGCACGAATATCCCGGTGCTGCTCAAGCGGGGGCTTTCCTCCACGCTGGAAGAGCTGGTCATGAGCGCCGAGTACATCATGGCGGAGGGCAACCCCAACGTGGTACTGTGCGAGCGGGGCATCCGCACCTTTGAAACCAGCATGCGCAACACCCTGGATATTTCGGCGGTGCCCATGCTGAAAAAGATGACCCACCTGCCGGTGGTCATCGACCCCAGCCACGCGGCGGGCATCGCCTTTATGGTGCCGTCTTTGGCGGCGGCCGCCGTGGCCGTGGGCGCCGACGGGCTGATGATCGAGGTGCACAACGACCCCGCCAAGGCCAAGAGCGACGGCGCCCAGAGCCTGACCCCCGACGCTTTTGACACCCTGATGCAGACCATTCGTCCGGAACTGAAATTTTTTGGCAAAACGCTGAACTGACGGCGCGGTCTTGTATTTTTTAACAGAAGTACGTTATACTATAAGCGTGCTCCGAAACAGGTCGGGGCACGCTTCTTTGTTTCTGTATTCTGGAAAGGTCGTGACTTTGCCCTTGACACAGGGAAAATCCGTGGCCGAGAACCGGCCTTTTGTGCGCTTTCTGGCGTCGTCGCTGTCCTCCAGCGTGGTGGACCTGGGGGCCTTCACGGTGCTGTGCGCCATGCTGCAAAACCGCATGGGCGAAAGCGCCGCCATCCTGACCGCCACCATCGCGGCGCGGATTCTGTCCTCGCTGTGCAACTATCTGCTGAACTACTTCCTGGTGTTCCACAGCTGCACCGCCCATGGACGGTCGGCCACGCTGTACACCACCGTCACCATCCTCAAGACCCTGTGCAGCGGCATGCTGGTGGCAGGGCTGGCGGGCATGCTGCCCGCCACGCCGGAACTGTTCTTGAAGATTCCGGTGGACTGCACCCTGTTCTTTGTGAACTATCTGGCCCAGAAAAAGTTCGTGTATTGAACGAAATCATGAAAAAAGCCCCTGACCGTGCCGGCCGGGGGCATTTTTTATGGGGTTGCGGCGGCTTCCAGAGCGGCGAGGGCTTCGGGGGTGTCGATGTCCGCCAGTTCCCGGGCATCGGGGCAGTCCAGCAGCCGCACGGAGCAGGGCGCATCTTTCAGAATGCTGCGCCCGCCCTGCCCGGGGGAAAGAGTTTTCAACCGCGGAAGCAAAAATTGTGGAAAGAACACCGGTGCGCCCGGTTCTCCCCCGTGGGCGGGCCGCCAGACCGCGCCGGGGTCGTGGGCGGCGCAGAACAGCAGGGCCTGGACTGTTTCGGCAGTCAGCAGGGGCTGGTCCGCGGGGCAGAACAGACAGCCCTCCGGGTCGCCCAGGGCTTCCAGCCCCAGGCGGATGGTGTCGCTGCGGTTGGGCAGGGCGTGCAGTTTCACCGGGACGGATTCCGAACGGCAGAAGGCGGCGGCTGCTTCGCTGCGGGTCACGACGATCCGCTGGTCGGGACGGAACAGCCGGTTGGTGGCGTCCAGGGCGTGCCCCAGCAGCGGCCGACCGCAAAAAGGCACCAGCAGCTTGCCTCCCGGCCCGAACCGCACCCCCAGCCCGGAGGCCAGGATCACGCAGCCGGGGTCATGGGGCCGGTCCAGGTCCAGCACGAACACGTCCGGCCGGGTGAGCAGCTCCTGCAGAAAAGGCAGGTCCGCCTTGCGCACCGCCGCCACCACCCGGCAGCGGGCAAAAGCGGCGCGCAGGGCGTCGCAGTAGGGGGCGCAGGTGGTTTCCAGATAGCCGATCTCATCCACCGACACCCAGCCCCCGTCCGGGGCGGCGGCCAGGGCCGCGGTGCCCAGGGTACAAAAGCCCTCGGGAATAGGGCGCATGCGGGTGTCGGGACCAGGCAGGGAGGCATCGAACGCCCCGATGCGTGTGCACTCGCCGGTGGCTGTGCGGCGCAGGAACACCGCCTGTTTCGGCCGGGCAAAGGTCAGGATGTCCGGGGTGCTGCCTGCCCCCAGCAGGGGCAGCACGGCGGCCAGCAGGGTACTTTTGCCCGCCCCCCGGCTGCCGGTGATGAGAAAATGCCGCCTGCCCGATGCCCCGAAGGCCCGCACCGCGGCCTGGGGGAGAGGATACAGCAGGGATGACGCCATGGGGCGGACCTCCTTTTCAGATAAAAATGGACAGTTTCAATGTAGCACCCACCCGGTCGGGCGTCAAGAGATAAGAAAAAGCCCGGACGGGGAACGGTCGTCCGGGCTGGCTGTATCTTTGCGGCAGGAAAAGCCCCCTGCCTTTATTTTATGTTTCCGGCTGCTGGTGAGAAAACTCCCGCTGCCAGAGCAGGCGGTTTTCCTCGGCGCAGCGGTCCCGGTAGCGGGCGTATGCGTCCAGAAACGCCTTGCCCTCCGGGGTCAGGTGGCTGCCGCCCCCGGCATGGCCCCCGGCGGCGCGCTGGGTCAGGGGATAGCCCAGGGCTTCCTCTGCCGTGCGCAGCAGCCGCAGAGCCTTGGTGTAGGCCATGCCCATGGACATGGCGGACGCCCGCAGGGAACCGGTGTCCTCCACCCCCCGCAGCAGGCGGTAGGGGCCTTCCCCAAAGAACTTGTTGCCGTTGTCGTCGTACAGATACACGCGGGTCACGGGCCGCATGGAGCATCCTCCTCCTTCAGCATCACCAGATGGGTCTTGCCGTTGTCGTCGGTACAGCGGCGCAGGCACACCGGACCGTAAATGCGGGACAGGGCGGCAGTGAGGGTTTCGTCACTGTCGGTGCCGGGGTAGATCAGCCCGGCGGCCCGGCCGCTTTCCACCGGCAGCAGGGCATCGCAGAAATTCAGGGCCAGGTTGGGGTCGTGCAGGCTCAGCAGCACCGCCCGGTCGCTGCGGGCGGCAAACTCCCGCAGCAGGTGCAGGGTGCGGTGGCGGGCCCGCAGGTCCAGGGCACTTTCCGGCTCGTCCAGCAGCAGCAGTTCCGCCCCGCCTGCCAGTGCCCGGGCCAGCAGGCACAGCTGCTTCTGCCCTTCGCTCAGGGTCAGGTAGCTGTCCCGGTCCCGGCCGGGCAGGCCCACCTGCGCCAGCATGGCGGAAGCCGCCTGCCGCATGGCCGGGGTGGGGGGCTGCAGCAGCCCCAGATGGGGGTTGAAGCCCATGAGCACCACGTCCAGTGCACTCAGCTCAATGGAAAGCCCGCTGCGCTGGGGGATGTACCCGCACAGCCGGGCCAGGGCCTTGGGCCGCAGGGTTTCCAGCGCTGTGCCGTCCAGCAGACACTGCCCTTTGTGGGGCAGGATGCCGCAGATGGCCTTGATGAGGGTGGTCTTGCCGCTGCCGTTGGCGCCCAGCACCCCCAGCACGCAGCCCCCGGGCAGGGTAAAGGAAAGGTCATGCACCACGTCCCGGCCGTGATACCCGGCGGTAATGTGGTTCACTTGCAGCTGTTTCATACTTTCCGGCCCTCCCGCACCAGCAGAAAGACCAGGAAAGGTGCCCCCAGCAAACTGGTGAAGATGCTCACCGGCAGCTCGGTGGCGGCCACGCTGCGGGCCAGAATGTCCGCGGCGCACAGCAGCGCTGCCCCGCACAGCCCGCTCAGGGCCAGGGTGGGGGTGCGGCTGCCCTTGCACACCAGCCGGGCAGCGTGGGGGGCCAGCAGCCCCACAAAGCTGACCAGACCGGTCAGGCTGACCACCGCCGCCACCGCCAGGGTGGCCGCCAGCAGCACCAGTAGACGCAGGGCGGTGACGTTCACCCCCAGCATGCGGGCCTCGCCCTCGTCGGCACTGAGCAGCAGTACCTGCCGGTGCAGCACGAACAGCGCCGCCACGCAGACCACACAGATGGCCAGGTTTACCGGCAGGGCGTCGGCTTTCACCCCGTTCAGGCTGCCCATGATCCAGTATTCGATGGAGGCCAGCTCCCGTTCCGGGTCGGCGGTGAGCTTCAGGCACATGAGCACCGTCTGGGCCAGGGCGTGGACGGCGATGCCCGCCAGCACGATGGTGCCGCTCTGCCCCCGGCGGTCGAGAGCCGAAAGCCCCAGGGCCAGCAGCACCGCGGCCAGCGCGCCCCCGAAGGCGGCCAGGGTCACCTCCGCCGCACCGGACAGGAACAGGATGCCCGCCGCTGCCCCGGCGCTGGCCCCGGAGGACACCCCGATGATGTCCGGGGAGGCCAGGGGATTGCGGAAGACCGTCTGGTACACAAAGCCGCACACCCCCAGGGCAAAGCCGCCGAACACCCCGGTGAGAGCCCGGGGCAGGCGCAGGGTCAGGAACACCTGGCGCTGCATCTCATCCTGAAAAATACCGGCCACGGTCAGGGGGTATTTGCCCACCAGCAGGCTGGTTATGGCGAGCGCCGCCACCAGCAGGGCAGCGGCGCTCAGCAGGACGGCCTCAGGCCGCCGGGTAGGTGAAGTGGTAGAAGGTGTCATAGTAGTTGCCCATCACGGCGTTGGCGTCCTCGGTGCTCATGACCTCGGGGTGCAGAATGGAAGCCAGCCACACAGAACCCAGGATGCCGCTGGGAACCGGGCTGTCCCAGGCTTCGGCGTCGCTGGGGATCTGGTAGACGTTGCCGTTCTGGACGGCGGTGCAGGAGGCCAGGGCTTCGTCGTTGAGAACGTCCTCACAGGTGTAGGAGGCATCGGAGGCCAGGATGATGTATTCGGGGTCCCAGGCCAGGATCTGCTCGTAGCTCACTTCGGCCCAGTAGGTGTCGGTGATCTCGGACGCCACGTTCTGGCCGCCCGCCAGGCGGATCATGTCGCTCTGGTACATGGCGTCGCCGGCGGTGGACAGCAGATCGGAGTTGCCCGCCAGGTAGACGGTGGGGCGCTCCACATCGGCCATCATGGTTTCCAGCTCGGAGGCTTCGTTGTCAGAGAAGGCCAGCAGTTCATCGGCCAGCTCGGTGCTGCCGGTGGCGGTGCCCACCAGGGAGATGGTTTCTTCCAGCAGGTCCTGGTCCTCGGGGTTGATGAGGATGACCGGAATGCCCATGCCGGACAGGGTTTCGGCGGCATCCTGCAGCTTCAGGGGCAGGATGACCAGGTCGGGCTCCAGGGCGGCGCAGCCTTCCAGGTCAAACTCCTTGGCGGAACCCACATTGGGCAGTTCTAGCAGCTGGGGGGCGCTCAGGGAGTAGATGGGGCGGGTGTCGGCCTTGGCCTCAATGCCCACCAGCTTGTCGGTCTTGCCCAGGGCGATGAGCAGGCTGGTGGAGATGTAGTAGCCGCTGACGATGCGCTGGGGCTCGGACTCGATGGTGACCGAGCGGCCGGCCTGGTCGGTGACGGTGACCGGGAAGGCGGCCGCGGGGGTTTCCTCCGGGGCGGCGGTGGTTTCGGCGGCCTCACTGGTGGCAGGAGCCGGGGTGGCGGTGATGGTGTCCGAAGGGGCGGGGGCACAGGCCACGGCGCTCAGGGCCACGGCGGCGGCCAGCAGGAAAGACAACAGACGTTTCATGGTGATTCTTCTCCTCTTTGCTTGTGTTGCATAGCGTTATAGTTTAAAAACTACAACGAGATTGTAGCACAGATGCCTTTCGGTTTCAATGAAAATGTGTTACTATAATGCTATATAATGGCAAAATAGCGGGAAAATGCGGATTTTTGCCCAAAATACGGTCCCGCGGGACCGCAAAGGAGATATGTTCCGATGCTGAGCATCCAAAACTATGTGCGCGCCGAAAGTCTGGACCAGGCCTACGAGCTGAACCAGAACCGGCGCAGCCATGTGCTGGGCGGCATGTTGTGGCTGCGCCAGTCCGATATCACGGTGGGCACCGCCATCGACCTGTGCGAGCTGGGCCTGGATACCATCGAGGAAACCCCGGAAGAATACCGCATCGGGGCCATGGTGCCCCTGCGCAGGCTGGAACACCACCAGGGCATCGCGGCCCTCACCTGCGGTGCGGTGGAAGCCGCCCTCAAGGACATTGTGGGGGTGCAGTTCCGCAATATGGCCACGGTGGGCGGCAGCATCTGGGGGCGGTTCGGCTTTTCCGATGTGCTCACCGTGCTGCTGGCGGCCGACTGTGAGGTGGAACTGTACAAGGCCGGGCGCCTCCCGCTGGAACAGTTTGCCGAAATGACCTACGACCGGGATATTCTCACCCATGTGGTGCTGAAAAAGACCCCCGGCCCCATGGCGTACCATGCCGTGCGCAACGCCCGCACCGATTTCCCGGTGCTGACCTGCGCGGTGTCCTGCCTGAACGGGCAGTACAAGGCGGTCATCGGCGCCCGCCCCGGCAAGGCCGTGGTGGTGCGGGATGAACAGGGCCTGCTCCAAGAGGGCCTGACCCCTGAGAGTGCCCGTGCCTTTGCGGACTACGCCGCCAAAACCGTGCCCACCGGGTCCAATTCCCGGGCCGGGGCCGAATACCGCACCCATCTGGTGCGGGTACTCACCGAACGGATGCTGTGCGAACTGGCACACAAGGAGGGCTGAACCTATGGAGATCAAACTGCAGCTCAACGGCCGGGCGGTGCGCGTGCCCGACGTGGACCCCGATACTACTTTGTATGATTTTCTGCGCGCCCAGGGCTGTGCCAGCGTGAAATGCGGGTGCGAAACCTCCAACTGCGGGCTGTGCACCGTCTTTCTGGACGATGTGCCGGTGCTTTCCTGCTCCATGCTGGCGGCCCGGGCCGCAGGCCATAAAGTTACCACCCTGGAAGGTCTGCAGGAGGAAGCCGCGGAGTTCGTGGGTTTCATCGCCGACCAGGGCGCCGACCAGTGCGGCTTCTGCAACCCCGGCTTCGTGATGAACACCATCGCCCTGCTGCGGGAAAACCCCGACCCCACCGATGAGGAGATCAAGGCGTATCTGTCCGGCAACCTCTGCCGCTGCTCCGGCTACGAAGGCCAGCTGCGGGGCATCCGCCGCTTCCTGGATTCCCGCAAGGAGGTACACCATGGCTGAGATGAAGAACAAATATGTGGGCAAGGCGGTGCGCAAGAAGGACTCCCTGCAGCTTCTGCTGGGCAAGCCGGTGTACACCGATGACATCGCTCCCAAAGGCGCCCTGGTGGTCAAGCTGCTGCGCAGCCCCCACGCCAACGCCATTGTAAAGAACATTGATACGTCCATTGCCAAAAAGGTGCCCGGCGTAGTGGATATCTATACCTGGCAGGACGTGCCCACCACCCGCTTTGCCATTGCGGGCCAGACCTACCCCGAACCCTCCCCCTATGACCGGCTCATCCTGGACCGGCACCTGCGGTTCGTGGGGGACCCGGTGGCCATCATTGCCGCCGAGAACGAAAAGGCCGCCCGCAAGGCCATGAAGCTCATCAAGGTGGAGTATGAAGTGCTGGAGGCAGTGCTGGATTTCCGCACCGCCAAGGACAACCCGGTGCTGGTCCACCCGGAGGAAGACTGGTTCCCCCCCTGCGAGGTGGGCGGCGACAACCACCGCAACCTGGTGGCCAGCGGCGACGAGAGCGACGGCGACGTGGAAGCGGTGCTGGCCGACTGTGAGATCGTGCTGGACCACACCTACCACACCCGGGCCGTGAACCAGGCCATGATGGAAACCTTCCGCACCTACACCGATATGGACCGGTACGGACGGCTGCATGTGCTGTCCTCCACCCAGATCGTCTTCCACTGCCGCCGCATCCTGTCCCGGGCGCTGGGCATCCCCAAGAGCCGCATCCGGGTGGAAAAGCCCCGCATCGGCGGCGGCTTCGGCGCCAAGCAGACCGCCGTCTGCGAGGTGTACCCGGCCTTTGTCACCCTGCAGACCGGCCGCCCCGCCGAGCTCATCTATACCCGGGAGGAAAGCCAGATCGCCGGGTCCCCCCGCCACGAGATGCAGGTGCGGGTGCGCCTGGGCGCCGACAAGACCGGCCGCATCCGGGCGCTGGACCTGTACACCCTGTCCAACACCGGCGCTTACGGCGAACACGGCCCCACCACCGTGGGCCTGTCCGGCCACAAATCCATCCCCCTGTACACCGGCAGCCTGGAAGCCTTCCGCTTCCGGTATGATGTGGTATACACCAACCTGCAGGCCGCCGGTGCCTACCGCGGCTACGGCGCCACCCAGGGAATTTTTGCGGTGGAATCCATCGTCAATGAGCTGGCCGAAAAGCTGCACATGGACCCCACCGAGCTGCGGGACCGCAACATGGTGCGGGAAGGCATGACCATGCCCGCCTACTACAACGAACCCGCCAACGCCTGCGCCCTGGACCGCTGCATGGCCCGCTGCCGGGAGATCTTTGACTGGGAACACCGCTACCCCGTGCGGGATATGGGCAACGGCAAGGTCCGGGCCGCCGGCGTGGCCATGGCCATGCAGGGCTCCGGTATTTCCGGCGTGGACGTGGGTTCCGTGACCCTGAAACTCAGCGAGGACGGCACCTATAACCTGATCATCGGCGCCGCCGATATGGGCACCGGATGCGATACCATCCTGGCCCAGATGGTGGCCGAGTGCATGGACTGCCCGGTGGGGGATGTGGCCGTGTTCGGTGCCGACACCGACGTGTCCCCCTACGATTCCGGCTCCTACGCCTCCTCCACCACCTACGTCACCGGCAAGGCGGTGGAAAAGGCCTGCACCGAGCTCACCGGCCGCATCTGTACCATCGGCGCCGAGCTGCTGGGCTGTGACGCCGCCGACGTGACCTTTGCCGGGGACTGCGTGCGCGCCGCCGATGGCCGCACCGCCAGCCTGACCGACATTGCCTATAAATCCCAGGTGTCCAACAACTGCGCCGCCGAAGTCACGGCCACCCATTCCTCCCCCATCTCCCCGCCGCCCTTCATGGTGGGCATGGCGGAGATCGAGCTGGACAAGCTCACCGGCGAGGTGCAGGTGCTGGAATACGACGCCGTGGTGGACTGCGGCACCCCGGTGAACCCGGCCCTGGCCCGGGTGCAGACCGAGGGCGGCATCGCCCAGGGCATCGGCATGACCCTGACCGAGAATGTGACCTACAACGCCGCCGGCAAGCCCATTGAATCCAGCTTCATGCAGTACAAGATTCCCACCCGCCTGGATGTGGGCCACCTGCATGTGGAGTTTGAGAGCAGCTACGAGCCCACCGGACCTTTCGGCGCCAAGTCCATCGGCGAGATCGTCATCAACACCCCGGCCCCGGCCATCGCCCATGCCATCATGCGGGCCACCGGCGTGTGGCACCGGGAACTGCCCATCACCCCCGAAGCCATCGCCATGGGCACGCCCGATGAGGACTGACCCCGGCTGAATCCGAATCTTCCCAAGCCTCCGCTGCCGGCCATCCCCGGCGGCGGGGGCTTTTTTGACAGGGCAGTACACACCGCCCCGGGCGGCCCCCTTGCCAAGCGGGCACCGGGCTGGTATACTGGGACAAAAATACCGAAAGAAGGCAGACAATATGGAACGCAAAGCAGTCCACACTCCCAACGCGCCCGCCGCCATCGGCCCCTATTCCCAGGCCGTGCGTGCCGGGGATACCGTGTATGTGTCCGGCCAGATCCCCATTGACCCCGCCACCGGGGAATTTGCGGGGCAGGACATCCGCACTCAGACCCGCCAGTGCCTGAAAAACCTGGGCGCCATCCTGAATGAGGCGGGCACCGACCTGAGCCATGTAGTCAAGACCACCGTCATGCTGCAGGATATCGGGGACTTTGCCGCCATGAATGAAGTCTACGCCGAAGCCTTCACCGAGCCGTTCCCGGCCCGGGCCGCCTTCCAAGTGGGAGCCCTGCCCAAGGGGGCCCTGGTGGAGATCGAGTGCGTGGCTGTGCTGTGATCGTTCCGGGCTGACGAAATCCAAGAAAAAAACCACCCGCCGGAGCTTTCGGGCTCCCGGCGGGTGGTTTTGTTATTTGGGGAAAAGGCGGGTCACTTGCCGGTCTTCACGGCGGGGAACACCACCCGGATGGTGGTGCCGGTGCCCACGGTGGAGCGCAGGTCGATGCGGGCATTGTGCAGCACCGCAATGTGCTTGACGATGGCCAGACCCAGGCCGGTGCCGCCGGTGGCTTTGGACCGGCTCTTGTCCACCCGGTAGAACCGTTCAAACACCCGGTTCTGGGCGTCCTGGGGAATGCCGATGCCGTTGTCCTCCACACTCACATAGGGGGCACCGGAACCGTCGATGCCGCAGCGCAGCAGCACATGGCCGCCCGGGCGGTTGTAGCGGATGGCATTGTCGCACAGGTTGGTCACCAGCTCGGTGAGCAGGTCCCGGCTGCCCAGTACGGTGGCGGGGGAAGGTTCGCACTGCAAGGTCACATAGGCCTTGCGGGCGTTCATGGTCATGTTGCCGTTGACCTCTTTCAGCAGGGAGGCCAGATCCACCGGCAGCGGCTCGGACAGGGTGGAACCTTCGTTGTTCATGCCGTCCAGCTCACTGAGCTGCAGAATGTCCGACACCAGCCGGATCATCCGGCCTGCTTCCTTGTGGATGCGCTGGCCGAACACCGGCACGTCCTCCGGCTTGGCCATGCCGGTTTCGATGAGCTCGGCATAGCCGGAAATGCTGGTCAGGGGCGTTTTCAGCTCGTGGCTCACGTTGGCGGTGAACTCCCGGCGCATGGTTTCGTTGTTCTCCCGCAGGCGGCGGTCGGACTGGATGGTGTGGGCCAGGGGAATGAGCTCCTCATAGGGCACATTGGCCTCGATGGTATCCAGGTGGTCGGCCATGCGGGTGATGGGCTGTACCAGCCAGCGGGTCATGGCCGCGGCCAGCAGGGCCGCCACCAGCACCACCAGGATACAACCCGCCACCAGCAGGGGCAGGACCTGGTTGTACAGGCTCCACATGGAGCTGGTTTCCTCGGCCAGACGCAAAATCTGGCCGTTGTCCAGCAAAATGGCGTAGTAATGCACTTCCCGGCCCATGGTCGTGCTCTGCCGCACGGTGGAACCCTCCCCGTTCTGCCGGGCCTGGGCAATCTCGGGGCGGTCATAGTGGTTTTCCATCTGGGCGGCGGGCTCGGTGCTGTCGTACAGCACGGTGCCGTCGGCGTCCACCAGGGTCAGGCGCAGGGTGCTGCCCGACAGGGCCGCATCCAGGGTATCGTACCCCATATCGGGAGCGGCCTCATACCCGGCGGCCACGGCCCGGGCGGTGCGGGACAGGTCCCGGTCCACCTGGGCGGCAAAGGCCCGGTGGAACAGGAATGCCGCTCCCACCGAGGTCAGCACCACCGCCACCAGCCCCACCAGCACCAGGGCCAGGCGCAGCAGATGGGACATACGGCGCGGGGCCGTGCGGGATTCCTCAGGCTTCATCGCTGTTCTCCGTTCCCTGGGCGCTGAGCTTGTAGCCTACCTTGCGCACCGTGCGGATGGATTCGCCTGCATCGCCCAGTTTCTGGCGCAGGGTCCGCACATGCATGTCGATGGTGCGGGATTCCAGCAGGTCGTCGGTGTCCCACACGGCCTTCATGATGCGCTCCCGGGCCAGCACTTCCTCCGGATGCTCCAGGAAAAAGTGCAGCAGGGCGTATTCCTTGAAGGTCAGCTCCACCGGTTCACCCTCCACCGTGACGGTGCGGGTCAGGTCATCCAGGGCGATGGTGCCGAACCGCAGGGCCGAAGGTGCACTGGCGGTGCTCTGCGCCCGGCGCAGCACCGCCTTCACCCGGCTGATGAACTCCATGATGCCGAAGGGTTTGCACAGATAGTCGTCGGCGCCCTTGTCCAGGCCCTTGACCACGTCGATCTCGCTGGTCTTGGCTGTGACCATGATCACCGGCACGTTGCGGGTCGCGGCATTTTCCCGCAGCTTGCCCAGAATCTGATACCCGTCCTCATCGGGCAGCATCACATCCAGAATCACCAGGTCAGGTACCGCTTCATACACGGCCGTCCAGAAGCTGGCGCCGTCGGGAAATCCTTTGGCAGTGTAGGAATTGGTCTGCAGGGCATACTGTTCCAGTTCCCGGATGCTTGCGTCATCCTCGACAATGTAGATCATGCGTTTAACACTCCTTATATAAGAAGCCCGCCGTGTCCGGCGGGCTTCGGGTTATCCGTTGGAAGAGGCTTCGGACGGGAATGCGTAACGGTCACGATATTTCTCGTACCGCTGCTCGAACTTCATGCTCGAACCGTTCTTGATGTTGCTCAGGTACTCATGGGTATCAAACTTATCCTCGGCCACTTCGATCATGGCCACGGCGATGTTGGAACAATGGTCGGCAATGCGCTCGTAGGTGGTCAGCAGGTCATCCAGCACGAAACCGTACTCGATGGTGCAGGTGCCGGCCTGCAGACGGGCAATGTGCCGGGTCTTGACTTCCCGCACCAGACCGTCCACCACCTGCTCCAGGGGCTCGATCTTGCCGGCGGCGTAGCAGTCCCGCTTCTGGAACGCATCCACCGTGCGGTTCACGATGTCCTGCACCGCCGATTCCAGCACGGCCAGGTCGGCCAGGGCTTCATCGCTGAAGCGGATGTTCTTGTCCCGGATCTCCTCCGCGGCCTCCAGCAGGTTGATGGAGTGGTCGGAGATGCGTTCAAAGTCACCGATGGTGTGCAGCAGGGTGTTGATGGTGCGGTTGTCTTCCTTGCTCAGGGGACGGCCGGAAAGCTGTACCAGGTAGGTGCCCAGCACGTCCTCGTAGTGGTCGACGGCGTCCTCCTTGCGGCGGACCTCATCGGCCATGGAATCATCCCACTTGCGGGTGGTGGACATGGCCTGCAGCAGGGAAGTGCGGCAGATCTCGGCCATATCGCCGCCCACCAGCATGGCGCGGTTCACAGCCACAGCCGGGGTGGAGAGCAGGCGCTCGTCCAGCAGGGAATTCTGCTGGGGCTCCTTGCTGTCCGGCACGGTCAGGATGGCCAGACGGACCAGCAGCTTGTTGAAGGGCAGCAGGATGGCGGTGGTCACCACATTGAACACGGTGTGGATGATGGCAATGTTGAAGGTGGTGGCCTGATCATAATAGAAGGCGAAATGGAACACGGCGTTCAGGGAATAGAACCCGATCAGGAAGACCGCCGTGCCGATGATGTTGAAGTACAGGTGGATCATGGCGGTGCGGCGGGCGTTCTTGTTGGCGCCGGCGGAAGAGATCAGCGCCGTGACGCAGGTGCCGATGTTCTGGCCCATGATGATGGGCATGGCGGCCGCCACCGACACCGCACCGGTGGAGGCGGACAGTGCCTGCAGGATACCCACCGAGGCGGAGGAGGACTGGATGATGGCGGTGAGCAGCGCGCCCACCAGCACACCCAGCACCGGGTTGGTGAAGGCCAGGAACAGCTGGCCGAACCAGGGGGCATCTGCCAGCGGGGCGGTGGCATCGGCCATCAGGTTCATGCCGGCCATCAGGATGGCAAAGCCCAGGAAGATCTGGCCGATGCCCTTCTTGCGGTCCTTGCAGAACATGAACATGACGATGCCCGCAAAGCCCAGCAGGGGGCTCCAGGCGTCGGGGCTGAGCATCTGGATAAAGAAGCTCTCACCCTTCAGGCCGGTCAGGCTCAGCAGCCAGGAGGTCACGGTGGTACCGATGTTGGCGCCCATGATGACGCCCACCGCCTGGTACAGGTCCATCAGACCGGAGTTGACGAAGCCGACTACCATGACGGTGGTGGCGGAGGACGACTGGATGACGGCGGTCACCGCCAGGCCCAGCAGAAGTCCGCGCAGGGGCGAGGAGGTCATCTTGCTCAGAATGACCTGCAGCTTGCCGCCGGCTGTCTGTTCCAGGTTTTTGCCCATGACGTCCATGCCGTACAGGAACATGGCAAGGCCGCCAAGGAGGACGAAGATGTTGAAAATACTCATACAGGGTCCACTTCCATTCTCTTGTGGGGGCAAAAACCCGGACACTTCCCCTTATAAGGTAAAAGGGACCCGCAGTGTCTGCCCATTCCTATTTTTCCCGGGGGCCGCGCCCCCAATGCCGCACACCGGCATCATACCGTTTCTTATTATAACGGTGCTGCGCACAGAAGCGGTAGCAAAAGGCGGTAAAGTGTTTGTAAAATTTGTGTAAAGTGGCCGCACCAAGGCTGTTTTTGGGCATTTTGGTCAGAAAAATTATCTGGAATTTTACGAATTTTACAATTCCTTTTCAAAACGGGCCGGATTTTGACCAAAGATTTACGATAATTGTACCGCATCATGGTCGATACTGCCCCCTTGGGTTTGCTACAATACCCTTGCGCCCGGAAGGACGGGCACGCCGCGGCGGGTCGGTTGGTAAGACACCGCAGCGGAACTTTGCTACATGAAAATTGAGCAAAAAGGGAGAAGAAAGACAGTATGAAACGTAAGATTGCTTTGGTTTGCGCCGCCGCCATGGCCCTGAGCCTGGCCGCCTGCGGCAACACCACTTCTGAGAGCACCACTTCCGAGAGCACTGCTTCCGAGAGCAGCAGCGCCACCTCCGAAGCCGCCGGCACCGAAGCTGCCGCCTCTGATTTCGACAACACCCAGTCCATCACCGTCGTCACCCGTGAGGAAGGCTCCGGCACCCGCAGCGCCTTCATCGAACTGACCGGCGTGGAAGAAAAGAACGACGCCGGCGAAAAGGTGGACAACACCTCCGCCGGTGCTGCTACCCAGAACTCTACCAACGGCGTTATGACCACCGTTGCCAACGATGAAACCGCCATCGGCTACATCAGCCTGGGCAGCCTGAACGACACCGTCAAGGCTGTGAACGTGGGCGGCGTGGCCGCTTCTGCCGACACCGTCAAGGACGGCACCTACACCCTGGCCCGTCCGTTCAACATCGTCACCAACGGTGACCCGACGGCCCCCCTGGCTGTTGACTTCATCAACTTCTGCATGAGCGCCGACGGCCAGGCCATCGCCACCGAGGAAGGCTACATCGGCGCTGACGGCGCTGCCGCTTTCGAGGGCACCCTGCCTTCCGGCTCCATCACCGTGGGCGGTTCTTCTTCCGTCAGCCCCCTGATGGAAAAGCTCATCGAGGCTTATAAGGCTCTGAACGCCAACGCCAACATCGAGCTGCTGACCACCGACTCCACCGTCGGTGTTTCCGGCGCCCTGGACGGCACCTACACCGTCGGCATGGCTTCCCGTGAGCTGCAGGATTCCGAAGTGGAAGCCGGCGCCAAGTCCACCGTGCTGGCCATGGACGGCATCGCTGTCATCGTCAACCCTGCCAACCCCATCTCTGACCTGACCACCGATCAGATCAAGAGCATCTACGTTGGCGACACCACCACCTGGGACGCCATCCAGTAATTTCATAACAGCAAAGCGAATGGCCGTTGCCGCCCATCAGCAGCGGCCATTCTTTTGGTAGATTCCCCCACGGGTCCGCATTGGGACGGGCCCGCCCTGCAAAAGGATTGGAGTATAGGAAAATGAATACGAGAGCATCCAACACAAAAGAAGTTGTGATGAAATGGGTGTTCACCGCCTGCGCCTGCATCTCGATTTTGGCGGTGGCCCTCATCTGCATCTTTCTGTTCGCCAACGGTCTGCCCACCCTCTTTGAGATCGGACCTCTGAACTTCCTGCTGGGCACGACCTGGAAACCCGGCAACGATATCTACGGCATCCTGCCCATGATCCTGGGCAGCATCTACGTCACGGCCGGCGCCATCATCGTGGGCGTGCCCATCGGGCTGCTGACCGCCATCTACATGAGCCGTTTCGCTTCCCCCCGCATCAACAAGGTGCTGCTGCCCGCCGTGCAGCTGCTGGCCGGCATCCCGTCGGTCGTGTACGGCTTCTTCGGCATGGTGGTCCTGGTCCCGGGCATTCAGGCGATCCTGAAAACCGATTTCGTCCGCAAGACCCTGGGCATCTCCAACGGCAAAGGCATGAGCCTGTTCACGGCCAGCCTGCTGCTGGGCATCATGATCCTGCCCACCATCATCACGGTGAGCAAGACCAGCCTGGACGCCGTGCCCCAGAGCTACTACGAAGGCAGCCTGGCACTGGGCGCCACCCATGAACGCAGCGTGTTCTTCACCGTGCTGCCCGCCGCCAAGAGCGGCGTGCTGTCCGCCATCATCCTGGGTATCGGCCGCGCCATCGGCGAAACCATGGCCGTGGTCATGGTGGCCGGCAACCAGACCTGGATGCCTCAGGGGCTGTTCCAGGGCCTGCGCACGATGACCAGTAACATCGTCATTGAAATGGGGTACGCCACCGACCTGCATCGGGAAGCCCTGATCGCCACCGGCGTTGTGTTGTTCGTATTCATTCTGCTCATCAACGTGAGCTTCAGCATTCTGAAGGAGAGGGAGAAAAATGCCTGAGTCTACCATTACGACCGGCGCCAATCCCGGCGAGTACAGCGCCTCCCGCGCCCAGATGGTTCCCCCCGCCAAGCGGGAGAATCGCACCGCCGCCCGCGTTTCGGCCTTCATCATGCGCTGGCTGGTCCGGCTGGCCGCACTGGTCACCGTGGCCGTGCTGATCTTCCTCATTGGCTACATTCTGGTCATGGGCATTCCCAACCTGAAGCCCAGCCTGTTTGAATGGACCTATAACTCCGAAAACGTTTCCCTGATGCCTGCGCTCATCAACACCATCCTGATGACCGCTTTCTCCCTTGTCATCGCCACTCCTTTGGGCATCTTCGCCGCCGTCTGGCTGGTGGAGTACGCCAAGCGGGGCAGCAAACTGGTCAAGCTCGTCCGCCTGACCACCGAAACCCTGCAGGGCATTCCCTCCATCGTCTACGGCCTGTTCGGCATGCTGTTCTTTGTCACCCAGCTCAAATGGGGCTATTCCCTCATCGCCGGCGCTTTCACCCTGTCCATCATGGTGCTGCCGGTCATCATGCGTACCACCGAGGAAGCCCTGCTGGCTGTGCCTGATTCCTACCGGGAAGGCAGCTTCGGCCTGGGTGCCGGCAAGTTGCGCACCGTCTTCAGCATCGTGCTGCCCTCCGCCATGCCCGGCATCCTGTCCGGCGTCATCCTGGCTGTGGGCCGTATCGTGGGCGAAACCGCTGCCCTGATCTACACCGCCAGCACCGTGGCCGCTGTGCCCACCAGTGTGTTCAGCTCCACCCGTACCCTGGCCGTGCATATGTATATGCTTTCCAACGAGGGCCTGCATGTGGGCGAAACCTACGGCACCGCCGTGGTGCTGCTGGTTCTGGTCCTGGTCATCAACAGCCTGTCCGGCTTTGTGGCGGGTAAACTTGCGAAAGGAAAATGAGTGACGATGAATAAATTTGAAGTTTCCAACATGGATTTGTATTACGGCAACTTCCATGCGCTGAAAAACATCAATATCTCCATCCCCGAAAAAGAGATCACCGCCTTTATCGGACCTTCCGGCTGCGGCAAATCCACCTTTCTGAAAAGCCTGAACCGCATGAACGACCTGGTGGAAGGCTGCCGCATCTCCGGCGACATCAAGCTGGACGGCGTGGACATCTACAAGGACAAGATGGACGTGAACGTGCTGCGCAAGCGCGTGGGCATGGTCTTCCAGAAGCCCAATCCCTTCCCCATGAGCATTTATGACAACATCGCCTACGGCCCCCGCACCCACGGTGTGCGCAACAAGGCCCAACTGGACGAGATCGTGGAGCGCAGCCTGCGCGGCGCCGCCATCTGGGACGAAGTCAAGGACCGTCTGAACAAGAGCGCCCTGGGCATGTCCGGCGGCCAGCAGCAGCGTCTGTGCATCGCCCGAGCCCTGGCAGTGGAGCCCGAGGTGCTGCTGATGGACGAACCCACCAGCGCCCTGGACCCCATCTCCACCTCCAAGGTGGAGGAACTGGCCATGGACCTGAAAAAGGACTACACCATCATCATCGTCACCCACAACATGCAGCAGGCGGCCCGTATCTCGGACAAGACGGCCTTTTTCCTGCTGGGTGAACTGGTGGAGATGGGCCCCACCGAACAGGTCTTTGCCACGCCTGTGGACAAGCGCACCGAAGATTACATTTCCGGCCGTTTCGGCTGATAAAGGGGGAGATCATTCATGCCTACCAGCAGCCGCAAGATTTACGACGAAGAGCTGTTGCAGCTTGATACCATGCTGGCCCGGATGGGCCATGCGGCAGGCGGCGCCATCGAAAGCGCCCTCACCGCACTCAAGACCGGCGATATTGAACTGGCCCGCAGCGTCATTGCCCGGGACAGCGAGATCGACGCCGCGGAACATGAAGTGGAACACCGCTGCCTGACCCTGTTCCTGCGTCAGCAGCCGGTGGCCAGCGACCTGCGCAAGGTGTCCACGGCCCTGAAGATGGTTACCGACATTGAGCGCATCGCCGACCAGGCTTCGGATATTGCCGAGATCATCCTGCATCTGCATGTGGATACCGCCACCGCCGTGGGTGTGATGGAGGACATCTACCGCATGGGTGACCTGGTGCTCAAGATGGTCAAGCAGGCCATCGGCGCCTATGTACAGGTGGACCTGGCCAGCGCCGCCGAGGTCATTGCCCGGGACGATGTGGCCGATGCTTCCTTCAACCGCATCAGCGGGGAGATCGCCCATTATATCGCGGAACATCCCAACGAGGCGGAAACCGCCCTGGATCTGTTCATGATCACCAAGTACCTGGAACGCCTGGGCGACCACGCCGTGAACGTGGCCGAGTGGGTGGAGTTCCTCAAGACCGGCGTACATAAATCGCGTAAAATCGTGTAATACGCCCTTTCTATACCATTCTCTTATTTTTCCTATACCAACCGGAACGGGACTTTGCTCAGGCAGGGTCCCGTTTCGGTTTTTGCACATAAAAAACTTGTGATTTTTGGTGAAATTGAGTATACTGGAACCAGATAAACACAGAAAGGGGGCGACAGGATGGAAGATCAAACGCAGCATGAAAACGCTGACCACCGGATTCTGCTCATTGTGGATGATGACGAATTCAACCGCGCGATTCTGGACAACCTGTTTGCACCGTATTACACCATACAGGAGGCGGAAAACGGCCGCCAGGGCCTGGATGCCATTCTGGACGGCCCCGACCGGTTCAGCGCTGTATTGCTGGATGTGGTCATGCCCGAGATGGACGGCATCGAGGTGCTGCGCCGCATGAGCAAGCAGGGCCTTTTGCAGAAACTGCCCGTCTTTCTCATCACCGCCGAAGCCCGGGACGATGTGATGAAAGAAGCCTACCGCCTGGGCGTCATGGATGTGATCAGCAAGCCTGTGGTGCCCTATGTGGTCCTGCGCCGGGTGCAGTCGGTGGTGGAACTGTTTGAAGCCCGCCGCCGCCTGAGCAGCACGGTGGAAAGCCAGCAGTCGGAGCTCATGCGCCGCGCCGAGCAGATCGCCGAGCTGAATATGGGTATGCTGGAAGCCCTGTCCACCGCCATCGAGTTCCGGGACGGGGAATCCGGCGAGCACGTCCGCCGCATCCACGACATCACCAAAACCATGCTTACCGATACCCGCCTGGGCCAGGGCATCAGCCCCGCCGAGATCGAACTCATCGCCACCGCTTCCATCATGCACGATGTGGGCAAGATCGCCATCCCGGATGCCATCCTGAACAAGCCCGGCCGCCTGACCCCCGAAGAGCGCAAGGTGATGGAAACCCATACCATCCGCGGGGCCGAGATGCTGGAGCGCATCCCCCAGCTGCGGGAAAACGAAGCCTATCCCTACGCCTACGACATCGCCCGCCACCACCACGAACGGTGGGACGGCCGGGGATATCCCGACGGACTGAAGGGGAACGAGATCTCCATCTGGGCCCAGATCGTTTCCCTGGCGGACGTGTACGACGCCCTGAGCTGCAAACGGGTGTACAAAAACGCCTTTGACCGAGATACGGTGCTGGAAATGATCCGCACCGGTCAGTGCGGGGTATTCAACCCGGACCTGCTGGAAGTGTTCTTTGCGGTAGAACCTGCCCTGCACCGGTTGTACGAAACCAATAAGGAGGAATAACCATGGACGCCATGCGCAAACAGCGGCTGATCGAAGCCGGTATTGATGTGGACAGCGCCCTGGAGCGCTTTATGAACAACGAAGCCCTGCTGGAACGGTTTCTGGCCAAGTTTCCGGCAGACCCCAACCATGACCGACTGACCGCTGCCATTGCGGCCGGCGATAAGGACGCGGCGCTGACCGCTGCGCATACCATGAAGGGGGTGTGCGGCAACCTGTCCATGCCGGCCCTGTTCGAACTTCTCACCCGCCAGGTGGCGGCGTTCCGGTCCGGGGACTGGGACGGCGCTGTGGCCATGATGCCGGAGCTGGACCGCCTGTACGACGGCCTGTGCGCGGCCATTGCCCTATGAGCGCCCGGATGAAGGCCGCCCCCGGTGAGATCCCGGCGGGCCTGCGCCGGATGGTACAGGCATTGGCCGACAGCGGCCGCACCGCGATCGTGGCAGTGGACGGGCGCTGCGGCAGCGGAAAGACCGCGCTGGGCGTTGCCCTGGGACGTGCGTTCGGCTGCCCGGTGGTACACACCGACGACTATTATCTGCCCTTTGTCCGCCGGCCCCAGAACTGGAAGGTTACCCCGGCGGCCAATATGGACTTTGCCCGCCTGCGGGCCGAAGTGCTGGACCCGCTGCGGGCCGGCCGGGACGGCGTATACCGTGCCTACAACTGCCATGCCGACTGTTTCGTGTCCGAAACACCGCTGCCGGCGGGCCAGCCGCTGATCCTGGAGGGCAGTTACAGCCACCACCCCGTGCTGGGCGGGTATGACCTGACGGTGTTCGTGACCTGCACGTCCGCCTGCCAGGAACAGCGCCTGCGTGCCCGGGAAGGGGTTAACTACGATATGTTCCGCAGCTGCTGGATCCCCCTGGAAGAAGGCTACTTCTCTGTTTTTGACATCGAGAACAAGGCCGATTGCGTGGTGGATACCGACACCACCGGACGATAAAAAGCACAAAGCGTCTGCCGACAGCGGCAGGCGCTTTTTTATGCCTGATTCGGCACCGGGAAACTGAAAAACGAAAAGAATTTATTGAAAAACGATAAAAAACACTTGCAAAACGATATGCGCTGTGGTATGGTATGGGTACACGATACAAGAGAAAGGGGCGTTATTCATGCCGAAGGGGGAAACACCGGAACCGGACAGCCGGGACAAGAGCATCATCCTGAGCCAGTTCAGCACCCTGTGCATGGGGGCCATCTGCCTGATCATGGTGTGGTGCGGTCCGCAGCTGGTCAACTGGGCCCTGCGGGACTACACCGGCAGCGGGGCCCTGGCCGTGCTGCGCGGCGGCCTGCTGGGGCTTGGCTATGTGTGCGCGGTATTTGCTTTTATTACACTGTACAATCTGTACCGGTTCTTGGGCCGGGTGCAGGCGGGAGCGGTTTTTGTGCGGCCCAACGTCACTGCGCTGTGGCGCATCAGCTGGTGCTGTGCGGGCGCGGCCTTCCTGTGCGTGCCTGCCGGCCTGGCGCTGCGGCTGCCTTTCGTCTTTTCCCTGGGGCTGTGTGCCGGGTTCATGGCCCTCATCGTCCGGGTCATCATGAATGCCTTCCGTCAGGCTGTGGACATGAAGGATGAACTGGACCTGACGGTGTAAAGGAGAAGGCGGATGTCCATTTATGTGAATCTGGACGTGATGATGGCCCGGCGCCATATGGGCGCGGGAAAACTGGCCGATAAGATCGGCATCGCCCCCGCCAATCTGTCCATTCTGAAAAACAACAAGGCCAAGGCGGTGCGCTTTACCACCCTGGAGGCCCTGTGCCGGGTGCTGGACTGCCAGCCCGGCGACCTGCTGGAATACCGTCCCGACGAAGCGGACGACAAGAAATAATACAGAGGGTAATATTATGGAAAATATCAACAAAGAGGGCGCGGTGCGTCCCCTCTATTCAAGTGCGCCCAAAAATCTGCCCGCGGTGTCCGAACCTTTGCCGGGAAGCCGCACCCTGTGGTGCGTGGCGGCCCTGGTCAGCTATCCGCTGGCCTGGTATTACACCAAATATGTGCTGATGGGAAACTGGCGCAGCCTCGGCTACCTGGTGTTCCCGGTGCTGTTCATGCTGGCGGTGGGCCTGTTCAGCCGGGCTCTGGGCCGCAAGGGCAGCCGGGAAACCTGGTTCTGGGGCGTCTGCTGGCTGGCCCAGGGCGTGGCACTGAGCGTCTACGGCCCCCACACCGGGGAGATGACCGGCTGGCAGTCCCTGGTGTGGCACATGACCGCCGTGTGTTTTGTGCTTTGCCGCACCGGCATGCAGGCGGCGGGCAAGGCCAACGCCATGGTGGTGCTGGACGGCCTGTCCGGGGTGTTCATCCTGCCCTGGACCGGATTCTTTCTGCGGCTGCGGGCCTTGTGGGAGGCCCTGCGCGCCGGGCTGCGGCACCGGGTACAGTCCCGCCGCCGTCTGTGGGAAGTGCTGGGCGGCGTGGTGCTGGCCCTGGTGCTGGTCTGGCTTGCGGCGGGGCAGCTGGCCGCCGCCGATGAAGTCTTCGGGCGGTTGGTGCAGGACCTGCTGCAGCCGCTGCGCTGGAACTGGAACAGCGTGGAGGTTTTTTACCTGGCCTGTTCCATCCCGGTGGGCATGTGGCTCTTCGGGCTGGTGGGCGGCAGCCTGCGCCGCCAAGCCCCGCCCCTTACCGAAACCGGTTTTTACCGCGCGCTGGGCCAGGCGCCCCGCCTGCCCGCCCTGAGTGCCAACCTGGCGGTGGGGGCGCTGTGCGCCGTGTATGCCCTCTTCTTCGGGGTGCAGTGCGCCGAGTTCGCCGCCGCCCTGGGGGCACCCCTGCCGCTGGAGGCGGTGGAGGCTTCCCGGTTTGCGGTGGATGGCTTCTGGGAGCTGTGCCGGGTGCTGGTGCTGGATTTCGCCGTGCTGGCGGCGCTGCACTTCCTCAGCCCGGCGCCGGTGGACCGTCCCGGCCGCCGCCGGGTGCTGCTCACTCTGTTCTGTGTCTTCGGGCTGGGATTTGTGGGTCTGGCGGCTGCCAAACTGGGCGTGTACATCCGGCTGTGGGGCCTGACGCCCCGGCGTATCACCTCGGCCTGGTGCCTGCTGGTACTGGGGCTGGCCGCCGTGCTGGTGACGGTCCGGCTGTGGCGCAAGCTTCCGGCTGTGCGCATCTGGGTGCTGGCGGCGATGGTGAGCTTCTGCGTGCTGTGCGGCACCAACATCGAAAAAATCTGCCTGCAGGACCATCTGGACCGGGTGCAGGCAGGGACCGTGGCCGAACTGGACTGGGACCTGCTCATCGACTGTGCCTACGGTCGCCCCAAACTGGCCGACGACCTGCGGCAGGAACTGCTGACCATGGACCTGACGCCCCAGCAGCAGCGGGAGATGAACACCTACTGCTGGATCTGGCAATAAGCGCCGCTGTCCGATAGAAATAAAGAAAGCCCCGCACTCTGTGGTAAAGCAGAGCGCGGGGCTTTTGCGTGCAAAATCAGCGGTCGAAGGTGGTGCACAGGGTGGTGGACCAGGTTTCACCCATGGCCAGGCTGGCCGCGCAGGGGCGCTGGTCCCACTCAATGGGGCCGTTTTCCTCGCCGGGCAGGCTCTGCCAGGGCTCGATGCAGACAAACCGCACCGGCTTGGCCTTGGCGGACCAGATCAGCACATAGGGGTAGCCCTCAATGTTGCAGGAAACCTTGCGGCCGGTGTCCTTTTCCACAATGGCCAGGTTGGCGCTGCGCAGATTGACCATGCAGAAACTGTCGTTGGCGAACAGGTCATCGGTCAGAGGAATGGACTTGGTGTTGCGGGCCAGATAGTAGAAGTCCCGCCCGTTCAGCAGGCCGTTGGGCAGGCAGCTGACGCACAGGGGGCTTTCCAGCTCATCAAAACGGAACTCATAGTCGGTGGTGGTGTGCTTGTCATCAAAGGGAATGGCAAAGGCCGGGTGATAGCCGATGCCAAACCGCAGGCAGTCCTCCACCGGGTTCTCCACAGTCAGGGTATGGCAGACCGTTTTGCCGTTCAGGGTAAAGGTGGAGCGCAGCACAAAAGCATACGGCCACTTCTGCAGGGTCTGGGCGTCGGAAGTCAGCTCAAACACCAGGGAATCGGCGGTGCGGTTCACCAGGGTATGCTCCACATCCCGGGCAAAACCGTGCTGCCCGCCGGCGTATTCCATGCCCTTGGCCAGCATCTTGCCGCCGGTCAGCTTGCCGGTATAAGGAAACAGGATGGGGGCGTGCCGGGCCCACACGGTGGGATCAGCCTGCCAGAGCATCTCGGCCCCGGTATGCTTGTTGATGACGCTGACAGCCTCGGCGCCGTGGGTGTCCACGGTCAGGCGGATATGTTCATTTTCAATGGTGTGGCGCATGGTAAATACCCCCATAGGATTTGTTTTCTCCAGTATAGCGCAAACCTGAAAAAATGGGAAGAGCGGCGGCTCCGAATTTTCGACAGCTGCCGCACACAGGGGCCGCCCCGGGCATATTCTGCTGGCAGGGAGGTGTTTACCTATGCCGACTGGCAGTATTTGGATCGCGGCGGTCCTGGCCGAAGAGGCCGCGCCGCTGGCGGGGGTGCAGGTCAACGTTCTGGATGAGAGCGGTGTACCGGTTGCCCGCCTGGAAACCGACGAAAACGGCACCGCCGTGCAGAAAAACCTGCCCGCGCCGGACCGTTCGTACAGTCTGGACGAGGAAAATACGACGGTGTGCCCGTACGCCGTGTATGACCTGGTGGCCGAAAAGCAGGGCTGGCAGACGGTGCGGCTGACCGGGGTGCAGGTGTTTGACGGGCAGGAAACGGTGGCCCGGCTGCACTTTCTGCCCGCCGATGCTGCCGTGGCCACAGCGGGCATTGCGGCTGAAAACAATGTGACCATCCCGCCCCACCCGCTGTTCTCCGGCCGGGGCGGCAGCGGCCCGGCCCCGGCGGGGGACTGCCCGGCACCGCTGGTCCTCAACGAGGTGGTGATCCCCAAGACCATCACGGTGCATCTGGGCCGCCCCACCGAAACCGCCCGGGATGTGACCGTGCCGTTTCAGGAGTATATCGCTACCGTAGCATCCGGCGAGGTCTATCCCACCTGGGCGGGACAGTGCGTTCCACGCCGGGAGGCGGGCTAAAAGTTCCAGAA
The DNA here is from genome assembly GCA_937907025.1 of uncultured Faecalibacterium sp. GTDB lineage: Bacteria > Bacillota > Clostridia > Oscillospirales > Ruminococcaceae > Gemmiger. The sequence continues at coordinate 31,811 of CALESJ010000055.1, forward strand.
AATTTCCACGGGGCGGGTGCCGGTATCGCTGTCCGGCGGAAATACCCGCACCTGCCGCACCGTCAGACCGACCAGGGCCCGGTCCAGCACGGGCAGGGCGGCGGCTTTGGCCAGCCGACTTTGCAGGGCGGCCCGGGCGGCCGCAGCATCGGGGGCGGATTCCAGGGCCTGAAGACGCTTTTGCAGCCGGGAAGTTTCCTGGTGAAACCGGCGGTTCATGGCCAAAAACTGGGTGTTGTCCAGCAGACCGCCGCATTTGTCCAGATACAGGGATTCCAGGGCGGATTCCCGGCGGGAAATCTCGGCCTGAAGCCGGGACTGTTCGGCCCGGCGGGCGGCGTCGGCCCCGGCAGAGGGCAGCATGGCCGCATCCGGATGCAGATACGGCCCCAGATACTGCCGGAGGCGGGCCAGCAGGAGGCTTTCCAGTTCGGCAGCGGGCAGATAGGACTGCCCGGGGCAGAGCGCCGGGGCCCGCAGAGCGTTTCGACAGCGGAAATACCGCGCCCGTACGCCGTCTTTCCCCCGATGGCCGGAACTGGTCTGCTCCATCACCCGGCCACAGAGTCCGCACACCACCTTGCCTGCCAGAGGATGTACCTGCCCGCCGCCCCCGCTGCGGGTCCGGCTGTGCAGCATCTGCTGGACCCGGTCAAAGTCGGCGGGGGAGATGATGGCCTCGTGGGTGTGCGGCACCACGACCCATTCTTCCCGGGGGAGCCACACCGTTTTGGGGGTCTTGTAGCTTACCCGGCGGTGCCGGCCCTGTTCCAGATCACCGGCGTAGGTGCGGGTGGTCAGCAGCCGGTGGATGGTGGATTTGCTCCAGCATGCACCAACTGCCTGCCTATTATAATAAGGTAAGCGCTGTGCCCGATAGCGCCCCGGCGGCAGGATGCCTTCCTCGTTGAGCAGACGGGCGATGCGGGCGGTGCCGTACCCGGCCAGGTACAGCCCGAAGATCCGCCGCACCACCCCGGCGGCTTCCGGGTCGATGACAAGATGGTTGTGGTCGGCCGGGTCCTTGGCATACCCGTACAGGGCAAAGGCCGCAATGTATTGCCCTGCCTGCCGCTTGTGGGTGAGGACCGAGCGAACGTTGGCAGACAGGTCCTCCAGATACCACTCGTTGATGAGCCCGTTGATCTGCCGGCTTTTCTTTCCGGCAGCATCGGCGGTGTCCACATGGTCCACCACGGCAATGAGCCGGATGCCCCACAAGGGAAACAGCCCGTGCAGGTATTTTTCCACCAGTTCCATGTCCCGGGTGAACCGGGATTGGGTCTTGACCAGAATGACGTCGAATTCCCGGGCTTCGGCCGCTGCGATCATCCGGTTGAAGTCCGGCCGGGTGCGGTCGATGCCGGAATAGTCCTCATCGGTATAAATGCGGGTCACTTCATACCCGTGCTGCCGGGCATAGTCCAGCAGCATGGTCCGCTGATTCTGAATACTTTCGGATTCCTGAACGCCGCCCGCCGGAAGTTCATCCTCCTTGCTCAGGCGGCAGTACACAGCGGCTCTCATGGGCGGACCCGCTCCGCAACCAGGCGCAGCCAGGCATCTGCCAGACGGCGCAGTGCCTGGCCGCGGGAAACAAGGTTTTCGGTGAGAAAAAAATCTTGAGCTGAAAAAATCGAACGTTTCATGACCGATACCTCCGTTGAAACAGTACCCTGGACTGTTGCAAAGGTATGCGGCCGAACGTTGAATTCAGACCTGAAAAGCGCCTGTGAAAAAACAGAAGAACGGTTCTGGAAAAGACAAAATCGAAAAAAAGTCAGAACTTTTTTAGCCTAAAAGCCATTTTGTGACCGAATTGTGACCGGGAGGGTGTATAGTAAGTACATAAAGTCATGAATTGCCCCGGTTTAGGGGTAACAAGTGAAGGGTGGAAACACCCGGAAAGGAGAACTATATGGACAAGTTATGGTTCAAGGCACGCCGCGTGATCAGCGTTCTGCTGGTCTTTGCGATGCTGACTTCCCTGACTCCGGTCCAGGCGTTTGCCGTGGATGATGGCACAGAGATGCCGTCTGAAACGCAGACCACAGACCACAGACCAGATTCCGGAAACGGAAAGCGTTTCTGCAGAGGAAGCCGGTGCCAATGAAGAACAGGAGGAGCCCCCTGCTGAAGTGAGCAACGAAGGCACAGAGGGCAATGTGGAAGGAGAAGCTTCCACCGAGGGGGACGTACCCGCGGGCGACGAAGGTACCGCTTCGACCACCCCGGATGTTGTTCCTTCGGAGAGCCCGGCGGCGGAAAACGCCGAGCCTGAAACTCCGGCTCCTGAAGCCGTTGAGACTCCGGCTCCTGAAGCCGTTGAGACTCCGG
>CALESJ010000056.1 GCA_937907025.1 uncultured Faecalibacterium sp.
GAGTTTGCCCCGTTTCCCGTTCACGGGCAACACCAGCAAGTCAACAACCCCTCAGCCGCCTACCGGCGCCAGCTCCCCTTACACAGGGGGGCCTTTCTCTACCCCCGATTATTGGGGAGCTGCCGGGCCAGCCGCACTCGTCCCCAAAGCCTCCCCTGTGTAAGGGGAGGTGGGGCGCAGCCCCGGAGGGGTTGGCGAGTTTGCCCCGTTTCCCGTTCACGGGCAACACCAGCAAGTCAACAACCCCTCAGTCGCCTTCGGCGCCAGCTCCCCTTACACAGGGGAGGCAATCTCTGCTTCCCACTGTTTACATGTGAATTTTCCCCGGCCCCTTGTACCGGCGGGCAAAATCGGGTATAATAAACTGAGATTTTCAAAAAACGCGGGAGCGGTGCGCCGTCTGCCGCCGCCAATTGAAATTCCCCTGGAGGGTATGAGATATGAGCCTGAAAAAACGTCTGGGCGCGCTGGCGCTGGTCGGTGTCATGGCACTGACCCTGACCGCCTGCAGCCCCAAAGAAATGCTGTCCAATGTCATCCTGAAGACGGCCACGGTCCTGGGCTTCCGGGATGCGGATGCCGGCGATGAGGACGAAGCCCCCGAGAAAAAGGCCGAGGCGGGCGGCAGCGTGACCTTCCCCGAAGGTATGGATACCACCAGCCGCTTTGTGAACGAAGTCCACGGCGACACGCTGTACATCGCTTTCAACGGCATTGCCAACCGCAGCACCGATTACTTTGTGGCCGGCGGCGACAGCGTGACCATCACCGGCTACGCCACCACCGACTCTGCCACCATCAACGAGTTCAAGGCCGCTATCTGGGAGCTGTCCGACGACCGCACCCAGACCAGCTATGTGAAGGATACCACCGTGTATTTTGCCACCGGCGGCGACTGCTCCACCGCCACCATCTCCGGCCTGACCCCGGGCAAGATGTACAAGGTGTATATCAGCTATGATTCCGGCAGCTACTATATCACCGGCGGCATGACCGTCACCGGTGTGGGCAGCGAGGAAATGACCACCGTCGATAACGACGAATCCTGATTGCGGCAAAGAGGCCGGCCCCCGGGCCGGCTCCTTTTTTTGCCGCCCGGGGGAAAGGCTCCCCTGTGTAAGGGGAGCTGTCAACCGCAGGTTGACTGAGGGGTTGGAAACTTTCTGTTATTGCCCGTGAACGGGAAATAAGGCAAACTCCACAACCCCACCGCCGTTGCGCGGCACCTCCCCTTACACAGGGGAGGCTTCAGGCAAGAGCGCGGCTGACCCGGCAGCTCCCCAATGACCGGGGGACTTTTCGGGGGCTGAGAACGGCTCCCCTGTGTAAGGGGAGCTGTCAGCGAAACTGACTGAGGGGTTGGTTTGCCGCGTTACACCCGGCAGCGGTACTGTGAACCGCCCCACCTCCCCCAACCACAGGGGAGCCTCTCCCCGCGCATCCAGCTTCCCCAAAAAACAAAGAGGAGGAATCCTTTCCATGCACCACCCCACCCTTGACCGCACCCAGCTGCGCAACACGCTGCTGCTGGTGCTGGGCGCCCTGATCTGGGGCGTCGCCTTTGTTGCCCAGAGCGTGGGCAGCGGCTATGTGGGCCCCTACACCTTTCTGGCCGCCCGCAGCTGGCTGGCCTGCGCCTTCCTGCTGGGGCTGATGCTCTTCCGCCGCGGTGCCCAGCACCGCAAAGGGGTGCGCCTGCCCTTCTGGATCAAACCCAAAACCCTGGTCCTGGGCGGGGTGCTGTGCGGCACCGCCCTGTTCGCGGCCTCCGCCGCCCAGCAGATGGGCATCGGCACCACCAGCACCGCCAAGGCCGGGTTCCTCACCGCCCTGTATGTGGTCATCGTGCCGGTGCTGGGCCTGTTTGCGGGCCGCCGCCCCGGCGCCAAGCTGTGGGTCTGCGTGGCAGTCAGCGTGGCCGGGCTCTACCTGCTGTGCATGGCCGGCCGGGATACTTTGAGCCTTACCGGCGGCGAATGGCAGCTGCTGCTCTGCGCTTTGCTGTTCAGCTTCCAGATCCTGCTGGTGGACCACTTCGGTCCCCTGCTGGACGGCGTCCAGCTGAGCTTTGCGGAATTCCTCATGACCTCGGTGCTGTCCACCATCTTCATGTTCCTCTTTGAATCCCCCGACCCCGCCCAGCTGGCCGGGGCAGCGGTGTCCATCCTGTACTGCGGCATTCTGTCCAGCGGCGTGGGCTACACCCTGCAGATCCTGGGCCAGAAGGACCTGGACCCCACCATCGCCAGCCTGGCCATGTGCCTGGAAAGCGTGTTCAGCGCCCTGGCCGGATGGCTGGTGCTGCACCAGACCCTTACCCCCACCGAAACCGCCGGCTGCTGCCTGATGTTCGCGGCCATTGTGGGGGCACAGCTTCCCGGCCGGAAAAAGGCAAAGACCACGGCCGAGCCCTGACCCAACATCCGTACCAAAACTTCCCCCGGCGGGAAAAAGGAGGCGGCAGCCCGTGTGGCACCCCATCAAGCACTATAAAACCATCCACCACCACAAGATGCTGGTCATGCACTACTGCTTCAAGTGCGGGCTGTACCGGCAAGGCCTGCTCCATGACCTGAGCAAGCTGTCCCCGGTGGAATTTCTGGCCGGGGCCAAGTACTGGCAGGGCAACTGCAGCCCCAACAACGCCCAGCGCAAGGCCGAAGGATACAGCGCCGCCTGGCTCCACCACAAGGGCCGGAACAAGCACCACCTGGAATACTGGATCGACTATTCCCCCAATGGTCCCTACGCCCTGGCGGGCATGCGCATGCCTGAGCGGTATGTGGCCGAGATGATCTGCGACCGCATCGCCGCCAGCCGCAACTATATGGGGGACAAATACACCAATGCTTCGGCCTGGGAATACTACGCCCGCAGCAAGGACCATTACGTCATGCACCCGGACAGCCGGACCCAGCTGGAAACCGCCCTGACCATCCTGAAAGACCAGGGCGAGGACGCCTGCTTCCACTATGTGCGCACAAAGCTGCTGGGCAAGACCCGGTGAAATACAGGAGGGGAGAGAACCGCCATGTCTTTTGAGAAGGTACAGCACTATCTGGAACAATTCGGTCTGGCCGACCGGGCTATGAACCTGTCGGAATGCAGCGGCACGGTGGCCCAGGCCGCCGCTGACCTGGGCTGCGAGGAGGCCCGCATCGCCAAGACCATGGCCTTCCTCACAAAGGAGGGGGCCATTCTGGTGGTCATGGCCGGGGACGCCCGCATCAACAACAGCCTGTACAAGGCCCGGTTCGGCACCAAGGCGGTCATGATCGCCCCCGACCGGCTGGTGGAGCTGGTGGGCCATCCCATGGGCGGGGTGTGCCCCTTTGACCATGTGGCCGGTGTGCCTGTCTACCTGGACGAGAGCCTGCGCCGGTTCGACACCGTCTACCCGGCGGCGGGCACCGACCACAGCGCGGTGCGGCTGACCATCCCCGAACTGGAACGGGCGGCCCAGGAGTTCGCCGGATGGGTGGACATCGGCAAGGGCTGGCGCCCGGAGGAAAACTGAAAAACCGACACAGCCAGGACGGGAGGGTTCCCGTCCTTTTGTTTTGCCCGGCGGACCGGTTTTTTTGCGGTTTCCTCTGGCGCGGCGGCGGGATGTGTGGTACGCTGATAACAGATGAATCACCATGAAACAAGGAGGAACCTGTCATGCAGCCATTCTGCCCCGCACAGTGCACCCTGGGCATTGAGTTCGGCTCCACCCGCATCAAGGCGGTGCTGGTGGGCCCGGACCACGCCCCCCTGGCCCAGGGGGATTTTACCTGGGAAAACAAGCTGGAAAACGGCCTTTGGACCTACGATGACCCGGCCATCTGGGCCGGGCTGCAGGCCGCCTATGCCGCCCTGGCCGCCGATGTCCGCGCCCGCTACGGGGCCGAACTGACCACCGTGGGCTGCATCGGCATCTCCGCCATGATGCACGGGTATCTGGCCTTTGATGAAGCCGGACAGCTGCTGGTGCCCTTCCGCACCTGGCGCAACACCAACACCGGCCGCGCCGCCGACGCCCTCACCGCAGCGTTCGGGTTCAACATTCCCCAGCGGTGGAGCGTGGCCCATCTGTACCAGGCCATGCTGGACCGGGAAGAACACCTGTCCCGGCTGCGCTTCTTCACCACCCTGTCCGGGTATGTCCACTGGCGGCTCACCGGCCGCAAGGTGCTGGGGGTGGGGGATGCTTCGGGCATGTTCCCCATCGACAGCCGCACCGGTCAGTACGACAAGGCGCTGCTGGAACAGTTCCACCGGATGGCGGCCGGGCAGGGGTATCCCGTGGACCTGACCGCCCTGCTGCCCGCGGTGCTTTCGGCCGGGGAACCTGCCGGCACCCTGACCCCGGCGGGGGCTGCGCTGCTGGACCCCACCGGCACCCTGCAGCCCGGCGTGCCCTTCTGCCCGCCGGAAGGGGACGCGGGCACCGGCATGGCCGCCACCAACAGTGTGGCACCCCGCACCGGCAACGTCAGCGCCGGCACCAGCATCTTTGCCATGGTGGTGCTGGAACGGCCTTTGAGCAAGGTGTACCCCGAGATCGACCTGGTCACCACCCCCGACGGAGCACCGGTGGCCATGGTCCACTGCAACAACTGCACCAGCGACATCAACGCCTGGGTGGACCTGCTGGCCGAAGCCGCCGCCCTGTGCGGGGCCCGGGTGGAGAAAGGCAAGTTCTTCACCGCCCTGTTTGAGCAGTCCCTGCAGGGGGCCGCGGATGCGGGGGGCATCGTGCCGGTGAACTACTATTCCGGCGAGGGCGTCACCCACTTTGACGCCGGGTGCCCGCTGCTGCTCCGCCGCCCGGACAGCCGGTTCAACCTGGCGGATTTCATGCGGGGACAGATCTATTCCGCCATGGCCACCCTGGCCATCGGGCTGGATATCCTGCGCAAGGAACAGGTGGCGGTGGACAGCCTGACCGGCCACGGCGGCCTGTTCAAGACCCCCGGCGTGGCCCAGCGGTATCTGGCTGCGGCGGCGGGGGCCCCGGTCACGGTCATGCGCACGGCGGGGGAGGGCGGCCCTTACGGCATGGCCCTGCTGGCGGCCTATGCCCTGCACCGCGCCCCCGGGGAAACCCTGGCCCAATACCTGGCCGACCGGGTGTTTGCGGGGACGCAGGCCTCCACCCTGTCCCCGGACCCCGCCGATGAAGCCGGGTTTGGGGCGTTCCTGGCCCGGTACCGGCAGGCCCTGGGGGCCGAGCGCGCCGCGCTGGATGTGGAATGAAGCGTTGCCCGGGCCTTTTCAAAGCGGGAGATTCTGTGGTATAGTAATCAGTGGGAAAAAGACCGTCCCACCGGGCTTGCCTGCCCGGGCGGGCCGGAACACAATAATAAGGAGCGTTCCGTGATGGCAAATTATCTGATTTTTACCGAGTCCACCGGCGATCTGACCCCGGCGCTGATCGAGCAGACCGGGCTGCAGGTGCTGCCCATGTCCTTCACCCTGGACGGCAACACCTACCGCAACTATCCCGACGGACGGGAAATGCCCTTGTCCGAGTTTTATGCCAAGCTGCGCACCGGCAGCATGTCCACCACCAGCCAGGTCAGCCTGGCCGACTTTGAGGACGCGTTCACCCCGGTGCTGGAGCAGGGCACCGACATTCTGTACCTGGCCTTTTCCAGCGGCCTGTCCGGCACCTACCAGGCGTCCAACCTGGCCGCCCAGGAGCTGATGGAAAAGTTCCCGGGCCGCCGCATCCTCTGCGTGGACTCCCTGCAGGCCAGCATGGGCGAAGGGCTGTTCACCTACCTGGTGGCCAACTACGCCAAGGGCGGCGCCACCCTGGAGGAAGCCGCTGATTATGCCCGCAAGCTGGCCCCCACCGTCTGCGCCTGGTTCACGGTGGATGACCTGATGTTCCTCAAGCGGGGCGGCCGGTGCAGCGGCGCCGCCGCCGTGGCGGGTACCCTGCTGGGCATCAAGCCGGTGCTGCATGTGGACGATGAAGGCCACCTGATCCCCATGGAAAAGGTCCGCGGCCGCCGTGCCAGCCTGGACGCCCTGGTAAAGCATTTCCAGGCCACCGCGCTGGATGTGACCGGCGGCACGGTGTTCCTGAGCCATGGCGATTGCCGCGCCGACTGCGACTATGTGGCCGACAAGCTGCGCGCCCTGGGCGTGAAGGACCTGCACATCGGGGACATCGGCCCGGTCATCGGCGCCCACAGCGGCCCCGGCACCGTGGCGCTGTTCTGGGTGGGCAGCAAACGGTGATGGCCTGAAGACAATACAATGCCCCGGACAGGGGGGAGGATTTCTCCCTGTCCGGGGCGTTTTGTTTGGTTGGATGCTGTCTGGTTTATACCTTCCCTGTGGTTGGGGAGAGGGGCACAGCCGGCTTTTTCCCTCAAGCCTCCCCTGTGTAAGGGGAGGTGCCGCACAGCGGCGGTGGGGTTGTGAAGTTGGCCGCATTTCCCGTTTACGGGCAGCACCAGCAAGTTACCAACCCCTCAGTCGCCTGCCGGCGCCAGCTCCCCTTACACAGGGGAGCCGCTCTCTACCATCGAAAAGGCCCCGGTTATCGAAAAGCAGCCGGATTAGCCGCGCCCTTCCCAAGAGCCTCCCCTGTGGTTGGGGAGGTGCCGCGCAGCGGTGGTGGGGGTGTGGAGTTTGCCGCATTTCCCGTTTACGGGCAGCACCAGCAAGTTACCAACCCCTCAGTCGCCTGGCGGCGCCAGCTCCCCTTACACAGGGGAGCCAATCTCTACCATCGAAAAGGCCCCGGTTATCGGGAAGCAGCCGGTTCAGCTGGCTTTTTCCCTCAAGCCTCCCCTGTGGTTGGGGAGGTGCCGCACAGCGGCGGTGGGGTTGTGGAGTTTGCCCTATTTCCCGTTTACGGGCAGCACCAGCAAGTTACCAACCCCTCAGTCGCCTGCCGGCGCCAGCTCCCCTTACACAGGGGAGCCTTTTACTTTTTCTCTTTCCGTTTGTCCCGGGCTTTGGCGGCGCCCAGGGCGCCGGGGCGAGCGGTTTTGTCGTCGGGATGCAGCAGCTTGGCCCGCATCACCGCCCCGTCCCCGAACCGCGCCCGCAGGGCATCGGCGGTGCGGTCCAGCTTTTCCTGCTTTTCGCTCCTGGCGGGGTCGCTGAACATGTCCAGCTGCTCGTACCCTTGTGTGCCGGTGCGCTCCGCCGTCACCCCCACCAGCCGCACAGGGCGGGCGGGCCACATCTGGCGCAGCAGTTCCCGGGCGGTGCGGTAGAGCACATCGGTGGAGTCAGTAGGACCGTCCAGCGTGACCTGGTGGCTCTTGCGGCGGAAAGCATTGTCCACCACCTGCACCGTCACCACCCGGGCGCACCGCCCGTCCAGCCGCAGCCGCTGACCCACCGATTCACACAGCGCCAGCAGGGTGGTGTCCGCCTCGGCGGGGGAGTTCAGGTCGGCGGGCAGGGTGACGCTGTTGCCGTAGGAGTTGTCCTTGGAATGCTGCTTGGTCACCGGGTCGCTCTCCCGCCCGTTGGCATAGTTCCAGAAAGTATCCCCCCGGGCGCCGAACACCCCCACCAGAATCTCCCGGTCGGTGTTGGCCAGCTGCCCGATGGTGGTAATACCCAGCTCGCCCATGCGCCGGGCGGCGCTGGGCCCCACCCCGAACAGCGCCCCCACCGGCAGGGGCCACAGTTTGCGGGGCACGTCCTCCGGTTCCAGACGGTGAACCTTGTCCGGCTTCTCAAAATCGGAGGCCATCTTGGCCAACAGCCGGTTGGGGGCCACCCCGATGTTCACCGTGAACCCCAGCTCCTGCTTGATGCGCCGCCGCAGCTGGTGGGCGGTTTCGATGGGCAGGCCGAACAGCCGCTCGGTGCCGGTCATCTCCACAAAGGCCTCGTCGATGCTGTACTGTTCCACCACCGGGGAATACTGGTTCAGAATGGCGATGAGTGCCCTGGAGTTCTGCACATAGAAGTCAAAATCCGGCGGCACCACGATGAGTTCCGGGCATTTGCGCCGGGCCGAAAACAGGGATTCCCCGGTATGGATGCCGTACTTTTTGGCCGGACCGCTTTTGGCCAGCACCACCCCGTGGCGCTTTTCCTCGTCCCCGCCCACGGCGGAAGGCACGGTGCGCAGGTCCAGGGAGGAACCTTCCCGCAGGGCTTTCAGGGCCGACCAGGACAAAAATGCCGAGTTCACATCCACATGAAACCAGGTTTTTTCCATCTTGCGGCCCCCTTTTTGCGTTTTTTTCAGTATAACACGGCAGCGGGGGCCTTGCAATCGAAGGCCGGGGAGCGTATACTGTGTGTGCGGCAAAAGGCCGTAAATATGCGCTGTACCTTGCAGAAAGGACGGCAGCAGGAGGAAAATTGAATATGAACAATCCGATGAATCGTATGAGTTCGACCACTCGGACCCTGACACAGCTGGCGCTGCTCACGGCAGTGGTGCTGGTCATGGCCTACACCCCGCTGGGCTACCTGCGGGTGGGCCCCCTGACCATGAGCCTGCTCACGGTGCCGGTGGCCATCGGCGCCATGCTGGTGGGCCCGGCGGGCGGTGCCTGGCTGGGTCTGGTCTTCGGTCTGACCAGCTTCATGAACGCGGTGAACGGTACCGGCGGCCTGACGGCTTTTGCCTTCCAGTATAACCCGGTGCTCTGCTTCATCACCTGCGTGGGTGCCCGCGTGGCCTGCGGCCTGTTCTGCGGTCTGCTGTACCTGGGCGCGGTGAAGCTGTTCAAGGGCCACACCAAAGGCGCCTGCGTGGTGGGCGCCCTGAGCGCGCCCCTGCTCAACACCCTGTTCTTCATGAGCTGCCTGCTGGGCTTCTTCTTCCAGCTGGACCAGATCCAGAACATGCTGAACAACGAGCAGGTCCAGAAGATGCTGGCCTCTTCCGGCATTCCCGCCCCGCTGGCCGTGGCTGTGGCCATGGTGGGCGTGCAGGGCCTGATCGAAGCCGTGGTTAGCGGCGTGGTTTCCACCGCCGTCACCGTGGCGCTGCGCCGGGTATTCAAATAATGCGATGATATAAAATTGCCCCGCCCCGGGAAATTCTCCCCGGGGCGGGGCTTTTGCATGCGCAGCCATGCAAAAGGGAAAAGGCTCCCCAACCACAGGGGAGGCTTTCCGTGGGTAGAGATTGGCTCCCCTGTGTAAGGGGAGCTGGCGCCGTCAGGCGACTGAGGGGTTGGAAACCTGCCGGTGCTGCCCGTAAACGGGAAATGCGGCTAGCTTCACAACCCCACCGCCGCTGTGCGGCACCTCCCCTTACACAGGGGAGGCTCTTGGGAAGGGCGCGGCTAATCCCGCTGCTTTTCGATAACCGGGGCCTTTCCGTGGGTAGAGATCGGCTCCCCTGTGTAAGGGGAGCTGGCGCCGCCAGGCGACTGAGGGGTTGTAGACTTGCTGGTGCCGCCCGTAAACGGGAAATGCGGCTAGCTTCACAACCCCACCGCCGCTGCGCGGCACCTCCCCTTACACAGGGGAGGCTCTTGGGAAGGGCGCGGCTAATCCCGCTGCTTTTCGATAACCGGGGCCTTTCCGTGGGTAGAGATCGGCTCCCCTGTGTAAGGGGAGCTGGCGCCGCCAGGCGACTGAGGGGTTGTAGACTTGCTGGTGTTGCCCGTGAACGGGAAGGGGGGCAGGCTTCACAATCCCACCGCCGCTGCGCGGCACCTCCCCTTACACAGGGGAGGCTTTTGGGAAGGGCGCGGCTAATCCGGCTGCTTTTCGATAACCGGGGCCTTTTCGGGGGTAGAGAAAGGCTCCCCTGTGTAAGGGGAGCTGGCGCCGTCAGGCGACTGAGGGGTTGTAGACTTGCTGGTGTTGCCCGTGAACGGGAAATGCGGCTAGCTTCACAACCCCACCGCCGCTGCGCGGCACCTCCCCTTGCACAAGGGAGGCTTTTGGGAAGGGCGCGGCTGACCCAGCCGCGTTCTGCCGTTTTGCAACCAACCTGCCAGTCACGCTATTTTAAATCCATTCCTTGCTCACCGGCCCCAGCCGGTGAGAAGGCCGTCGTAAGGTGGCCGCATCCCCGGGTCCAGGGCCGCAGCCCTGGTCGGCGTCCACCGCCTCGAAACGGTGGCGGTTTTTCTGTCGCTTTTTGGCGGCAAAAAGCGACAACACCCCGGCAGGCAGCCGTTTCCCCGGAAGCCGGAGGTAAACCAACCCCACCGCCGCTGCGCGGCACCTCCCCTTACACAGGGGCTTTCCATATACCAAAAAAGAGCCTTCCCATCACGGGGAGGCTCTTTTCATTCATAATACAAGGGAAAAATCAGCCGAACCAGAATCCGGTCATATCGTACTTGAAGGTCCGGTAATTCTGCATGGTGCAGTCGTATTTGTATTCCCGGATGAGCACGCCGTCGGGGTCGTACTCGCCAAAGACCATGGCCACGCCGCTGTTCACCACCCAGTTGTCCGAGTTGTCGCAGTGCACGCCGTCGGACACGATGCTGGAATAGGGCACATCGAAGCTGTTCACCAGTTCGAAGGTGCCAGCGTTCTCGTCGATGCGGTAGGTGTAGACCTGGCTGGTTTCGCTGCCGTCGCCGTACAGGTCGGTGCCCACGCTGTCCGCCACATCCAGCTCAAAGTCGTCCCGGGTGTTCAGCAACCAGTAATTGTTGTTGTACATCACCAGGGTGTAGACGCCGTCACTCTCCTGGTCCAGCAGTTCCACACAGTGCTGGCCGTACTGGGGCACAAAATCGCCCACCGGGGTCAGGCACAGGTCGGCATACGGGGTGTCCGCCCAGAACCGGCTGTCGCCCGCCAGCCATTCCAGCGTGGGGGCGCTGTGGATGTTCGCCACCTTGATGATGGTGGAGGTTTCGCGGGAGGATACGATCAGGCTGTCATCCTCCGGCATGTACTGCAGGCTGTTCAGATGAATCCAGTCCCATTCGCCCGCCTGCCAGAAGAAGTCGTCGGTGGGGGTCACGGGGCGGGTCATGGCAAAGTAGCCCTGCATCACCTGGGTGAAGTCCAGAATCTCAGAAACTTCGCCGCTCTCCAGGTCGATGGACAGCACCCGGTCTTCCACCGTTTCGCCGTCGGTCACTTCGGCCAGGGCCAGCACCTCGCCGTCGGCCCCGAAGCCGATGTCGTGGTGCAGCTCATACCCGCTCAGGTCGTACACCTGGGTCACCTGGCCCAGCCCGTTGATGCGGGCCAGCTTGGAGGAAGACACGCAGGTGATGATCTCGTCGCCGTCAAACAGCAGCCGGTCCAGGCCGAAGCCTTCCAGCGCCATCTCATAGCGCAGGATGCCGTCGTTATCATAGAAGAAGCCGTACCCCAGATACCCGTTGACCCGCATCATGGCGAACAGGCCGCCGGACTGGGCGGTTTCGGAGGTGCCGTCGGTGGTTTCCAGCTTGGTGGCATAGCCGGACCGGGTTTCGGGCATATCCACCGTGAAGCTCACGATCTGCCGGGCGTTGCCCCAGCTGCCGGAGATGGTCATAGTGACCTGGTTGGTTTCCCCGGGCACCAGGCCGATGATCTGGAACTCATGGGTGCGGGTGTACTCCTGCCCCGAAGCATCCGCCGCCCAGGCGGTGTAGTCGGGGATGGATTCATCCTCCACATGGATGGTGTAGCTCACCTTGGTGGCTACATCGGTCTGAAAGTACAGATACAACTCGTTGCTGGCAGTGCCGAAGGGATTCAGCACGGCCAGGGGCGTGGTGGCGGTCCAGGTCATGCCGTTGGTTTTCAGGTCGTTCAGCGCGCCGGACAGCCGCTCCTGCACCGCCGTGTCGTAGTAGGTGAATCCTTCGTCCTCGATGTCGTCGGGCATCAGCTGCACGGCCCGCAGCCCGTCGCCCAGTTCCGCCTGGGCGTAGGAAACGCTGTAAGTGGTGTTGTCCCCGATGGCGTCCCCCGTTTCAAAGTCCCAGTCGGTGCGGACCACGCTCTCCTGGGCGGTAAAGGCCTTGGAAACGGCCATCACGATGACGGGAACGGCTATCACAAGCACAATGACAGCCGCAATGATTCCGATGATCAGCTTTTTGTGACTTTTCAGTTCCATATTCCCCTCGCTCCTGTTTTGCAAATCTCCTTGTTTTTACAGATAGGTGATACACACCAACACAACGCCCAGCACGGTCAGAATCATACCGGTCAGGCGGTTGAGCAACAGAGTACCGGCCCGGGTGGCGATGCGTGCGGCGATCTGCGCCCAGATCAGGGTAAAGATCACGCACAGGATCAGCAGGTCGGGCCGGGGCGGCGCGCCCAGGGTGAAATGGCTCACCGCACCGGTCAGGGCCGAAAAGGTCATGATGAACACGCTGGTGCCCACGGCGGTTTTCAGCTCGTAGCCCAGCACGGTGGTCAGGACCAGCAGCATCATCATGCCGCCCCCGGCCCCGAAGAACCCGCAGATCAGCCCGATGACGGCACCGCCCACGGCGCCTTTCAGAATCTGTATTGCCCGGCTGCCGCCCTGCATGGTGCGCCGGGTGGAAGTCACCGGCAAAAACAGGAACTTCAGCCCCAGCAGCAGGGTCATCACCACCGAGAAATTGCCCAGGGTGCCGTCCGGTACAAAGGTGGACAGCCAGCTGCCCACCAGGGTCATGCACAGCACCCCGCACATCATCACAAAGCCGTTTTTCAGGTCGATGGCCCCGGTCTTGGCGTAGGTGCGGGCACTAGCCGCGCTGGCCAGCACGTCACTGGCCAGGGCGATGCCGATGGCATCGTAGGCCGGCACACCCAGAAAGGTGATGAGCATGGGGCTGATGACGGTGGCGGCGCTCATACCCGCAAAGCCGGTGCCCAGCCCGGCGCCTGCCCCGGCCAGAAAACAGATCCAGATTTCAAACCATATTCCGTTCAAATCTCACAAACTCCTTCACGCGGCGGGCATGGGCCGCCGTTACCTTTTCATATTACCATACCCGGAACGGTTTTCAAAGGCCCGCACGCCGGACGATTTGCGAAATTTGGCTGAATATTCGGTGAAACCTGCGCTGCGGCCCCTGCGGGCAGGGCGGTTTTTAAAAATTACCTCAATAAATTAAGATAAAAATATTGACAAAATGGTGACAAGGTGTATAATGGCTATTGTCCTTTTAGCTAAATAAATTTAGGTAAAAAACCGGCGCGACTCTGCCCGGGGCGGACACCAAACAACACAAAACCACAGAATAAGGAGAGAATCCCCATGACTTTTGATGAACTGAAGAACGTGATCGTGGACACCCTGAACGCCGACGAAGAGAAGGTCACCATGGAAGCCAGCCTGGCCGACGACCTGCAGGCCGACAGCCTGGACGCCGTGGAACTGAACATGGCCATTGAGGAAGCCTTCGGCCTTTCCATCCCCGACGAGGAGCTGCCCAACATGAAGACCGTGGGCGACATTTACAACTACCTGACCAAGAACGCCTGATCGCGCCCCACCCCAACCACCCGAACGATAACAGGAGGAACATCCATGGACGTTGGCAAGATCTTTGCCGTCGGCAGCCGGGAGCGCATGTTCCAGCTCAAGGCACGGCGTGATGCCGGGCTGGACACTCCGCGCTGGCAGCCGCCTCATTACTTTACCTGCAAAAAGTGCGAGCGCCGCGCCACCCGCCAGACCTGGGCCAGTACGCTGTATGTCTGCCCCAACTGCGGTCACCACCAGCCCATCGGCGGGTATTACCGCCTGAGCATGGTGCTGGACCACGGCTCCTTCCGGGAGCTGGACGCCGAACTGCAGAGCAAGAACGTCCTGAACTTCCCCGGTTATGATGAAAAGCTGGAAGCCCAGCGGGCCAAGACCGGCCTGGCCGACGCGGTGGTCACCGCCACCGGCAAGGTGGGCGGCGTGCCCGTGGTGGCCGCCGTGCTGGACAGCCGCTTCTTCATGGGCAGCATGGGCACCGCCGTGGGCGAAAAGATCACCCGCGCGGTGGAATACGCCACCAAAAAGGAACTGCCCCTGATCATCTTCTCCGCCAGCGGCGGCGCCCGCATGCAGGAAGGCATCTTCAGCCTGATGCAGATGGCCAAGACCAGCGCCGCCATCCAGCGGTTCCAGGCCAAGGGCGGGCTGTACATCAGCTACCTGACCCACCCCACCACCGGCGGCGTCACCGCCAGCTTCGCCAGCCTGGGCGACATCACCCTGGCCGAGCCCGATGCCCTCATCGGCTTTGCGGGCCCCCGGGTCATTGAACAGACCATCGGCCAGAAGCTGCCCAAGGGCTTCCAGCGCGCCGAGTACCTGCTGGACCATGGTTTCGTGGACCAGGTGGTGCCCCGGGGCGAGATGAAAGCCACCCTGACCCGCATCCTCAAACTCCACACCCAAGGAAGGAAGCACGGCGCATGATCAAAGATATTCTGAAAGAGGTCGAGGACCTGGACGCGGCCATCAACGCCGCCCGGGACGCGGCCGCCACCGAAGACCCCGCCGACGAGCTGCTGGGCAATGACGGCGCCGCCACCCCCGACCTGGAAGCCATGGAAGCCCGCCGCGCCGAGCTGCTGAACCAGTGCACCGACCTGACCGCCGCCGACCGGGTGTTCCTGGCCCGGCATCAGGGCCGCCCCCGCATCGACGAATACATCGACGTGCTGTTCACCGATTTCTTTGAACAGCGGGGCGACCGCCAGTGCCGGGAAGACCCCAGCATCCTGGGCGGCATCGCCCGGTACAAGGGCCTGCCGGTCACGGTCATCGGCCACCGCAAGGGCTCCAACACCGAGGAAAACATCCGGTTCAACTTCGGCATGCCCGGCCCCGAAGGCTACCGCAAGGCCCTGCGCCTGATGAAGCAGGCCGAAAAGTTCGGCCGCCCCATCATCACCTTCATCGACACCCCGGGCGCCTACCCGGGCAAGGAGGCCGAGGAGCGGGGCCAGGGCGAGGCCATCGCCCGCAACCTGGCCGAGATGAGCGGCCTCACCGTGCCGGTGATCTCCGTTGTCACCGGCGAGGGCAGCAGCGGCGGCGCTCTGGGCCTGGGTGTGGCCAACCACATCCTCATGCTGGAAAACGCCGTGTACTCGGTCTTGAGCCCCGAAGGCTTTGCCAGCATTTTGTGGAAAGATTCCTCCCGCAGCGGGGAAGCCTGCGACATCATGAAGCTCACCGCCCATGACCTGCAGCAGGACGGCATTGTGGAGGAGGTCATCCCCGAACCCTTGGGCGGCGCCCAGCGGGACCACAAGGCCCTGTTCACCGCCCTGGACGCGGCGCTGGAACGCCACCTGACCCAGCTGTGCAAGCTGAATGGCAAGGCGCTGGCCGAACAGCGCTACAAAAAGTACCGTCAGATCGGTTTGTGACATAGATACGAGGGAAAGTATGAAAGGTTTGCAGCTGATCGCCACCGGCGGGGCCTTGCCCGGCCGTCTGGTGACCAACGAGGATATGAGCCGGATGGTGGATACCAGCGACGAATGGATCACCACCCGCACCGGCATCCGCCAGCGGCATTTCTGCGCCGAGGGCGAAACCGTCACCACCCTGGCCGTGGCTGCCGCCCGGCAGGCACTGGAGCGCAGCGGTCTTGCCCCGGAAGAAATCGGCTGCTGCGTCTGCGGTACGCTTTCGGCCGAATACGCCACCCCCAGCACCGCCTGCCTGGTCCAGAAGGAACTGGGCCTGCCCCAGGACATTCCGGTGCTGGATGTGAACGCCGCCTGCTCCGGCTTTATTTACGGGGCCGGGGTGGCCCGGGCGCTGCTGGCCGTGCGGGAAAACGACCCCCGCCGGTACGCCCTGGTCATCGGGTGCGAACAGCTGTCCCGCCTGATGGATATGACCGACCGCAGCACCTGCGTTCTCTTCGGGGACGGGGCCGGTGCGGCGGTCTTTGAGCTGACCGAGGACGACGGCTTTGCCATCGACTTGGGCGCCCGTGGGGATATGGCCATCACCACCCCCGCCGGCGGGCCCATCGGCATGGACGGCCGGGCGGTCTTCCGCTTTGCGGTGGAGGCTTTGCCCCGCACCCTGCACGCGGTGCTGGACGCCGCGGGCAAGACGCTGGACGACCTGGACTGGGTGGTCTGCCACCAGGCCAACAGCCGCATCATCGACCACTGCGTCAAGAAACTGGGGGCCGACCCCGCCAAATTCTACAAAAACATGGACCGCCACGGCAACACCAGCGCCGCCAGCATTCCGGTGGCGCTGAATGAACTGGCCGAAGCCGGCCGCCTGACCCCGGGCATGCACATCGCCTGCATCGGGTTCGGCGGCGGGCTGACCTGGGGCGGTATGCTCATCACGGTGAAAGGAAGGGCTGTATGAAACTGCTGAACGAGATCCTGGGCACCAAATACCCCCTGATTCAGGGCGGTATGGCCAACATTGCCACCGGCGAATTTGCCGCCGCCTGCTCCAACGCGGGCGCGCTGGGCCTCATCGGCTCCGGCGGCATGAACGCCGACAGCCTGCGGGACAACATCCGCAAGGCCAAGCAGCTCACCGATAAGCCCTTCGGCGTGAACATCATGCTCATGCACCCCCAGGCGGACGAGTTCGCCAAGATCGTGGTGGAGGAAGGCGTCCGCTTTGTGACCACCGGCGCGGGCAACCCCGGCAAGTACATGGAAAGCTGGAAGACCGCCGGCATCACCGTCATGCCGGTGGTGGCCGCCGCCGTGCTGGCCAAGCATCTGGTCAAGTGCGGCGCCGACGCCCTCATTGCCGAAGGCACCGAGAGCGGCGGCCATGTGGGCGAAATGACCACCATGGCCCTGGTGCCCCAGGTGGTGGACGCGGTGAACGTGCCGGTCATCGCGGCCGGCGGCATTGCCGACGGCCGCCAGCTGGCCGCGGCCTTTGCCCTGGGTGCCTGCGGCGCCCAGATCGGCACCTGCCTGCTGGTCAGCGAGGAATGCCCCATCCATCCCAACTACAAAGCCGCCCTGCTCAAGGCCAAGGACAGCGACACCATCGTCACCGGCCGCATCGGCGGCACCCCGGTGCGTGTGCTGAAAAACCGCATGAGCCGGGAGTACGTCCGCCAGGAAAAGGCGGGCGCCGACAAGATGGAACTGGAAAAGTTCACCCTGGGCAGCCTGCGCCGGGCCGTCTTTGACGGCGACACCGACACCGGCAGCCTGATGGCCGGTCAGGTGGCCGGCATGCTCAAGGATGTGCGCCCGGTGGCGGACATTCTGGATGATCTGATGGCCGACTGCCGCACCCGTCTGGGTGAGGTGGGCGCCATTCAGCTGTGAGAAAAGGAGAAAGCACCATGAAACTTGCTTTTCTGTATGCCGGTCAGGGCAGCCAGCACGCCGGGATGGGCGCCGATCTGTACGAAGCCTCCCCGGTGTTCCGGCAGGTCTTTGACCAGGCCGCCGAAGGTCTGGACTTTGACCTGAAGACCACCTGCTTCACCGACCCCGAGGGGGTCATCAACCAGACCCGATACACCCAGCCCTGCATGGTGGCTTTCGCCGTGGGCGTTACCGCCATGCTGGCCGCCGAGGGCATCCGCCCCGAATACGCCGCGGGCCTGTCCCTGGGCGAATACTCCGCCCTGGAATGTGCGGGCGTCTTTGACGCCAGGACCGCTGTGGAGCTGGTGGCCTTCCGCGGCAAGGCCATGGCCAAGGCCTCCGAAGGGCTGGAATGCGGCATGACCGCCGTTCTCATGCTGGACCGGGAAACCCTCCAGCACTGCTGCGACGAGGCCGCTTCTCTGGGCGTGGTGCAGATCTGCAACTACAACTGCCCCGGCCAGCTGGTCATCGGCGGCGAGAAGGCCGCCGTGGACAAGGCGTTCGAGCTGGCCAAGGCGGCGGGGGCCAAGCGCTGCATCCCCCTGAAGGTCAGCGGCCCCTTCCACACCAGCCTGATGCACCCGGCGGGGGATGCCCTGGCCGAAAAGTTCAAGACCATCGACTTCCAGCCCATGGAACTGCCGGTGCTCTTCAACTGCCTGGGCCATGAGATGAACGAGGGCGATTCCATCCCCGCCCTGCTGGAAAAGCAGGTGCAGAGCAGCGTCTACCTGGAGGACACCATCCGCCGCCTGGCCGAACTGGGCGTGGATACGGTCATCGAGGTGGGCCCGGGCAAGGCCATCTCCGGCTTTGTGAAAAAGACCGTGGGCAGCGCCATCACCTGCCTGAACATCGAAACGATGGCGGACTTCACCGCCGCCGTCGCCGCCGTCAAGGAGGCCCGGGCATGAGCGAAGCTGAAAACACCCGCCGCGCCGCCCTGGTCACCGGGGGCGGACGGGGCATCGGACGGGCCATCTGCCTGGCCCTGGCGGCCCAGGGGTATGATGTGGCGGTGAACTACGCCGCCAGCTCTGCCGCCGCCGAACAGACCGCCGAAGACTGCCGCGCCTATGGGGTGCAGGCTGTCACGCTGCAGGCGGATGTCACCGACCCCACCGCCTGCCAGACCCTGGTGGATACGGCGGCCAGGACCTTCGGCCGTCTGGATGTGCTGGTCAACAACGCCGGCGTCACCGCCGACAAGCTCATCCTGCGCATGCAGGAAGAGGACTTCGACAAGGTCATCAACGCCAACCTGAAAGGCGCCTTCTTCTGCTGCAAGGCCGCCTGCAAGCTGATGATGCGCCAGCGGTACGGCCGCATCGTCAACATCAGCAGCGTGGTGGGCCTGCACGGCAACGCGGGGCAGTCCAACTACGCCGCCAGCAAGGCGGGGCTCATCGGCCTGACCAAGAGCCTGGCCAGGGAGTTTGCCGCCCGCAACGTCACCGTCAACGCGGTGGCCCCCGGCTTCATCGGCACCGACATGACCAACGCCATGTCCGACACCGCCAAGCAGGCGGCCATGGCCGGCATCCCGGCGGGACGCATCGGCGCCCCCGAGGACGTGGCCAATGCGGTGGCCTTCCTGGCCAGTGAAAAGGCCGCCTACATCACCGGACAGGTGCTGTGCGTGGACGGCGGCATGGGGATGTAACTCCCCTGGCGGGGCAAAAGGGGGCACAGGCGCGCACGGCTGCGGTAGCCGGGGCTGTTCTCCCAAAAACAAAAACGCGGGCATTGCGGGCCCGCGGAACCCATCGTTTTGGCACTGAGGCAATTTGTATACAAAGGATAGCGAGGTTTCCCATGGAAAAACGCAGAGTCGTCATCACCGGCCTGGGCACGGTCAACCCCACCGGCAACACGGTGGCCGACAGCTGGGCCGCCATCAAACAGGGCGTGTGCGGCATCGGTCCCATCACCCACTACGACACCACCGACAGCAAGGTCAAGGTGGCCGCCGAGGTCAAGGACTTTGACCCCGCCACCCGTATGGACAAGCGGGAAGCGCGCAAGATGGCTCGCTTCACCCAGTTTGCAGTGGCTGCCGCCGCCGAGGCCATGGCCAACGCGGGCATTGATATGGAGCACACCGACGCCAGCCGGTTCGCCACCATCATCTCCAGCGGCATCGGCGGCCTGCCCACCATCGAGGAAGAGCACACCAAGGGCGAAACCAAGGGCTTTGACAAGGTCAGCCCCTTCTTTGTGCCCATGTCCATCGCCAACATGGCGGCGGGCCAGGTGGCCATCCGCTTCGGGCTCAAGGGCATGTGCACCTGCCCGGTCACGGCCTGCGCCGGCGGCACCAACGCCATCGGCGATGCCTTCCACCGCATCCGGGACGGCTACGAGGATCTGGCTGTCTGCGGCGGCGCCGAAAGCTGCATCAGCCCCCTGGGCGTGGGCGGCTTCACCAGCATGAAGGCCCTGAACACCACCGATGACCCCGCCCGTGCGTCCATTCCCTTCGACGCCGAGCGCGGCGGCTTTGTCATCGGCGAAGGCGCCGGCATGCTGATTCTGGAAGAACTGGGCCACGCCCAGGCCCGCGGCGCCAAGATCTACGCCGAGGTGGTGGGCTACGGCGCCAACTGCGACGCCTACCACTTCACCGCTCCCGCCCCCGGCGGGGTGGGCGGTGCGGCCTGCATGCGTCTGGCGCTGCAGGATGCGGGCATCGCCCCTGAGGCCGTCGGCTACATCAACGCCCACGGCACCAGCACCCACCTGAACGACTCCTGCGAAACCGCCGCCATCAAGTCGGTGTTCGGGGAGCATGCTTACAAGCTCCATGTGTCCAGCACCAAGTCAATGACCGGTCACCTGCTGGGCGCCGCCGGCGGCGTGGAGGGCGTGATCACCGCCCTGGCCCTGCATGAAGGCTACCTGCCCGCCACCATCGGCCTTCAGGTCCCCGACCCGGAATGCGACCTGGACTACCTGCCGAACCACGGCCTGGAAGAACAGGTGGAATACGCCCTGAGCGACAGCCTGGGCTTCGGCGGACACAATGCCGCCGTCATCTTCAAGCGCTGGGAGGGCTGAACCATGGCCATTGTTGCGAATGATCCGCCGCGGGTGCTCACTGCGTCCCAGATCGCGGAAATTCTGCCCCATCGGTATCCCTTTGCCCTGGTGGACCGCATCACCGACTACCAGCCCGGCCAGTGGGCCCGGGGCATCAAGTGCGTGAGCATGAACGAGCCCTTTTTCCAGGGCCATTTCCCGGGACAACCGGTCATGCCCGGCGTGCTGATTCTGGAAGCCCTGGCCCAGTGCGGCGCCGTGGCCGCCCTCAGTGAAGAGGGCGCCAAAGGCAAGCTGGCGCTGTTCGGCGGGGTGAAAAACGCCCGGTTCCGCCGTCAGGTGGTGCCCGGGGATGTGCTGACCCTGGAATGCGAGCTCATCGAACGCCACGGGCCTGTGGGCGTGGGCAAGGCGACGGCCTGGGTGGACGGCGTGCGGGCTGTCAACGCCGAGCTGACCTTTGCCATTGTGGACCGGGAGAACGCCCGGTGACCACACAGGGCTGTTCAATCGCGCCGAAACATGGTATACTGACCTGTAAAGACACAAAACAGCTTCGGGCGGCGGTCCGGCTGCGCCGTGCGCGCAGCACCACGGTCCGCAGACCCGATCCGCAGGAGGTTTTTGCGATGCTGGATCAGGCTTTTCAGCAGGTATACACCAAGTTCAAATTGCACTTTTACAAACAGGTGTTCAGCAGATTTGAAACCCGCGAAGCCACGCTGACCACGGTGGAATCGTTCTGCATGGAGGTCATCATGGCGCTGGGCAGCCCGACCATCGCGGAGTTTTCCAACATGATGAACCTGTCCACCCCCAATGCCGCCTACAAGATCAACAATCTGGTGAAAAAGGGATATGTGAAGAAGGTGCAGTCGGAAACCGACAAGCGCGAATATCACCTGTACCCCACCCGCAAGTACATCGACTATTACAATATCAGCTACGCCTATCTGCAAGAGGTGGTGGACCGCGCCAAACAGCGGTTCACCCCGGAGGAACTGCAGAACCTGGAACGGATGCTGCACATTGTTTCGGACGAACTCATGCCCGAAATCCCGCTGCCCGAATCCGGCCCGGCGGTAGCACCGCAGGAATAAAAAGTAAAAGAAGGCTTCTCCTGGATAAGGGGGAGCCTTCTTTTGTTTTGTGGTTTTGGGGGGAGGAGAGCCTCCCCTGTGTAAGGGGAGGTGGGGCGCAGCCCCGGAGGGGTTGTGGACTGTGCCATATATCCCGTTCACGGGTTATACCGGAAACTCTCCAACCCCTCAGACGCCTTCGGCGCCAGCTCCCCTTACACAGGGGAGCCTTTCTCTACTCCCGGCAAATAAAAATGGAGAGAACCTTCCGGCTCTCTCCATTTTGTATAATCAGAAGAAAAATATTACAGATTGAAATACCGCTTGGCGTTGTAGTAGCTGATGCCCTCGACGATCTTCTTCAGGGCCTTCTCGTCGTTGGGATACTGGCCGTTCTCCACCCAGTTGCCGATGAGGTTGCACATCAGGCGGCGGAACAGCTCGTGGCGGGTGTAGCTCAGGAAGCTGCGGCTGTCGGTCAGCATGCCGATGAAGTTGCCCAGCAGGCCCAGACGGGCCAGGGTCTTCATCTGCTGGTACATGCCGTCGTCGGTATCGCAGAACCACCAGGCGCTGCCCAGCTGGATCTTGCCCGGCACCTCATCATCCTGAAAAGCACCCAGAACGGTGCCCAGCATGTCGAAGTCGGCGGGGTTCAGGCTGTACAGAATGACCTTCGGGCATTCGCCGGTCATGGTCAGGGCAGACAGCAGGCTGCTGATGGAAGCGCTGCCGTCGGTCACGGCGATCATGTCAAAGCCGGTATCGGGGCCCAGCTTCTTGTACATGCGCTGGTTCACGTTGCGCAGGCAGCTGTAATGGATCTGCATGACCACATTGTACTTCTTGTACAGGCGGCCCATCTTGATCAGCAGGTAGGTGATATACTGGTCGCACTCCAGCTTGGTCAGGGGTTCACCGGCCATGGCCTTCTTGAAGGCGGCGGTCGCCTTGTCCACGTCGGTTTCCACAAACGGCACATAGTCCAGGCCGTGGTCGGCGGCGCGGCAGCCCATCTTCACAAAGAACTGCAGGCGCTCATCCAGGGCAGATACCACGCAGTCGGCGCAGGCAAACTTGCGGCCCACGACCTCTTCCAGCTGGTGGATATACTCCGCAAAACCGGCCTTGTGGATGTTCACGGCCTTGTCCGGGCGGAAGGAAGGCGCCACGACCACCTTGATGGACGGGTCATTCTTGATCTTCTCGTGCCATTCCAGGCTGTCGATGGGGTCATCGGTGGTGCCCACCATGGCCACATTGCTCTGGGCAATCAGGCCGCGCACGGTCATGTTGGGGTCGTGCTGCAGCTTGTCGTTGCACAGGTTCCACACCTCTTCGGCGGTGTCGCCGTTGAGCACGCCCTCATAGCCGAAGTACTTCTTCAGCTCCAGGTGGCACCAGGTGTACATGGGGTTGCCGATGGCCATTTCCAGCGCTTCGGCAAACTTCTGGAAGCGCTCGCGGTCGGGCTTGTCGCCGGTGATATACTCTTCCGGCACGCCGTTGGAACGCATCACGCGCCACTTGTAGTGGTCGCCGAAGTAGTAGTCCGAACCGTCGGCCAGGATCTGGTGGCCGCCCAGCCACACCTGGGCGATGTTCTCAAAGCGGCGATCTTCGTAGATCTCCTGCGGGGGAATATGGCAGTGATAGTCCACGATGGGCAGCGACTCGGCGTAGTCGTGGTACAGGTGCTGTGCGGTCTTGGTTTCCAGCAGGAAATCCTTGTCCATAAAAGCTTTCATAAACCGGTACTCCTTTGCTAACCTTGGCAGTTCTGCCGCCCAACAGGGAACGAATCATGCACCGTTCGGGCAGCATAATATAACATAACCTGCTACCATTATACATAGGAAATCCCCGTGTAACAAGTTGCAAAAATTGCCCAGAACCCGAAATATCTGCCAAAAATTCAGGGTATAGCTTGTGCAAAACGCAGAAACACAGAAACGCCCCGGCATATGCGCAAAATATGTTCGTTATTGCCGGATTGAATCTTGACGCGAAAGAGCAAAAAACATAGAATAGGGGTGATATTGAGCGTCCATTGGCTGCGGTGCAACCCGTGCCGCAGCAGGCATAAGGCGCGAATTTTGCGAACGTAAGGAGAGCATTCACATGGAAACCTTGAATTACAACGTTCTGGAAAAGTCCGGCTACAAGGGCTACGTCCTCAAGGACGCACCCGAGAAGGTCCTGCAGTTCGGCGAGGGCAACTTCCTTCGTGCCTTCGTTGATTACTGGTTCGATGTGTCCAACGAGAAGGTGGGCTGGAACGGCAAGTGCTGCCTGGTGCAGCCCATTGCCCCGGGCCTGGCCAAGCTCATCAACGCCCAGGAGGGTCTGTACACCCTGTACCTGCGCGGCCGCCAGAACGGCGAAAAAGTGGATGCCAAGCGGGTGATCTCCAGCGTGTCCCGCTGCCTGAACCCCTATGAAAAGGAAGACTACGACGCCATGATGCAGGTGGCGGTTTCCGACGACCTGGAGTACATCGTTTCCAACACCACCGAAGCCGGCATCGTCTACGACCCGGCCTGCCAGGCTGCCGACTGCCCGCCGTCCTCCTTCCCGGCCAAGCTGACTCAGGTGCTGCTTGCGCGTTACAACGCCAAAAAGCCCGGCGTCATCGTGCTCTCCTGCGAACTCATCGACAACAACGGCAAGGAACTGCTCAAGTGCGTGAACCAGTACATTGACCAGTGGGGCCTGGACGAAGGCTTCAAGAAGTGGGTCAATGAGGACTGCACCTTCTGCTCCACCCTGGTGGACCGCATCGTGCCCGGCCGCATCCGCGACGCCGCCGAGGTGGCCCGCCTGGAAGAGGTCAACGGCTACCACGATGAGCTCATCGACGTGGGCGAAATCTTCGGCGTGTGGAACATCGAAGGCCCGGCCTGGCTGGAGGACAAGCTCCCGTTCAAGGCGGCGGGGCTCAACTGCCCGGTGGTTCCCGATGTGACCCCCTACAAGAAACGCAAGGTTCGCATCCTCAACGGCGCCCACACCGGCTTTGTGCTGGGAGCCTATCTGGCGGGCTTTGACATCGTGCGGGACTGCATGCACGACGATGTCATCCGCGGCTTCATGAACAAGATGCTGCTGGAGGAGGTCGTGCCCATCCTGCCCCTGGACCAGGAGGACTGCAAGCAGTTTGCCGCCGCCGTGGAGGACCGCTTCAACAACCCCTTCGTCAACCACGAGCTCATGAGCATCAGCCTGAACTCCACCGCCAAATGGCGTGCCCGCAACATGCCCTCTCTGCTGGAATATGTGGAGAAGAACGGCACTCTGCCCACCTGCCTGAGCCTGGGTCTGGCTGCCTACATCGCTTTCTATTCCAACGACATTCAGGGCCTGACCGACAAGGGCCTGGTGTGCAAGCGCGCCAAGGGCAACGAGTACACCGTTTCCGACGACCGTTGGGTGCTGGAATTCTACAACGCCCACAAGGACGATGACATCCCCACCCTGGTGCATGCCGTCATGACCAACGAGCAGATGTGGGGCCAGGATCTGACCGCCGTGCCCGGCCTGGAACAGCGCACCGTGGAAAACCTGACCAAGATCCGCACCGAAGGCGCCAAGGCCGCTTTTGCCGCCTGCCTGTAAGGGGGAAAAAACGGCATCTTGCCGTTGACTCCTTCCTTTTCGTGCCCGAAAAGGAAACGAAAAGGGCCCGCCGTTTCGATGCGGCGGCCGCCGACCAGGGCTGCGGCTTTTTGCCTGAGCAGCTATGCTGCGAAATCGTGCGCAGCACGATGCAAAAAACAACGCGCAGCGTTGGTTCCTCTATTACCCGGCCGCGCACAGCGGCCATTGGTTGGGTGAGAAACCATGCCACACTGAGATGCGGCCACCTGACGACGGCCTTCTCACCGGCTGGAGCCGGTGAGCAAGGAATGGATTTAAATACCGCTTCCGGAAAGCCTCCCCTGTGTAAGGGGAGGTGCCGCGCAGCGGCGGAGGGGTTGTAAACCCGGTCATATCTCCCGCCAACGGGCAATCCCGGCAAGTTTCCAACCCCTCAGTCGACCTGCCGGCCGCCAGCTCCCCTTGCACAGGGGAGCCTTTTGGCTGCTGCCTTTCCCTAAGTTTGGGCAGTGGGGCGCTGCCGCGCTCTCTCCCCAAGCCTCCCCTGTGTAAGGGGAGGTGCCGCGCAGCGGCGGAGGGGTTGTAAACCCGGTCATATCTCCCGCCAACGGGCAATCCCGGCAAGTTTCCAACCCCTCAGTCGACCTGCCGGCCGCCAGCTCCCCTTGCACAGGGGAGCCTTTTGGCTGCTGCCTTTCCCTAAGTTTGGGCAGTGGGGCGCTGCCGCGCTCTCTCCCCAAGCCTCCCCTGTGTAAGGGGAGGTGCCGCGCAGCGGCGGAGGGGTTGTAAACCCGGTCATATCTCCCGCCAACGGGCAATCCCGGCAAGTTTCCAACCCCTCAGTCGACCTGCCGGCCGCCAGCTCCCCTTGCACAGGGGAGCCTTTTGCTACTTTTACATAAGGAGGATCAACCATGCCGCTGAGCATCCACATCCACCCCGACGATAACGTGGTGGTGGCGCTGCATCCCATCGCCAGGGGCACCGAAGTGCCCGTGGAAGGTGTGGGCACCGTCACCGCCGCCGAGGACATCCCCCAGGGCCACAAAATGGCCATCCGCCCCATCAAGGCGGGGGAGAACGTCATCAAATACGGCTTTGCCATCGGCCACGCCACCGCCGACGTGCAGCCCGGCACCTGGATGCACACCCACAACGTGAAAACCAACCTGTCCGGGGAACTGGAATACACCTACAACCCCAAACTGAACTACCCCGCCCCCGTGGCGCCCGAAACCTTTATGGGCTTCCGCCGCAAGGACGGCCGCGCCGCCATCCGCAACGAAATCTGGATCATCCCCACCGTGGGCTGCGTCAACGACTGCGCTAAGACCCTGGTACGGGAGAACCAGGGCCTGGTCACCGGCACCATCGACGGGCTGTACACCTTCACCCATCCCTTCGGCTGCTCCCAGACCGGCCATGACCACGCCCAGACCCGCAAACTGCTGGCAGCGCTGGTGCGCCACCCCAACGCGGCGGCGGTGCTGGTGCTCAGCCTGGGGTGCGAGAACCTGACCCACGACCAGTTCGTGGCCGAATTGGGCGAATACGACCCCGACCGGGTGAAGTTCCTCACCTGCCAGGACGTGGAGGACGAACTGGCCGCCGGCCGTGACATCCTGAAAGAACTGGCCGCCTACGCCGGGCAGTTCCAGCGTGAACCCATCCCCGCCAGCGAGCTGGTGGTGGGTATGAAGTGCGGCGGCTCCGACGGCCTGTCCGGCATCACCGCCAACCCCACCATCGGCCGGTTCAGCGATATGCTGGTGGCCCGGGGCGGCTCCACCGTCCTGACCGAAGTGCCCGAGATGTTCGGCGCCGAGGGCTTCCTCATGGACCGCTGCCAGAACGAGGAAGTTTTCCACAAGGCGGTGGAAATGATCAACGGCTTCAAGGAATACTTCCTCGCGCACAACGAGGTGGTGTACGAAAACCCCAGCCCGGGCAACAAGCAGGGCGGCATCACCACCCTGGAGGACAAGTCCTGCGGCTGCGTCCAGAAGGGCGGCACCGCCCCCATCATGGATGTCATCGGCTACGGCGACGCCGTCACCGCCAAGGGCCTGAACATGCTGTACGGCCCCGGCAATGACCTGGTTTCCGCCACCGCCCTCACCGCCGCCGGTGCCCACCTGATTCTGTTCAGCACCGGCCGGGGCACGCCTTTCGGCGCTCCCGCCCCCACCCTGAAAGTGGCCACCAACAGCCAGCTGGCTGCCAAAAAGGCCAACTGGATCGACTACAACACCGGCGTCATTGCCGACGGCGAAAAGACCATCGACGAAACCGCCCAGGGTCTGTACGACCTGGTGCTGGAAGTGGCATCCGGCAAAAAGACCAAAGCCGAAGAAAAAGGTTTCCGGGAAATTTCTATTTTCAAAGACGGCGTGATGCTGTAAAATAGAGGCAGGAAATCAAAAAGGAGGCTTTCTGCCATGTCCACTCTGAGCAACGGCACTTACGAAAAATACGGGGTGCAGTACGCCACCCTGACCCTCACCGACGGCGACTATGCCCTGACCGTCACCCCCGAAAAGGGCGGTATGGCCACCAGCTTTACCAAGGCGGGGGAGGAGTACCTCTGGCTGCGGGACAAGAACTTTGAATCCACCGACCGTCCCCGCTGCGGCATTCCCATCCTGTTCCCCAGCTGCAGCAAGCCGGATAACGGCGTGCACATTTTTGACGGCGCCGCTTATCCTATGGAAGTCCACGGCTTTGCCGACCTGCTGCCCTGGCAGGTGAAGAAGGCGGACGATTCCGCCATCGAGCTGACCCTGGCCCCCAACGGCCTGACCAAGTTCGTCTATCCCTTCGACTTCCTGCTCACCATGCGCTACACCCTGAACGGTGCCACCGCCACCCTGGCCCTGACCGTGGAAAACACCGGCGCCAAGGTGCTGCCCTTCAGCGTGGGCTTCCACCCCTATTTCAGCGTGAGCAAGCTGGAGAACGTCAGCTTCGACATCGACGCCGCCACCTGCTCCGAGGATGCCAAGGGCGAACAGCCCGCCGCCGTGCAGCCCATCACCCTGACCCGCAAGGAGGGCTCCGCCGATTCCATCCGCCTGCTCACCGGCGTCAAGACCCCCATGGTCCTCACCGATTCGGGCAACGGCCACAAGGTCACCGTGGCCTTTGACCAGGATACTTTCGGCAAGGGCGTGCTGTGGCAGCAGGACGCCGAGAGCTTCGTCTGCATGGAGCCCTGGAACGGCTGGGCCAACAGCGTGAACGAGCCCGGCAAGCACGAGGAACTGAACCCCGGCGAAAGCAAGACCTTCACCTGGAGCGTCACCATCGAGTGATTCACCCTATACCGTAAAAAAGCAGGCTTCCCGTTTCGGGAAGCCTGCTTTTGCTTTATATCATCGTCTGCCCCGCCAGGCACGGCGGTATTCGGTGGCGGTCTGGCCCTCGGCGGCCCGGAAACGCCGGGTGAAGTAGGCCTGTTCCCGGAATCCGCACCGTGCGGCGATCTGCCCCAGGGTCAGCTCGGTGTAGCGCAGCATCTGTTTGGCCATGTCGATGCGGGCGGACAAACGGCAGTCCACGATGGTTTCCCCGTATCGCTGCTTGAAACTCCGGGCAAGATAATACTTGCTCAGGTAAAACCGGGCGGCCAGCTCGTCCAGGGAGAAGTTCTCGGTGCAGTGGGCAATGACGTAAGCCCGCACCTCCTCCAGCCGGGCGGCGGTCTTGTCGGTTTCGTCCCCGCCCCGGGCCCGGGCGGCCAGAATGCCCGCCAGCAGCGCCGCGATCTCGGCGGAAGCCTCCAGCTCGGCGGTGGCGTCCCAGTGCCGGGCCAGGTCCAGCACCGCATCCAGGCGCCGGGCCGGGGCGCCGGCGTCGGAGGGGGTGAACACCGGCGTGCCCCCGGCGGCAAACAGCTTGTAAAAAGGCGGGGCACTGTGCCCGTTGAAGTGCACCCACCGCAGCTCCCAGGGGGCGTCGTCGGCGCTGCGGTAGCCGTGGGGACGGCGGCAGTCCACCCAGAAACACTGCCCGGCCCGCAGGGGCCACACCTTGCCCTCGTATTGCAGCCGCCCGCTGCCCGCCGCTACCTGTACAATGAGAAAACTGTCCAGACTGCTGCGCTGGGTACCAGCGTGACTTTCCAGCAGGCGGATGTGCCCGGCCTCCTGCAGAAAAAACAGGTTCTGCCGGGCAAAGGCCGAGGGCGTTACGATGGCCCGCACGCTGGACGGGTCGTAGAAGGAGGGAAAGGAGCTGTACTCGGGCATGGGGCACCTCCGAAAGGCTAGAGCAATATCGTGCAAAAACTGCGGCAAGATATTCCCTTGTCAAGCCGCGTTAAAACCATTATACTGGATGGAAAGCAAAAAGCAAGGGCGAAGTCTGTCGCTTTGACGACAAAAGGCCCGAAGCAAGAAAATACAACCCCCTCGCCGCCCGGCGGGCGGGGCCAAGGCAAAAGGAGTCAAACCATGAAGAAAGCCCTTATCACCGGCGTTACCGGACAGGACGGCAGCTATCTGGCCGAGTTCCTCATCGAAAAAGGCTACGATGTTCACGGCATGATCCGCCGTTCCAGCGTGGACTACCGGGAGCGCATCGCGCATCTGGAAGGCCACCCCCAGTTCCACCTGCACTACGGCGACCTGGGCGACTCCATCAGCCTGGTGAAGATCATCGGCGAAGTGCGCCCGGATGAGATCTACAACCTGGCCGCCCAGAGCCATGTACAGGTCAGCTTCGACGTGCCGGAATACACCGCCGACGTGGTGGCCACCGGCGTGCTGCGCGTGCTGGAAGCGGTGCGCGTCTGCGGGCTGGAAAAGACCTGCCGCATCTACCAGGCATCCACCAGTGAGCTGTACGGCAAGGTGGAGGAGGTCCCCCAGAATGAGAAAACTCCCTTCCACCCGTACAGCCCCTACGCCGTGGCCAAGCAGTACGGCTTCTGGATCGTGAAGGAATACCGGGAAGCCTACAACATGTACTGCTGCTCCGGCATCCTGTTCAACCATGAATCCGAGCGCCGGGGCGAAACCTTCGTCACCCGCAAGATCACCCTGGCAGCGGCCCGCATCGCCCAGGGCAAGCAGGACAAGCTGTATCTGGGCAATCTGTCCAGCCTGCGCGACTGGGGCTATGCCAAGGATTATGTGGAGTGCATGTGGCTGATCCTGCAGCAGGACAAGCCGGATGACTTCGTCATTGCCACCGGCGAGCAGCACAGCGTGCGGGAATTCTGCACCCTGGCCTTCCGGGAAGTGGGCATCGAGCTGGAGTTCCAGGGCGAAGGCATGGAGGAAAAGGGCATCGACAAGGCCACCGGCAAGGTGCTCATCGAGGTCAGCCCGGACTTCTACCGTCCCACCGATGTGGTCAACCTGTGGGGTGACCCCACCAAGGCCAAGACCGAACTGGGCTGGAACCCCACCAAGACCAGCTTCCCGGAACTGGTCCGCCTGATGGTGCGCAGCGACATGCACAAGGTGGCCGTGGAACGGGCCGAGGAGAACGTGGACCTGTACAAGATCGAGGCCCTGGAAAAGGGCGTGCGGAAATAATTGCCGCCCCAAAAGCCTCCCCTGTGTAAGGGGAGGTACCGCGCAGCGGCGGAAGGGTTGTGAAGTTTGCGGTTATTTCCCGTTCACGGGCAATGCCGGTACGTTTCCAACCCCTCAGTCGCCTGACGGCGCCAGCTCCCCTTACACAGGGGAGCCAATCTCTACTCCCGCAGCCAGCCGCTTGCACAAAAACCAACAACCTTTTCTCTTATATACAGAAACACCCAGAAAGGAAGTCTTATCCCATGATGGACAAAAATGCCAAGATTTATGTGGCGGGCCACCGCGGCATGGTGGGTAGCGCCATCGTCCGTGAACTGCAGCGTCAGGGCTACACCAACATCATCACCCGCACCCACAAGGAGCTGGACCTGACCCGTCAGGACGCCGTGGAAGCGTTCTTTGCGGCCGAAAAGCCGGAATATGTCTTCCTGGCAGCGGCCAAGGTCGGCGGCATTGTGGCCAACGAGGAAGCCCTGGCCGACTTCATGTACGACAACATGACCCTGGAGATGAACGTCATCCACTCCGCCTGGAAAAACGGCTGCAAGAAGCTGGAATTCCTGGGCTCCAGCTGCATCTATCCCCGCATGGCACCCCAGCCCATGAAGGAGGACTGCCTGCTCACCTCCGCCCTGGAAAAGACCAACGAGGCTTATGCCCTGGCCAAGATTTCGGGCCTGAAATACTGCGAGTACCTGAACCGTCAGTACGGCACCGACTACATCAGCGTCATGCCCACCAACCTGTACGGCCCCAACGATAACTACCATCCCACCCACAGCCATGTGGTGCCCGCCCTCATCCGCCGCTTCCACGAAGCTAAGGAGCAGGGCCTGCCCTACGTCACCTGCTGGGGTGACGGCAGCCCCCTGCGTGAGTTCCTGTATGTGGATGACCTGGCCAACCTGTGCGTCTTTTTGATGAACAACTACTCCGGCAACGAAACGGTCAACGCCGGTACCGGCAAGGAACTGACCATCAAGGAACTCACCGAGCTGGTGGCCAAGGTGGTGGGTTACACCGGCGAGATCCGCTGGGACCCCAGCAAGCCCAACGGCACCCCCCGCAAGCTGCTGGACGTGAGCAAGGCCACCAAGCTGGGCTGGACCTACAAGACCGAGCTGGAAGACGGCCTGCGCCTGGCTTACGAGGATTTCCTGAACAATCCCATGCGCGCCGAGCGCTGAACCACGCCCCCCGAGGGAGAAAGGCGGACACCCCCTATGAATCTGATTTTGCTTTCCGGCGGCAGCGGCCAGCGGCTCTGGCCTCTGTCCAACAACATCCGGTCCAAGCAGTTCGTGCCCCTGCTGCGCAATGACAAGGGCGAGTACGAGAGCATGGTCCAGCGGGTCTACCGCCAGATCAAAAAGGCCGACCCCCGGGCCAACATCGTGGTGGCCACCGGCAAACGCCAGGTCAGCACCATCAAGAACCAGCTGGGCGGCAAGGTCAGCGTCTGCGTGGAGCCCTGCCGGCGGGATACCTTCCCGGCCATCGTGCTGGCCTGCACCTACCTCACCGACGTGATGGGCGTACACCCTGACGAGCCGGTGGTGGTCTGCCCCGTGGACCCCTATGTGGACGATACCTACTTCGCCGCGGTGAAGCAGATGGCCCGCCTGGCCGGGCCGGAAAACCCCGACGCCGCCAACCTGACCCTCATGGGCATCGAACCCACCTACCCCAGCGCCAAGTTCGGCTACATCATCCCCAAAAGCACCGACCCGGTGAGCCGGGTGTCCTGCTTCAAGGAAAAGCCCGACGAAGCCACCGCAGCGGCCTACATCGCCAAGGGCGCTTTGTGGAACGGCGGTGTGTTTGCCTTCCGCCTGCGGTATCTGCTGGGCATTGCCCACAAACAGCTGGATTTCCGGGGCTTTGCGGACCTGCAGGCCAGCTATGCCATGCAGAAGCGCATCAGCTTCGACTACGCCGTGGCCGAAAACGAGCCGGACATCGCGGTCATGCGCTACGCCGGCCAGTGGAAGGACGTGGGCACCTGGAACACCTTCTGCGAGGTCATGGCCGACCCGGCCATCGGCAAGGTGCAGATGGATGAAGCCTGCGAAAACCTCAACGTCATCAACCAGCTGAACATCCCCATCATCTGCATGGGCTGCAAGGACATGGTGGTGGCGGCTTCCAGTGACGGCATCCTGGTCAGCGACAAGGGCCGCTCCAGCTATATCAAGCCCTTTGTGGAACAGGTGGAGGGGGAGGCCCGCTTTGCGGAAAAGAGCTGGGGTTCCTTCACCGTGCTGGACGTGCAGCCCCAGGCGACCACCATCCGCATCGTCCTCAACGCCGGGCATCAGCTGACCTACCACAGCCACGAACACCGGGACGAGGTCTGGACCATCGTGGACGGCATGGGCCGGGTCGTCATTGACGGGGACGAACGCCCGGTACACCCCGGCAACGTGGTGACCATGCCCGCCGGTGTGCGCCACACCCTCATCGCCGATACCCGCCTGGAAGCCATCGAGGTGCAGATCGGCACCGACATTGATGTGGCGGACAAGCGTAAATACGAACTGTAAAATACAGCTAAAAAATACAAAAAGCAAAAGGACAGCCTCCCGCAAGAGGCTGTCCTTTTGCTTTTGCAGACAGGGGGAAACATCTTCCCGCAACTCCCGGCCCGAAGGCCGGGAGCGGGGCAGACAGAAGGAAACTCATTCGTTGACCAGCACCCGCATCTCGTAGGGCTGCAGCCACAGGTCCCGCACATCGGCGGCGGCGCCGGTGCGGCGGTCGCGCCAGGCACCGTCCAGGGCGTCCAGCCACAGGTGCTGGGGCTCGCCGGTAAAGTTGAACACCCCTACCAGGGTGCGCTCGTCCAGGCGGCGCAGCAGGCCCAGCACCCCATCGTTGTGGGTGTCCCAGGTGGTGAACCAGGCTTCCGGGGCAAAGCAGGGGTCCCGGCGCAGGGTGCGCAGGTCCTCCAGCCCCTGCCACAGAATGTTCTGCAGGGTGCCCGGCTCCTTGCGGCGGGCGGCGTTGTCCCAGTTGAATTTGGTACGGTGCAGGTTGCGGCTGTCCTCCGCCAGGTCGGGGTCATCCTTGTAGCCCCAGCCGTTGAGCTGGCCGATCTCGTCGCCGCTGTTCAGCATGGGAAAGCCCTTGAAAAAGGCCATGGCCCCGTGCATCAGCAGGTCCCGGTGCAAGGCGGTCTGCAGGGCGGCTTCGCTGCCCTGTTCCAGAGCCTGCTCCACCCCGCACAGGCTGGCGGTGGTGCCGCAGCTGCGGGCGTCCCGGGTGGCGGGGTCGTAGTTGTATACCTCGCCCTTGGCCCAGCTGCCCTCAAACCGGCCCTCATAGAAATGGTAAAGGAACTCCTTGTGCAGCTGGGGATCAATGCCCAGGTACCGCTCGGTGCCTTCGTCCAGGCCCCAGCCGATGTCATCGTGGCAGCGCAGATAGTTCACGAACCAGCACTGGGGGCCCAGGGCGTTCAGGGCGTCCAGCTGGGACTTCAGCAGCCGCACATCCCGGGAGGCCAGGGCGCTCCACAGGTTGACCATGGTGGACACGCTGTACAGCATGTGGCATTCCGGCTTGTCCGGGGTGCCGAAGTAGGCTGCCAGCTCGTTGGGCGCCATGACCACCTCGCCTTTCAGGATGACGGCAGGGCAGACGGTTTCCAGCACCATGCGGATGATGCGCACGATGGTGTGCACCTGGGGCAGGTTGCGGCAGTTGGTGCCCAGCTGCTTCCAGATGTAGGGCACCGCGTCGATGCGCAGCACCTCCACGCCCAGGTTGGCCAGGTTCAGCATGCTGCGGGTCATCTCCACCAGCACGGCGGGGTTGCGGTAGTTCAGGTCCCACTGGTAGGGGTGGAAGGTGGTCAGCACCCACTTGTGCATCTCCTCGCACCAGGTAAAGTTGCCCGGGGCGGTGTTGGGGAACACCTGGGGCACCGTGCGCTCGTACTGGTCGGGGATGGTGCGGTCGTCAAAACAATGGTAGAAATTCTGGTAATAAGGGTCCCCGGCCTTGGCCCGGCAGGCCCATTCGTGGCTGGAGGCGGTGTGGTTCATCACAAAATCCAGGCACAGGCTGATGCCCGCTGCCCGCAGCTTTTTGGTCAGGGCGGCCAGGTCGGCGTTGGTGCCCAGAGAAGGGTCCACCTGGTTGAAATCCTCCACCGCATAGCCGCCGTCGTTGTGGGGATGGGGCATTTTCAGCAGGGGCATCAGGTGCAGATAGGTCAAATTCTGCTCTTTCAGGTAGGGCAGCTTGCGGGCCAGCTTCTTCAGGTCCCCGGCAAACAGGTCGGTGTACATGGTCATGCCGAACATGCTGCCCCGGCGGTACCAGCCCGGGTCGGCTTCTCGCACGGCGTCCAGCTTTTTCAGCTCGGGGCTGCGGGCGGCCCAGGCGTCTGCCATGGCCTGTTCCAGGGTGTTCAGGGCGTCGCGGTCGTTGTACAGCTCCATGAACAGCCACTCCAGCTCGTCATGGCAGTGGGCCATGCGGGCGTCAAAGGCGGCGGTGTCGCTGCGGCGGGTGAGGATATCCTTCATTGCCATGGCAAAAAACAGCTCCTTAGGCCGCGGTTTACTCCGCGGCGTTCATCTCTTCCTGGGTGGGCATGGCCGGAATGGCCCCGTGGCGGCTGGTGGTGATGGACGCCGCCTTGTTGGCGTAGGCCAGCATGGGTTCCAGCTGCTCCACGGTCAGGCAGTCCAGCCCGTCCAGGCGGCACAGCCGGGACAGAAACGCCCCGAAGAAGGTGTCGCCTGCGCCGTTGGTGTCGCCCACAGTGCAGGGCACACCGGGCACCGTGCCGGTCTTGTCCCCGAAGCGGTAGAACACCCCGTGGGCGCCCAGGGTGACCAGGATCAGCCGGATGCCGTGCTCCGCCAGGGCGGCGGTGCCGGTTTCCAGGTCGGTGGTGTCGGCCATCAGGGGCAGTTCCTCATCGGAAATTTTCAGGATGTCCACCAGGTCCAGGGGCTTGCGCATCCGGCGGATGGCGGTGGCCTCGTCCGGCCACAGGTTGGCCCGGTAGTTGGGGTCGTAGGTGATCAGCGCGCCCAGGCCCCGGGCGGTTTCGGCCGCACACAGGGTGGTGGTGCGGGCGGGTTCCCGGGTCAGGCTCACGCTGCCGAAATGCAGGAAATGGGCTTCTTTCAGAAGTCCCAGGGGAATCTCATCCTTCAGCATCATGGAATCGGCGCCGGGGTCCCGGTAAAAGGTGAAATCCCGCTCGCCGTTCTCGTCCACCGATACCACCGCCATGGTGGTGTGCTGCTCCTCGTCGGTGGCCAGGGCGCTCACGTCCACGAAATTCTCTTTCAGCACGCTGCGCAGATACCGGCCAAAGGCGTCGTCGCCCACCTTGCTGATCAGCGCCGTGGATGCCCCCAGCCGGGATGCCGCCACCGCCAGGTTGGCCGGGGCGCCGCCCGGGTTGGCGGCATACTGGGGCACACCGGTGGCGTTCACGCCGGTCTGGGTCAGGTCGATGAGCACTTCGCCGATGGCAACAATATCCATGATGGAATCCTCCGTTCTTGTATGGTCAGGAAATCCGGGTCAGGTGCATCTGCACGCTGGGGGCATCTCCGGTCAGCTGGGGCAGGGTGTAGCCCGCATACAGCAGGGTGCTGCCGCTGACCACCGCGCCGCACAGGCCGGTGCCGCCTGCCGCACCCACTTCCGGGGTGGCGGCGGTGCCGTACATGTGTACCTCGTCAATGCGGTACAGGGCGGCGGGGTCCAGGCCCCGCAGGCACAGGTGCAGGGGCCGGGCGTTGGCTTCGGGGTGGATGAGCACCAGGCTGACCAGGCTCTCCTTGTCGGTCACGGTCTGCCAGGCCGCATAGCGGCTCTGACGGTCGGGAGCGGTCAGGCGGTAATAAGCGCCGTTCTGGATCACGTCATAGTAGCGCTTGAAGGTTTCGATCTGCTGGCGCACCTGGTCGCACTCCTCGTCGGTCAGGCGGCCCAGGTCCAGCTCATACCCGAAGGTGCCGGACATGGCCACCACGGCCCGGGGCCACAGGGGCACGGTGCGGCCGGTCTGGTGGTTGGGGCAGGCGGACACATGGGCGCCCATGGCGGAAACCGGATACCCGAAAGAGGTGCCGTACTGGATGGACAGACGCTCGATGGCGTCGGTGTCGTCGCTGCACCAGATCTGGGGGAAGTAGCACAGCATGCCGGCGTCAAAACGGCCGCCGCCGCCGGCGCAGCCCTCAAACAGCACATCGGGGAACTGGGTGGTCAGGCGGTCCAGCAGGCTGTACACGCCCAGCATGTACCGGTGGGAAGTTTCGCCCTGGCGTTCCGGGGGCAGGGCGCGGCTGTATACATCGGACATGTTGCGGTTCATGTCCCATTTCACATATTCGATGTGGTTCTCCCGCAGCAGGGTGCTCAGGCGCTCGGCCAGATAATCCACCACTTCGGGACGGCCCAGGTCCAGCACCAGCTGGTTGCGGCCCATCACCGGGCTGCGGCCGGGCAGGGTCAGGGCCCAGTCGGGATGGGCGCGGTACAGGTCGGAATCCTCGCTGACCATCTCCGGCTCCACCCAGATGCCGAACTTCATGCCCAGGGCGTTCACCCGCTCAATGAGGGGGCGCAGGCCGCCGGGCAGCTTTTCCTCGTTCACGAACCAGTCGCCCAGACCGGAGTTGTCGTCGTTGCGCTTGCCGAACCAGCCGTCGTCCAGCACCATCATCTCCACGCCCAGGGAAGCGGCCTTCTCGGCGATGCGGCAGATGGATTCGGTGGTGAAATTGAAGTAGGTGGCCTCCCAGTTGTTGATGAGCACCGGGCGGCGGGCATAGCGGAAGGGGCTGCGGCAGATGTTGCGCCGCAGGAAGTTGTGATAATGGCGGGACAGTTCGCCCAGGCCGTCGGGGGTGCAGCACAGCAGCACTTCGGGGGCGGTGAAGGTCTGGTCCGGGTCCAGCTGCCAGGAGAAGCGCTCCTCATGCAGGCCGCTGACCACACGGGTCAGCCCGTTCTGGTCCACCTCGATGTCGGTGCGGTGGCTGCCGGAATACACCGGCATCACGCCGTAGCACAGGCCGTTGTCCTCGGTGGCGTCGTGGTCGCACAGGATCACAAAGGGGTTGTGGTGGTGGCTGGACGCACCACGGGTGGAGGACACGGTGGTGATGGCGTCGGGCAGGGACACCCGCTGCATCTGGCGCTCCATGGCGTGGCGGCCGTGGAAGTGGATCAGGTCCCAGTTGCCGAAAGGCAGGTCCAGGCAAAGGGAAGCGGCCTTTTCCAGGCGCAGGGTCCCCTTGCCGGTGTTGGTCAGGCGCACGGCGCGGGTGAGCATGTCCTGCTTGGCAAACACGCCGTACAGCAGCTCCAGCTGCAGGCCGGTCACCGGGTCTTTCATCCGGATGCACAGGGTTTCAGCCTCGCTGCCTTCGTCGTGGGCGCAGGGCAGGCCCTCCAGGGTGTACTTGCCCGGGACAATGGTATGGGAATCATACAGGAAGTCCGCCCCGGCGGCGCCGGATTCGTCCCGGACTACCAGGCAGGAAAGGCGGAAGTCGCCCACGTTGCAGCCGGTGTATTCCTGGGGCAGGGTGTCGGGGGAAATGCCCCGCTGGTTGCGGCAGGTGTAGTAGTTGGGGGAGAAGCCGTGGTCGGCGGGGGGATACAGCGCTCCCAGGTCGCCCTGACCGATGCTGCGGCCGTAATACAGGTGCAGCAGACGTCCGCGCTCGTCCACCCGCATCTGGTAGGTGGTGTGGACGGTCTGCAGGGTAAAGGTGCGCGTACCGGCGTCAAATTGAATGCCCATAACAAGGGTCCTCCTGAATGATAAAGAATATATATTCAGGCGCAGCGCCCTGAAAGGCGCCGGGCCGAGTATGCAAAACAAAGGCGGCAGGCGGGCGGGTCGTCTGACGCAGCCCGCCTGCCGCCGGAAATGTCCCCCGCGGGGACGCTCAAGGGCAGGGACGACGGCTTATTTGCCGCCGGTCATGGCAATGCCCTGGATGAACTGTTTCTGGAAGATGAGGTACAGAATAACCATGGGGATCATGGCCAGCAGGCTGCCGGCCATCAGCACGGGGAAGTTGGTGGTGTACTGGCCGTTCAGGGTGGACAGGCCGGCGGACAGGGTCATCTTGTTCAGGTCGGTGTTGCAGATCAGCGGCCACATCAGGTCGGAGTAGGCGAACACGGCGGTGAAGATGGCCAGGGCGGCGCAGCTGGAACCGGTCAGGGGGAACATGACCTTGGTGAAGGTCTGCCACTTGTTGCAGCCGTCCAGATAGGCGGCTTCGGCGATCTCATTGGGGATGCCCAGATAGGTCTGCCG
The DNA here is from genome assembly GCA_937907025.1 of uncultured Faecalibacterium sp. Classification (GTDB taxonomy): domain Bacteria; phylum Bacillota; class Clostridia; order Oscillospirales; family Ruminococcaceae; genus Gemmiger. The sequence continues at coordinate 38,787 of CALESJ010000056.1, forward strand.
CAGGAAGAAGGTGCCGAACGCGGAAACCAGGCCGGGGAAGACCAGCGCGAAGATGGTGTTGGTCATGCCCATATGGGCCAGCATCAGGTACTGGGGGGTGATGAAGATCTGGCTGGGCAGCATCATCTGCACCAGCACGATGCCGAACAGCAGGTTCTTGCAGGGGAACTGCAGCTTGGCGAAGGCGTAGCCGGCCATGGAGCTGAAGACCACGGCGCAGATCACGCGGAACACGATGAGCAGACCGGTGTTGACGTACAGATTCACGAAGGGAAGGCTGTCCAGCGCGGTGGTGAAGTTGGCAAACTGCCAGCTGGAGGGGAAGATCTGCGGCGGGATAGCCATGGCCTCGGCCTGGGTCTTGAAGCTGGTCAGGATCATCCACACAAAGGGGAAGATCATGATGATGCTGCCCAGGATGAGTACAACATACGTCAGCGCGGTGGAAAGTCTTTTGTTGCTTTTCATACTGGTATTCATACTTTACACCTCGTAATTGACCCACTTTTTCTGGCCGATGAACTGGATGATGGTGACAACACCGATCAGCAGCACGGTCCAGACGACGATGGCGGACGCATAGCCCTTGTCACCGGCCACGAAGCTCTCGCGGTAGAACAGGGACATCAGGCTCTGGGCGTCGTTGAGCGCGGGGTTCGCGTCATCGACCATCATGTAGATCAGGTCGAAGACTTTCAGCGAGGACATCAGGCGCATGATCATAACGACGAACAAAGTCGGCGAAACCATCGGCAGCGTGATGGAGAAGAACTGCTTGACCTTGGACGCGCCGTCCAGGTCGGCAGCTTCGTACAGCGTGGCCGAAACATTCTGCAGGCCGGCCAGCAGCAGCACGGCGTCGTAGCCGATGTTGCTCCAGATCTGCACAATGGCGCAGGTGAAAAGTACAATGCTGGGATTGGTCAGCCAGCCGATGTTGGCGCCCAGCACCGAGTTAATGATACCATACTGGGAGTTGAAAATCCATTTCCACACCATAGCCACGGCGGCGGGGGCCACGACCATGGGCAGGAAGAAGATGGCACGGAAGGTGGTGCGGCCGCGGATCTTGCTGTTCAGCAGCACAGCCACCAGCAATGCCAGGAAGATTCCCACCGGGACGGTCAGAATGCAGAACAGGACGGTGTTCCAAGTCGCCTTCCAGAACTCAACGTTCTGGAACATTTCGATATAGTTATCCACACCCTCAAATTCAAACATGCCGAACGGCTTCGACTTGGAAAAGCTCATGTAAATGGTTTCGATGAACGGCCAAATGTTCAGCACCAGCAGACCGATGATGGTGGGTGCCACCATGATGAGGCCCCACACCGCACCGTCGCGGGCGAGTTTGGATGTCTTTTGCATTAGTCTGCCTCCTCATAATATTCGGCACTGGCTTCGTCCACCGCGTTCTGCATGGTCTGCAGGCCGGTGTCCAGGTCCATCTCGCCGGTGTAGATCTTCAGCAGCGTATCGCTGACTTCGCTCTTCCATTCAGGGCGGGCCGCGTTGTTCACGCTCTGGACGCAGTAATCAAACATATCAATGAAGGGCTGCACGTTGATGGGGTATTCGTCGAACACGCCCACCCAGGTGTCTTCCAGGCCTTCGTAAGCCGGGATGGCGGCGCCGCTTTCGCCCTGGATGCGCTGGCCTTCCTCACTGCCGAAGAACTTCAGCACGTCCTTGACGATGTCCATATGCTTGTTGGTGGCACTGGTGGCGTAGCTCAGACCGTTGGAGATGGAAGCCCGGCCGTCGCCGCTCAACGGGTCGGGGCAGGCGGGCAGGACAGCCACGTCCCACTTGCCCACCATCTCGGGGTAGTTCTGCAGTTCGCTCAGAATGTTCCAGTCGCCTTCCAGGAACATGGCACCCTTCTCAGAGAAGAAGGCGGTGCCGGGGGCCGTTTCGGCAAAGTAGGTCTGGTCGGGGCACCAGTCATAGCTCTGCAGGCCGATATAGAATTCCATGCCTTTCTTGGTGGCGGGGTCCAGGAAATTGCCGCGGGTCTTGTCCGGGGTCAGGATGCTGCCGCCCGCCTGATACACAAAGTTCCAGTAACCCAGCTGGTCGTCGCCGTAAGCCATGTACCCGTACTTGCCGGTGGCGTCGTAGATCTTCTGCGAAGCATCCACCAGGTCGTCCCAGGTCCAGGTTTCGTCGGGGTAGGCGACACCTGCTTCATCAAACATTTCCTTGTTATACACAAGGCCCACGGTGTCCTTGTCCTTGGGCACCGCATACAGTTTACCGTCCGAACCGCTGGCGTTGGCCAGGGAAATATCGGAGAAGTGCTCCGTTTCCACAATGTCAGAGCAGTCCGCCAGTTTCCCGTTGTCGGCGTACTTCAGGATCTCGTTGGTGTGCATCCAGAAGATATCCGGCATCTGGTTGCTCATGGCGGCGGCTTCCAGCTTGGTCCAGTATTCGTCCCAGCTGGTTACCTGAACTTCGATGTGGACATTGGGGTGTTCCGCCGTATAGGCGTCACACATCGCCTGCATGCCGTCACGCTGCGCCACGTCCCAGATCTGGAACGTCAGGTTGACGTTCCCGTCCGAACTGCCCGAACCGCAGGCAGTCAGCCCGGTGCCAAGCCCGGCTGCGACGCACGTTGCCATCAAACCGGCAAGCAACTTCCGTTTGATGTTCATAAGATGTTTTCCTCCTGTCTGATCATTTGCCATGGGGTGCTGCCAGCCCGGCCGGTGCGGCAGCGGCAGGGTCTTCAATGACCTTGCCAAAGTGCTGAAAAAACCCGGAAAATTTTGTGCAATGTGCACTATGCACAAATAATTTCCCGATCTGACGGTTTTATTATACATTCTGACAAACGAAGCGTGAATATCTTGCTGCCAGTTTTTATATCTCAATTTAGTGGTTTCCTGCATTTTTTATTGAAGTCATGACGCATTAAGGTATATAATAAGAAAAAATCAAGAAAAATTACGGGGGAGGTGTCTGTCATGCAACAAAATAACGACATCCAGACCGAAAACAAGCTCAAATTTCATGTGTTCCAGGACGAACGATTCGTGGACCTGAACCTGTACCAGTACGGGTGGGAGCGCACCGAGCCGCTTCACTCCTATGGTCCCCACGCCCGCAACCACTACCTGTTCCATTATGTGATCTCCGGCAAGGGGGTGCTGTATGACGACGACCAGGCCTATAAAATCGAGGGCGGCCACGGGTTCCTCATCGTGCCGGGGGTGGCCACCACCTATGTGGCCGACCGGGAGGACCCCTGGGAGTATACCTGGATCGAATTCGACGGCCTGCGTGCCCGTGAGAGCGTGAGCCTGGCGGGCATCAGCCGCAGCCAGCCGGTGTACACCCCCGTCAACCGGGAGGCCGGTCGCCTGCTGCAGGAACAGATGCTGTACATCGTCAACCATCCCCAAGCCAGCCCCATCCGCATCATCGGGCAGGGATTCCTCTTCCTGGACCAGCTGGTGCAGTCCAGCGCCGGCCACCGGCAGCAGAGCCAGCGCCGCCTGCGGGACTTCTACATGAAGGAAGCCCTTTCCTTTATAGAGCAGAATTACCAGCGGGATATCTCCATCGAGGAGATCGCCGCCTTCTGCGGGCTGAACCGCAGCTATTTCGGCAAGGTCTTCCGGGACACCATGGGCGAAAGCCCCCAGGCTTTCCTTTTGCACTACCGCATGGCCCGGGCGGCCCAGCTGCTGAAGGAAAGCACCCTGCCCATCAGCGCCATCAGCGCCATGGTCAGCTATGCCAACCAGCTGCATTTTTCCCGGGCGTTCAAGTCGGTGTACGGCGTGGCCCCCCGGGACTACCGCTCCACCCACTTTGTCCAGCCCGAAGAAAACCCCTGACGGGATACACAAAAGCCCTCCGGCATTGCCGGAGGGCTTTCTTGCTTGCAGATTCAGACAGAGGCAGTCTGGTGGAGAACGCACCGCCGCCTTTCCCGGTCCGGCCGGACCGGGAGGAAGCGGAAGGTCATTCGGCGGCCCGCAGGCGCTCCACCACCGAGCGGCGGGCGGCGGCGCGGCAGCTGGCCAGGGGGATCAGGATGCCCAGCACCGCAAAGACCGGCAGGGCGGCGGCCAGGGGCAGCAGGTTCAGCCGGTAGGTGTAGAACCAGAACAGATGCTCCAGCCCGCGGCCCAGCGGCGGCCCCAGCAGCAGGGCCAGCGCCAGGGTCAGGACGGCGGCGCTCAGGGTGTACAGCAGCCCTTCCGCCGCCAGCATGAACCGCAGCTGACGGCGGGTCATGCCGATGGCCTGCAGCACGGCCAGCTCCCGCCGCCGCGCGGTGATGCCGGTGACCACGGCGTTGAAAAAGTTCAGCACCCCCACCAGCCCCACAATAAAGATCAGCGCCCCGCCCAGCAGCAGGAACATCTGCCGCATGCTGTCGAACCGGGCGGTGTAGACCGCCTTGCTCTCGTAGTCCAGCGAAGGGTCAACAGTGCCGGTATAGGTGTGCAGAAAGGATTCCATGGCAGCCCGGGCGGCATCGTCGGTGGTGTTGAAGGCGTAATACATGATATTTTGGGTGCCGGTATCCCGGATAAAGGCGTCCGCCCCCAGCACAAAGGCGTCGTCGCCGTAGTAGCGGTAACTCAGCCCGTTGGGAACGGTGACCAGTGCCGTGACGGTGTACGACACATCCCGGTAGGAAACCGCCCGGCTGTCCCAGGGGCGGTCCCCGCCGGTCACGGTGTCGTTGAGCTCGGGAATGACCTCCCCGGTGTCGGTGTAGTAGTATTCGTATTCATCCACATACCGCAGGGTGACGGTATCCCCCAGCCTGGCCCAGGGGCTGTCCGGAACGACCTGGCCGTAATCATTGTCGGTGTAGACCGCCGCAATGGCGTGGCTGTCCGGGTCGGACAGGGGGGCCAGGTCGCCCTCCACCACCCGCAGCTGGTCCAGGGCAAACTCCTCCATGCCGTACAGCTGGGCGGAAACCGGCAGCAGGCCGTTCTCGTCCCGGGAAATGCTGTCCACCACCACGTCCAGCTGCTCGGGGGTGAGCCATTGGCTCTGGGCGGCGCGGTAATAGTCCTCGGTGACGAACTCCTCGATCCAGCCGGTCTTGCCGTAGATGCACCCGCCCTCCGCAATGCCGCCCTGGGTCTGGATGGCGTCTATCGCATCCCGGGAAAGGGCAGTGTCGGCGCTGAACAGGTTGCGGCTCTGGAACTTGGTGGCGTCCGCCACCACAAAGTCGGTGGTGGCATAGTGGGCCACGAACTTGTCCAGGTCAAACCCGCCGGTGAGGGTGGCCGTAAAGGTGAGCAGCACCAGCGCCAGAGAGAGGGACAGGATGGTCAGCACCGTTTTGCCGGTGCTGCGGCGCAGGTTGGCCGCGGCCATCCCCAGCAGCGAGCTGCCCCGGGCGGAGGAACGGCCCCGGCGGGGCACCTTGCCCTCGGTGTAGCGGACGGCCTCGATGGGGGAAACCCGTCCGGCCATCCGGCCGGGCCGCAGGCAGGAGAGCAGCACGGTGGCCAGAGAGAACACCGCTGCCCCCACAAAAATCCAGGGGTTGGCCGAAGCCACCACCGAAACGCCGTCCAGATTCTGTACCACCACAGGGGCCAGGGCACAGCCTGCCAGCCAGCCCAGGACCAGCCCTGCCGGAATACCCGCCGCGGCCAGCAGCAGCGCCTGGTTGCGGATGATGCGGCGCAGCTGCCGGGGTGTGGTGCCGATGGTTTTCAGCAGGCCGTAAAAGCGGATGTCCCCGGCCACCGAAATCTGGAACACGTTGTAGATGATCAGGTATCCGGTGAGCAGGATCAGCACCAGCACGCCCACAATCAGGAACAGGGTGGTGGGGTCCAGCTTGGCGGAAAGAGCGGCGCCGGTGTAGCCCCAGTTGACGCCGGTGGCGATGTAGTCCTCGCCGGGGGTCTGGTTCTGGTAGCCGTGGTCCTGCAGGATGGCGGCCAGGTCCGCCCCGATGGAGCGGGCCCCGTGGGTCAGCATCACATCCATGGACCAGGTGCCGGTCAGGCCGTCCTCCCCCGGCGGGACCACCCCGGCTTCGTCCAGCATGGCCTGGGCGGCGGCTTGGGTCACCAGGACATTGCTGGCGGTACAGGCTTCATCGTAGTTCCACCAGCCGCACAGGGTGAAGGTGCGGCTGACGACCTGCCCGTCCAGCGGAATATCCAGCTTAAACCGGGCCCCCAGCGCCGGCTCCACCCCCAGCAGGGCCAGCACGCGGGTGTCGGTGGCGGCTTCGGTGTCGCTCTCGGGCAGGCGGCCCTCCACCGGGTCACAGAACATCCAGTGGGCTTCATTGGCATCGCAGTAGCTCACCTCCACATGGGCTTTGGCAAAAGGCCCGTCCTCGGGCATGCCCACAAACAGACGCTTGCCCCAGGACTTGATCAGCGGGTCGGTGCACAGCTCGTCGATCTGCCCCGGCTCCAGCCGTTTGAAGGTGCCGTGGGCAAACCCGCCCGCCTGCCGGAAGGACGCCTGTTGCATGCCGTCGTTGATGGACAGGGCAATGGTGAACAGGGAGGTGAACAGCAGGCTGGTCAGCGCAATGGCCAGCACGGCCACCAGATTGCGGGTGCGGGCGGCGGCCATGGTTTTCAGACTCAGCCGCCGGATGCAGCGGCGGTTGGCAACGTTCAGCATACCGGACCCTCCCCTCAGCGCGCCACGATGTGGCCGTCCTCAATGCGGACGATGCGGTCGGCCAGCTGGGCGATCTCCTCATTGTGGGTGATCATCACCATGGTCTGGCGGAAGGTGCGGCTCATGGTCTTCATCAGGCTCAGCACGTCCTGGCTGGTGGCGGTGTCCAGGTTGCCGGTGGGCTCGTCCGCCAGCAGAATGGCCGGTTTGGTGGCCAGCGCCCGGGCAATGGCCACCCGCTGCTGCTGCCCGCCGGAAAGCTGCCCCGGCAGGCTGCGGAGCTTGCTTTCCAGCCCCAGGGCCTGGATGATGCGCTCCACATGGGCGCGGTCCACCCGGGCACCGTCCAGCTGGATGGGCAGCACGATGTTGTCATACACGCTGAGCACCGGCACCAGGTTGTACGCCTGGAACACAAAGCCGATCTTGCGGCGGCGGAAGATGGTCAGGGCTTCCTCCTTTAAAGAGAAAATGTCCTTGCCGTCCACCGTGACGGTGCCGGAGGTGGGGCGGTCCAGCCCGCCCAGCATGTGCAGCAGGGTGCTTTTGCCGCTGCCCGAAGTGCCCACAATGGCGACGAACTCCCCCTCCTCCACCGAGAGGTCCACGCCGTCCAGGGCCTTTACCAGGGTATCGCCGCTGCCGTAGTATTTTTTCAGGGCATGGGTCTGTAAAATGGTCATGGTTGGCTCCTTTGCCTTTTATATATGAAAAACGGGTATTGCAGAGGGGATTCCCGTTCTGCAATACCCAGTATACAGCAGCAATCTGTCGCCGCCCTTTCGGGAAAATGACAGGTTGGAAAGATTCACGCCTGCCCGGTAAGCGCCCCCTGCCGCGGCAGGTAGAGGGAGAAGGTGCTGCCCTGCCCCGGTGTGCTGCGCACCCGGATGTACCCGCCCTGCCCGGCGGCGATCTGCCGGGCCAGATACAGCCCGATGCCCAGCCCCTCGGTGGCCCGGGCGGCGGCACCCCGGGCAAACCGGTTGAAGATGGCCCCCTGCTCGCTCTCCGGAATGCCCGGTCCGGTATCGGTCACATCCAGGCGGCAGAAACTGTCGGTCAGCACGGCGGCCAGCTCCACCCGGCCCCCGGCGGGGGTGTACTTGACGGCGTTGTCCACCAGATTGTACAGCGCTTCCGGGGTCCATTTGGGGTCGAAACAGGCGGCGGCCTCGGTGGGGTGCACCGTCAGGGTCAGCTGTTTCTTTTCGGCGGCGGCGCGGGCTTCCCCGGCGGCCTGCTCCAGCAGGTCCGCCACGGGGCCGACGGTGGGGTTCAGCTGCAAAAGCCCGGTTTCCAGCCGGGAGGCGCGGATGAGGTTCTCCAGCAGAAAATGCAGCTTCTCCGCCTGCTGGCGCAGCGGGACCAGCCGGGCTTTCTGGGCTTCGGAAAGGTCGGTTTCCTCCAGCAGGGACGCATACAGCAGCACATTGGCCATGGGGGTGCGGGCCTGATGGGAAATATCCGAAATCAGCGTCTTGACGGCGGCCTGCTCCTGGGCCAGCGCCCGGTTGGCGGCGGCGCTGCCGTGGAGCAGCCGGGCCAGCCGGGTTTCCAGAGAGGACAGGGCGGTTTCGTCGTAAGATTCCTCCACAAAACCGCCGTCGATGGCCTGGGTCAGCATCCGGTCCAGGCGGCGCATGGTGCGCCGGGCCTGCCAGAAGAACCAACCCCCTGCGGCCAGGGCGGCCAGCCCTGCCAGACACAGCAGCACCGGCATCATAAGGCACCCTCCCCAGATTCCCACTGATACCCCACGCCGTAGACCGTGCGGATGGGCGGGTCCACGAGCTTGGTCCGCAGCCGCCGCATGGCCACCGAGAGGGCGTTCTCGTCCACGAACTCCCCGCCGTCCCACACCGCGTCCAGCAGCTGGGCCCGGGTCAGCACCCGGCCGCGGTTCTCCACCAGCAGCCGCAGCAGGCGCTGCTCGGTGCGGGAAAGCTCAATGCTCCGGCCGTCCCGGCAGAATTCCAGCCGGGCAAAGTCAAAGACAAAGGCGCCCTGCCGGTACAGGGACCCGGCCCCGGCCCGGCGGTTGCGCAGCAGGTTTTTCACCCGGGCCCGCAGCACCGCCAGGGAGAAAGGCTTGGTCACATAGTCGTCGGCGCCCAGCTCCAGGCCCCGCACCTCGTCCAGCTCCATATCGTTGGCGGTCAGGATCAGCACCGGCAGGCGCCCGGCATGGCGTACCTGGGCCAGCAGGTCCAGCCCGCTGCCGTCCGGCAGGTTGATGTCCAGAATCAGCAGGTCCCAGCTGCCCCGCTGCAGCAGGGCACGGCCTTCGGCCAGGGTGGGGGCCAGGGTGCAGGCATACTGCTCCAGCGTCAGGCACAGCCCCTGCCCCAGGGCGGTATCGTCCTCCACGATCAGAATGTGTTCGGCCATGGCGGCCCCTCCTTTGCAATGGGTTCTGCCCTTTAGTATAACGAGTTTGCCCCGGCGGGGCAAGGCAACCGGCGGGTGCGGCGGCGCCGGCTTCCTTCTATATATATAGTAAGAGGCAAGGGGAGAAAAAGGCCCCTGAAAACCGGCTTTCAAAAGAATTTCGAAAAAAGTAAAAAAATCTCGAAAAAAGTGTTGACAAAACCTTGCACAGGTGGTATTATAAATAAGCTGTCCCGCGAGGGCAGCGCCAAGCAGGACCTTGAAAATTGAACAA